>NZ_DASXQG010000062.1:0-131963 GCF_036493135.1 Nocardioides sp. | reverse complement strand
CGTCGTGCCGGTCACTCATCAAAAGTGACACACGACGCTCCAGCGCCGAGTCCGGAAGGACGGCGGCGCCCAGGGTCCGCGGCAACGCCTGCCCCCACGCCCGTCCGTCGGGTGCTCCGCGACCCGCGGCTGGCGGGCTAGGGCGTGTGACCAGGATCAACTGACTAGCCCGGTCCGAAAGGCGCCGATTCGCCCCAGTCAGGCGCAGCCCATTCTGGGCGGTTCGACGCGGGTCCATGCGGACTTCTTGTCGCCAGCTCTGGCGTCCGGAGTGCGCCCGATACGCGCCGCTCGGAGCCGCTGCCGACGGCGCCGGCCGCTGGCACGACGCCCGTCGCGTCGAACGCCAGGCATTCCGGAATCTAGCGATGCCATGAACGACCATTTAGTCCGCAGAAAGTCCGCAAGAAGTTCGCGGACGACCAACGGCTTCCGACATCACCCAAGTCATAACCGCAGGTCAGCCCGCATGCGCCACCGACTGCCACCAACGACCGTCCAGGCTGGCCCACAAGGAGACCAAGAAGGCTTGAGCGAAGCTCAAGGCTTCGAGACGATCTGGTAGGTCGCCTCACCGGGGCTCGGCACTGACCCAGTGATAGACCGCGAGGTTCCGACGGAGCCGGGCACCGGTTTACCTGTTCGGGTGTTGCGCGATGTTTGCCGCAAGGGGCATCGGGCACGGCTAGGGTGACGACCGGTCACCAGTTCCCCGGAAGGCTCGCGATGGACCGCCCCGCACCCGTGAAGGCCGACGTCTCGCTGCGAATCCCGGCCGACGGCGCCTACGTCTCGGTGCTCCGGACGATGACCGCGGGCCTCGCCGCGCGGCTCGACTTCACCGTCGACGACATCGAGGACCTGCGCATCGCGGTCGGGGAGGCCTGTGCCCTGGTGCTGCCGGTCGCGACACCCGGGGCCGCCCTCGAGGCGGAGTTCCGGCAGACGCCGGGCACGCTGACGGTGGCGGTGCGGGTCGAGACCGCGAGCCGTGCCGGGCTCGACTACGAGAGCTTCGCCTGGCAGGTGCTCAGCACCCTGACCGCGGGGGCCGCCGTGGACGCAGACGACCACCGGCTCGAGGTCACGTTCTCGATGGACTCCAGCCTGGCTCTCAGTGACGGACGTCAGGGAGCCGGCGGCTGAGATGGCGATCGACCGGGGCTCGGGGCCCCGGCCCCCAGGGTCGGACCTGAGCGGGGGCGCCGTCCCGGGCCGGATGGACGGCACGCGCGAACAGAACGCGCGGCTGTTCGCCCAGTTCCGCGACACCTCGACGCTGGAGGCGTCCCGGCTCGCGGCCCGCGACGGCCTGGTCGCCCTGCACCTGCCGCTGGTCGAGCACTGTGCCCGACGGTTCCGCAACCGCGGGGAGCCGTTCGAGGACCTGGTGCAGGTCGGCACCATCGGACTCATCAAGTCGGTCGACCGGTTCGACCTCGCCCGCGGCGTCGAGTTCTCGACGTACGCGACGCCGACGATCATCGGCGAGATCAAGCGCCACTTCCGCGACAAGGGCTGGGCGATCCGCGTGCCGCGCCGGCTCCAGGAGCTTCGGATGCAGATCGCCGCCACGACCGCGGAGCTGACCCAGCTCCTCGGCCGGTCGCCGACGCCCCGCGAGCTGGCCGAGGCGATGGGCTGCTCGGTGGAGGAGATCGTGGAGGGCATCGAGTCGAGCAACGCCTACTCGACGCTGAGCCTGGACGCCACCGACGACAGCGGGGAGGACGGCGGCGTCTCGATGCTGGAGATCATGGGGCTCGACGATGAGGACCTCGAGCAGATCGAGATCCGGGAGTCGATCAAGCCGTTGATCGAGGCGTTGCCCAGCCGCGAGAAGCGGATCCTGCTGCTGCGCTTCTTCAAGAACAAGACGCAGTCGGAGATCGCGGCCGAGATCGGGGTCAGTCAGATGCACGTGTCGCGACTGCTGAGCCGGACCCTGGATCAGCTGCGCAGCTCGCTCCGGGAGTCGGTCTGACCCGCAGGTCGGGGAGCTACGAGGCGTCGTCGCGCCGATCCGACAGCGCCTCGACGCTGGCCGGGTGGAGGAGGCCGACGAGCACCACGACCGCGATCAGGGCCAGCACGACCGATACCCAGGTCGTGCTGCCGCCCAGGAAGTTCCAGGCCAGCCCCAGGGCCAGCACCTGGGTCACCACGAGCGGGCTCCGGGCCCAGGTGCGCCCGTGGACGACGGACCAGGCGCACGCGATCAGCGCTGCGCCGAGCAGGATGAAGAACAGCGACGTGGTCACGCCCATCGCCGCCCGGTCGGCGTGGATGTCGGCGGCGAGCAGTACGCCGTATGCGAGCACCAGGAGGCCCTCGACCGCCGTCAGGCTCGCCGCGACCACCAGCGGCGACGGCCGGGATCGGCCGGGGGTGTCAGGCACGAACGTCAGGGTACGGCCCGGGTGCGGGAGACCGATGGGTGGACGGGGGGTCGACGGTGTCCGGGCCTGTGACAAAACTGACCAGCGAAAATGGTTGTCTCCCGATGCAAACCTTGCCACTGTGGAGACGCGCTCGTGAATGGATTCACATCCGCGCGCCCTGATGCTGTCCCCCTTGTGAAAGAGAGTTCTGCGAAAGCCATGGATTGGCGCGACCGCTCCGCCTGCCTCGACGAGGACCCAGAGCTGTTCTTCCCCATCGGCAACACCGGACCGGCCATCCTCCAGATCGAGGAGGCCAAGCAGGTGTGCCGACGCTGTGAGGTGCGCGAACAGTGCCTTCAGTGGGCCCTCGAGGCCGGACAGGACCACGGAGTCTGGGGCGGCCTCAGCGAGGACGAGCGCCGGGCGCTGAAGCGTCGGAGCTCCCGCGCACGCGTGCGCACCGCCTGACTCGGCTCACACACCGGCTCACCCTGGGTCGAGAGGTACGTCGACCACTGCGCGCGCCCCGACGCCCGGGCCGGACCGCAGCTCCAGCAGCCCGCCCAGCTCCGACTCGACCAGGGTCCGCACGATCGACAGCCCGAGGTTCGGTGACATCTCGGGGTCGAACCCGTCCGGAAGGCCGACCCCGTCGTCGTCGACGGTGACCCGCAACCGACCCGCGATCCGCTCCGGGGCGACACAGATGGTGCCCGCCTGCTGACCCGGGTAGCCGTGCTCAACGGCGTTCTGGAGCAGCTCGGTGAGCACCATCGCCAGTGCGGTGGCCGTCTCGTTGGGCAGCAGCCCGAACGAGCCCTCCCGGTGTACGACGGGCCGGTCGTGGGGGCCGTCCGGCCCGGCACCCACATCGGTGACCATCGCGCCGAGCCGGTCGGCGATCTCGTCGAAGGCGACCTCGTCGAGCACCTCCTGGCTGAGGGTCTCGTGGACGATCGCGATCGACCCGACCCGGCGTACCGCCTCCTCGAGGGCGGCCCGGGCCTCGTCGGAGCCGATCCGGCGTGCCTGGAGCCGCAGCAGCGCGGCGACCGTCTGCAGGTTGTTCTTCACGCGGTGGTGGATCTCGCGGATCGTCGCGTCCTTGGTCACCAGCTCGCGGTCGCGGCGGCGGATGTCGGTGACGTCGCGCACCAGCACGAGGGCACCGACGTGGCCACCACGCGCCCGGAGCGGGATGGCCCGGACGATCAACGACACCTGGTCGTCACCGACCTCCGTGTCGCGGTGCACCCGACCGCCGAGCACCGCGCTGAGGGTCTCCTCATCTGGTCGGCGGCGCGGTGGCACCAGCTCCCGGGTGACGTCGGCGAGGACGTGGCCGTCGAGGTCGCCGGACCAGCCGAGGCGCCGGTAGACCGAGAGGGCGTTCGGGCTGGCGTAGGTGACCAGGCCCCGCTCGTCGACCCGGACGAACCCGTCCCCGACGCGGGGCGAGTCGGCGTGCGCGCTGCGCTGCGCGGCCGGCGGGAAGTCGCCCGTGGCGATCATCGCGGTCAGGTCGGCGGCACTCTGGAGGTAGGACAGCTCGAGCCGGCTCGGGGTGCGGACCCCGAGGAGGTTCGTGCTGCGGGCGATGACCGCGATCACCCGACCACCCCTCGGAACCGGGATCGTCTCGACCCGCACGGGGACGTCGTCACGCCACTCCGGGTCTCCCTCGCGGACCAGCCGGGCGTCGGCGTACGCGCGGTCGAGCATGGGTCGGCGTCCGGCCGGGACGAAGCTCCCGACGATGTCGTCGACGTACGCCGTCGGTCCGGTCGTCGGCCGCATCTGGGCGGCGGCCCAGAAGCCCTCTCCCCCGCGATCAGGGAGCCACAAGACCAGGTCGGCGAAGGACAGGTCCGCGATGATCTGCCAGTCGGCCATCAGCAGCTGGAGCACGCCGACGTCGTCCGCTTCGAGGTCGGTGTGGCTGCGGACCAGCTCCAGCAGGGACGGCACCGGCCCAGCGTAAGCGGGGTGGCGACTGCCGACGGCCGGGTCCGCGGCGGCTGGCAGGATGGGTGACATGTCGACGGCGTACTGGCAGCAGGTCCGGTCCGCCGAGATGAAGGTGCCGACCGACCGGCCGCTGGCCGACCTCACCGCTGAGCTCACCACGATGCTCGGCTCGATCGATCCGGTCGAGCGCGACGAGACCGCCTACCCGATCCTCGCCACCTGGATCTCCGAGGGCGTGTACGACGACCTCCTCTCCGGGCTGGGCGACGGCATGGCCGCCGGACTCATTCAGGGGCTCGGAGAGTCGGGCACCGACTCGGTCTTCCGGCGCAGCTTCTCCGCACTGGTGCTCGCGGAGTGCATCGAGCGCGACAACGCAAGGTCGCTCCTCCCGCCCGCGAAGATCCTCGACTGGGGCGACCGCGTCACAGGCTGGCTGGTGCGCGAGCGCGACGTCCGTGGCTTCATCCCCGGGCGGGGCTGGGCGCACGCCGTCGCCCATGGTGCAGACGCCGTCGGTATGCTCGCCGAGTCACCGCACTTCGGGCTCAACGAGCTGACGGTGCTGCTCGACGTGATCGCCGACCGCCTGCTGCTCGAGACGCCCGTACCGCTCACGAGTGGCGAGCCCGACCGCCTCGCGCTCGCGACCATGACCATCCTCCGGCGTCGTCTCGTGCCGCTGCGGATCATCGAGCCCTGGTTGGCCCGGCTGACCGCGGCGGCCACGCCCACCGGCTCCACCGAGCACGATCCCTACCTCACCACCGCCAACCCCGAGGCCTTCCTGCGTGCCTTGCACATCCAGGTCGCGCTGGCTCCCGAGCCGATCGACGTCCGGGCCGACCTCCTGCTCGAGCTGGTCGCCGCCCTGCGCAGCACGAATGCGACGTACCTCCGGCGCGAGGTGACCGGTCGGTAACCTGCCCTTCATGAGCGAACCCGAGTCCGGCCCCCTGACGAGCGGTCACGCCGGTGAGCTGGCCGTGGCCGTCGCCCGGGCGCACGGCGTGGAGACCCTGTTCACGCTGTCCGGCGCCCACGTCTTCCCGATGTACGACGGAGCGGTCAAGGCCGACCCTCCGATGCGGATCCTCGACGTACGCCACGAGCAGACCGCGGCGTTCGCGGCCGAGGCCACCGGCAAGCTCACCCGGGTGCCCGGCTTGGCCGTGCTGACGGCCGGCCCCGGTGTGACCAATGGCGTCAGCGCGATCGCGCAGGCGCAGTTCGCCGGGTCGCCGATGGTCGTCGTGGGCGGTCGCGCACCGCAGAACCGCTGGGGCAGCGGCAGCCTCCAGGAGCTGGACCAGCCCCCGATCGTCGCCTCGATCACGAAGAGCGCGCGGACCATCCCGACCGCGGCCGAGGTGACCACCGGGTTCGACGAGGCGTTCCGGCTGGCCGGGTCGTCCCACCGCGGCCCGGTGTTCGTCGACGTCCCCATGGACGAGTTCTTCAACCAGGCCACGGCGACCGTGCCGTCCGGGCACCGCGACCGCGGCGCAGGGCCCGACACCGACGCGATCGAGCGGATCGCCCGCCAGCTGGGCGACGCCGAGCGACCGGTCCTGATCCTCGGAACCGACGTCTGGGCCGACGGCGCCGAGCAGGCCGCCCTCGACCTGGTGGAGTCGGTCGGCGTCCCGGCCATCACCAACGGGATGGGTCGCGGCATCGTGCCCGGCGGCCACCCGCTGCTGGTGACCAAGGCCCGCGGCAAGGCGCTGAACGCCGCGGACCTGGTCGTCGTGGTCGGAACGCCGCTCGACTTCCGGCTCGGGTACGGCGTGTTCGGCGGCAAGGACGAGACCCAGCCCGCGCGCGTCGTACACATCGCCGACTCGCCCGGCCAGGTCGCACAGCACGCGGCGCTGGCCGACTCCGTGTCGGGCGACCTGTCCTCGGTGGCCCGCGGTCTGGCGGCGGCGCTGGAGCGCACCGACCTCTCGGCGTGGAAGGCCTGGGTCGAGGACCTCCAGGCGACGGTGAAGGGGGCCGCGGCTCGCGACGCCGAGCTGCTGACCGCCGAGGCCGACCCGATCCATCCGGCGCGCATCTACGGCGAGCTGCTCCCCCGCCTCGCCGACGACGCGGTCGTGATCGGCGACGGCGGCGACTTCGTCAGCTTCGCCGGCAAGTACGTCGAGCCGAAACGCCCCGGGGGCTGGCTCGATCCCGGCCCGTACGGCTGCCTCGGGGCCGGCCTCGGCGCCGCGATCGCCGCGCGCCTGGCCCGGCCCTCGTCGCAGGTCGTGCTGCTGCTCGGCGACGGCGCGGCCGGCTTCTCGTTGATGGACGTCGACACCCTGGTCCGGCACGACCTGCCCGTGGTCATGGTGATGGGCAACAACTCCGCCTGGGGGCTGGAGAAGGGTCCGATGCAGATGATCTACGGCTACGACGTCGCCGCCGACCTGGCCCAGCAGACGCGGTACGACGAGGTGGTCAGGGCGCTCGGTGGCGCCGGCGAGACCGTGACCGACCCGAAGGAGATCGGCCCGGCCATGGACCGCGCGTTCGCCGCGGGCGCGCCGTACCTGGTGAACGTGATCACGGACGTGAACGCCGCCTACCCGCGGAACACCTTCGGCGTCTGATGCGCATCCGACGGGCTCGACCGGAGGACCTCCCCGCGGCCGGCGAGGTCACGCTCGCGGCGTACGCCGACTTCACCGAGGGCGACGTGGATGACTACGTCGAGCACCTGCGCGACACGGCGCGGCGCGACCGCGAGGCGGAGGTCTGGGTCGCGACCCGGGACGACTCCGACGAGGTCGTCGGCACCGTGACGATCTGTCCGGACGGGTCGCCGTGGCGGGAGATCTCGAAGCCGGGAGAGGGCGAGTTCCGGATGCTGGCCGTGGCACCCACCGCACGCGGGCAGGGCATCGGCGCGGCGTTGGTGGACCTCGTCGTGAACCGGTTCCGGCGTGACAGCGCTCCCGCGATCGTGATGTCGACCCTGCCGGTGATGACATCGGCTCACCGCATCTACGAGGCAGTCGGGTTCGTCCGCGCGCCCGAGCTGGACTGGTCCCCCACCGACCAGGTGCACCTGATCGCGTACCGCCTCGAGCTGCGGCCGTGACGACCACGCTGACGTTCACCGTCACCGACGACGACACCGCCGCGGCGCTCGGGTCGGGCAGCCTCCCGGTCCTCGGTACGCCGCGGCTGCTGGCGTGGTGCGAGGCCGTCACCTGCGCCGCGATCGAGCCCGAGCTCGGCAAGGGCGAGACCTCTGTCGGCACGCGGGTGACCCTCGAGCACACGCGCGGGAGCCGGGTCGGCGTACTCCTCGAGGTGACGGCCACACCGGTCTTCCGCGACGGCCGGCTCTCCCGGTTCAGCGTCGTCGCCCGAGAGGCTGACGGGGGCCACGTGGTCGGCACCGGCGAGGTGACCCGCGTGGTCGTCGATGCGGACCGCTTCCTGGGACGACTCGGACCCACCTAGCCCGAGGTGGGCCATCTCCCGCGCCCAGGTGTCAGTTCCCCACCGCCGAAGTGGCGATTCCCCCGTGTCGAGGTGGCGATTCTCCCGGCGTTCGTCGCGGAGATGTCCCACTTCGGCCGCGGAGAGGGCCCACTTCGGCCGCGGAGAGGGCCCACTTCGGCGGGTCAGTGGGGCGTGACGGCCGTGGCGTAGGTGCGCAGCACGTCGCGCACCCGGTCGAGGACCAGGGCCCGGGGTGCACGTGCGAGCCCGTCCGAACGGACGCGTGCGTACTGGTCGGGGAGGAAGGCGCTCAGGAGCGGGTCGGGGATGCCGCGGTTCGTGAGGTTCTCCAGCAGCGTCGCGACCGCCATCTCGATCTCGAGTTCCGGCCAGTAGTAGCGCATCCGGTCGCTGTAGCTGTAGCGCCGGGCGAGCGCCTGCTCCTCCGGGGTGCCGGCGTAGTAGCCCGCCCACTGCTCCGGGCGCGCGAGCATCCGGGCCTCCACCACCGCGGGCAATCTCGAGCACGCGGCGACCGGCAGCAGCTCCGCCTCGATCGCCGCGAGTGCGAACAGCGCCTCGCGCATCGCGAAGGTCAGACCGGGGCCGACCTTGAGCACACCCCAGCCGTCGGTCACCAGAGTGGTGAGTGCCTCGAGGGTCTGGTAGTCGGTCGAGTGCGCCTCGAAGACCATGGCCGGCTCGTCGTCGAGAGCCGTGCGCAGCGAGCGCGTCGCCTCCGAGTCGTAGTCGAACACCCTGACGTGGTCGAACTCCACGCCGGGCTGCACGACCAGGGCCATCACCTGCGGCCAGACGTCGCCGCGGCCGACCGCCGCGAACGCGTCCTTGTGATGGTCCAGGGTGGCGCGGGCCGAGTCGCGCGTCGTGGGCACCAGCCCCGTGATCTCGTGGTCGGCACCACCCGGCACCGGCACCTCGGTGCCGATCACGTAGCGGAGCTCCCCGGTCAGGCCGGCTCGCGCAGCTTCGTCCTCCGCGGCCACCAGCATCCGCGCGGCGCGGGTCGCCATCACCTCGCCCTCGAGCGACCCCGGGTCGTCGGCACAGGGGTAGCTGCAGTCGAGGTGGAGCTTGGTGTACCCGGCCTCGACGTAGCAGCGGACCAGGTCCTCGGCGTGCGACATCGCGGTCTCCGCGGGCTGGTCGCGCCATCGGTGGGGGCCGAGGTGGTCCCCACCGAGCACCAGGTCCTCCGTGGGGAGCCCGAGCCGGCGCGCGATGTCCTCGACCAGGGCTCGGAAGTCGGCCGGCCGGAGGCCGGTGTAGCCCCCGAACTGGTCGACCTGGTTCGAGGTGGCCTCGATGAGCACCGGGGTCCGATCGCCCACGGCCTGTGCGAGGGCGGCCTCGATCACGAGCGGATGGGCCGAGCAGACCGACGTGATGCCGGCGGGACGGTGGTCGCGGTGGGAGCGCACCACGGCGTCGAGATGGCGGTTCATGCGGCCGTGTCTCCATCGATCAGTGCGCGGAAATGCTCATTTCGCCCCAGATGGGCATCTAGGATGAGCGTGTGAAGGCCGAGAGATTGGGCGAGATCCTCGACCGGGTGGCCGAGAACGGCAGCGTCGACGTGGTCGGTCTGGCGCAGGAGTTCGCGGTTTCCGCGGCGACGGTCCGCCGGGACCTCCAGACCCTGCACGACCAGGGCCTGGTACGTCGTACCCACGGCGGCGCGCTGCCCCGCCCCGCCGGTCTCGAGCTGCCGATCCAGTACAAGGCCTCGCGGCAGCACCGGGAGAAGCGTGCGATCGGCCTGGCCTCGGCCGGCCTGGTCCGCGACGGGGACGTCGTCGGCATGACCGGAGGTACGACGGCCACCGAGGTGGCCCGCGCGCTCGCCGACCGACGTGGTCTCACCGTCGTCACGAACGCGCTGAACATCGCCGCCGAGCTCGTCTCCCGCCCCAACATCCGGCTCGTCGTGGTGGGGGGCAACGCCCGGCACGCGTCGTACGAGCTGGTGGGTCCGGCCGCCGAGGCGATGATCGCTCACTACCACTTGGACGTCGCCTTCATCGGGACCGACGGGTTCACCGTGGCCGAGGGATGCACGACCCACGACGAGATGGAAGCGCACACCGATCTCGCCTTCATCGGGCAGACGGCACGCACGGTCGTGATCGCGGACAGCAGCAAGATCGGCAAGGTCACCTTCGCCCGGATCTGTGGCACGGAGATGATCGACACCCTGGTCACGGACTCCGGGATCGAGCCGGCGATGCGAGCCGCGGCCGAGGCCGCCGACGTCGAGGTCATCTCGGCCGACGACACATAACCCCGGCCACGGGCCTTCTCGTGATCGGTCACGACAGGCCGATGCGCTCGGGCGTGAGGTCGGCGGCGCCGGTCTCGGCATCGAAGAGGTGGGACTTCGCCGGCGAGAAGGTGAGGCCGACCCGGGCACCGGCGTCGAAGAACGTGCCCGGCGGCGCGTGGACGATCACGCTCGTCGGGTCGCCGCCCGACGAGCCCTGCTCAGGTGCGGCGTCCACGAGTGCGTGGACGAGCACGTGGCTGCCCAGCGGTTCGCAGACGTCGACCCGGGCCGGGACTGTGGAGTCGGCACCCGGAGACCCGATGAGGAGGTCCTCGGGCCGCACGCCGAGGATCACCGGACGGTCGGGAGACGAGACCCGAGCCACCTCCACACCGGCGACCCGGACGATCCCCTCGTGCACGACGGCCGGGAGGAGGTTCATCGGAGGGCTTCCCATGAACCCCGCGACGAACGTGTTGGCCGGCCGGTTGTAGATGTCGTCCGTCGTGCCGATCTGCTGGACCTCGCCGTTCGACATCACGCAGATCCGGTCACCCAGCGTCATCGCCTCCACCTGGTCGTGGGTCACGTAGATCGAGGTCACCGGCAGCTCGCGGTGCAGGCGCTTGAGGTCCCCGCGTACCTGGGTCCGCAGCTTCGCGTCGAGGTTGGACAACGGCTCGTCGAGCAGGAACGCCTGGGGCCGGCGTACGAGCGCACGACCCATGGCCACCCGCTGCCGCTGGCCACCCGAGAGCTGGCCGGGCTTGCGGTCCAGCAGCCGGTCGATGTCGAGCAGGACCGCCGTCTCGCGCACCCGACGGTCGATCTCGGCCCGGGGCGTACGGCGCTGACGGAGCCCGTAGGCGAGGTTCTGGTAGACGCTCATGTGGGGGTAGAGCGCGTAGTTCTGGAACACCATCGCGATGTCGCGCTCCCCCGGTCCCAGCCGTGTGACCGGCCGGCCGGCGATCTTGATCTCCCCCGAGGTCGGCTTGTCGAGGCCGGCGAGGAGTCGCAACGCGGTGCTCTTGCCGCACCCCGAAGGTCCGACCAGGATCAGGAACTCCCCGTCCGCGACGGCCAGGTCGAGCCCCTTCAACGCCACCACGTCAGCGCCGAAACGGCGGGAGACTCCGACGTACTCCACTTCGGCCATCAGCCCTTCAACCCCGTTCCTGCCACCGACTGGACGAAGTACCGCTGCGCGACCACGAAGACGACGAGCATCGGCAGCAGGCTCATCACGTTGCCGGCCATCAGCAGCGGCCAGTTCGTCGAGTGGGCACCCTGGAAGTAGCTGAGGCCCAGCGGGACGGTCATCTGGTCCTGGCTGGTGATCACGATCAACGGCCACAGGAAGTCGTTCCACGAGGTGAGGATCGTCAACGCGGCCAGGGTCGACATGGCCGGCATCGACAGCGGCAGCACGATCTTGAACAACACTCCGATCCGCGACGTGCCGTCGACGCGAGCGGCATCCTCGAGCTCGACCGGGACCGTCTGGAAGAACTGGCGGAGGAAGAAGATGCCGAAGGCGGTCGCCAGGTTCGGCAGCATCAGCGCGCCGAGGTGGTTGATCCCGAGGAACGGCGAGACGTTGTCGCCGAACCACTTCACGATCAGGAAGACCGGGATCATCGTGACCTGGAACGGCACCATCAGCGTGGCCATCAGGGTGAGGAACAGAGCCTTGCGTCCCAGGAACCGCACCCGGGCGAAGGCGTACCCGGCCAGGCTGCACACCACGAGGTTGCTGATCACCACCACGAGCGTGACCAGTGCACTGTTGAGGAAGAACGTGCCGAACGGCGCGGTGTGCCAGGCGTCGACGTAGTTCGCGAACCGCCAGTGGTGCGGGATCAGGACCGGCGGGAAGCGGTTGGCCTCGGCCGTGGTCTGCAGCGACGTGAGAAGCATCCAGAGCAGGGGCGCCACCAGCACGAACGTGAGTGGTACGAGCACGAGGTGCCAGGGACTGAAGGGCAGCCGCAGCCGGCGCCCCGACTCGGTCTCGGCGGCGCTCATGAGTAGTGCACGTGCTTCCGGGCGAGACGGAACTGCAGGGCCGTGATCACCACGATGACCACGAAGAGTGCGTACGCCATGGCCGCGGCGTACCCGGCGTTGAACTGGACGAACGCCTGGTCCCACAGGTAGTACACGATGACCGTGGTGGCGTGCAGCGGCCCGCCCTTGGTCGTGAGCCAGACCTCGTCGAAGAGCTGGAGCGCGTTGATCGTCAGCCAGACCACCAGGAAGAGGCTCGCGGGGCTGAGCAGCGGCACCGTGATGGTGCGGAACCGGGTGAACGCACTCGCCCCGTCGATGGCGGCCGCCTCGTGGAGCTCGGCCGGGACGCCTTGGAGCGCCGCGAGATAGACGATGACGGAGAAGCCGGTCCACCCCCAGATCGTCATCGCGACGATGACGTACAGCGCCTGCGACGGCGACGACAAGAAGGGCTGCGAGCTGATCCCCACGGCGTTCAGCGCGGCGTTGACCAGCCCGTAGTCCTGGTCGGTCAGCCAGAGGAAGATGATCCCCTCCGAGATCGTCGAGACCGCCATCGTGACGTACGCCGCGGTGCGGTACACCGCGATGCCGCGCACCGAGCGGTTCATGGCTGCCGCGACCAGGAGACCGACCAGCATCGTGCCGGGCACGAAGAGTGCGGTGTAGACGATGGTGTGCTGGATCGCGTCCGCGAAGCGCGGGTCGTCGGCGAGCTGTCGGTAGTTCTTCGTCCCGACCCACGGCGTCTCCGGGGTCAGCAGGTCGGACTTCTGGAAGGACAGCTTCAGCGACATCAGCACCGGAAGCAGCCCGAAGACACCGATCAGCAGGGCACCGGGGGTCACCAAGGACCACCCGGTCAGGCTCTCGGAGCGTCCCAGACGCCGCAGCACGCCCGGCCGGCTCCCGGCTCCGGCCACGGCGTCTTCGGCCATCGCCGCCTAGCTCCCGCTCAGGGCTGCGTCGGTCGCCTGGGCGGCCTGGTCGAGTGCGGCGGCCGGCTGAGTCTTGCCCAGCAGCACCGACACGATCGCCTGGCCCATCGCCTCCGAGATGGCGGGGTACTGCTCCACCGCCGGGCGCACCTTCTTCACGTTGGACAGGTTGGCCACGAACGTCGAGCTGCCGGGCAGGTTCTTGTTCAGCTGCTTGACGAACGGCGCGTCCTGCCCCACCGACGTACGCGTGGGGAGGTCACCGGTCGCCAGCGAGTCCGCCTTCACCTGCTCCGCCGCCGTCAGCCACTGCACGAAGTCGACCGCCGCCTGCTTGCGCTCGGAGCCGTTGTCGAAGACCACCCAGTTGTCCGGGCCCGAGATCGTCTGGTGCCCCGCGTTCGAGTCGGCGAACGCCGGCATCACCTGTACGCCGTAGTCGATGTCAGGGATCGAGCTGAGGTCCCACGGTCCGGTCACCATCATCCCGATCTTGCCGCTGTTCATCAGCTTGGTGCCGTTGGTGTTGGCGGTGTCGAGGTACACCGAGTGGTCGGTCACCGCCATCTGCTGCAGCATGGTCAGCGCCTCGACCCCCGCGTCGGAGTTGAACGCCGCCTTGGTGTTGTCGGGGGTCAGGATGTCGCCGCCCGCCTCCCAGAGCATGGCGTCGTAGTGCCACACCGTGTCTTCGCTGCCGTCGGCAGGGATCATCCAGCCGTACTGCTTCTTCGACGGGTCGGTCAACGCCTTGGCCGCAGCCCGGAAGTCGTCCCAGGTCCAGTCCGGCGACGGCGGGTCGATCCCCGCCTGCTGGAAGAGCTTCTTGTTGTAGACGATCGCCAGGTTGTCCACGAGCGCCGGTACTCCGACGATCTTGTCGCCGACGGTCGCTGCCTGGCGCTCACCCACGTAGAAGTCGTCCCAGTTCCAGGCCGGCTGCTTGACGTAGGGGGTCATGTCGACCACTTGCGGGATCTTGGCGATGTTGGGAGCCCACGACCCGAACATGTACGCGACGTCGGGTGGGGTTCCGCCGCGCACCGCGGTGAGGACCTTCTGCAGGACCAGGTCGCTGCTCGACACGAGCTGGGTCACCTCGACGTCGGGGTGCTCCTTGTTGTACTGGTCGATCAGGGACGTGAAGCTCTTGCCCTGGGCGTCGGTGTAGCCGTCCCAGACCACGATCTTGGTCTTCCCGCCGGCGGAGCCTGACCCATCCCCGCCGCCGCATCCGGCGAGCGCCAGGGCACCCGCGGTGAGCAACGCGACCATCCAGCTGCGTGGGCGACTCTTCATCTGTACTCCTTCACTGGAACGGTCATGGCGTTCGACCCGCTTCTGTCAGCGGTGGGACCCTTATCCGCGATCATCGGCGCTCATCGGCGCTCATCGGCGTTCATCGGCACCGACATCGATCCTCGGACCCTGGACGCGATGCTGACCGTCGATGTCGCGGCGGCCCACCTCATGTGGTCGAACCGGGAGCCCGGCGTCGATCGCAGGCGAGCGGGCGCGCAGGTGGAGGTCACCACGGGCGGGGTGTCTCAGGTCGGGGTCGGCGAAGCGGCTGTGGGAGTCCTGGCCGGTGGCGGTCCGGTAGGCCTGCCAGCCGGTGTAGGTGACACCGAGCACGCCGAAGGAGGCCCGGGCCGCCCGGCCCCCCGAGGCGTAGTAGAGGTTGCCGTCGAGCCGGGGCATCCGGCCCGAGGCATCGTCCTGAGCACGCGGAACGGTCCCCACGAGGGCGTGAGCGGGGCCGGTGGCCTGTACGACGTTCCCTTGGAAGAGGGTGCGGGAGACGTGGTACTGGACCACGATCTCCGGTGACCCGTCGGCGAACTGGTTGTTGGCGTAGAGGGTGTTGTGCAGGAACCGGTTGGCGAAGGCTCGCCCGGTCTCCACGCCGCCACAGTCGCCCTTGCCGTCGCAGTAGCCCCCTGTCGCGATCCCGACGTAGCCGCTCCGGGTGATGAAGTTGTCCGCGACCACGACGTGGTCGGCACTGCCTCGGGCGTTCTCGGCGGCCACCTCGATGCCGATGTCATTGCCCCGGACCCGGTTGCGCTCGACCCGGATCGCCGTGCCCCCGTCGATGTAGATGCCGTCGGCGCAGTTGCACCAGCCGCCGTCCTCGAAGTACGCCGGGTTGCCCCGGGAGATGATGTTCGTGATCACGTTGTCGGCGATGACGCCGTTGCGGGCGCGGTTGGCCCGGCTGTAACGCGCCGGCCCGCTCAGGGTCGGCTCGAAGCCGATGGCGTCGATCCCGATGTTGTTGTTGTCGTGGATCCGGTTGTAGGTGATCCGCCAGTGGTTGACGTTGCCGTTGACGACCACGGACTCGCTCGCACCCAGGGCCAGGTGGTCGACCTCGTTGTGACTGATGGTGACATCGACGATCGGGTGCCGCGCGCGGTCGCCGTACACCGCGATGCCGTGGGCGTTGATGTCGAAGTTGCCCAGGGTGCCGTTGTAGTTCCCCATCGAGTGCACGTGGTTGTGGCGCAGCGTCACGTGCGACGACGCACCGTGCACGTAGATGCCGATCGGCATCGCCGACTTCGAGGTCGTGTCGTAGTTGCGGATGTCCAGGCCGCTCACCGTCACCCGGGAGCTGTTCACGATCGTGACCATCGCCGATCGATCGGGGGGAGGCGTCAATGGACCACCGTCGAGGATGACGTGCTCGTGCCGGAACGGGCGGATCGTCACCTGGTGCACGCCCCGCAGCATCACCCGCTGGGCGTAGGTGCCTCCACGGAGGAGCACGACGCCTCCGTGTGCCAGGCGGTCCACCGCCTCGTCGACCGACGCCAGCGGGTCGTGCCGGGTGCCGGCGGCGCCGGCGTGCCCCTGCTGACTGACGAACACCCGCTGGCTGCCGGCGGAATGGGCTACCGCTCCCGCCGGACCTGCCCCGATCGCCGTGGTCGCGACCGGCGCTGCCGCCAGCGCCACCACGCCGGTCAGCGTTCCCACCCAGGCGGAGGTACGGCGCGACCGAGCGCTCCTGACGGCGTTCATCACTGCGGAGCCTGCCAGTAGGGTGGGCACACGTCAATCAAAAGCGAACATGTCTGACCGCGCGAACGCGCACACGCGTCGGCACAGGGTCCCGGCCCGGGCGGCCACGAGTGCCGGGCAGTCATGCGAGGACCACCGATCGGGTGAGGGCACGCGGATGGTCGGGGTCCAGCCCGCGCGCCTCGGCCGCCGCGACCGCCAGTCGCTGCACCTGGACCAGCTGCGCCAGCGGGTCCAGAGCGCCGGTGACCACGCGGGCGCCGGTCCCCGCCACCTGGTCGACCAGCCCTGCGGGCGGCGTTCCGAAGATCCAGACCAGGCTCCGGTCGCCGGCGACCGCGATGGGTCCGTGCCGGTAGTCCATCGCCGGATAGGACTCGCTCCAGGCCTGGGCTGCCTCACGCATCTTCAGGGCCGCCTCGTGGGCGAGTCCCACCGTCCAGGACGTCCCGAGGAAGACGAAGTGCTCGAAGTCGGCCGGATCGACCGGCAGCGGTCCTTCGACGGCGACCTCGCTGTCGGTGATGGACGGCCCCAGGTCGGTGCCCAGGGCGGCCCGCAGCAGGGAGATCGCCGTCGTGGGGAACCTGGTCTGCACGATGCTGGCCTCGTCGGCGAAGTCGAGGGCCAGGTACTGGTCCACCAGCGGCGCCAGAGGTCCCCCGTGGACCGCGCTGAGGACCACCTTGGTGTCGGCGTCGAGCTCGCGCATGGCGTCGACGATCTCCGTCGTGGTCCCGGAGCGGGTCAAGGCGAGGACCGTGTCGTACCTCCGGTCCGTGAGCACCTCGGAGCCGAACGCCCAGTCGGTCTCGCCGAAGCCGGCGCGCTCGCGGAGCTCGGCGTAGGACATCGCCATGAACGCCGAGGTGCCGCAGCCGATGACCAACATGCGCCGACCGCGAGCCGAGAGGTACTCGGGAACGGGCCCGTCCGCCACCCGGCGCCAGAGCCCCGGCTGGGACCTGATCTCGTCTGCTGTCAGCGTCATGCGGCACATTATGCTCGTAAATGATCAGTACGGACAAGGTCGAGCATCAGGTGAGCACGCCGAAACACTCGACCCAGGTCAGAGGGGCAGGGGCTCGCGGAGTGCCTCTGGAAGCAGTGGACCGTGCGCAGCGACCATCGCGTCGCACAGCTGCCAGATCTGGTCGACGGTGAGGCTCGCTGCGGCGTTGGGGTCGACCATGGCCGCGGCGCGAACGAGCCGGGGATCGCCGTCCACGGCCGCCCGTACGGCGAGCTCCGCGGGGCCGATGTAGGAGCGATTCACCGCCGCGCACTGGGGCGGGAGGTCCCCCACGTGGATCGGGTGGGCTCCGAGTCCGTCCAGGAGCGTGGGCACCTCGACCGCGAAGCCGGACGGCAGGTTGGTGATCAGGCCGTGGTTCGCCACGTTCGCCGAGATGACGCGGATGGTTCCGGTCTCCAGCGAGTGGATCACCTGCGGCGCGTACTCGGTGGCGCCCGACTCGATCTCGAGACGCCCGGTGGTCGCGAGCTGCTCGCGGACGCGCGTGTACTCGGCAAGGTTCTCGGCGCTGATGTCGACGTACTCGCCCACGTTCAGGCGCAGCCGCTCGACCTCGCTCGGGTGGTGGAGGTACCACGGCACGTACTCGCTCGAGTGCTCGCTGGTCTCCGTGGGATAGAAGCCGAGGCGGCGGTACATGTCCACGCGCACCCGCCGTCGCAGCTCCGGGTCGGCCGCGATCCGCTCGTCCAGCAACGGATACAGGCTCTTTCCCTCCCGCTCCCAGCGCAGCACCCAGCCCTGGTGGTTGACGCCCGCCGACCAGTAGGTGACCTCGTCGAGCGGGACACCGACCAGCTCGCACAGCCCGTCCATCGTCCAGTGCACCGAGTGACACAGGCCGAGCACTTTCAGCTGTGGCGCGACCGCGTGGAGGAACGTCACGTTCATCGCCATCGGGTTGGTGTAGTTGAGGAGCCAGGCGTCCGGACACAGCTCCGCCATGTCCCGCGCGATGGCAGCCAGGACCGGGAAGGTCCGCAGGCCGCGGAAGATCCCGCCGATCCCGATCGTGTCGGCAATGGTCTGGTTCAGCCCGAAACCGGCCGGGATCTCGAAGTCGAGGACGGTGGCCTCGTACATGCCCACCTGGATCACGTTGATCACGTAGTCGGCGCCGTCGAGGGCACGCCGGCGGTCTGCCTCGGCCTTGATCTCGGGGTGGGCCCCGACCTCGCGCGCGGTGGCTTCCGCGATCGCCCTGGCCGTCTCCAGCCGCTCGGGGTCGATGTCGTGCAGCACGACCCGCACGGAGGAGAGCTCGGGGAAGGAGAACACGTCACCGAGCAGGTCGCGGGTGAAGACCACGCTGCCCGCCCCGACGATCACGATGGTGGGTGGCATGCTTCGAGAGTATGGCGTGGCTCGAGCATGACGCTCAAGTTCGTGCGAGAATCGGTGTCCATTCGCGCAAGCGTCGGACTGGAGGAGCCACGTGGCGGCACCGGACGTCCTGGTCATCGGGGATGCCAACCCGGACCTGGTGCTCACCGGGGACGTCGTCCCCGCGTTCGGACAGGCCGAGACGCTGGTGGACTCGGCCGACCTCGTGCTCGGCGGCTCGGCGGCGATCGTGGCGTGCGGTCTCGCCCGTCTCGGCGTACCGACCGCGCTCGCAGCGACCGTCGGGGAAGACGTGTACGGCGCCTTCGTCCGGGACACCCTCGGCGAGCGCGGCGTGGACACCCGCTGGCTTCGGACAGACGCGGCCGTCGCGACAGGCCTCAGCGTGGTGCTGTCGGGCGGAGACCGCGCGATCCTCACCTTCCCGGGGACCATCGCCTCGAGCGGCCCCGAGATCATCGACCAGGACCTGGTGGCGTCGGTGCGCCATCTCCACAGTGCGTCCTTCTTCTTGCTGCCTCGCCTGGCCGAACACCTGCCAGGCGTCTTCGCCCGTGCCCGCCGGGCCGGTGCGACCACGTCGGTGGACACCAACTGGGACCCGGCCCGGGCGTGGGCGGGCATCGACCGTCTGCTCGACCACACGGACGTGCTCCTGCCCAACGCCGCGGAGCTGCTCGCGCTCACCGGGCGCAGCGACCGGGACGAGGCGGCACGCGTCGTCCTGGACCGCGGTTGCCAGGTCGCACTCAAGGACGGGGCCGACGGAGGGGTCCTCTGGCAGGCACCCGACCTCGTCACCCGCGTGGCTGCGCCTGACGTCGCTGCGATCGACACCACAGGCGCCGGCGACTCCTTCGACGCCGGCTTCATCAGCGCACTGATGGCAGGGTTGCCCCCCGAGGAGTGCCTGGTCCGTGCCGTGGCCTGCGGGAGTCTCTCCACGCGAGCCGTCGGTGGGACCGCCGGTCAGCCGACCCTCCAGGAGCTACCGGCCGGATTTCGTGCGGCGCCGCCCACCTGAGACGATGGAGGTCTGCCCCGCTGGGGCCGACGACCAGGAGGACACCATGGGCAAGACCGGACGCAAGCGCCGGGGCCGCAAGAAGAAGGCCGCGAACCACGGCAAGCGCCCCAACGCATAAGCGAGGACGGGTCCGGGGCTAACTCTCGGTGTAGGACACCTGGATCTGCTGGATCTGCACGCGGACCCGCTGTCGCAGGCTCTCGGGGGCATGCTCCATGCACGATCGCTGGACCAGCGCCTTCACCGTGCGCTGCAGGTCGTAGCTGTGCAGGCAGGGCGCGCACTCCTCGAGGTGGGCCTTGACCTCGGCCACCTCTCCCTTGTCCAGCTCGTTGTCGAGCAAGCAGACGATGCGCTCCAGGAAGTTGGCGCAGGTCTCGTCGCTGGTCATGACTCCGATCCCCCTCCGGTGGCGTCGTGCCCGACCGGCAGGAGCGGCTGGGCCCGCGCGTAGTCCGAGAGCATGTCTCGCAGCTGACGGCGACCGCGGTGGAGCCGAGACATCACGGTGCCGATCGGCGTCCCCATGATCTCAGCGATCTCCTTGTACGCGAACCCCTCCACGTCGGCGAGGTAGACCGCGAGGCGGAACTCCTCGGGCAGCCGCTGGAGGGCGTCCTTCACCTGCGAGTCGGGCAGATGCTCCAGCGCCTCGCTCTCGGCGGACTTCAGGCCGGCGGAGGTGTGCGATTCGGCGCGCGCGAGCTGCCAGTCCTCGACGTCCTCGGACATGGCCTGCTGCGGCTGGCGCTGCTTCTTGCGGTAGTTGTTGATGAAGGTGTTGGTGAGGATCCGGTACAGCCAGGCCTTGAGATTGGTGCCCGGCCGGAACTGGTGGAAGGAGGCGTAGGCCTTCGCGAAGGTCTCCTGGACCAGGTCCTCGGCGTCGGACGGGTTGCGGGTCATCCGCATCGCCGCGCCGTACAGCTGGTCGAGGAAGGGCAGGGCGTCGCGCTCGAAACGGGCGACGCGCTCGGCGTCGGTCTCGGTCTCGACATCGACCTCGGGCGCCTCGTCGGGGGCGAGGGAGGAAGGATCAGAGTGTTCGGTCATTGACTCCCAGGTTACCGGGGCGTGGGCACGATCCATGAGGGCAAGCACGTTGAATGAACACGTCCGTGAGGTCAGGGATTCCCCATGACCTCACGCACGAGCCACTCCAGCACTGCCTCCACCACCACGGCGAGGGCCTCGGGCTGCGACAGGGGGCCGCTCGCGGGCACTCTCAGCCCATGGTCGGCGGCGGGCACGACGGTCAGGTCGGTGCCTTCGGGGAACTCATCGGGCCGCCCCATGGAGTCGCGTTCGCCCTGCACGACGAGGGTGGGGACGCCTGCCCCGGTCAGCTCATCGACGCGCGACTTCTCGGGCCGGCCGGGCGGGTGGAGCGGGAACGCGAGCGCCAGGCAGCCCACCGCTCCGAGATGCGTGGCGCAGCGGGCGGCGGACCGGGCCCCGGCCGAGCGGCCGCCGACCACGAGCGGAGACCTCGGCCGCAGGGCGCGTACGGCGGACGTGAGGCCGACGTCGAGCGTGGGAGGCGCGGACGCGACCTTCTTGCCGGCCACCCGCCACGGTTGCTCGAACAGGGCCACCGTGACGCCGTGGTGTGGCAGTGCGGCCGCGAGCGCCACCAGGTCGCGCGCCTCGACGCCGTTCCCGGCGCCGTGGCTGAGGACCAGGGTCGCCGTCGCGGCGCGGGCGGGGTGCAGGTCGAGCCGCCCCTCGCCGTACGGCGTGGAGACCGGCCGGGAGCGGGTCACGCCCCGCTCACAGCAGGGCGTCCTCGGCCGGGATGGGCTCGACCAGCTCGGGACCGTTGTTGCGCACATTGTTGACGTCGGTCGAGACCGGGAAGGCCTCGAGCCGTCCGGGTGACGCCGGCACGAGCAGCGAGAGCAGGTCGTCGCGTGCGGAGACGCTCGGGTCGAGCCAGGCCGACCACCGGTCGCGCTCGACCATCAGCGGCATCCGGTCGTGGATGTGGCCGACGGCGTCCTCGGCCTCCGTGGTCAGCACGGTGCAGGTCCAGCGGAACCGGTCGGGGTCGTCCTCGGCCCGGTCGGGGTCGCGCCAGATCTCGTACAGCCCGGCCATGGCCAGCACCCCGCCGTCCTGCGGATGGATGTAGAACGGCTGCTTGAGGGGCCGGCCGGACTTCCCCTTCACCTGGGTGGGGTACCACTCGAAGTACCCGTCGGCCGGGAGCAGGCAGCGACGCGAGGCGAACGCCCGCTTGTACGCCGGCTTCTCGGCGACCGTCTCCATTCGCGCGTTGATCATCCGGTTGCCGATGGCGGGGTCCTTCGCCCATGAGGGGATCAGGCCCCAGCTGAGCACCCGGAGCTGGCGCTCGGGAGGCTCGGGCTCGGGGTCGTCACGGGAGGACGGCGACCGCTCCATCACGGCGTACACGGGCTTGGTCGGGGCGACGTTGAAGTCGGGTGCGAGGGCCTCGTCGACCCGGTTGCCGCTCGCGGTGGAGATCTCGAACTCCTCGACGAGGTCCTCCGGCTTCCGGCTCGAGGCGTAGCGACCGCACATGCCGTCAGCCTAGAGCGAGGACGTCGGGGCCCGGCGAAGCCGGGACGCGACGGCCACCGGGATCGCCGCAGCGAGCTTGTTCGCCTGACGTCTCAGAGTGCCTGGTCGCGGGACAGCTCGTCGAGCAGGCTGGACGCCTGGTCGGCCGCCAGGGGCAGGCTCTCGCCCCAGATACGTACGCCGCCGTGGGCGCGCTCCCCTACGTCGAGCAGGCTGCGCAGCAAGGACATGCGACGCGGCAGGCCCTGGTCGCGGGCCGCAAGGATCACGATCCGGCGTGGGCCGATCCGGCAGACCGTCTCGTCGGTGGCGAACACCGAGCGGGCGGACTCCCCGATCCGCGACATCCGCAGGTCGAGGCCGAACACTTCGTCGGCGATCCCGGAGAAACGCGGGGCCGCTGCCTCCACCACGACGAGCGCGTAGCGCTCGCGGAGGGTGGCCGGCCCGCGGGTGTCCCCCCGGTACAGCTCCGTGAGCCGGCCACGGAGATGGGCCATGCTGGCCAGCCCGGTGAGCGGGTCGGCGCACGAGAGCTGGTGCAAGTAGGCGAGCGTCGCCTCGCTCCAGCCGAGCGCCACCGCACACGCATCGGTGAACGCGGGCTCGGTGCCGAGCACCACCTCATAGGTCGTCCTCAGATCCGCCAGGGTCTCCTCGAGTGAGACGCCTTGGCTGCCCTGCAACCTGCCCACGACTTCACAGGCATCCGTGGCTGTGCGACCGGCGATCAGGGCCTCACCCACGGCCTCGAACCGCGCCGGCACATCCGCGCGTACCTGCTCGAAGAGCTCCGGATGGTCCGACGCGGAGGAAGGCCCAGGCACGACTTTGTCCCGAAATGCCCAGAACCCCATGTCGCCTCCCTCCGCATCGTCGTCCAGCGCTCTCCGCCCATTGAGACGGCGCGCGGGTATCAGCATGATGGCGATTTGAAGGAATTTTCTCGGAGTTCCGCCCATACTGTCGTCACAGGTCTCGGTTTTACCCGTTGGAGTTGGTGTGAGCGTCTCGCTGCAGGTCGAGGGACCCGGCGACGCCGAACTCATCTCGGCGGTGCGGGGCGGGGACGTCGACGCCTACGGCGAGCTGTTCGCGCGCCACGTCGACGCCGCGCGGCGGTTGGCCCGGCAGCTAACCGGTCCGGCCGATGCCGACGACCTCGTCTCGGACGCGTTCACCAAGGTCCTGACCGTCCTCCAGCGCGGTGGAGGCCCCGACCTGGCCTTCCGCGCGTACCTGCTGACCGCCGTACGCCGCCTCCACGTCGACAAGATCCGCGCCGGCTCACGGCTGCGCCCGGTCGACGACCTCACGCCGTTCGACCCGGGCCTGCCGTTCCACGACACCGCCGTGGCCGGCTTCGAGAACGCCGCCGCCGCGAAGGCCTTCGCCTCGCTCCCGGAGCGCTGGCAGATGGTGCTGTGGCACACCGAGGTCGAGCAGCAGAAGCCCGCGGACATCGCCCCCCTGCTCGGGATGAGTGCCAACTCCGTCTCTGCCCTGGCCTACCGGGCCCGCGAGGGACTGCGGCAGGCGTTCCTCAGCCAGCACGCGACCGACCCGGACGACGTCGACTGCGCCTGGACCCGGGACCACCTCGGCGCCTATGTCCGCTCCGGGCTGTCCCGCCGCGACGCGAGTCGCGTCGACGACCACCTGGCGTCGTGCCGCGCCTGCGCCGCGGTCTACCTCGAGCTCACCGAGGTCAACTCCGGCCTGGCCGGGATCCTGGCGCCGCTGCTCCTGGGGTCCGCGGGTGCCGGGTACGTCTCGTCGGGTGGCGCCGGCACGGGCTTCCTGTCGACCGGGTTCAGCGCCGCGCGGACCTGGGCCGTCTCGCACGCGTCGGTCACCGCCATCGGCGGCATTCTCGTAACGGCGACCGCGGTCCTCTCGATCTACGGGGCGACCCACTTCCACAGCAAGGACGCCGCCGACCTGGGCTCGCCACAGGGGCTGAACCAGCCCCCCGCCGCGTCGACCCTGCCGACCAACGGTGGGGACGGCAAGTCGGGCCAGCACAACGGCCAGTCGCGCGGCCCCGACGCCGCCAAGACGACGCTTCCGCCCCCGACCAGCCAGGCGCCGTCCGTGACCCCCACGTCGACGCCGCCGTCGACCGAGCCCACCGACACGACGTCCAGCCCCAGCGAGCCGACCACCGGCCCGACCAGCCCGACGACCGGCCCGACCAGCCCGACGACCGGGCCGACCGGGCCGACTGACCCCGGTGGCGACCAGATCACATTCACCTCGACGCCGCCGACGAACCCGAAGTTCGGCGACACGTACGACGTGAGCGCGACCAGCGGCTCGGGACATAAGGTCTCGTTCTCGGTCGACCCCACCGTCAACCACCTCGGACCCGCCTGCTCGATCTCCGGCTCCACCGTCACGTTCAAGCATGCCGGTAAGTGCGCGATCTCCGCGGAAACGGGATCGAGCAAGATCGCGCGGGCACAGGCGACACAGTCGGTCAACGTGCCCAGGCAGGCGCAGCAGGTGACGATCACCTCGTCCGCACCCACCTCACCGACCTTCGGTGACACCTACCGGGTGTCCGCCTCCAGCGACTCAGGTGCCCCGGTCGCCGTCTCGGTCGAGACCACCACCAACAAGCTCGGCCCGGCCTGCACCGTCACCGGCTCCACCGTCAGCTTCGACCACGCCGGGAAGTGCACCATCACCGCCAACGCCGGCAACGACGACTACCTGCCCGCCAGCGACACCCAGGGCGTCGGCGTCCCGCAGGAGGCGCAGCAGGTGACGATCACCTCGACCGCCCCCGCCGACGCCGTGGTCGGCGGACCCAGCTACACCGCCACCGCCGACGGCGGTGCCTCCGGCAACGACGTGGTCTTCAGCCCCGGCTCACCCCTGGTGTGCTCCGTCGCCGTCGACGGCACCGTCACCTTCGACCACCCCGGCACCTGCATCGTCGATGCCGATCAGTCGGGTGACGACGACTACGACGTCGCCGCGCAGCAACAGCAGAAGTTCGACGTCGGCAAGGGCACCCCCCACCTGGACTTCACCCTGCCTGCCAGCGGCAAGGTCGGCGGCAGCGACCTGCTCACCGCCAAGAGCAGCGACTCGGACGGCACAATCACGTACTCCGTCGACCACCAGAGCCAGGTCTGCACCCTGAACCAGGCGCACACCACGGTTCGGTACCACCAGGTCGGCGCCTGCACCGTCACCGCCACCTTGGCTCCCACGGACGACTACACCGGCGCCACCGCCGTCCAGACCGTCAACGTCACGGGGGTGCTTTCGGTGAGCGCGGTCGTGGACGCGAACCCCACCATCGGCGCTCTCTTCGGAACCATCATGTCGTGGTGACGGTGGGCGCACTGGCGACCGACTCAACCGAGCCCCGAGTGCGGGCGTGACGTTCACGGCGACATCCACGGACGGGGAGACGGCCTCCGACCAGGTTCGCATCGACTCCTGGCCCTGGGAGTCATAGCGCGACTCGGATCGGGTAAGAAGGTCACATGACCGTGATCCGGCTGATCGCCCGCCCCATGCTTGCCTCCATGTTCGTGGTGGGTGGGATCGACTCCCTCACCCATGCGTCGGCCAAGGTGTCGAAGGCGGAGAAGGTCACCGACCGGGTGCCCACCCTCGCGGACAAGATCGCCCCCGGCCTGCCGGTGCCGACCGACCCCGCGACGCTCGTGCGGATCAATGGGGCCGTGCAGATATTGGCCGGGCTCACGCTGGCGACGGGGCGGATGCCGCGGCTCTCCGCGCTGGTGCTGGCTGCCTCGCTGGCCCCCACGACGTACGCCGGTCACCCGTTCTGGGAGGAGAAGGACAAGGCCGCCCGGGCGGCCCAGCGGACCCAGTTCTTCAAGAACGCCTCGATCATGGGCGGACTCCTGCTGGCGAGCGTCGACACCGCCGGCAAGCCCGGGGTCGCCTGGCGGGCCCGCCGTGCGGCGCACGACGTACGCCGTGAGGCCCGGCAGCTGGCCAAGCAGGCACACGCCGAGGCCCGGGTCGCCAAGGCCCACCTGAGCTGACCTCGCGTTCGCGGCTGCTCGGTACGCTGCGCCGGTGACCAGCGCGCCGCCGACGACCGAGCCGTGGGCCGCGCCGCATGCCCGCGGACCGGTGCAGGCGGCGGTCTCGCTGCCCGGGAGCAAGTCGCTGACCAACCGCGCCCTGGTGCTCGCGGCGCTGGCCGAAGGCCCCTCGGTCGTACGTCGCGCGCTGCGGTCCCGGGACACCCTGCTGATGGCCGGAGCGCTCACCGCTCTCGGTGCCCGGGTCGAGACGGCCACCGACGACTGGACGGTCGAGCCCGCCCCGCTCGTCGGCGGTGGGTCGGTGGACTGCGGCCTCGCCGGGACCGTGACCAGGTTCGTCCCGCCGGTGGCCGGACTGGCGGACGGACCGGTCGCCTTCGACGGCGACCCGGGCATGCGAACCCGCCCGGTCGGAGAGGTGCTGACCGCGCTGCGCGCTCTCGGCGTCCGGATCGACGGCGACCGTCTGCCGTTCACCGTCCACGGCACGGGCAGCCTGCGCGGCGGCCGGGTAGTGCTCGACGCCTCCGGGTCCAGCCAGTTCGTCTCGGCCCTCCTCCTGGCCGGCGCGCGCTTCGAGGAGGGCCTGGACCTCCTGCACGACGGCAAGGCATTGCCGTCCCAGCCCCACATCGACATGACGGTCGCGATGCTGCGCGGGCACGGCGTCGAGGTCGACGACGGCGAGCCCGCGCGGTGGCGGGTGGCGCCCGGGCCGATCCTTGCGGTCGACCAGTCGATCGAGCCCGACCTGTCGAACGCCGCCGCGTTCCTGGCCCTGGCGGCGACCACCGGGGGCCGGGTCACGGTCCGCGACTGGCCGGCGCAGACCACCCAGGCCGGCGACGCGATCCGCGACCTGCTCGGTCGGATGGGCTGCAGCGTCTTGCGCGACGAGCTCGGACTGACGGTCACCGGGTCCGATCGGATCAAGGGCATCGACGTCGACCTCCACGAGGTCGGGGAGCTGACCCCGGTGGTCGCTGCGCTCTGCGCCCTGGCCGACGGACCGTCGTACCTCCGGGGGATCGCGCACATCCGCGGGCACGAGACCGACCGGATCGCGGCTCTGGCCACCGAGCTTCGTGGGCTGGGCGCGGACGTGACGGAGCTAGCCGACGGCCTCGAGCTGCGCCCGGCGACGTTGCACGGGGGGCTGTTCCGGAGCTACGCAGACCACCGGATGGCCCATGCCGCGGCCGTCCTGGGCTCGGCGGTCGAGGGCGTGCGGGTCGACGACGTGGCGGCAACGAGCAAGACGTTCCCCGACTTCCCCGCGGTCTGGTCGGCCCTGCTGGACGCCCGATGAGCGGCCGGTACGACGAGAACGACCACGAGCACTACGAGCGCCCGCGCCGTCACACCCGCCCACGCACCAAGGAACGACCGCGGTACGACGACGCCGTCGACGGGGTGGTCACGACGGTCGACCGCGGGCGGCTCACGCTCCAGGTCGACGGGGTCACCGTGTGGGCGGTCAAGGCACGGCCGCTGGGCCGTAAGGGCGTCGTCGTCGGCGACCGGGTGCGGGTCGTGGGCGACGTCTCCGGCGTCGACGGCGCCCTGGCCCGGATCGTCGAGGTGCAGGACCGGGCGACCGTGCTCCGCCGTACCGCCGACGACGACGACCCGGTCGAGCGGGTCGTGGTCGCGAACGCCGATCAGCTCGTCGTCGTCACGGCCCTTGCCGATCCGGAGCCCCGGCCACGGCTGATCGACCGGGCGCTGGTGGCGGCGTACGACGCGGGCATGAAGCCGCTCCTGTGCCTGACCAAGTCCGACCTGGCCGACCCCGAGACGCTGCTGGTGACCTACCGCTCGCTCGGCGTGCCCTGGGTGGTGACCCAGCGCGGTGCCGACCTGACCGAGCTGCGCGAGCGACTCGCCGAGCGGACGAGCGTGCTGATCGGGCACAGCGGGGTCGGGAAGTCGACCCTGGTGAACGCGCTGGTGCCGGACGCCGACCGGGAGATCGGACAGGTGAACGCGGTGACCGGACGCGGGCGGCACACCTCGACCTCGGCGATCATGCTGGCCCTGCCGGACAACGACGGGTGGATCATCGACACACCCGGGATCCGGTCGTTCGGGCTCGCGCACGTGCGGCCCGAGGACCTGATCGAGGCGTTCCCCGACCTCGACGAGATGACCGAGGACTGTCCGCGCGGGTGTACCCACGGGGCCGACGAGCCCGAGTGCGGACTGGACGAGGCGGTCGCCCGGGGCGAGGCGGACCCGGAGCGGGTCGAGTCGTTCCGTCGGCTGCTCGAGGCGCGGTCGGGTCCGGAGTACTGAACGGGTGCGGCGGGTCAGCCGCCCCAGACGGTCTTCGCGCCGGAGTCGCCGGTCAGGAAGACGCAGACCAGGACGGTGATCGCGCCGGCCACGAGGAGCAACTGGATCGCCCAGGCGACGACGCCGGTGCGCCCGTCCCGGGTCTTGCCGTCGGCGGAGACCGGCGACGGCCCGCCGAGCTGCCAGGCGGCGAGGGCGGTCGGGACCAGGAACGCCAGCATGACCCAGCGCAGGAACCGGCCCCGCGCGGCGTGGGTCGCCAGCTCGGGGAGCGTCTGCAGGTGCCGCTGGTTCTCCAGGTCCTGACCGGACCGGACGGCGATGATCCCCGCGAGGGCGGCGATCACCGCGCTGGCCACGAGCGGCCAGCGGAGCCACCAGCGCCATTGCGGGACCGCGGCGTACAGGATGCCGACGATGCCGGCGAGCGGGGCGAAGACCACCACGACGTGGATGATGAGGGGGTGCAGCGGGAGACCGTTGAACTCCATGCCCTAGATATACGCCATCAGGCACGGTTCGGTTCGGGGCCGTCCGGTGGGATCGGTTTAGCCTGTGCCCATGCCGCCAGGTCAACCAGCGCCCGACTACACCGACGACCTCCGCCTCGCTCACGTGCTGGCCGACGACGCGGACTCCATCACCACCTCCCGCTTCAAGGCGCTCGACCTGCACGTGATGAACAAGCCCGACCTGACGCCGGTCACCGACGCGGACCAGGCCGTCGAGGAGTCGATCCGACGCACGCTCTCGCGGGCCCGGTCGCGCGACGCGATCACCGGTGAGGAGCAGGGCAGCTCCGGGCACAGCCAGCGGCGCTGGGTGATCGATCCGATCGACGGCACCAAGAACTTCGTCCGCGGGGTCCCGGTGTGGGCCACCCTGGTCGCGCTGGCCGTCGACGACGAGGTGGTGCTGTCGGTGGTCTCGGCGCCCCAGCTCCAGCGGCGCTGGTGGGCGTCGTCCGGCAATGGCGCCTGGACCGGGCGCTCGCTGCTCAAGGCGGTCCGCTGCACCGTGTCCGACGTTCGCCGTCTGGAGGACGCCTCGCTGTCGTACTCCTCCCTGCACGGCTGGGACGAGCGCGGCCGGCTCGAGGACTTCCTCTCGCTGATGCGTCGCTGCTGGCGCACCCGGGCGTACGGCGACTTCTGGTCCTACATGATGCTCGCCGAAGGGGCCGTCGACATCGCCACCGAGCCCGAGCTCCAGGTCTACGACATGGCGGCGCTCGACGTGATCGTCCGCGAGGCCGGCGGGACGTTCACCTCCCTGGACGGCACCCCCGGGCCGTTCGGCGGCAGCTCGCTGGCCACCAACGGTCACCTCCACGACGCGGTGCTGTCGTTCCTCGGCTCCCTGCCCGATGGCGACCACGACCCCGACTCACCGCCGCGCGAGCCCGGCTCGGTCCATGAGCTGCACTCGCGACGCACCCGCGAAGAGGACTAGCCTGGGGTAGAACCGAGCGACTCCCGAGGAGTGGTCATGCGGATCAGCGACGTTCTCTCGAGCAAGCCCAGCGGCCAGGTCGTCACCATCTCTCCGGACGCCACGGTGCG
This sequence comes from Nocardioides sp., assembly GCF_036493135.1. Taxonomy (GTDB): domain Bacteria; phylum Actinomycetota; class Actinomycetes; order Propionibacteriales; family Nocardioidaceae; genus Nocardioides. Next base: position 102,063 of record NZ_DASXQG010000062.1, on the reverse strand, counting down.
AGACCTGCTCGCACTCTTGGCCGAGCACAACATCGGTGCGGTCGTGGTCAGTAACGATGGTCGCGCGGTGGACGGCATCGTGAGCGAGCGCGACGTCGTACGTCGGCTCCACCAGGACGATGCCGTCCTCGACGGGTCCGTGAGCTCGATCATGACCAGCGACGTGCGCACGTGTGAGCCGCACACGTCGGTCGACGATCTCCGCGTGATGATGACCGAACGCCGGATCCGGCACGTGCCGGTGGTGTCCGACGGCTCCTTGACCGGGATCATCAGCATCGGCGACGTCGTGAAGTCGTCGCTGGACCAGCTGCAGTTCGAGCGGGACCAGCTCGACAGCTACGTGCACCAGACCTGAGGCACGGGGTCAGGCCCAGCGGGTCCACATCTCGTCGCGAGAAGGGGGCTGGCAGTCGTCACAGGTGCAAGGGCTCGGGAGCTGGGCCGCCTCGGGATGTTCCTCGGCCAGACCGCGGGTGTCCGGCTCGCTGTGACCCGACTCGGTGGTCGGGGTGGGGAGCTTCTGCATCGTCGCCGGCATACGTCCACGCTAGGGGCGACCACCGACAGTCCCGGTCCGGATCGGGGCCCGTAAGGTCACGGTATGGACAAGCCCGAGATCGACTTCCCCGACGGCGCGCCGCCCGACGACCTCGAGATCACCGACCTCGTCGACGGCGACGGTCCGGAGGCCACCTCCGGCGCCACGGTGAAGGTGCACTACGTCGGCGTCGCCCACTCGACCGGCGAGGAGTTCGACGCGTCGTACAACCGGGGTGCTCCGCTCGAGTTCCGCCTCGGCATCGGCCAGGTCATCCAGGGCTGGGACAAAGGGGTGGAGGGCATGCGGGTCGGGGGTCGGCGCCGGCTGGTGATCCCGCCGCACCTGGCGTACGGCGACCGCGGCGCGGGTGCGGTGATCAAGCCCGGCGAGACGCTGATCTTCGTCTGCGACCTGGTCGACGTCGACTGAATCCAGAACGCCCTTGACCTTGGAGTCGGGTCCAGGGTTTAGCGTCGTGGTGTGACGACGACGTACACGGTCTCCCAGCTGGCCGCCGAGGTCGGCAGCAGCCCCGACACGCTGCGCTACTACGAGAAGGTCGGCCTGCTCCCGGCGCCCAGGCGGACGCCGGCGGGCTACCGGCAGTACGACGACGGCGCGCGCGACCGGATGGCGTTCATCCGTGGCGCGCAGCGACTCGGACTGACCCTGGCCGACGTCCGCGACCTGCTCGCGGTGCGTGACACCGGCGACTGCCCGTGCGAGCCGGCCGAGCAGCACCTGACGAGGCGGCTGGCTGAGGTCGATGCCGAGATCACGCGACTCGAGGCGCTGCGCGACCAGATGCGGGCGATGTTGGCCGGGATCGCGGCCGGCACCTGCCCCGACCCGGACCCCGACACCACCTGGTGCGCCTGCGGAAAGGAGGTGAGCGGCATGGCCGACGAGAGCCACGACTGCCCGTGCGGTCCCGACTGTCAGTGCACGCCCGGCTGCGGCTGCGGCTGCTGCTGAGCCGGGCCGACCTCCCGAGGGCCCCGGGAGGTCACCCGCCGGTCGAGCGCATCGACACCACGGCCCGGCGGCCGGCGCACTCCACGACGTCGCCGGAGAGCAGCTGCCGTCCGCGCCGCGTCTCGACGTCGCCGTTCACCCGGACCAGTCCCTGGGCGATCAGGCCCTTCGCGTCGGCGCCGGTGTCGACCATGTCGGCCAGCTTGAGGAACTGGCCGAGCCGGATCGACTCGTCGCGCACGATCACCACCACTGCCTCGCTCATCACCGCACCACCACCGTCACCGCATGGATCACCAGTCCCACCAGACCTCCCACGATCGTGCCGTTGATCCGGATGAACTGCAGGTCTCGACCTACGTGCAGCTCGATCCGTCGTGCCGCCTCGCGACCGTCCCACCGCTCGACGGTGTGGGTGATCACGGCCGTGAGCTCGGCTCCGTAACGCTCGACCGCGAACACCGACAGGTCCGCGGCGGCGCCGTCGAGACGCCCCCGCAGCTCCGCATCCTCTCGCAGCCGGACGCCGAACGCCGTCAGCTCGCGCGCCAGGCGATCCCGCACCGCGCCGTCCGGGTCGAGCAGCGACGCCTGCAGGGCGCGCCGGAGCGCGTTCCACAGCGCGATGCTGGACTGCACCACCTGAGGATGGTCGAGCACCCGGTCCTTGAGACGCTCGGTGCGCTCGCGGGTCTCGGGGTCGTGCTGCAGGTCCTCGGCGAGCCGCGTCAGCATCGAGTCGAAGGCGAGCCGCGCACGATGGGCCGGATCGGCGCGGATCTCGGCGAGCCAGGTGACCAGCTCGGCGGTGACCCGGCGGGTCACCGCGTCGTTGAGGCGGGGCGGCGCCCACCACGGCGCCCGCTGCTCCAGCACCTCGGCCACCGTGTCCGGATGCTCGAGCAGCCACCCGTGCAGCTCGTCGAGGGCCAGGTCGACGACCCCCTCGTGCACACCGTCGCGCACCACCTCGGCCAGCAGCCCACCGGCCAGGGGTGCCAGCGGCTCCTCGCGGAACCGCGGGATCAGCGCCTCGGTGACCAGGTCGGAGACGTGCTCGTCGCGCACCTTGCCCAGTCCGATCGAGGCGACCTCCGAGACCTCGTCGACCACGCGGCGTACGTGCTCGGGGTCGGCCAGCCAGGCGCCGACGCGCTCCGAGATCGCCGCCGACGCGACGCGTTCGCGGATGACGCCCTCCTGGAGGAAGTTCTCGCCGACGAACTCCTCGAGGCTCCGGCCGAGGTCGTCCTTGCGCTTCGGGATGAGCGCGGTGTGCGGGATCGGCAGCCCGAGCGGGTGCTTGAAGATCGCGGTCACCGCGAACCAGTCCGCGATGGCACCGACCATCGACGCTTCGGCCCCTGCGTTCACGAAGCCGAGCACGCCGTCCTCACCCAGCGTCACGAGGTACACGACGGCCGCCAGCAGGAGCAGACAGACCGCCAGCGTCCGCATCTGGCGCAGCCCGCGTCGCCGTCGGGCGTCGGCGGCCGGGTCGGGTGTGATCATCGCGATCGGGGCCGGAGGCGTCATGGTCGTGGTCATCGGGTCGATTCTCCTCGATCGCGTGATGCCACAATGCGCCCCATGCCGCGCACCGTGATCACCTTCGGCACTTTCGACGTCTTCCACGTCGGGCACCTGCGCGTGATCGAGCGCGCCGCCTCGCTCGGTGACCGCCTCGTGGTCGGGGTGTCCGCGGACGCCCTCAACCTGCGCAAGAAGGGCCGCGAGCCGGTCTTCAGCGAGTCGGAGCGACTGGAGATCGTCGCGGCCCTGCGGATGGTCGACGAGGTGTTCGTGGAGGAGAGCCTGGAGCTCAAGCGCGAGTACCTCGAGCGGTACGCCGCCGACGTACTGGTGATGGGCGACGACTGGCGCGGGAAGTTCGACGAGTTCGGTGACATCTGCGAGGTCGTCTACCTCCCGCGTACGCCGGCCATCTCGACCACCGCGTTGATCGAGAAGATCTCCTCCACGGGCTGACTCGCCTCGCCGTCCGAGATCCTCGGTTTAGGGTGGACGGGTCTCGGGGCGACCTCCCGCTGACCCGACCCACGTCACCTCCAGGGAGCCTCACTCATGCGCCGTACCGTCGCCGCCGTGGTGGTGGCCCTCAGCACGGCCCTGTCCCTCTCGGCATCGCCGGGGACCGCCCTGGCCGGCTCGACCGGCACTCCGAACGCCGTGGACGGGTCCACGACCACCTCGGCGCGCGCTCTGGCGGTCCGGGCGCTGCACACCGCCACGCAGGTGCTGGCCGGTCGGGCGACCCGCACCGACCCTTCGATGGCGCTGCTCCGGCTCCGGCTCACCATGCACGCCCTGACGCCCGCCGACCGTCGCCACGCCGTCGCGATCCTGGCCCGACCGACCGACCACCCCGACCTCTACGGGCAGACCTACCGGGTCAAGGCCAAGAAGAAGTGCGCCGGCCACATCTGCATCCACTGGGTGCCGACGAGCCGCGACGCCCCGCCGAGCAGGACGTGGGTCGACAAGCAGCTCACGATGCTGAACAACGTCTGGACGTTCGAGGTGAAGAAGCTCGGCTACCGCCGCCCCGTCTCCGACGGCACCCGCGGTGGCGGCTCGGGGAAGTTCGACGTCTACCTCAAGGAGCTGTACCACCAGGGTCTGTACGGCCTGACCGTGGCGGAGCAGCGCACGTCGTCCAACAACCGCCTCTACTCGTCGTACCTGCTGATCGACAACGACTTCAAGCGGTCTCAGTTCCACGCCGACCCGATGCAGGTCGCGCGGGTCACCGCGGCCCATGAGTTCTTCCACGCCACCCAGTACGGGTACGACGCGGGCGAGGACCCGTGGCTGATGGAGTCGACCGCGACCTGGATGGAGGACCAGTTCGACGACTCCAGCAACGACAACCGGCAGTACCTCCCCTGGAGCCAGCTGCGCAAGCCGGGGACGCCGCTGGACACCTTCACCAACGGCGGCTTCGAGCAATACGGCAACTGGGTCTTCTTCGAGTACCTCAGCGAGCGCTACGGACGCCGGATCGTCAGGTCGGTCTGGAAGCATGCCGCCGCCTTCGGCCGCGGCGGGCACCAGTTCTCGGCCGAGGCGATCCACTCCGCACTGCACAGCCACGGCGGGATGACGACGGTGTTCGGGAGGTACGCCAGCGGGAACACCGTGCCCCGCCGCGCGTATGCCGAGGGCAAGGCGTACCCGGCCGCGGGGTCGGCTCGGCAGGTGACACTCACGCGGGCATCGCCCCGGACACCCTGGACGACGTACGCCGTGCGGCACCTGGCATCGGTCAACCTCAGGGCCACTCCGGGTGCCGACCTGTCCGGCCCGAGGTGGCGGCTACGGCTGACGGTGGACGGCCCTCAGCGGGCGACGAGTCCGGCCGTGGTCGTGCTGGTCACGCGGAAGCACCACCCGGCGACCCGGATGATCGTCCACTTGACCAAGCAGGGGCGCGGGAAGGTCTCGGTGCCGTTCAGCCGCGCCGGCACGCGCGTCGTCACGGTCACGCTGGTCAACGCGTCCACGACGTTCACCTGCCACACGAACGGCGGCTACTCCTGCAACGGGACGTCGAAGGCCCCGCACCCGTCGTTCGCGGTGAAGCTGGTCGCCTACAAACGCTGACTCGTCGGGCGCGATGAGTGGCGTCCGGAGCGGACCGCGGCGCGATTCGTGACAATTCCGAGATCTGGCCGTGACCGGTTCTTTATCCGTGACCTTTCTGTGACATTTCGCAGTCGATATCCATTCGTTATCCACCTGATATTGGACGGCGATGAAGGGCTGGTTCTCTTGCATGCGGGGCCGATGGCCGCGCCGACCGCGCGCGCCCGCCCCGGTGCACCGCTCGGCGAGTCGTCGCCGGGTCGAACATTCAGCGAAAGGCTGAGTACATGAGACTGAAGATTCCGTTGGTCGCCCTGTCCTCGGTGGGGCTCCTCGCTCTCGCCGCGTGCGGCGGAAGCGGCGGTAGCTCGACGCCGGAGGGCGCCCCGTCGAACTTCCACCCCGGCGCAACCGGCAACAACCAGGATGCGAGCGCCAAGGGTCCGGTGACGATCGCCGGTGCTCAGAAGGGCGGCATCGTCACGGTGCTGACCCAACCGGGTGTGCAGACGACCATCGACCCCAGCGAGATCTACTACGTCGACACCTCGTCCATCATGAGTGGTCTGGTCACCCGGTCGTTGACGCAGTACAAGTACGACCCCTCGACCAAGCAGATGATCCTGGTGCCCGACCTGGCCACCGACCTGGGTCAGCACAACGACAACTTCACCAAGTGGACGTTCAAGATCCGCCCCGGGGTGAAGTGGCAGAACGGCAAGCCGGTCACCGCCCAGGACGTCGCCTGGGGCATGACGCGGTGCATGGACGCCGCGACGTTCCCGACCGGCCCCTGCCAGTACTACTCGAACGTGTACTTCAAGGGCGGCGCGGCCTACAAGGGCCCCTACACCTCGGGCCAGAAGACCTTCAAGGGCATCAAGGTCAGCGGCGACACGATCACCATCTCGATGGCCAAGCCCTTCCCGGACATGCCGTACTGGGGCACGTTCCCGGCCAACGGCCCGATCCCGGCCGGCAAGGTCTCGGACCCCAAGACCTACAAGAACAAGCCCTGGTCGACCGGTCCGTACATGATCAAGAGCTTCAACCCGGGCAAGGAGCTGGTGCTGGAGAAGAACCCGTACTGGAGCGCCTCGACCGACCCGGCTCGCACGCAGTACCCCGACGGGTATGACTTCAAGCTCCAGCAGCCGTCGGAGAAGATCGACCAGATCATGCTCGCCGACAGTGGCTCTGGGCAGACCACGCTGACCTACGACGACCTGCTCGCCCCTGACTTCCAGCAGATGAAGCAGAAGGCGCCGGACCGTCTGACGCTGGGTGGCTCGCCGTGCACCTACTACTGGGCGCCCGACAACCGGAAGATCACCAACAAGAAGGTGCGCGAGGCTCTCTCGTGGGCCTACCCCTACAAGAACGCGATCCTCGCTGCGGGTCTGATCCCGAACGTGAACGCGATCGCGTCGACCAACCTGATGCCTCCTGGCGTCCCGGGACGTACGGCGTACAACGTGACCGGTCGCCAGGGGTTCAACTCCGACCCGGCCAAGTCCAAGGCGCTGCTGAAGTCGGCGAACGCCATGGGTTACGAGATCAAGTTCCTGTTCCGCACCGACGACCCGATCTCGGTGAAGACGAAGGACGCTCTCGTCAAGGGCCTCACCGAGGGGGGCTTCAAGGCCACCCCGGTGCCGACCACGACGGCGAACTACCCCGCAGCACGTGACAACACGTCCGAGGACATCAACGTCCGCTCGGCCGGTTGGTGCTCGGACTGGCCGTCCGGCTCCACCTGGATGCCGCCCGTGCTCGGGTCGACCAACCCGGACAAGAGCCACTCGTTCGGGGCCAACTACGCGGCGTTCAGCAACAAGGCCGCCGACAACCAGATGGACGCCATCCAGACGTTGCCTCTGGAGAAGCAGGCGGACGCGTGGAACGCGCTCGACAAGCAGATCGCGACGAAGTACTTCCCGCTGTTCACCACCTACTACACCGGCATCGCCCAGGCCCACGGGTCGAAGATCAACGGCGACAACGATGACAACACGCTCGGCATGCCGACGTGGAAGGACATCTGGGTCTCCCAGTGATCTGCGGTGTCTGAGCAGCACAGATAAACCCACCCCAGGACGGCGGGGTACGGAATTTCCGTACCCCGCCGTCTGCCTGCCCGAACGCGCTCGGAGAAGGCATTTTCTCAGCTATTTATCAGACACATTTCAGCGGCTATTTCGCGGCGTTTTCCGCTCGGTGTGAGCCCGCGGTCCGTTCGAAACCGACCAGGCCGAGGAGGTTGTCCTCGGAGTCGGTGACGAAGGCCTGCCACTCGGTCGTGCCGGCCGGTCCGAGGGCGTCGTCCTCGTGGGTGAAGATCGCGTGCGGCTCGGAGACGATCTCCGCGCGCCCGCGCAGGGCGTCCACGGCACGCCGTACGTCGGGGACCTCGAGGTAGAGCATCGAGGATGGAGCGTTGCCGTCGAGGAGCAGCCGGACGCCCTCGAGGTCGAAGAACAACAAGCCGGGCGGGTCGAACCGGCCGCTGGGCTCTGCTCCCAGGAGCTCGGAGTAGAACGCCGCGGCGCGGTCGAGGTCGGTGGCTCTCAGGGCCACCTGGACGAGTCTGGACATCGGGCCTCCTCGGTCCGAACATGCTGGCACCACCCGCGCGATCGTGACCACCTCGGCCGTACGTCGTAGCCTGGCGCGGGCTCCGCACGGCGGGGCGAGGGCCGAAGGGAGGCTCGATGACGGGGTTCATCGTGCGTCGGATCTTCAGCTCGCTCCTGGTCGTCGTGCTGACGTCGATATTCGTGTTCGTGCTGTTCTTCAAGGGGCTCGGCGACACCCCCGCGGTGAACTACTGCGACCAGCTCCACAACGGCCAGTGCTCCCCCCAGACGCTGGCCGCGATCAAGCACCAGATGGGCTTCGACAAGTCGGTGGTCGCCAACTACGGCATCTGGGCCAAGGGCGTGTTCGTGGGCCGCACGAGGGTCTACGTCGACGGGAAGTACTACGACTGCCCGGCACCCTGTCTCGGCATCTCGATCATGACCGGAAACACGGTCTGGCACGACCTCAAGCAGAAGTACCCCGCGACCGTCACCGTCGCCGTCGGTGGGGCCACGATCTACTTGACGTGCGGCGTCGTCATGGGTGCCTTCGCCGCCCGATGGCGCGGCACCGTCATCGACCGGGCGCTGGTCGGTAGCTCGCTGGTGGTGTCGGCGATCCCGGACTACCTGATCATCTTGACGGCGTGGCTGTTCTTCTCGCTGCGATGGCAGGTCTTCCCGAACGTCGGCTACTACCCGATCACGGAGAACCCGCTGAAGACGATCAGCTGGATGATGTTGCCCTGGCTCGTCCTCGCCGTCACCAGCCTGACCGACTACGCCCGGTTCACGCGGGGGCAGGTGGTCGAGACCCTCGGTGAGGACTTCATCCGCACCGCGCGCGCCAAGGGCGTCCGGCCGGCCAAGGTGCTCTTCCGGCACGCGCTGCGCGCCGCCATCGTCCCGGTGATCACGATCTTCGGGCTGGACTTCGCCGGCCTGTTGTCCGGCACGATCTTCATCGAGCAGATCTTCGGGATCGACGGCATCGGCCACTGGGGCCTGCAGGCACTGACCACCCCGATCGACCTCAACGTGATCAGCACGACCGTGCTGGTCGGGGCGATCCTGGTGGTGGTGGCCAACCTCGTGGTCGACATCGTCTACGGGTTCCTCGATCCGCGCGTCACGGTCGCCTGACCCCGGATCAGAGATCCAAGAGCCTGTCGTCGCGGGCGAGATACGCGTCGAGCGCTGACGAGGCCCTCAGCTCATGAGTCGAACTCCCCATCCTCGACAACGGACATCAGCCCGTAACGGACGGCGAGCAGGCTCGCCCGCGCCCGATTGGAGACGCCGAGCTTGGTGTAGACGTGGTCGACGTGGTTGTCGACGGTGCGCCGCGAGATGGTCAGCCGCTCGGCGATCCGGCGGTTGGACAGACCCCGTGCCAGCAGGCGAAGGACCTCGACCTCGCGCGTCGTCAGCCCGGCCGGCCAGTCCTTGCGACGTCGTACGGCGTGCCCGGCCGCGGTCAGCACCGCGTCGGCCGCCTCCCCGTCGACGCGCCCGGCCCGCACCTCCTCGCGCAGCCACGCTGCCGCGTCGACCGGTGCGAAGGCCGATCGGTGCGGGCGCACCTCGAGCTTGCCGTGGTAGGCGTCGGCGGCCGCCAGCACCCGACCGGAGACGGTCAGCGCATCGCCCCGGAGCCCACGGGGGTAGCCGGAGCCGTCGAGCCGCTCGTGGTGCTGCACTCCGATCTCGCCCAGGGCCGCGAGCACGGGGCAGGAGGCCAGCATCCGTTCGGTGAGGTACGGATGGAGGCGCACCCGCTCGGTCTCGGAGGCGGTCAGCGCCCCGGGCTTGTCCCACACCCCGTTGGAGACCCCGAGCCGGCCGAGGTCGTGGAGAAGGGCGGCGCGACGGAGCCGGCGCACCTCCACGCTTGCGAGACCCAGCGCCTCACCGGCGCCGGAGGCGAGGTCCGCGACGCCGCGCGAGTGGCCGAGGGTGTAGGGCGACTTGATGTCGATGAAGTCGGCGAAGGCCGTCAGTGCCAGGTCGAGCTCACCGTCGGTGAGCGTGCGCTCCAGGCCGGGCTCACCGGCGATCACGGCGTCCCACGTGGTCGCGTCGTCGAGGTCGCGGAAGAGGTGGTCCACGTCCCGCGCGACGAGATCGACGAGCTCCGGGTCGAACTGGGTTCCCGAGCGCAGTCGGGCCACCTCGACGGCGCGCTGGGCGCCCTCGCTGCGGTGGTACACCTCGAGGACGTCGGCCAGGTTGACGATCCGTGACGTCAGGCAGATCTCGTCGCCACGCGCGCCGTACGGCGATCCCTTGCCGTCCCACCGCTCGAAGGTCTGCATCACCGTCGTCCGCACGCCGTCGTCGAGCCCGACCGCCTCGGCCAACCGATCGGCCGCGAACCAGTGGTTCGCCAGCATCTCCCCCATGTCGCGCCGCCCGTGTCCCGTGAAGGCGACGACCGTCCGCGCCCGCTCTCCCAGGGAGCGTCCGCGCCCGAGGTGGGCGCTCAGCATCGACACCACCGGGCGCGCGCCGTACAGGTCGTAGTGCCGGAAGCCGTCCTTGAGCGCCAGATCGTCCCCGAACCACTTGGCCTGCTCGTAGGCGTCGATGTGACAGCCGACCCAGGCGATCAGGGAGCCGAAGTAGAGGTCGGTCCGCTCTGCCTCACCCAGCCCGACCCGGTCACCGAGCCGCAACGCGATCAGGCACTGGCGCATGGCGTGCTCCATCGGCTGCCCCATGCCGAGGTCTGCCCCGAGCGACAACACCGCCAGCAGCTCGGCCAGTCGTACGCCGGAGGGCCGGTCCGGGTGCGACGACGCGGTCGCCATGGGCCGAGTGTAGGGGCGCGTACGGCGAGCGCACGGTGTGCGCACGGTGTGCCCACCGGTCGATCGGTAGCATCGAACGTCCCGGGATCGCCCCGGGACGACATCGATCCGGGAGTCGCTTCCACCGCGCATGCAGGCAGCCCAGGCACCAGCCCAGATCGTGCTCCGCCGCCTCCTCCGGGTCGGGGTCGTCCTGCTGTTCGTCAGTGTCCCGTTCGCGTTCGCGTTCGTCGCGCTCCGCTACGCGCCACCGGCGCACATCGAGATCGCGGGCCAGCCGGTCGCGGTGAAGCCGGTACTGGGCCAGGACACCAGCCGGCTGCAGGGCGGCGCGCTGATCCGGCCCGAGCACGCCCACGTCGGCCTCCTCGGCACGAACGTGGGCGTGGACGTCAGCGCTGACTGGAACCGGCTGATCCCCAGCGACAAGCAGACCCGGCAGTACCTGATCGCGCTGTGGGACGACCCGCAGCCGGAGATCCAACGCATCAAGGACGCCGCGCGTGGCTATGTCGTGACCTGGAGCCTGATCGGTTTCCTGTCCGGTGCCCTCGTGTCCGGCGGCGTGGCCGTGCTGCTGCGCGAACGCCGGCGCCGGCTGGCCGGCTACACCCCGGAGGAGCGCGACCTCGTCACCTCGTACAACCGGCGACTGCGGGTTGGTCTGGTGGCTGCCGGCGTCGCGGGCGCCCTCGTGCTCGACGCCGTCGGGCTCGCGACGTACCTCCATCGCGACCACCACGTCGTCGTCAGCAACCCGCTCTTCGCCGGCACCACCCTCGAGGGCACGGAGGTGAACGGCCTGATGGAGGAGGTGCTTCCGTTCCTGTCCATCCTCCGGCCGCGCGACACGTTCTACGACACGGTGGCGCGCAACCTCGAGGAGGCCCTCGACAACCGCGACGACCTGCGTCCGCACGGCGACAGCATGACGTTCGTCCTGGCCGAGGACTTCGAGGACGTCAACGGCATGGCCCGACAGGTCGGCCTCGCGGCGAAGCTCGTGGACGCGGACTTCATTGCGCTCAGTGGTGACCTCACGTTCGCCGGGAAGCCCATCGAGAGCTACATCATCGACACCGTCGACTACTACTCCGAGGACCGGCCGGTCTACTTCGCGCCGGGTCTTCACGACACCGAGGCGATCGTTCACGCCGCCGAGGAGCGGGGGTGGCACGTCGCGGACGGCCGTACGCGGACGATCGGCGGACTCACGATGCTCGCCGCCCCCGACCCGCGCGTCTCCCTGGTCGGTGACTTCGGTATCGGTGACGTGCTGCGCGACCCGGACGTCGACCTCGACAAGTTCATCAGTGACACCACGTCCGAGGCGTGCGCGACCCGACCCGACTTCGTCCTGCTCCACGACCACATCCTCGGACAGGAGATCGCGGCGTCCGGCTGTCAACGGGTGGCGGTGCTCGACGGCCGCTCGTACCAGTTCCTGGGACCGCGGCGCATTGCCACGACGGACGGCGGACATGCCTACGAGCTCACCAACGGCAGCGCTGGCGGGCACGTCAGCACCGACCCCGACCCGGGCAACATCCAGCACCCGGCGCGGTTCGTGATCCTCACGTACTCACCGACCCACCGGCGCATCGGCTACGCGGTGGTGACCGTGTTCCCGGACGCCTCGGTCACGGTCACCTCGCGGATCCCGCTGCACACGCCGTACGCCGCGGCGCCCGACGCCGGCTCGGCCGGCGCCGCCGACGGTCGGTGAACGACGCTCAGTAGGACTGGCCCGGGTTGTAGGCGCAGGCGTCCTGGTCGACCTGGGTCGGGGACTCCGCGTGGTGTCGGTGCCTGGCCGGTGGCGCGAGCGCCTGCTGCACGACCTGGTGCATGTAGTCGAAGTCGGGTGCGCCCGGGTTGAACGTGGTCGACGAGCGGAAGAGCACCGACCTCGCCTTGTGGTCCTTGGCCTTGAGAGCGAGCTGGACGAACGCCGGCAGCAGCTCCTTCGGGATGTCGGTGGTGACGACCCTGCCGCCCGCCGCGGCCAGGGCCTGGTACCGCCGGAGCAGGTTCACCGGGTTGGCCTCGTCGATGATCGCGTTCACCACGCAGCGCTGGCGTGACATCCGCTGGTAGTCGTCGGCGCCGTACCGACCCCGCGCGTACCAAAGAGCGTGGAAGCCGTCGAGGTGCTGGTCCGGGCCCGGCTCGATGTAACCGGTCGGCGGGATCCCCGCGTCGGTCTGGCCGTTGATCGCGACGGGGACGTTCACGTTCACCGTGATCCCGCCCATCGCGTCCACCAGCTGGCGGAAGCCGGTGAAGTCGACGAGCACGTAGTAGTCGACCGGCAGCCCGGTGGCGCCCTCGACCGCCTGCTTGATCGCGTCGGCGCCCTCGTCGGCGGACCTGCCGAGGATGTGTGGGTACAGGATCGGGATCTCGCGGTAGACCGCGTTCAGCATCCAGCTGCCCGGGTCGCCGGGACCGGTGAAGCCGTTCGGGTAGACGGTGTTCAGCGGGCTGTTCTCCGGGAACGGCACGTCCATCAGGTTGCGGGGCAGGCCGAAGGTCACCGTCCGGCCGGTGCGAGTGTCCAGCGAGGCCAGCATCATCGTGTCCGTCCGCGTGCCGTCCCGGTACGGCCCGGAGTCGCCGCCGAGCAGCAGCACGTTGACCCGGCTACGGCCGTTCCACGGGTCCTCGGGGGTCACGTCGGTCGGCCGGGTGGCCGTCTGGTTGTGCGTGAAGACCTCGTTCACGACGTGCGCCTGCGCGAACGCGTCGCGGACGACGAGCCCGACCGGCGCGACGACGACGAGGCAGAGGGCGCCCACCAGTGCGCTGCCCCCCATCAGGTGCCAGCGTGGCTCGGCCGGCCGCGGCCGGAGCACGACGAACGTGCCCACCACGACCGCCACCCAGAGCACCAGACAGACCGCGGTCTCGATGGCGGCGCGGGTCAGCCGTGACGGGCTGAAGGCGAGGTCGAGCGCGGCCGAGAGGTTGTGCGGGGCCTCCAGCCCGACCCAGACCACCCCGACGAGGCTGACCAGGAAGACCAGCGCGCCGAGCCGCTGTCGCCGGTTGTGCAGGAAACCGCTGCCGGGCACGGCCGCGGACAGCACCGTCCAGCCGAGCGCGTGCCAGACCGACGGGCACCGGTGGGGGCCGGCCCGACGGCGCCCGGGCTTGACGCCGTACGGCGGCATCGACATGCGTGGGCTCCTCGGGGGCGCGCGACCGAGACCTGCACCACCGGTTGGTGCAGCAGGGATATTGAACCGGATCGTGCCGACCGATGGGGAGCACGCCACGACTTCGGCGTGAGTGTGTTTTCGCGCGACGAGGGCGGGCCCCACCGATGGTGGGACCCACCCCCTGGGATCTACGTGACGCGAGCGCGGGCGACTCGCGCCCGCCGTTCGGCCCGGGCCGCCTGTCGGCTCAGGCGTTGGGCATGGACTGCCGCTCGAGCCGACCGGCGGCTCAGGCGGCGGGCACGGGCCAGGCGAAGACCCGTACGCCGTTCCTCGGCGTCCGCCACTCGGGCGGAGATCATGACGCGGGCGAAACTGTCATGCACCAGGTACAAATGTGCTCCTCTCGTGATGTGAATTGTTGATCCGGCCGACTGCCCACGCGGGCGTGCGAAGTCGGGCCGTGTGTGTCGCGTCCGACGCCGGGACGGGCCGACACCGGCGAGCCTGGCTGGGCTCGGCCGGGTGCCACCGATGGGCTGCAACGGGCGCGAGGACTGGGACTCAGGCGTCGATTTGCATCTCGCGCGGATTCCTGATAATTTCGAAATGGAATATCTTTGAATTCATTTCCGAGTTCACTCATGAATGCTACAGATATTCGGTTATCACGTCTAGTTGCTTTGCATTTTTCTGCGCATTGCCTGCTGTCCGTGCCTCATCGGCCCCGCTGGCGGGAACCTCGAGCCCTCGTCGTCGCGTCTACCCAGGGAGGGCCCGGGAGGTGGACGAGTGGACGTCGAGGAGGAGTTCACGTCGTACGTCGCCGCGCGCTGGGCGCGCCTGGTGCGCTCGGCGGTCCTGCTCGGCTGCTCTCCGGCCGAGGCGGAGGACGTCGTGCAGTCGGCGTTGGAGCGCTGCCTCCTGCACTGGCGCCGGGTCACTGCGGCGCACGACCGCGACGCCTACGTCCACCGGGTCCTGATCAACACCTTCACGTCGTCCCGTCGGCGCCGGTGGACCGGTGAGCGCTCGACCGACCCGCTCCCGGACCGGGTGGTCGATGACGAGACGACCTCGGTGGACGACGCCGACGCCGTGATGCGCGCGCTCGACCGCCTTACCGCGGACCAGCGCGCGGCCGTGGTGCTGCGCTACTACACCCACCTCGGCGAGCAGCAGATGGCGACCGTGCTCGGCGTCGCCCGCGGCACCGTGAAGAGCCGACTCGCCCGCGCCCTCGAGGTCCTCGCCGAGGACCCGGCACTCGCAGAGCTACGAGGAGCACCATGAGCGACCCGACCCTGACCGACCTGCTCGAGACCGCAGGTGACCGGCACGAGGTGGGGCCAGCGCCCCTCGAGCAGATGCTTCGCGACGTACGCCGTCGACGTCGGGGACGAGCGGTCCTCGGTGGTGCCGGTCTGACGCTCGCCACCGTCGCCACCGCCATCCTGGTGCCCGTACTGATGCGGGCGGACGACGCGGCCTCTCCCCCGCAGCCGGCGAGCTCGAGCTCCACGCATCCCCCGGTGATCTCGCCGCCCCGGCAACAGGTCGACCTGAAGGGCACCTGGGTCGTCGCCGCGCTGGTCGGCCGGAACGGCCGGTCGGCCCTGCCCGCGCACGGGCCGAACAAGGTGCGGCTGGCCTTCCACGACGGGCGGCTGACCGGGACCGACGGCTGCAACGGCCTCTCGGGACGCTACGTCCTGCGCGGTGACCGGCTCCACGTCAGGAAGGATCTGTCCACGACGCAGGTCCTCTGCGTCCCACCGCCGCCGCCGTTGTCCTCGCGGCTGCTCGACGTGCGCTCCGTGACGAAGGACCAGGGCGGCACCTACCTCGTGGACGCCGCCGGCCACGTCGTGATCGCCCTGGCCCGACCCTGATCCCAGGGTGGTCCCAGGGGGACGAAGTCCTGTGTGTGTCGAACACATGTTCGATACCATCTGTGTATGGGAACACTCGGGCCCGACACCCTCGGTCAGGATCTGGCCGGGCTGTCGCCCGATGCCCTGTTGACGCTGGCCGAGGACTCGGTGGTACGCCGTCGGGCTGCGGAGGTCGATGAGCTGCGGGTGGTGGCGGCGTGGGCAGACGTGCACTCCACCGACCCGCGGCACGATCCCGGCACGGGTCGTCGGGTGTGGGCCGAGGACCGGTTGGTGCATCCCGGTGGTGAGGGCACGCCGGGGGTGAGGGAGTTCTCGATCCCCGCGCTCGCCCTGGCGCGTGAGGTCGGGGTGTCGGCGTGTGAGCGTGACCTGGCCGACGTGCTGGACCTGATCCACCGGTTGCCGCGCGTCTGGGCGCGCACCCAGGAGCTGGTCTGTCCGGTGTGGCTGGCCCGCAAGGTGGCCCGCCTGTCGCGGCGGCTGCCGGCCGATCGGGTGGACCTCGTCGACGCCGCCGTGGCCGAGGCGATCGGCGGTGAAGCGCCGGGTCGGGTGCTCGCGATCGGCGAGGCGAAGGTGATCGAGGCCGACCGAGTGGCCCACGCCGCACGAGTGGAGGCCCAGCGCCGGCGTCGCTACGTCGGCCTGTCCCGGGTCGACGAGTTCGGGCTGCGCCATGTGATTGCCCGGGTCACCGCCGGCGACGCGGTCTGGATCGACGCCATGGTCGACCGGGTCGCCGACCTGATCGTCGACCGCCACCAACAGGCGGGTCGCGACGAGCTCCGTGCGATCGCGTTGGGCTGGCTGGCCCGCCCCGCCGAGGTCCTCCAACTGCTCCTCGCAGCGCAGGCCGGCAGCGATGAGGTGACCCGGGCAACCGCGATGCCTGCGGACCTCCTCGAGACCCTCACGCACGCCGAGCCCGAGCGGTTCCGTCCCCGGGTCGACCTCCACGTGCACCTCTCCGACCTCTCCATCGCGGGGCTCTCCGCGCCGGTCGCCCGGGTCGAAGGCGTCGGGCCGCTCCTGGCCGACTCCCAGCTCTTCGCCGGCTGCCGGATCCGCGTCACACCGGTCGTGGTCGACTGCTACGAACACCCCACCGGACTCGCCGATCGGGTCCGCCTCGGCTTCCCTGGCGACTACTTCTCCTACGCCACTGCCGTGCCCGGCCTGGCCGGCGCCGCCGACCTCGACCACCCCACCCCCTACGACCCGAACGGTCCACCCGGCCAGACCGGCACCCACAACTCCGGCCCACTCGGCCGACGACACCACCGCTGGAAGACCCACGCGGGCTACACCAGCCGACAGTGCGGCCGCAACCGCTACGTCTGGCGAACCCCCCACCACCGCCACTACCTTGTCGACCAGCACGGCACCCACCGACTCGACGCCCAGCAAGGCACCATGCTCTTCGACGCCCCACCCGGCCTGGACCTCTACTTCGCCGACCTCACCTACGAACCCGCCTGATCCGTCAGCGGCGGCTCGAGGAAGGTCACCGTGCGGGCATCGGCGTCGAGCCGGGCTCGTACGCCGATCGGCCAGGTCTGGACGTGGCCGCCGTGGCCCATGTTGGCGCCGGTGATGACCGGGATGCCCAGGTCACCGAGCCGGTCGTCCAGCACGGCCTGGATCCCCGCGTCGTCGCCGGAGTTGGTGAAGGTGCCGGCGATCACCGCGGCCGCGCGGTCGAAGTAGCCCGCCCGGCGGAGGTGGGTCAGCATGATGTCGGTGCGCGGCGGGTCCTCCTGCTCGTCCTCCACGAGCACGATCCCCGACGGTGGCGTCCATGCAGTCGTGGTCCCGACCGAACCGGTGAGCAGTGAGAGGTTGCCGCCGGCGGTAAGGCCTTCGGCGGTGCCGCCGACCAGGGTCTTCCCATCGGGGAAGACGAGCGGTCCGTAGCGGTCCGGCGACGCGAGACAGGACCACAGCGAGGAGAACGAGTAGGACTCGCGGAACTCGCTCTCGGCGACCATCGGTCCCATCACCGAGGCCCAGCCGAGCCGGCTCGCCAGGGCTTCCAGCAGCCCGGTCACGTCGGAGTACCCGACGACGACCTTGGGCGACACTGCGTCGAGATCCGACCAGTCCAGCACCTCGATCATGCGCTGCGAGCCGTAGCCGCCGCACACGGTCATCACGCCGGCGATCGAGTCGTCCAGGAGGGCCGCGCGCAGGTCGGCGGCGCGCTCGGCGTCGGTGCCGGAGAGGAACGGCTGGGCCGTGCCACGGGCACGGGCCGTGGGGTACTCCACCGGCTCGAGGCCGCAGAAGCGCAGCACGTCGATGCCCTCGTCGATCCGCTCCAGGTTCGACGGGCTCGACGGCGTCAGCAGCGCGACCCGGTCGCCGGGGCGCAGCCGCGGCGGCCGGGACAACGTCGTACGCAACGGCTGGTGGTCGGTCACGTCGTCACCTCAGCTCGGTCGTGCGGCACGGCTGCCGGTGGTGCGGCGTCCGCGTGGACGCAGGCGACCTGTCGCTCGTCGAGAGCGGGCGCGAGGACCGGTACGTCGTTCAGGCAGAGCTGTGCCCGGTCCTCGGGCAACGTCGCCCGCAACGGGCAGCGCGGATGGAAGCGGCAGCCGGCCGGGATCGCGGTCGGGTCGGGCGGCTCGCCGCGCAGCACGGTCTTGGCGTCCAGGTCCGACGTCGACGGTACGGCGTCCAGCAGCGCGCGCGTGTACGGGTGCTGCGGCCGGAGCAGGACCTCCTCGACCGTGCCCACCTCGACGATCCGGCCGAGGTACATCACCGCGACCCGGTCGGCGATGTTCCACGCCAGTCCGAGGTCGTGACTGACCACGAGGGCGGCCAACCCGAGCTCGTCGCGGAGGCTCAGGAAGAGCTTGAGGATCTCCCCGCGCACCGATGCGTCGAGCGACGACACCGGCTCGTCGGCGACGAGCACCTCCGGGCCGAGCGTCAGGGCGCCCGCGATCACGACGCGTTGCTGCTGACCGCCGGAGAGCTGGTGGGGGTAGCGGTCGAAGAAGTGCTCCGGCGGCCGCATGCCCACCTGCTCGAGTGCCTCGCCCACCCGTCGGGTCAGCCCGGCGCGCTGGCCGTGCAGCCGGAGTCCCTCGGCGACGGCATCGTGGATGTTCTGCCGCGGGTTGAGCGCGCCGTACGGGTCCTGGAGCACCAGCTGGACGTGGCGCCGGAACTCGCGCAGTCCCGAGCGAGTACGGCGCAGCGGCTTGCCGGCGTACCGGACCTCGCCGCGGTTCGGCTCGATCAGGCCCACCATGGCCCGCGCCAGGGTCGACTTGCCGCAGCCCGACTCTCCGATCAGGGCGAGCACCTCGCCCCGGCCGAGGGCCAGGTTGACACCGTCGACGGCTCGCGCTGCGGGTTGCCGGCGGCGCGCCGGGAAGGTGACCGCGAGGTCACGGGCCTCGAGGACCGGCTCGGTCGGGTCAGCCATCGCCGACAGCCTCGTCGTAGCCCGTGACGTGAACGCAGGCGGCGGCACGGTCACCGCGCCGTACGAGGGGAATCACGCCCGACCGGCATCGGTCCTCCACCTCCGGGCAACGGGGCGCGAACGGGCAGCCGTCGATCTCCTCGCGCAGGTCGGGCGGGTCCCCGGGCAGCCCCCCCGGCGCGAGGCGCGAACCCGGGTCACCGAGCGTCGGGAAGGCGCCGGCCAGTGCTCGGGCGTACGGGTGCAGGGGCGATGCGATCACCTGCCGCGAGGGCCCGGTCTCGACCAGCCGGCCGGCGTACATCACCGCGATCCGGTCGCAGGTCGAGGCCAGCACGGACAGGTCGTGGCTGATCATGATCAGCGAGATCCCCCGCTCCCGCACCAGGTCGGTCAGCAGGCTGAGGATCTGCGCCTGGACGATCACGTCGAGTGCGGTCGTCGGCTCGTCGGCGATCAGCAGGTGGGGGTCGCAGGCGAGCGCCATCGCCATCATCACCCGCTGCCGCTGACCTCCGGACAGCTCGTGGGGGTAGCTCGCGATCCGGCGCGACGGCACGCCGACGCTGTCGAGCAGGTCGCGGGCCCGGGCGCGGGCGGCCTTCTCGCCCACCTTCTCGTGCAGCAGGATCGGCTCGACGATCTGCTCGCCGATCGTGCGCACCGGGTTGAGTGCGCTCATCGCGCCCTGGAACACCACCGAGGCCTCGGCCCACCGGACCGAGCGCATCCGTCCCCAGTTGGCGGCGAGCAGGTCCTCGTCGCGGAAGCGGATCTCACCGGTCACCGTCGTCTCCGCGGGCAGCAGGCGCAGCAGGCTCATCGCCACCGTGGTCTTGCCGGAGCCGGACTCCCCCGCCATCCCGAGCGTCTCCCCCGGCGCCAGGGCGAAGTCGACCCCCCGCGCGGCGTACACCGGGACCTTGCCGGAGTGGTAGGTGACGGTCAGGTCGCGTACGTCGAGCAGCGGCTCCACCGGCTGGTCGGTACGGCGCTCCGCGGCCGGCGGGATCTGCGAGGCAGGGGCGGTCATCGAGGCTGCACCCGCGCGTTGAGGGCGTGCTCGACCGCCCGGCCGACCAGCGTGAACCCCAGGACGATGACCAGGATGGCGATACCGGGTGGGATGAGGTACCACCACGCGCCCGCGGTGACCGCGCCCTGCATGAACGCGTTGTTCAGCAGCGAGCCCCACGAGACCGAGGTGGGATCGCCCAGCCCGAGGAAGGTCAGCGTCGCCTCCGCAAGGATCGCGCTCGCCACGGTGAGCGTGCTCGAGACCAGGATCAGCGGCATCACGTTGGGCAGCACCTGCCGCGTGATCAGCTGCGTGTCGGTCGCGCCCAGCGCACGGGACCGCTCGATGAACGGACGCGCCTCGACGGCGAGGGTCTGGGCGCGCACGAGGCGCGCCGTACCGGTCCACGAGGTGACGCCGATCGCGATCGTGATCGAGGCGGCCCCCTGGCCGAGGACGGCCGCCAGCGCGATCGCCAGCGGCAGGCCCGGCAGGGCGATGAACCAGTCGGTGACGTGCATGAGGAGGCGCCCGGTCCGGCCCTGGTAGTGCCCGGCCACCAGGCCGATGCTCGATCCGAGGACCATCGTCAGGAGTGTGGCCATCACACCGATCGCCAGCGAGGTGCGCGAGCCCCAGATCACCAGCAGCAGCACCGAGCGGCCGGCCGGGTCGGTGCCGAGCGGATAGCCCTGCTGCGGGGGCGCGAGCAGCGGCCCGGTCGCCTGGGTGACGGACAGGTCGCTGGGGTGGATGTAGAGGGGCGCGGTGAGCGCCATCAGCACGAACCCCAGCATCACCAGGACGCCGAACAGGCCGCTCGGCATCCGCAGCACGGTCAGCGTGAAGCGCCAGATCGGCACCAGACGCGACGGCGCCTTCTCCTCGACCGGGGTCGTGTCCGGGGGCCGCTCCTGGGTGGCGCTCACTGTCGCCTCACCCTCGGGTCGAGTGCGCGGTAGAGCAGGTCGGCGATCAGGTTGCACACGATCACCGCCGCGCTGAAGACGATGAACGTGCCCTCGAGGAGCTGCAGGTCCGGGATGCGGAGCGCGGTGAAGGTCAGGTAGCCGAGTCCCGGCCAGGAGTAGACGACCTCGACGGTGATCGCGCCGCCGATCATGCCGCCGATCTGGAGGAAGATGACCGTGACCGACGGCAGCAGGGCATTGGGTACGGCGTGCCTGCGGCGTACCACCTCGTCGCGCAGGCCCTTGGCCCGCGCGGTCAGCAGGTAGGGGTTGCCGCGCTCGTCGATGATCGACGACCGCATGATCGTGACGTACTGCGCGAAGATCACCGCCACCAGCGTCAGGCACGGGAGCACGAGGTGCCAGGCGACGTCGGTGATGTGGGACAACCCGCCCGCGCCGTCGTGGGTCTGCATGCCGCCGGCCGGGAAGATCGCCGGGATGCCGGCCACCGTGCCGCTGCCGAAGACGACGAGGAGGATCAACCCGAGCCAGAACGTCGGCACGGACCACAGCGCCAGCGAGACCGCGCTCGCGCTCCGGTCGAGGACGCTGCCCGGGTGCCACCCGGCCCGGATGCCGAGCCAGATCCCGAGCCAGATGGAGATCAGGGTCGAGGTGCCCATCAGGAGCAGCGTCGGCCACAGCCGGTCGGCGATCAGGGTCGAGACGGGCTGGTGGTACTCGTAGGAGTAGCCGAGGTTCCCCGACAGAGTGTGGCCGACGAACGTCAGGAACCGTTCCCACAGGGGCTGGTCGAGGCCCAGGTCGTGACGCAGCTGGTTCATCTGCGCGTCCGAGGTCGGCCGTCCGCGGGTCAGCGCCGAGACCGGGTCGGACGGCATCAGGCTGAAGATGATGAACCCGACCACCAGCAGCATGAAGAAGCTGACGATCGCGGCCCCGACCTTGCGAGCCAGGTAGATCCAGAAGTCCGACCGCTCGGGCCCCTCCTCGGGGCCCGAGACGGTCGGTGCTTCCAGCTGGACGCCGACGCTCACCGGCGGCTCACTCGCGCTCGCTCGCCGTACGCCGGCGCAGCAGGAACACCACGCCACCGATCACGAGCACGACCAGCACACCGAGGCCGATCCACTTGATGGCGTTGGAGCTCTGCTCGCTCGCCTTCTCGCTGGCCGTGGCCGCGCCCGCCACCGGCTCGGCCTTCCACCAGCTGGTGAAGCCGTGCTGCAGCGGGTAGAACCCGTTGGCCGCCTTGGTCCCCTGCAGGTAGTTCGTCACCTGGTCGGTGCGCAGGGCGCTGAGCCCGTTCTTGTAGAACAGGATCACGTCCGCGTTGCCGGCATACAGGATGGCCTGCATCTGCGCGATCGTGGCCGCCCGCTGCTGCGCTTCGAACTGCGTCTGCTGCTGCTGGAACAGCCGGTCGTACTGCTTGTTGCAGAAGAACGCGTCGGTGTTCCCGTTCTGTCCGTTCTCATCCGGCAAGGTGCCACAGGTCTGGATGGAGAGCAGGTACGTCGGGTCGGGACCCGTGCTCCACCCGTCCATCAGGATGTCCCAGTCCCCCTTGGCCAGGTTGTTGTTCAGCTGGTCGAAGCTCATCGCGTTCACGTCGAGCTTGATCCCGATCGCGGTCATCCACTCCTTGAGGTACGGCGCGATCGCGGCGTCGGTCGCGTCGTCGGAGTGGATGCCCAGGCGGAACTGCAACGGCTTGCCGTCCGGCGCCACCCGCACGCCGTTCGAGCCCATCTTGTAACCGGCCTGGTCGAGGACCTGCTTGGCACGAGCCGGGTCGTAGGCCTGCGCCTCCGACGGCGACGGCGTCCAGAAGAACTGCGGGTAGCCGGGCGGCAGGTAACCGGCTCCGACGACGCCGTTGCCACCCAGGACCTTGGCGACCAGCTCCGGCCGGTTGATGCCCAGGGCGATCGCCTGACGAACCCGGCTGTCCTTGAGGATGGGGTTGCCCGTTCCCAGCGGCTTTCCGTTGCGGGTCCGCGCTCCGGGGTTGATCTCGATGGCCGTCCAGCCGCTGGACTGCGTCTGGTACGTCATCACGTTCGACCTGCTCGACATCGCCTTGAACTGCGCCGGGGTCAGGCCGCCGATCTGGTCGAGCTCACCGCTGGTGAGCGCGGCCGCCGCGGCGTCGCTGTTGGAGTAGTAGTTGGTGACGACCTTGTCGTAGTGCGGGGCTCCGAGGAAGAAGTCCTTGTTGGCGGTCATCTCGGCGAACTGGTTGGTCTTGAAGTCGGTCAGGACGAACGGGCCGTACCCGACGACCGGGAAGTCCATGTTCCGGTAGTTCTTCAGGCCCGCCACGTGACTCTTCCAGATGTGCTCGGGCACGATCGGGATGCCCGACACCGGGATGCTCAGGTAGAGCATGTTCGCCTGCGGCTGCTTGGTCGTGATCACCAGCGTGTTGTCGTCCGGCGCGGTGACGGACTTGAAGTTCTCGACCAACGAGCCGTTCGACGTCGCCGCGGTCACGTCGTGCATGATCAGGTTGAACGTCCAGGCGGCGTCCTTCGCGGTCAGCGGCTGGCCGTCCGACCACTTCAGACCGGGGTGGATCTTGAAGGTCCAGGTGCGCTGGTCCGACGACGTCGTCCACGAGTCGGCGAGGTACGGGATGGGCTCGCCGTTGTTGTCGAGCATGGTGAGCGCGGGGTAGATCGCGCCGATCACGTTCAGCTCGCCGTCGTAGTAGCTCAGGAACGGGTTGAACGTCGTCATCTGCGTGTCGGCCGGCACCGTCAGCGTGGTGTCGGAGGTGGAGGCTGCCTGGGCGCTGGAGCCGGTGAGCTGTCCGGCCATCAGCGTGGCCGCGGCCAGGCCGGCGACCGCGAGCGCCGCGACCTTCCTCCGGCGACCGAGCCTTCGGGTGGATCCTCGTGCGGACATGGTCATGGATCACTCCTTTCTGGCCGGGACCGTGCATCGTCGACGGTCCGGGTGAGATCCAGCGGCCACCCCCGAGAAGGCGGGGGGGTTCGTTCCCCGAGCGCGAGGGAGCCGTCGGGCCGGAGGAGGACCTCCGGGGCCGACGGTCGTCCGTTGTAGCGGGAGGAGAAGGAGGCGCCGTACGCCCCCGCCTCGTGCAGGACCACGAGGTCTCCTCGGTGGAGCGACGGCAAGGCATGCACCCCGAACGTGTCGGTCGACTCGCAGACCGCGCCCTGCACCACGACGTCGCCGACCTCGGCCTCGCCGTGGTCGCCGAGCGCGGTGATCGGATGGCGGCTCCCGTAGAGGGCGGGGCGGATCAGCTCAGTGAGGCCGGCATCGAGGATCACCTGGCCCTCGTCCCCCCGTCGCCGGGTGTGGAGGACGCCGGCCACCAGCCATCCGGCGGCGCCGACGACGACCCGACCGGGCTCGATCGCGGTGGTGGACGGCAGGTCGAGGCCGGCGCGCTCCAGCTCGGCGGTCAGGGCCGCGGCGAAGTCTGCCGGGGACGGATCGGTGCCGTGGGCGGGGAACCCGCCACCGAAGTCGACCGTGTCGGGTGTGCCGGGCCCGTCGTACACCTCCCGCACGCGGGCCAGCAACCGTACGGCGCGGCATCCCGCGAGCGCCCAGGACGAGACCTCGCGCAGGTGGGAGCCCATGTGGACGTGGATCCCGAGCAGGCGGAGCCCGCCACGCCAGAGCGGCGCTGCGGCCAGGGCCTCGAGATCAGGTGCGCTGAGACCGAACTTGCTCGCGGCGAGCCCGACCGCCAGTCCCGGAGCGGTCTCCGGCTGCACGTCCGGGTTGAGCCGGAGGAGCACCGGTAGGTCGAGGTCGCGTCGGGCCTCGTCGCGGCGCAAGCGGTGCAGCTCGGCGAGGCGGGCCAGCTCGTCGGCGGACTCGACCGCGACCCAGCGCAACGGCGTGCCCGCCACCGCCTCGTCGACGACCGCGAGGAGGTCGGCGTCGGTCTTGCCGACGCCCTCGAGCGTGGTGTGCTGCGACGGGACGCCGGCTGCGCGGGCACTCGCCCACTCACCGCCGGAGACGACGTTGGCGCCCCAACCGCGGGCGGCGAGGACCTCGGTGACCGCCGGGAGGTCGTTGGCCTTGAGGGAGTACTGCCGGATCCACGGCTCGGGGAAGGCCGCCTCCACCGCGGCGGCGGCCGCGTCCACGGCGGCCGTGTCGACGACGTACAACGGGGTCCCGAACGTGTGCGCGGCCCGCGTCAGCTGCTCGCGGAGGCCCGCGTCGGGCGCGGTCGACCCGTCGTACACGCGGTTCGGCGTCGTCTCGGTGACCACGCGCGGCAGTACAGCACCATTCAGAACACGGGGTCAACGCTCTTACCTGAATGAAATGAATCAGTTACTCTGCCGCCATGCCGACGGCTCCCCTGGGCGTCACCGAACGGGTACGCCGCAGTCTCGGGGAGCTCAGCAGGTCCGAGCGGAAGGTGGCCCGGGCCCTCCTCTCCGGGCCTCCCACCACCGGCTTGGAGTCGGTCAGCCAGCTCGCCTCGCGCGCGGAGGTGAGTGGACCGACCGTCAGCAGGTTCGTCTCACGGCTGGGGTTCGACAACTACGCCGCGTTCCAGCAGGCGCTGCGCGACGACCTGTCCGCGCGAGTGCTGTCACCGGTGGAGGTCTACCGCAGCCACCTCGCCGAGTCCGACCACGCCCCGCTCGCCCAGGCCGGCAACGCACTCGCCGACGCGGTGACCGGGACGCTCGCCCAGCTCAGCCCGCTCGACTTCGAGCGCGCGGGTGCGCTCATCGCCGACGAGCGACACCGCGTGCTGGTCACCGGCGGCTGGACCAGTCACCTGCTCGCAGCCATGCTCACCTCACTCCTGCGCCCCTTTCGCCAGGGCGTCCACCACGTGCCGTCGCTCGCGGCCGAGCGAGCGGCCGCCCTCGCCGAGCTCTCGCGGCGCGACACGGTCGTCCTGTTCGACTACCGGCGCTACGAGCTCGACACGTTCGAGTTCGCCCGGCTGGCGCGCGACCGCGGAGCCCGGCTGGTGCTGCTCACCGACCCGTGGCTCTCGCCGATCGCCGATCTCGCCGACGCGGTGCTGCCGGCCCAGGTCGACGGGCCCTCGCCGTTCGAGAGCCTGACGCCCACGGTCGCGCTGGTCGAGACTCTTGCCACCGATGTCGCGCGCCGGCTCGGGGCCGCGGGCAACGACCGCATGGAGGCGTACGGCTCGATCGCCGACCAGTGGGTCCGCCCGTACGGCGCGCACTCGGAGGAAGGCTCGGAGCAGGACGCCCGGGCCGGACGACACGACACGAAGGACGAGGACACATGACGGGAACCGCCGCACAGGTCGCACACGTCGGTCTGGGCGCGATCGGACGTGAGGTCGTCCGGCTCGTGCTCCGCCGATCGGACCTGGACCTGGTGGCGGTGTGCGACATCAGTCCCGACCTGGTCGGGACCGGCATCGGCTCGGTCCTGGACACCGAGGCGCCCGACCACGTCAGCGTCGTCAAGAGCCTCGGCGACGCCTCGCTCGACGTCGCCGCGGGTGACCTGGTGGTCACGCACACGACGTCCTCGTCGCTGACGCGGTGCCTGCCGGAGCTGCTCGCGGCCGTCGAGGCGGGGGCGCACGTGGTCTCCTCGTGCGAGGAGCTGTCCTACCCGTGGGTGCAGGCACCGGAGGCGGCCGCGCGGCTCGACGACGCGGCCCGGACGGCCGGGGTCTCCGTCGTCGGGACCGGTGTGAACCCGGGCTTCGCGATGGACTACCTCCCGGTCGTGCTCTCCGGCGCCACGAAGCGCGTGGACGCGGTGCGCGTCCTCCGCGTGCAGGACGCCGGCCGACGACGTGAGCCGCTTCAGGCCAAGGTCGGCGCCGGCATCACCACCGAGGAGTTCGAACGACGTGTCGCAGCGGCCTCGATGGGTCACGTGGGGCTGACCGAGTCCGCGCAGGCCGTCGCCGCCGCGCTGGGCTGGGACGCCTCCGACACCACCGAGACCATCGAGCCGGTGGTGGCCGAGATGCCCACGCCCTCGGCGTTCGGCACGATCGAGCCGGGTCGGATCGCGGGCATCGACCAGGTCGCCGTGGTGCGCGTCGACGGCGTCGAGCGGGTCCACCTGCGGCTGCGGATGGCGGTCGGGATCGGGCCGTCCCAGGACGACATCCGGCTGACCGGCGAGCCGGACCTCCACCTGTCCGTCCCCGGCGGGCTCCACGGGGATCTGGCTACGGCCGCCGCACTCGTGAACACGATCGGCAGCATCCGGCACGCCGAGCCCGGCCTTCGGGTGATGAGCGACCTCCGTCCGCCTCGGCCCGCGCCGGAGCGCCGATGAGACCCACGGTCGCCGTCACGCTCGGTGACGACTTGCCCCGCAACCCGAAAGGACCCCATGTACGACCTGATCGTCCGCGGCGGGCTCGTCCACGACGGGCGTGGCAGCGACGCACGTGCCACCGACATCGCGGTGGCCGGCGACCGAGTGGTGGTCGTCGGCGACCTCCCGGCCGATGAACCGTCGGCGGCGGTTCTGGACGCCGCCGGGCTCGTCGTGTGCCCGGGTTTCATCAACCCGCTGTCGCACTCGTACCTCTCGGTGCTGGAGGACGGGACCTCCCTGGGCGAGCTGGTGCAGGGCGTGACCACGCAGATCTTCGGCGAGGGCGAGTCGCTGGGGCCGGTGCCGGCTGCCGGCCGCGCCGACCTCGAGCGCGAGGCCGCGACGTACGGCGTGGAGGTGACGTGGAACCGCCTCTCCCAGTACCTCTCCACCGTCGAGCGGTCCGGCTGCACGCAGAACGTCGCGTCCCTGATCGGCGCGGAGACGATGCGCGTCCTCGGCGTCGGGTACGACGACCGCCCGGCCGACGCGGCCGAGCTCGACACCATGCGCGAGGTCGTGGCCGAGGAGATGGCCGACGGCGCGCTCGGCATAGGGTCGTCCCTGATCTACGCACCGGGGAGCTACGCCGACACCGAGGAGCTGGTTGCGCTCTGCGAGGTCGCGGGCCGCTACGGCGGCACGTATGCCTCCCACGTCCGCGACGAGGGATCGGGCCTGCTGTCGGCGATCGACGAGCTGCTGGAGATCGTGCGTCGCTCGGGCGTCCAGGGCGAGATGTGGCACCTGAAGGCCGCCGGCCAGCCGCAGTGGCCGCTGATGGAGCACGCCCTCGCCAAGCTCCAGGACGCGCGCGACCAGGGCGTGCCGATCGGCGCCGACGTCTACCCGTACACCCGCAGCGGCACCGGACTCTCCTCGACGATCCCCGGCCGATGGCACGAAGGCGGTGCCGACGCCCTCTACGACCGCCTCGCCGATCCCGACGTACGCAGGGAGATCCGGGCGGACCTGGTCGCCCTCGGGCGGTACGGCGACACCCCCAACGCCGGCGACGTCCTCCTGCTGCGGCTCCGCCATCCCGACAACACGCAGTGGCAAGGGCACACACTCGCCGAGATCGCTGCCGATCGCGGCCAGGACCCGGTGGACACGGCACTCGACGTGATCGCCGGCGAACGGACCTCGGTGTTCACGGCGTTCCGCTCCATGAGCGAGGACAACCTGCGGAGGCAGCTCGCAGTGCCGTGGGTCGGCGTCTGCTCCGACGCCGCGTCGATCGCCCCGGTCGGCCGCAGCCTGGACTCCCCCACCCACCCCCGCGCCTACGGGTCCTTCGCGCGCGTCCTCGGCCGCTACACCCGCGAGCTCGGCGTCCTCACCCTGCCGGAGGCGATCCGGCGGATGACGTCTCTCCCCGCGTCGACCTTCGGCCTCACCGAC
Organism: Nocardioides sp.; assembly: GCF_036493135.1. Classification (GTDB taxonomy): domain Bacteria; phylum Actinomycetota; class Actinomycetes; order Propionibacteriales; family Nocardioidaceae; genus Nocardioides. The sequence continues at coordinate 73,358 of NZ_DASXQG010000062.1, read as the reverse complement.
CGCGGCGTGCTCGAGCCCGGGTACGCCGCCGACCTCGTCGTCCTCGACCCGGACCGGGTCGCCGACCGCGCCACGTTCGCCGAGCCCCACCAGCTCTCGGTCGGCGTCCGAGACGTCGTCGTGAATGGCGTGGTCGCTCTGCGCGACGGCGAGCCGACGGAAGCGCGGCCGGGCCGGGCACTCAGGCGGGGCCGCGGGGCCGTCTGAGTGGGGCCTCTCGGCGATCGCGCGTAGGGTCGAGGCCTGGTGTGTGACCTGATGCTCGCAGGCACCCAGGCCGGCGCCTGACCGACGACGACTCTCCCGGAGTGCCCATGTCGCAGACCATCACGTACCGAGGGCCACAGGTCCTGGTCGGTGCGCTCGCTCATCTGCTGCGTGAGGAGGGGGTCGAGTTCGAGCGGCCTCGGGATGTCCGCACCGGGGTGGCCGAGGCGGTCGAGGTCGTCTTGACGGTGAGAGCACCCGATACGGCGCGCGAGCGGACTCTGGGCGACATGGTCGATGCCGCCGTCACCAGGTTCACCAACCGCTTCGGGGACGATTCCACGTCCGTGGAGGTCGCCGAGAGCGACGACCATCCCTCGCGCCAACGACCTAGCGGTCAGCCTTGAGCGGCCGCAGGACGAACTCGAGCAGCGTGGTGATGATCGAGATCACCAGGGCGCCGAGCACCGCGTCAGCGAAGTCGCCGACGTGGAGGCTCTGGGTGATCACGGCCGTCAATGCCAACAGGACGCCGTTCACCACGAGCGCGAACACACCCAGGGTCAGGGCGGACAGTGGGAGCGCGACCAGGTGCAACAGCGGACCGAGGAGCGCGTTCACGAGGCCGAACAACAGGGACACGGCCAGATAACCGGTCAGCCCACCCCGGATGTCGATGCCGGGCACGATCACCGTCGCGACCGCCACTCCGACCGTCAGCACGGCCCAGTTCACGGCGACGCGCACAAGCAACACCACGTCTGCCCGGAGCAACCCCGACGTAAGGGCCCCCTCGTCGGCTTCCGGTGGTGGCCTCGCCGGGTCCAGGAGGTGGAACCGGGTCTTGAGAGTCACGGCCCACAACGCGTTCGACTCGTCGAACTCCGCCCCCACCGCGGCACTGACGACGATCACGCCGGACACGATCAGCAGCCACCCGATGAGCACGATGGTGATGCCGAAGAGCCCGAACTCCTTGGTGTACCTCTCCATGAGATCGGGCATGTAGACCGCCGTGGCTATCCCGTAGACCGCGGTGCCGGCGCCGGCGAGCCCTCCCGCCACCAGGAGCCGTCGCCAGTGGACGCGCCGGTTCAGGAGCAGGTACGGAATCGACGTCCAGAGCACCAACCCGGTGACTGCAGACACCAGCAACATCACCAAGCCGTCGAGCGGGAGGTGCCTGGCCACGCTCCTCACGGCGTACAGGAAGAACACCTCCGCCAGCAGGGTGAGGAGTCCGAGGGCGGCGAACAGCCCGCTGCGGGCACCCTCGCGCGGCCGTTCCCACGCGGCTCGGTACATCGCTTGCAGCCTGCGAGTGAACGAGACGCCGGAGAACAGCAGCAGCAGCGCACTGAAGAGACCGACGCTGCTCGACGCCCCTTCAGGGGCGCTGAAGAGCTGATGGACGGCGTCGGCCGTGTCGCCCGTGAGACCGAACCTGGTGATGACGCTGCGCGCGATCACATCCTCCTTGCCGACCGGCGCGAGGGTCGAGATGAGGATCAGCAACGGAATGAGAGCCGTGAACGCCTGGGACGACAGCACGATGCAACGGTCGATCCCTGCCATGCCCAGGAAGCGGCGGACGCACCGTCCCGCGAACGACTCGGCCACGCGGCGCGAGAGCGCGACGAGGTCGTCGACGGGGACGTCCAGGTTGCGGAAGTGCCAGCGCGAGCCCTGCCATGCCATCTCGAACAGCGGCCTTTCTGGTGGCCCGGTCAACATCGTGCACAAACCCCGCTCGACCTCGCCTCACCCGGCACAGACGAACGGCCTCCGAGAACGCATTCTCCTCAACGGAGGATGAGGACTCCTCGATCGGCACGTCCTAGCGTCGGAGGAGTCCAGTGGCGACGGCCCGTGTATCGAGAACGGATGGCGGCGGAACGATGGCAGACGACAACGAGTTCGGCCCGGTTGACTACCTGGTCGTTGAGTTCCCCGGGAACAAGATGACCGGCGAGGGCTTCCCGATCCTGCTCGATCTGGTGGATCGCGGGATCATCCATATCCTTGACCTCGTGTTCGTGTCCAAGGACGCAGACGGCAAGATGACCGTTATCAACGTCGCCGACTTCGACGGCGACGGAAGCCTCGACCTCGCGGTCTTCGAGGGTGCGTCGTCCGGCCTGCTGGACTCCGACGACATCGCGGACGCCGGGAGCGTCCTCGAACCGAACAGCTCGGCAGGCATCCTCCTGTACGAGAACACCTGGGCCGCTCCGTTCGTTGCCGCGCTGCGTCGTGGCGGCGCGGAGCTCGTCGCCAGTGGGCGCATCCCGGCCGACAGCCTGGTGTCGTCACTCGAGGGCGCGGAGTCCCGCTGAGGCCTGTCACCACGACCTCACGATCCAGAGAGAGAAGGAAGCAAGAAATGCCAGGACTACTCCGGGGTGTCGCCCGAACCGCAGTGATCGCGGGAACCGCCACCTCCGTCTCCAACCGGGTCTCTCGCCGGCAGGCGAACCGATGGGCGGCCCAAGAGGAGCCGGTGCAAGCGGCCCCCGCCCCGGCGGCCCCCGCGGCCGCTCCACAGGCCCCACCCGACCCGATCGCTCAGTTGACGCAGCTCGGTGAGCTGCATGCCCAAGGCATCCTGACCGACGAGGAGTTCGCCGTGCAGAAGGCGAAGATCCTGGGCTAGCCTCAGCCGGTGTCGGCGACGTGCTCGAGCTCGACGAAGCGTCCCAGGCGCGAGAGGCGCAGCATCCGCCGTACCGCGGGACGGCACCCACGCAGGCGCAGGTGGTGACCGGCCCTGCTGGCATCGAGTGCCGCGAACGCCAGCACCCGGGCCGCGGTGAGGTCGATGCTGGGCACCTCGGTCAGATCGATCACCAGATCCCGCTTGGTGCCGTACACGTGTGCATAGATCGCGTCGCGGACCTTCATGGTGCTCCGGACGTCGAAGTCGCCGCGGAGGATCAAGGTCTGTCCGTCTGCCTCGATCTCCATCGAGGTCATGAGCGTGGTCTCCTTGCGTGCAGAGGGCTGAAGCCTGCACCCGTGACGTCCAAGGTGTCGGGGCTACCGGTACGTCGCCTCCCCCATCGGGGATGAATGTGCGCCGGGCGGTAGAGGGCCGACTTCGCTACTGCAGTGCCGCGGTCAGGCGCATCACGTTGTCCAGGTAGCGCGACATGTACGAACGCCGCGTCCACTCCTCGAGCGTCAGCTCGCGCGACGTTTCCCGGTACACGTCCTCGACCTCCCGCATGCGGGTCACGATGTCGGACCCCAGGATCATCAGCGAGACCTCGTAGTTCAACCCGAACGAGCGCATGTCCATGTTGCTCGATCCGAGGACCGCGATGTCCTCGTCGACGGTGAAGTGCTTGGAGTGCAACACGTACGGCGGGGGGTACAGGTAGATCCGTACCCCGGCCTCCAAGAGCGCACGGTAGTAGGAGCACTGGGCGTGGTACACCATGAACTGGTCGCCCTCCTCGCTCACGAACAGCTCCACGTCCACACCGCGCTGGGCCGCTGTGGTCACGGCGTACAGGAGCGACTCGTCGGGCACGAAGTAGGGGCTGGTCAGGGAGATCCGGTGCTGCGCCGAGTAGATCAGGGTGGTGAACGCACGCAGGTTGTTCTCGGCGACGAAGCCGGGTCCGCTCGGGATCACCTGGCAGACGAGGTCGCCAGGGCCGCCGGCATCCCAGGGGACGGGCTCCAGCTCCGTGGCCAGCATCTCCCGGGACTCGCTGTACCAGTCGCTGGCAAAGATGACGTTGAGGGCCGCCACCACAGGTCCCTGGACCCGGCACATGAGCTCGACCCACTCGCGGCCGGCCTGGTGGTTCTTCGGCTTGTTGTATCCGGGCTCCACCAGGTTCTGCGAACCGACGAACGCGGTGTGTCCGTCGACCACCATGATCTTGCGGTGGTTGCGGAGGTCGGGCCGCCGGAACTCCCCTTTCAGGATGTGGATGGGCAGCATGGGATGCCACTGGATCTCGGTGCCGGCAAGACGTTCGAGCATCGCCTGGTAGCCCGGGATGCCCCGGGATCCCAGATGGTCGAAGAGCAACCGCACCGCCACGCCACGCTCGGTGGCCGCCACGAGGGCATCGAAGAGCGGCTGGGTCACTTCGTCCCAGGCGGTGATGTAGAACTCCACGTGCACGAAGCGTCGGGCCTGGTCGACCTCCGCCACCATTGCCGCGATGGACCCGCGGTAGTCCGGCAGCAGCTCCACGCTGTTCCCGCCCAGAGCCGGGAGCGCCCCGAGGTTCCGATTGAGCGTTGCCACGGAGCCGACGTACGACGGAGCGGTGGCGTCCTGGAGCGTGGCCACGTCAGCGGTGCGCTTCCGGATGAGCGCGTTCACCTCGGCCTGCTGGGCATGTCGGCGACGGCCCACCCGATTGCTGCCGAGCAGGAGGAAGAGTGCGATCCCGGGCACGGGGATCAGCAGGATCAGCAGAATCCAGGCCATCGCGGAGGACGGCTTCCGGTTGCTCGGGATGATCCCCAGGACGGCCAGACGCAGCGCGATGTCGACGACCACCACGCCGACGGCGATCACCACGGGTACGGAGTCGAGCCACCTCGGTGTGGCGAAGGCGGGGACGACTCCCGCTGAGGCGCCGGTCACCTCCCCGACCGCTCAGGCCTCGATCGCGAACACACCTTCAACCGTCAACCCCTTCTCCTGGATGAGAAGAAGGAGATCCGCCAGATCGCGACCCGAGGCCCCTACCCGCAGGATCGTGCACACGTCGGACCTGGACACCGCTGGGGGAGTCAGGGCCGACCGGATGACCGGCCCCATCCCACCCTTGATGGTGAGCTCGTAGACCGTAGGAGCCGCCACAGCATCCCGCCCTCTCGTCGTCACTGCTCGGGACCGTCCGTCGCCTGGGAGTCTCCTGCGGGCTCGTCAGCCTCAGGAGGCGATTCTCGGTCGAAGCTCCCGTCGGCGGCGACCTGACGGACCTCGACGACTTCCAGCCCCAGAGATCGGAGTCGATGGAGAAAACCGTAGAGTGCGGCCTGGTCGGTGAAGCGTCCGCTCAGGACCGTACGCATCTCCTGCCGTGCCACCTCGATGTCGTCGAGCTCGCGCAGAGCGACATCGGGCACCACGCCGGTGATGCGCACTTCGTACATTCTGTCTGTGGTCATCCTGTCGACAGCCATCGCCCATCGCGGTCTTCGCCGGCCCCGTGTGCCATCGTGGTCCGCTTGTCGGTCACGTCTCCGGCCCTCCTCCATGCCATCGTGACGGGCCCGGCATTTCCTCATCCCATTGGGATGAATGCCCGCATTTGATGGATCAGGCAGGCAGCAGGTTGAGCTCGCGTGCCCGTCTCACGGCCGCGTTCCGCCGGGGTACGCCGAGCTTTCTCAGGATGTTGCGCACATGGGTCCGGACGGTGTTCACCGAGACGAACATCGTCTCGGCGATCTCCTCGGTCGTGAGCAGCTCGGCCAGGTGTCCCAGGACCTCGAGCTCCTTCTCGGTGAGGCGCTCCACGACCAGTGTCGCGGGAGAGTCAGCCGCTGCATGCACCCTGGGATCCGTGCGCCCGTTCCTCACGGTCTTCGCGGAACGGCGTACCGATGCGGAGTTCGCAGCGAGCGACGCGTCATCGGGAAGCAGACCCGCCAGCGCCGACGGGGCCTCGTGGAACTGCCGACGCAAGCCCTCGGGGGCGGCCAGTCTCAAGGAGCGCTCGATCGCCGCTCTGGCCTTGCCCGGCGCGTCGTTGCGAAGCTGGCGCGTGGCCTCGGCCAACCAGGCCGCCATCTGCACACCGGGACGACCGCCCTGCCCGATGACGTGTGACAACGCTTCCGTGACCGCCTCGTCGTCGTCTTCGACCAGCCCGACGTCGGCGGCGATCAACGCCACCTCGGCCGGGAAAGCCTCCTCGAGTTCTCGCGTCTCCGAGACGACACCCGCCACGTCTTCCTTCGCCACCCGCAGACGCAGGGCCTCGAGCCGCAACTGCGCCGCGAGCCACTCGCTCCCGTCGGCGATGCCCTCGGTCGTCTTCTCGACGATGGAGATCGCACCGTCCAGGTCGCCACGTGCGGCCTGCATGCGGGATCGCGTCAGAGCCAGCATCGCGCCGGGTACCCGATCTCCCAGGAAGGCGTCGGACATGGCCGCCAGCTTCGCGTGCTTGGCCGCCCCGATCAGGTCGTAGCGCTCCATGTCCACCCAGGCCAGTGCGACCTGCGGAGCGGCCGACCGGTCGCGCAGGCGGATTCCCACACTGTCGGCAGTCGCGACGGCTCGGTCGGCGAACGACACGGCCTCGGAGAGCTGGTCTCGCAGGCAGGCGATCAGAGCGAGGTAACCCTGGCACTCGACCAGAAGCGGCTCCGACCCGAGGGACAGCGCCGACTCGCTTCCGTCGGTGAAGAGCTCGTGCGCGTCGCTGAGCCGGCCCCGGCGCAGAGCCGCGATCCCCTTGCTGGCGGACACGAGGGCCGAGAGCTCGTGCTGGGCGTCGGCCCGGGTCTGTCGGCGTCCATCGGTGAGAGCCTCCTCGGCCTCCTCGGCGAGCTCGAACGCCTTGTGCGCGTCGTCGGAGCCGCGCGCGTGGATGCTCTGGAGCACGGCAACCGCCAGGGAGAGTGCTCCCCCCTGCCCATCACCGGCGGACGGCGCCGCGGGGGACACCTGAGCCAGCTCGGTGGTGACGCGTTCGGAGTCGCCCTGGCCCATCGCGAGTGCGGCCCTCACGACGAATGCAGCCGGATCCCCGAGCTCGTCGGGGATCGGCATCAGCGCCTTAGCGAGAGTGTCGTCCGCGCCGCCCGTCAGGAGCTGGGCGAAGGCCAGCTCGTCCACGACCGTTCCGGCCGCGTCCGCCCAGGCGCCGATCTCCGCGTAGTGGCCGACGCTCGCGGCGACGAGTCCCTCCTGGGCGAACCACTCCGCGGCCACTCTCTGCAGCCGCTCCATCTCCTCCGGCGCCTCATAGGCCAGCTCGGCCCGCAGCAGGTCTCGGAAGAACGGGTGGTACCGGTAGAACCCGGGATGGTCCGGCACGGGCTCGACGAAGGCGTTGACCCGCGCCAGGAACGACAGCATCCGGGGCGCGGCCCGCCCACCCAGCGCCTCGGCGAGGCCGGGCTGGATGACGACCGGGATGCTCGTGCTCAGCAGCAGGCGGCGGTTCTCCGGCGTCTGTGCGGCGAGCACCTCGCCCATCAGGTACTCCCCGATGTCGCCGCTGTCACCGCTCACCTGGGCGACCGCGACGTCCGGGTCCCCGCTCTTGCCCAGGAATCTGGAGGCGAATCGCAAACCGGCGACCCATCCATGCGTGCGCTGGTTCAGCGTGTGGACCGACGCAGCCGTGAGCGCCAGGCCCGCATTCCTCATCAACTCCTCGACCTCGGCGTCGGTGAAGGCGAGATCGACCATGCGGATCTCGGTGAGCCGGTCCTCCAACCGGTACCGGTACAGCGGAAGGATCGGGTCGACTCTGGTGACGATCACGATGTGCAGGCGGCGCCCGGAGTGTCGGAGCAGGTAGTCGAGGTCGTTGGCGACGTCTCGGGACGCCATCTCGTACCCATCCAGGACCAGGGTGACCGACGTGTCGGCTCGCGCCACCACCATCGCGAGCGCGGTGAGGAGCTGCCGGTCCACCGCGGCGGTGCCAGCCGGGAAGGAGCGCGAGGGTACGGCGACTCCGAGCCGCGCCAGTCCGCCCAGTACCCCGGGCCAGAACGCCTCGTCCTCCCGCTCGAACGTGACCCACTCCGACTGCCCGTCCGAGGCCCGGAAGCTCAGCCAGTCGGCCACGAGCGACGTCTTCCCACTGCCGGCGGGGCCACTGACCAGGATCAACGGGGAGGTCGCGCCGCCGTCCAGGAGCCGGAACAGCCGGGGCCGGCGGATGTAGTCGGCGGGCACATCGGGAATCCCGAACCAGGTCGTCGGAGCGAGCGCGCCGAAGGACCCTCCGACACCCGAGGTCGGGACGTCGTCCGGACTTCCCTCCATCTGTGTGCCTCCCTTGCCGCGTCTCCCGCGCGGCGCACAGTGCCTCGAACAGGGTCCGGGATCAGGGCACTGCTCGGCACGCTACTCGCATGCCGCATCGGGCGCATGTCTCATCCGCGCCGGGTGAGACGGAGGTGCACCGGTCTCACTGGTCGTCCTCATCGGGGGACGCGCCTCGCTGCCGTGACGAGCACACTCGCAGCGTGCCAGGCGTCGCGCGAGAGGGTCCCAGGTGAGCACCACCATCACCTGGCTCGGTCACTCCACGGTCGTCCTCGATGTCGACGGCGTCCGGATCGTCGCGGACCCGCTCCTGCGCCGTCATGCGGGACTCCTTCGGCGCCGCGGCGGCCGCCCCGTGCCCGCGCAGTGGGCCGGCGCCGACGCGGTGGTCCTGTCACACCTCCACCACGACCATGCCGAGCTCAAGTCTCTCCGCATGCTCCCTCCCGCCGCGCCCATCATCACCGGAGCGCCGAACGTCCCGTGGCTGCGAAAGCGCAATCTCAGCGCCATCGCTCCAGCCGAGGGAGAGTGGATCGACGTGAGCGGCGGTGCCGGCGTGGAGGTCGCCCTGACCCCCGCCGTGCATTCCTCACGACCGATGCCGCATCGACCGAACGCAGCCAACGGGCATCTGGTGCGTACGCGCTCCTCCGCGGTCTGGCTGGCCGGCGACACCGAGCTCTTCGACGGCCTGAACGGGCTTGCCGAGCTGGCCGGCAGGCCCATCGATCTGGCCGTCGTTCCGGTGTCCGGCTGGGGACCCCGACTCTCGGGAGGACACATGGGGCCGGCCCAGGCCGCGGAGGCGTGCCTGCGCGTGGGCGCCAGGTACGCCGTACCCGTGCACTGGGGCACGCTGCACGCTCCGGGCGGGGGGACATACCCGCGGGACTGGATGGACATCCCGGGGCCCGCGTTCGCGCAGGCACTCGGACGCGTGGCACCACGGTGTACGCCACGCGTGCTGGAGATCGGTGTCCCGACCTCCCTCGAGCTCCCCCGCCAGGGCTGAGCACCGCTCCCACCCCGGCTCGCTAGCCTGCCGCCATGGCGGGAGACGGTGGCACGAAGGCGGTCGTGGCTGCCTTGCTGGCGAACGCGGGCATCGCGATCACCAAGTTCGTGGCCTTCTTCCTGACCGGGATCAGCTCCATGCTCGCCGAGGCCATCCACTCGGTCGCCGACACCGGCAACCAAGGGTTGCTGTTGCTCGGAGGAAAGAAGTCGCGGCGAGAGGCGACGGAGGAGCACCCGTTCGGCTATGGCCGCGAGCGCTACATCTACGCCTTCGTCGTGTCGATCGTGCTCTTCTCCGTCGGTGGTCTGTTCGCCATCTACGAGGCCTACCACAAGTTCCACGAGATCCGTTCGGGTCACCACGAGGATGCCGGGCGATGGTGGTGGGTCCCGCTCCTCGTACTGGGAATCGCGATCGTGCTGGAGAGCCTGTCGTTCCGCACCGCGATCACCGAGACCAGCAAGGTCAAGGGTCAGGTCTCCTTCGCCCAGTTCGTCAGGCGCGCGAAGAAGCCCGAGCTACCCGTCATCCTGCTCGAGGATCTCGCCGCCCTGCTGGGTCTGGTCTTCGCCCTCCTCGCCGTGTCCTTGTCGTTGCTGACCGACAACTACTACTTCGACGCAGCGGGGACGGTGATGATCGGCCTCCTGCTCGTGGTCGTCGCCGTCGTCCTCGCCATCGAGACCAAGAGCCTGCTGCTCGGCGAGTCGGCGACGCCCGAGGCCCAGCAGCGGATCGTGTCCGCCCTCGCCGCGACTCCCGGCGTCGTGCGGGTCATCCACATGAAGACGCTCCACCTCGGCCCCGAGGAGCTGCTCGTGGCAGCCAAGATCGCGGTCGTCGAGGGCAGTACGGCGGAGCAGGTCGCCGGGGCGATCGACGCGGCCGAGAGGAGCATCCGCGCCGCAGAGCCCGCGGCGACGTCGATCTACCTCGAGCCCGACATCTACCGGGCCGACCGCGGGCCGGCCGAGCGCCCGGTCAGGTCGGTGCCGCCGGGTGGTGATCCGGGCGGCCACTGATCACCGGATCGAGCCATCGCGCGTCGGGGTCCGCCTCTACCAGGATGGCCTTGAACAGCAGGCTCATCGGGACGGCCATCAGCGCGCCCAACGGTCCGAGCACCCAGGTCCAGAAGATCAGCGACAGGAACGTCAGCGAGGTCGACAGGCCCACGGCCTGGCCGACGTAGCGCGGCTGGATGATCGACTGGATCACCAGGTTGAGCAGCGAGTAGACCACGATCACGGCCAGCATCAGGCCGGGTCCACTGTCCAGCAGGGCGACCAGGGCGGGCGGGATCAACCCGATCACGAAGCCGATGTTCGGGATGAAGTTGGTGACAAAGGCCAGCACGCCCCAGACGAACGCCCCCGGCACCCCCATCGCATACAGCAGCACGGTGTCCAACACCGCGACGATGAGACCGAAGACCGCGGAGACACCGAGGTAGCTGCGGGTCCCGCGGGCGAAGGAGGACATCGCCTCGACCAGGTGGGGCCGGTGGGTCCGGGTGACCTCGGTGAGGCGGCCGACGTACGCCGAGTCCACGGCCAGGAAGATGAGCAGCGTGGCGAGGAAGAACAGGTCGGTGAGCACCCCGGCAATGCCCTCCAGGAACGAGGTCACGACCCCCACGAGCTTCGTGGGGTCGAGCGCACTCTGCATCGTGTCGCGCTGACCACTGCTGACGCCGCGAGCCTGGAACCAGCCGCCGACGTCGTTGAGGTGGCTGTTGAACTCCGGTGCGTACTTCGGCAGCAGGGACGCCAGCTGTCCCGCCGAGATCACCAGGGCGAGAGTGAAGAGCACGATCAGCAGGTACGCCGCCCCGAGCACCGCCGTGGTGGCCACCCAGGTCGGCGCCCTGCCCTCGAGGTACACCCGGATCGGGTGGAACACGATGGTGAGGGCCAGGGCCACCATCGTTGGGGCGACGATCCCGGCGGCGGCCCTGATACCCCCGACCACGATCACGAGGGCGGCGGCTCCGACCAGCAGCCGGAGCGTGCGCGACTGGTTCATGTAGTGCTCCTCACGAGCTCAGCACGATGCCCCAACGATTCCAGGATGTCGACCAGGTGGCCGTGCAGCTGCTCTCCGCCGACGATGGGAACGGTCGGCCGCAGCAGATCGGGCGGGGCCACCACGAAGCCGCGATCCTGCCAGCCGCCCAGGCCGCCGTGGCAGCCCACGAGCGGCTCGAAGGCGGCCACGTCGAGCGTGTCCGGGTCCACGCTGCTGTTCACGTACAGATCCGGTGCCTCCTTCATCAGCGCTGCCGACAGCAGCATCGCCGCGGCGTGCGCACCGAACGGGATCATCGGGTCGATCCCTTGGATGACCCCGGTCGCGAGATCGTGCCGGCCCTCGGCGCCGATGGCGACCGGACCGTCCTTGCCCAGCGCGGCCACGAACCCGATACCAGGATGTCCGGCCAGACCGGGCACGAGATCGGGCCAGCGTGCCTCCAGGTCCTCCAGGGTGAGCCGCTCGGGTCCTGGGACGTAGACCAGCCCCAGGTTTCCGCTCCCGAGCACGACCAGCTCGACATCGGGCTCGGCCGCCGACGGCTGCATCTTCTCCTCGACCCGGCGAGAGGCCGCCTTCTGCACCGTCGACCCGCCCGAGCTCGCGAGATCCTCCAGCACCGAGTCCACCCGTCCCCACCCCTCGATGCTGCCCTCGACGCCCCTCGTCGTCGATGCGGTCAGGGTCCGGCACAGCTCACTCAGGTCGGTGCCGTAGCGCGCGGCGAACGGCTCCCCCTGGCTCTGGCCGTGATCGCTGAGCAGCACGAAGTGATATCGGCGCGGGGCACGGCGTTCGATCCTCTCGAGCACGGCGAGCACATGGTCCAGGCCCGTGAGAGCCGCGAGCGACTCGATCCTGGTGGCGCCCGCGTGGTGAGCGATCTCGTCGTAGTCGACGTAGTCGACGTAGATGCTGCGCGCACCGCGCATCATCTCCTCGCACACCAACGTGGTGTTCAGGTCACGGAGCAACCCGTTGCTGAAGGCACGCAGCCCGGCAAAGGTCCATGAGCGATGCACCCGGGGGTAGATGTCGAGCCGCTTCTGCTTGACCGCCTGGAAGCGCTCACGGACGATCTCGGCGACCGTGCGGGCGAGGCTGCGGGAGAGTCCGTCGGGTCGCAGCAGAAAACGCGCGAACACCTGGCGCGTACGACGTGAACCTCGGCTGACCTCCAGCCTGCTCATGGTCATGGCGGCCCTCGGCGCGTCACCGGTGAAGATGTTGGAGATCGATATCCCGTCGTCGGCCAGCAGGCCGTAACCGCTGCTGGCCCGCAGCTCGATGACCGCCGCGTCGTCGGGACGGTTGGCCACGAGGAGGCGGCCGAGCTCCCGGTCGTACCACCGGAACGCCGGGATGCCGGCTGAGGTGCCCATCAGGATCGCCTGCTGGCTCGCGGGCGTCGTGCAGGGCAGCTGCACCGTCCACTCGTGGGCGAGCTGCGCACCCGTGTCCACCCATCGACGCAGGGTCGGCATCGTGCCCGAGGTGAGCGCCCAGTTGATGACCGGGAACGAGACTCCGTCGAGCTGCAGGAACACCACGCCGTCCACATCGGGGTCGTCGATGACGACCGGCTTGATCCGAGCCAGGCTGGCCACGAATGACTCATCGGTGCCGGCGCTGAAGATCCAGGCGAGCAACGTCCCGAAGGCCGCCGTCATCCAGGCCACGGCGATCGCGGTCCAGAACGAGTTGAAGGACACGCCAGGGACCAGCGACAACGCGATCTGAACGACGATGGCCTGGCCGAAGAGCGTGGCCAGGGCGACCGCGATCCAGCCGATCACCGCGCTGAGCTCGACCAGCACCGGCCGGACGATCATGCCGACGAGGCCGGTGGCCGCCGCTGCGACCAGCAGCGGACCCCAGGACGTGTAGCTGAAGCCCGGCAACAGCTTCGCGGTCAGTAGAAGTGCGAGGAAAGTGATCAACCAGGACGCGAGAAGACGGACCACATCGCCCCAACGGACGCGGATCGCGATCTTCCGCGACGATGTCTCTGGGCCCTGCGACGTCTGGGAGCGTGCTCCCTGGTTCATGACAGCTCCCATCCTCTCGGCGGACATTCTCGGCACCCCGGCACCCGAGCGCATGCTCCGCCACGGACGATCACGGAAGAACTCGGCCGATCAGTACGCCACCGCCCGGACGGGACGCCTCGACCCGACGGTCGGTGGCGCGCATTGACCGGCGTTCCGGAGCCGGGTTCGTCCGTACCGGGTGATGGCGGGCGGAGCCGGGGAACCTACGTTCGACACGCGGGAGGAGATCCGATGGATGAGTCCATAGCAGCGCAGCCTGAGACCGAGAGCCCCTCTCGTGGCAGGGCCGTCGCGGCGGCTCTGTGCCTCATCCTCGCGGCAATCCTGACGGTGCCGGCCTCGTTCTCGTACTGGGGACAGCGCACCATCAACGACGGCCAGCGGTACGTCGACACGGTCGGACCGCTGGTGGACTCGCCCGAGGTGCAGGCGGCGATCGCCACCAAGGTGACCGACGCCATCGAGTCGCAGGTGAACGTCGAAGCCCTCCTCAACCAGGTGTTCGCCGACATCATCAAGAGCAGGCCACGTCTGCAGGCCCTCGTCGGTCCGCTCTCGGGTGCGGTGAACGGGCTGATCGAGACCCAGGTACGCGCGTTCATCGCGTCCGATGCCTTCGCGGAGTTCTGGGTCGCGGCGAACACGAGGGCGCAGGAGGCACTCGTCCGCCTGCTGAAGGGCGACACATCGGGGGCCGTGTCCGTCCAGGGTGGCGCGCTGGTCCTCGACCTCTCCGACGTCATCGACCAGGTCAAACAGCGTCTGGTCGATCGCGGGCTCACGATCGTCCAGCACGCCCCGCCGATTCCCGCGGCGAACCAGGAGATCGTGCTGCTGGAGGCGCCTCAGCTGAAGCAGGTGCGCACGATCTACGCGATCGCGAACCCGGTGGCCAAGTGGCTGCTGGTGGTCGTCGCGCTGATGTACCTGGGCGCACTCCTGCTGTCCCGGCGCAGGCCGAGGATGACGATCATCATCGGGGCAGCGCTCGCGGCCAACGCCCTGCTGGTGGCGCTCCTGCTCTCGATCAGCCGGCAGCTGTTCGTCAACCAGCTATCGGGGACGGTGTTCGGTCCGGCGAGCACGGTCTTCTTCAACCAGCTGTTCTCGTACCTCGAGCGCGGTCAGCACGTCATGCTCTGGCTCGGGGTGATCCTGGCGTTCGTGGGCTGGTTCACCAGCAGCACCAAGTTCGGCACCGCCACCCGCACGACCGTCAGCAGCGGCCTCGAGTCCGTCGGTGCTTCTCTGGCCGACGGACCCGCAGCGGCCACCGGGCGTTGGGTGGCGCCCAATGCTGTGTGGCTCAGGATCGTCATCGGTGTGCTGGGGCTCATCACCCTGCTCTGGGGGAACCAGGCGTCGGATCCACGGCTGTTCTGGTCGGTCGTCCTCGTGGTCGTGCTCCTCGCAGCCCTGCAGGTCCTGGTAGGCACCGGCAAGGCGGCCTCACCGGTCGAGCCTCCGGAGTCGAAGGTCGATCGACCGGACACGGGCGGTGGGAACCCGCCCGATGAGGCGACCGCACCCATCCGGCCATGAGGCCGTGAGAGTCTTTCGCCCATGAGCGCGCCGGGCAAGGGCATTCTGGGCCGGGTCGCCGGTGTCGCGACCGGACGGGTCGTCGAGCTCGTCGATCCCGACCTGATCCTGGAGTACGTCGATCTCGACCTGTTGCTCGAGCGGATCGACGTCCAGAAGCTGGTCGACCGGATCGACCCGAACGTGCTGATGGACCGGATCGACATCCAGCGCCTGCTCAGTCGCGTCGACCTCGACGAGGTGCTCGCAGGCATCGACCTCGACCAGCTCTTGGCCAGGGTCGACCTCGAGGCCGTCGTCCAGCGATCGGGAGTGCCGGACATCATCATGGCGAGCACTGGCCGCTTCGCCGACTCCGCCGTCGATCTCGGCCGTCGGCAGGTGGTCGGGGTCGACGCCTTGATCGACCGCGGGATCGACCGGCTGCTGCGGCGGAGATCCGATCCGACGCGTCTCGCGCCCACGCATCTACGCCCCGACCACGCCGAATCCGGTTCATCGACCTCGGTGACCGGACACTATGCCGGGCCGATCGGACGCGCGCTCGCGGCCGCTCTCGACATCGTGGTGGTGACGATCACCTTCGCGCTGGGGTACTCGGTGACGAACCTCCTCACCAGCACCCTGCTGAACAGGTCCCTGAGTCCTGACCGCGCCCAGCCCCTGGCCATCGCCGCCCTGGCCGTATGGGCGTTTCTCTACGTCTTCGTCGCCCTGGCCGTGGCCGGTCGCACCTTCGGCAAGGCAGCCGTGGGACTCCGGGTGGTCCGAGCCGACGGTCTTCCGCTCTCGGCCCGTCAGGCCCTGGTACGCACCCTCGTACTCCCCTTCAGCTTTGTCTTTCTCGGGATCGGGCTGCTGATGATCCTGCTGCAACGCGAGCATCGCGCACTTCACGACCTGGTCGCCGGCACCGCGGTCGTCACGGACTGGGGTGACCGGAGCGCCGAGCTGTCCGCGCCACTCGCAGCGTTCCTGGCGCGCTCGAAGACCCGGGCTATTGACGGGCCATGGCGATCCGTAGGCGTTCGTCGGGGTCGATGAAGTGGTCGTTGTCGTCGTCGCCGAGGTCGATCTGGACCCAGTTGATCGCACCTGAGAAGCGGCTGGTCGCGGATGTGTAGTCCGGCGTGACGGTGGTGCCGGACTCGTAGCCGACGTCCGTGGTCTCGTCGGCCGAGAAGACCATCGGCTGGGTCATCTCCACCCGACCTCTGCCGACCTCGTTCCCGTCGTAGTAGAGGGTGACCTCGCCGCCCTTGGCCAGTCCGCCCCCGTCGTAGGCGAACTCCATGCGGAGCTGGCGGTGACCTGCCGGGATCGGTTCGTCGGCCACGATCGGGAACTCGTGGATGCCGAGCACGTTGTAGACGAACTTGGCCTTCCCGTCCTTGGCGTAGAAGGCCCACCCCCCGAAGCGGCCACCCTGGGCGATCAGGACACCCTCCGCCGGAGCGTCACCCATCTCGACGTCCGCGGTCACCGAGAACGACTTGTTCTTGATGCTGACCACGCTGTTCTCCGACAGCCGGCCCATGCCGGGGAACAGGAGCTGGGAGTCGCCTCGGATCAGGGTGGGCCGGCCCGCCAGGTCGGGGTTGAGCCGCTCACCCGATCGGTCGTCCAGAGGGAGGACGTTGTACTTCGCGGCTTCGATCAGCCACAGCCGTTGCAGGTTGGCCAGCCGCTCCGGTTGGTCCGCCGCCAGGTTGTGGGCCTGGCTGAAGTCGTTGCTGCCGTCGTAGAGCTCCCACACGTCGGCATCGAACGGGCCCATGTCCGGGTCGACCATCATCCACGGCGTCTTGTGCTTGGTCACGGCGCTCCAGCCCCGGTGGTAGATGCCTCGGTTTCCGAACATCTCGAAGTACTGGAGGTCATGGCGCTCGGGCTCGTCCGCGGCGTTGAAGCTGTACATCATGCTGGTGCCCTCGATGGGCGCCTGCAGCACGCCGTTGACGATCGTGGGCATCGGGAGCCCGGCAGCCTCGAGGATCGTCGGGGCGACGTCGATCACGTGCGTGAACTGCGAGCGCAAGCCGCCACGCTCCTCGATGCCGTGGGGCCAGTGCACGATGGTGCCGTTGCGGGTGCCGCCCCAGTGTGAGGCGACCTGCTTGGTCCACTGGAGCGGCGAGTTCATCGCCCAGGCCCAACCCACCGAGTAGTGGTTGTAGGAGTCGGGGGAGCCGAAGTCTGCCATCTTGCTCACCATGAACTCGGGGGTCTCGACGGCGGCCATGCCGTTGAAGTTGGCCATCTCGTTGAAGGCCCCGTTCATGGTGCCCTCGGCGGACGCCCCGTTGTCGCCGATGATGTAGTAGACGAGCGTGTCGTCGAGGATCTCGAGGTCGGCAAGCGCGTCGATGAGCCGGCCCACGTGATGGTCGGTCTGCTCGAGGAACCCGGCGTACACCTCCATCTGACGGGCGAGCACCGGCTTGAGCTCGTCCGGCATGTCGTCCCAGGCAGTGATCTCGCTGTGCCGCGCCGTGAGCTCGGTGTCGTCGGGTACGACGCCGAGCTCCTTCTGCCGCGCCAGCGTGCGCTCGCGGAGCACGTCCCAGCCGTCGTCGAACCGGCCGGCGTACTTGTCCGCCCACTCCAAGGGGACGTGGTGCGGAGCGTGTGTGGCTCCCGGGGCGAAGTAGACGAAGAACGGCTTGTCCGGCATCAGCGCCTTCTGCTGCCGCACCCAGCCGATCGCGTGGTCGGTGAGGTCATCGGTGAGGTGGTAGCCCTCCTCGGCGGTCGCGGGGGGCTCGACGGCCGTGGTGCCGTTGTAGAGCGAGGGATCCCACTGGTTGTTCTCACCGCCGATGAAGCCGTAGAACGTCTCGAAGCCTCCGCCACCGGAGGGCCAGGCGTCGAACGGCCCCATCGGGGAGGACTGCCAGACCGGCACCTCGTGGCACTTGCCGAACTGTGCGGTCGAGTACCCGTTGAGCTTCAGTGTGGTCGCGACCGGCGCCATGGTGTTCGGTCGGAGCGAGCTCATGCCCGGCGCGGACGTGGCGGTCTCGGTGATGCTGCCCATCCCGGCCGAGTGGTGGTTCCGCCCGGTCAGCAGCGCCTGCCGTGTCGGTGCGCACAGGGCGGTCGTGTGGAACCGGTTGTAGCGCAGCCCCCCGGTCGCAAGCCGCTCGGCGGTGGGGGTCTGGCAGGGCCCGCCGAAGGCGGACGAAGCCCCGAAGCCCACGTCGTCCAGCAGCACCACCAGGACGTTGGGCGCACCCTCGGGCGGAAGCAGCGGCTCGATCGGAGGGAAGGCCGTGTCCGGGTCCTTCGCGTCGTACGTCGTCAGACCTGCCGCAGGGCGGTGAGGAATGGGCAGAACTCCGCGGGTGTGCCGGTCTACGCTCATGTGCTGCCCTTCCGATCGTGGGACATGTGCCCGTTCCGCGCGCGTCCGGGACGCTTTTCGACGCTAGGGCGGCACCTGTGCGTCGGGCATCACCCGTCTCGGACGAGGCGGCTCCTCCGTTACACAGCGGAGGTCGACGTCCGAGACGCATGACCTCTGGTGACCACCAGGGCGAGCGTGTTCAGCACACTGATCAGGAACGCGGCCACGATCGTCTGAATCAGACCACCGACGTCCAGGAACGTCGTGAGGCCGGCGGTGAGCGCCAACAGGATTCCGTTCACGACCAGGGAGAAGAGCCCGAACGTCATCACGGTCAGCGGAAGCGTCAGCAATCGCAGAAGCGGGCCGACCAGCACGTTGACCAGCCCGAAGACCGCTGCCGCGACCAACAGTCCGAACACGCCACCACTGATGTCGACGTCCGGCACGATCCACGCTACGACCGCCAGGACGACCGCCAGCAGGGCCCATCGGATGACGAGCCTCATGTCCGCTTCCCGGCCGGGGTGTGCCGGCCTGAGGCTCGCAGCTCCGCGGCGTAGAAGTCCAAGGCGGTCCTGGTCTTGGTCTGTTGCTGACCCGACGTGTCGACTCCCTTGTCCTCGAGGAACCGCCGGATGTCGACGGCGACCATGAGAGCCTCCTCCGGCGTCGCCTTCGTGGAGAGCTCCAGGATGCGCGCGCCGTCCGGGTACAGCCACATCTCCACCACGATGCGGCGGGAGTACGTCGCCGGCGGAAGCTTGAGCTTGAGCACGAAGATCGGCCCCAGGACGGACAGGTCATCGATCCGCAGCCCGCTCGGTGCGTGAGCCTCGAAGAAGCTCTGCTGGCCCGCCGAGAACAGCTTGCTCAGCCGCTTCGCACCGGACACGCTCTTCAGGACAGCATCAGCCTTGACCGTGGACTTCAGGGATGCGGAGCACACGTAGCCCCCGGGCATCGCGTCCACCTCGACCCCGAACATCGGCGAGCGACGTAGGTCCTGAGGGATCTTCTCGGCCACGACCGGTCGCAGCTTGACCACCGAGTCGGCATCGCGGCCCTGGATCCTCCGGACGCGTGCGACGACACCCGCCTCGTTGAGGGCCAGGTCCGGGGTGTCGAAGAAGAACACCTGCCGGATCTGAGCCTGCAGCGGGTCCATCCCCAAGGCCCCGACCGTCGATCTGTGGGACTCCTCGGGCACGGTCAGCTTCAGCTCCACGCTGTCGGCGCCCTTCATCAGCTCCAACAACCGGACCAGGTCGTCACCGACGATTCGCTCGCTCATGCGGTCGACCTTGCGTCAGACACCGGATTCCCCTTCCAGGCCGGGACGCGAGCAGTCAATGCTTCGAACACCGGACCTGCATCATCCCCACAGGGTGACCGGGCTCGGGTTCACCCGCATCGGAGGATGCTCCCGACACGCAACGCGGGAAACGTGGCGGCATGGTGCATCCCCGCTCCGCCTGGTCCCTCACCGCTGCGGTCGTCCTGATGGCGTCGTTCACGGTCTCGGGGTGTGGTGGGAACAGCAAGCCGGCGATCTGCTCCGATGTCGACTCGCTCAAGTCCTCCATCACCGAGCTGAGGGACGTGAAGCTCGAGGCCGGCGCACTGGCGACCCTCCAGTCCGACCTCACCAACGTGCAGACCGACCTGAGCAAGGTCAAGAGCGAGGCCAAGACCCAGTACGCAGCCGAGATCAGCTCGGTCGACCAAGCGGCCGCGTCGCTCAGCGCCAGCCTCAAGACCGCGTCGACGACCCCGTCGGTGGCGGCCCTGGCAGCGGTTGCTACCGACGTCAGCGCGCTCGGGGCCTCACTCTCGGCCCTTCAGGACGCCGTCAGCAGCACCTGTTGAGGTCGGCATCCATCGCGTTCTGCTACCGGTTCGTGACCGGGTCCGCCCAGGCGGTGGGAACGTCGCCACCGCCCTCGTGAGAGATCCGCGAGCCGAACTCGACGTAGCCCGCGTGGGAGAAGAACTTCCCGGCGACCAGGGTCTCCCCCATGCGAAAGGTGGTCGCCCGCTGGATGAGGCCCGGCGGCACGAAGGAGAAGACGTCACCGAGATAGTCGAGATCGGCCTCGGAGTTCATCCGCATGAGGAGCAGGTTGTCGCACTGGGACAGCACCTCCTCGTTGACCTTCTGCGGACGCTGTGTCGACGTCAGCAGGTAGAGACCGAACTTTCGTCCTTCCGCGGCGATCAGCGCAGCATGGTCCGTTGCCAGAGCCGTCATCGCGTCTCCCGGTGTCCGCGGGCAGACATTGTGCGCTTCGTCGATGACGACCAGGCACGGTTCACGTCGTGTGCGGGTCCGCCACAGAGTCGAGAGAACGGTCTCGGCGATGAGTCGCTGCTCCATGATGCTGTCCAGCGAGCCCAGGTCGACCACGAGGCATCGCGAGGTCGGTTCCTCCAACTCCTCGACCAGCGACCTCCCCTGCCCGCCGCTCCAGATCGACCAGTTCATCACGCCCAGGTTGGCTGCCCGCAACCCGAGTTGGCGCACATCGGGATTGGCCGAAGACACCAGCTCGTCGAGGCCGGTGATCAGCGGCCGGTCCTCGTGGCCCGCGGCCAACAAGGCCGAGAGTGCCGCGTGCTCCTCGCGGTCGAGGATCGGGTCGAGGCCGAGAAGGGCTGCCTGGGCGGCTGCCTCGACCTCCGCGAACCGCAGGCGAAGAGGCTGCGCCGCGTCCGGGTGGTTCTGCCACACCGCTACGTCGCCGGCGGCGGAGGCGTAGCGGGCCGCGAGGTTCGCGTCTTGGTGGTCTCGCACGTCCGACAGTCGGACATAGTCGGAATTGGGGTCGAGAATCACCATGCGCAGACTCGTCTCCATCAGGAGTTGCTCCAGCACGAGCCCCAGGGAGTACGTCTTGCCGGAGCCGGACTGTCCGCACATGAAGGTGTGCCGGTTGAATCCCCCAGCATCGAGCGCTGCGGTGACCCCGGGAGCGAGCAGCAGCTCACCGATCGTCAAAGCGGAGCGAGCAGGTCGCACGCGCACCATCCAGGCGTCGACCTCCTCATGGGTCGCCGGCCGGACCGACGCGTCGTGGAAGGTCCGGTTCGGCCCGTCCAGGACGATCCCCTCACCCCGTGCGCCCCGGACCTGGGTGACCGTGGAGCCGCGTGAGAGGAAGTCGGGAGCCGGCATGGAGTCGGGACGCAGCGTCAGGACCTGGCCCAGGCACGTGGGTCCGTCGCCCTCGATGACGACGTAGCCACCCGCCTGCAAGGCGAGCCCGTGCAGGGAGGCCTGGAGCGTGAAGCGGCGACCGTCCACCGACGTGGCCAACGGGAGCACCCCCCGTTCCAGCTCCTCGCGACGGGCCCGGTACTCGCTCAGGCGGTCGGTCAGGGACCCGGCCCCCGATTCAGGGCCGGCCACAGAACCTGATGATCCAGCGGACACCTGCACGCTCCTGGCATGTCTGGCGCACCGACGCCTCGAGATTCACGCTCAGGCGACCGGGGACACGACGGATGAAGACCGTCGACATCCTCGGCCGACCGGTTTCATCGCACGTCGTCCGGGCCGGGTGAAGTGCGCTCCCCCGTGCCCCGACTACGGCTTGGCCGCCCGTACGTCGTGGATCTCCTTGGTCCGCATGATGCGCCAGACGAGATAGGCGATGGCGCCGGTGATCAGCGGTAGGCCCCAGGTCAGTGCTCGGTACACCAGCACTCCGGCGAAGACCGTGTCGTGGGACGCCTCGCCGAGCACCGCCACGTAGATCGCGGTGTAGACCACCTCGGCGACGCCGACCGCACCGGGAGTGATCGGCACGATCGTGAGCACGCGGCCGACGGAGTACAAGAACAGGCCCAAGGACACCGGCATGAGCGCCTCCTCGACCCCACAGGCCCACAGGCAGCCGACCAGCAGGAATCCGTTGAGGAGGTAGCCGCCGCCGATACAGCTGCCGATGACTCCGGCATTCCCGCGGAGCTGGGTCAGGGTGGCGGCCCGGAGCGTGCGGGTCTGCTCGGGCCAGGTGGTGATCTGCTCCTTGCCGAGCGCACGTCGTACCGGGTTGACGCATCGCTCGCCCGCGCGGCCGAACCAGCCGGCCAGTCGTTCACTACGGGCCACGGCAGAGACCAGGATCACCGTCACGGCGCTGATCACCAAGGTCACCACCCCGATCAGCCACACATGGTCGCTGTCCTGCTTGGCCGGCTGGCCGAGGGCCACCCAGACCAGGAGCAGAAGGCCGGGAGCAGCGAAGACCAACGCATCCGTGATCACGCTGACACTGACCGTGGCGGCGGCGAACCGCTCGGTGCTGACGCCCCAGCTGCGGAGTACGACGTACTGGGTCGCGGTGCCGGAAGGACCGGGAATGACGTTGCTCACCGCCGACGACGACTCGCGCGCGATCAGCGAGCGGAAGAAGGAGAGGCCCGGGATGACGGGCGGGTACGCCGCGGCCAGCAGCACCCTGATGACGAGAGCAGCGAGGAGGAGCAGCAGGAACGTGGCGATCGACATCGATCGGATCGCCTCCCACACGCCGTCGAGGCTGCCCAACGCGGGGATGATCACAAGGAACAGCAGGACCAGCAGCCCGCCGGACAGCGCAGCGCTGAGCACCTTCATCAGCACGGACCTGGGTCCGGGGGCGGCCCCCAGCGCCTCGGCCGGCAGAGCCGCAGAGGCGCTCGTCTTCGGGTGCCGGTCGTCGTCGGTCATGGTCGCAGGCTAAACGGCGTTCTGTGGGTCACGCCTCACTCGTCCGGGATGGTCACGATCTCCACGACCTTGATGCCGAGCGAGTTGAGGAGGTTCAGGACTCCCTGCAGCTCCTCCTGATCGGTCAGGTCGCCGGTGAGCGTCGTCGTCGCACGTTGCGTCTTGGGCGTCAGGTGCGGGAACGCTGCGACGAGATCGTCGGAGAGCTCGGCGTCGACCCGGATCATCATCCGTGTCATCACGGTGTCACCTGCGCACGTCGTACACGCGCGTGACGTGTTCGATCTGCCGTGTGCGCACGGACGAGGTTGCCGTCCACCGATCACTCCCAGCACCACTCTTGCGGTCACGGCACACTAGGCGGTGCCTCGCTCGGCGTGCTCACCGGAAACGGGGGAACCCCCTTCCGGCCCGACGTTCCTAGGGTGCGCGAGACGCGATCCGGAGGTGGTGTCGGTGGCGAGACGCCCGTTCACCGTTTCCGGGTGAGTACGTCGTCCCGCCCAGGTGGGATCGTGGCTGTCGGGAGGTCTTCACGGCCTGCGCAACCGCCGGGCCGAACGCGTCCGTCAGGAGAGAGCCATGCCCTCGGTAACCGTCTGGCTCTTCCCGACGGCGTTCGGTGCGGAGACCGGTGAGGTCCACCTGACCGGGCTCGTGCAGCGCGGGGCACTCGTCGTGCACGACGCGGCGGCGATCAGCTGGGTGCCGAGCGACCCCGAGCCACGGGTACGCCAGCTCAAGCACCTCACGGCGCGGGCGGCTGGGAAGGGCGCGATGTTGGGTGCGGCCGTCGGCCTCCTGCTGCTCAACCCGGTCGCCGGGGCGGCTGTGGGCGCGGCCGCCGGGGCCGGGGCCCGACGACTGCGCGACGCCGGGATCAGTGACGACTTCGTCGCCGAGGTCCGCGCGGCCGTGAAACCGGGTACCTCGGCCCTGTTCGTGATGTCGAGCGGGGCCGATGCGACGCAGCTCGCTCCGATCCTCGACCGGTCCGAGGGCGTCCTGATCCGCGCTGAGCTCTCCGACGAGGGCAAGGCGGTCCTGGAGGAGCTGGGTCGGTCCTTGCCCGAGGACGCCGACTGACGCCCCCGGGTCTCAACAGACCTGGCCTTCATCCGTTCCGGGTGACCCGCGCACCGGCGGACGGCCTTAGCGTTGCACGGTGCGACGAGACGACGCCGGGGTCCATTTCCTCCCGGACGCCGGCGACACGAGTGGAGGGAACACATGAGCAACACCTCACCCGGAACGGGCTACCGCGACACCCCAGGCGTGTTCGCGTACGGGATCACCACCTTCGCCGGGATCCTGCTGGCGATCACCTCCGTCTTCCAGATCCTCGAGGGCATTGCCGCAGCGGCCAACGACACGGTCTACGTCCGGGGGTTGGACTACACCTACAAGTTCGATGTGACGGCCTGGGGCTGGTTCCACATCATCATCGGAGCCATCGGCCTCGCCACCGGTATCGGCGTGGTGGTGGGCCAGACCTGGGCCCGGCTGGTCGGCATCGCGATCGCCGGACTGGCCATGATCACCAACTTCATGTTCATCCCGTACTACCCCTTCTGGTCGATCGCCATCATCGCCTTCGACGTGTTCGTGATCTGGGCGCTGTGCTCGCAGATCAAGTACGACGACTAGGACGACGACCCGGACGCCACCGTCTCGAGGGCCTCGTGAACCTCACCCGTCACGGGTGAGGTAGATCGACGCTGTCCGCTTCTACAGTCGGAGACGGAGACGGACACGGGGGACGGACCTCGGTCGAGGACGCGCCCAGAGACCAGGTGTCCGCACGGAGGTAGAACGGGCTCGGTCTGGCCCGTCCACCCGTGCGCCCTGGCGAACGGGGAGGGTGACGTGACGGGTCCGAGAACAGCCCGACCGGGCCTGGTCGGGCTGGAGCACGAGGCACTGCTGGACGTCCCCCGGCTGCCCCGTGTGTACGTGCCGCGGACCCAGCTGTGGCAGCGGCTCGACGAGGCGACAGACAACCCGTTGACCCTGCTCGTCGGGCCGATGGGCTCGGGGAAGACGCTCGGTGTCAGTGGGTGGGTCCGGCTCGGACGAACGCCTCTGGATCCGGACGACAGGGATGACGCGGTCTGGCTCCACGCTGAGCAGGACCTGGGTCCGGACGATCTCGGCCGGGTGCTCGACCGCGCCGACGGGCGCCGGACTCCGCCCCTGGTCATCGTCGATGACGCCCACCTCCTGCCGGCGGCCACGCTGCGCTACGTCGACAGCCGGCTCGACGCACAGCCCGAGACCATGCGGCTGCTGCTCGTCTCGCGGTGGGATCTCCCGGTCACCCGGCTCGGTCCCGAGCTGCTCGGACATCTCACGGTCCTCCGGGGCGAGATCCTGCGCCTGACCGAGCCGGAGTCAGCGGTCCTCGTCGCCGAGCACTCACGCAGCGACTCGGCCGAGGTGGCCCGCATCATCATGGCCCGGACCGAGGGCTGGTGCGGGGCCACGGTGCTCGCGGCCCGCGCGGTGGGGAACTCCTCGGACCGTCTCGCCGCGGCGAGGCAGTTCGAGACGCAGGATCTGGTCGCGACCGACCGGGTGGCGTCCGAGGTGTTTGCGGCCTTGCAGCCTCGCGAGCGGCATCTGCTGCTCACCGTGGCCGGCAACGACGTCGTGACCGTGGAGACGGCCGCCCACCTCTCGCACGACGCGGGCGCCGGCCAGGTGCTCTCCGGGCTCGAGACCACCGGACTGCTCGTGACCCACCTCGGCGCCTCGCCCCACCAGCGCGACGAGGACGAGATCGAGATCGCCGGATCGCGAGACCGCTATCGCATCCATCCGCTGATGGCAGAGGTGGTACGTCGCCGCATTCTCGCCGGTGGGATCGAGGTGGACCGGGCGAAGTCGGCCGTCCTGCGGGCGGTCCGGCTGGACATCGCGCGAGGCGAGGCACGGCCCGCCTTCCGCCGGCTGATCGCGCTGAACCTTCCGGAGCACGCGGCGGCCCTGGTCGCCAGCGACGGACACTCGCTCCTCATGCACGGCGACCACGCGGCCCTGCGCGGGTTCGCCCGGCGGTTCCCTCAGACGGTCGACGCCCATCCGGGCGTGTGGTTCTGCCTGGCCCTCGAGAGATGGTTCAACTCCGACATCGAGGGCGCCATCACCTGGCTCGACCGCCTGCTGCGTGACCTGCCGAACGAGGCCCGGAGCGGCGGTGAGTTCGAGGCCCAGATCGCCTGCGTCCGGATGATGCGAGGGAGGCTCGGCCTCGAGTCGCTCGACGCCGCCGTCGATGACGCCGAGGGTGTCGTGAGTGGCGAGGTCGGCCTGGGTCCGCCACGCCTGGCCCTCCTCCACCTGCTCCATGAGCTCGGGCTGAACCAGACCTGGCTGGGCAGGCTCGATGCGGCCGAGGAGAGCCTGACCGACGCCGTACGGCTCAGCCAGGCGTGGAACATGCCCGTGCACGCGATCACGGCGATGTCCCACCTGGCCCTGGTTTTCTTCCTCCAGGGCAAGGAGTCGCAGAGCCTGCGGCTGGCCACCACGGCGCTGGAGGAAGTCGAGCAGGGTGTCCCGTGGCGGCCCGTGCTGGCCGAGCACCGGGCCCTTCTCGTCGGTCAGCTCGCGAGGTTCTCCGCACTCCCCTTCCCCCAGACGATCGAGGACCTGCCGCACACCACCGAGCAGGTGCACCCGTCCGACCTCAGCGTGAAGTTCTGGACCCGGATGCGCGACGCACGCCTCGCCCTGATGGACGGAGCGGTGATGGCGGCCGAGCGGATCATCTCAGAACCCGTCGAGACGCCGCACCCCCCGCCGTACCTGCGCGCCGTCCTGTATGTCGAGCGCGGTTTCCTCACGGCTCTGGCCGGCGACCACCACGGTCTTCTGGGCCTGGCCACGTCCCTCGACGACCTCGGGTGGCCCGGCGAAGGGGAGCTGCTTCGTGGGCTCGCTGCCGACCTGGGCGGTGACCAACGCACAGCAGCCCAGCACTTCGCCGACGCGGCCGCGCACGTCCGACTGGTCCAGCCGCCCTGCCGGGCGCTGGCTCTCGTCTGCGAGGCGCAGCTGCGCGACGCGCTCGGGGAACACGCCGCGGCCCTGGACCTCCTCCGGACTGCGGTCGTGGTCACGGAGGTGCGCGGCAACGCGGTGCCGTTCCTGGGCTGGACCCGGCAGGGCACGTCGATGCACGTCCTGCTCGAAGGACTGCAGAAGGAGAGCGCCGACCCGTGGGTCGACCAGCTGGTCGAAGCCACCCGCGGCCTGCCGGGCATGAGCGAGGTCCTCGGGCCGTGGACGGCGACGGTCGAGGAACGCCAGGTCGTCCCCGACACCGCCGTGCGCCCGGCGCTGAGTCCCCGCGAGCGCGACGTCCTCCGCGGGCTGGCGCGCGGGGCGACGTACGCCGACATCGCGGCCGCGTTGTACCTGTCGGAGAACACGGTCAAGACCCACGTCTCCAGCCTGTACGGGAAGCTCGGAGTCAGGCGTCGCAGCGACGCCCTTGCCGTGGCGCGCACCCTCGACCTGCTCTGAGGGGAGGGGGGTCGACCCTAGTGGTGCTCACGGCGGCTCGCGGCCCTCGACGCGGCCGTTCTCTTGACTCGTGCGGTGAGCGTGCTGGCCGCGGCGGTGACCACCACGACGTCGAACACCATCTGCACGAGCACGACTCCCCGGGCCAGCTGCCCTTCCGCGTGCACGTCGCCGTACCCGATCGTCAGCATGGTGGACATGGTGAAGTAGAGCGCGTCCAACCTGGTGTGGAGCCCCGAGATCTCACCGGGTTCATGCAGTTCGAGCGCGTAGAAGCCGAGCGCGAAGACCAGGACGCCGACCGCCAGAGCCAGCACCAACCCGTCGACGCGGTGGTCGTCCACGAAGAGCTGGAGGCGGATCTGGACCGCGACGGCGTAGGACAGCGCGGCCAGCACCACCACGCTGACCACGACGCGGACAAGCGTGTCGCGTGCCGGGCCGGACTGGACCGGCACGGCGAAGTAGAGGATGACGACGAGCGCAAGTCCCGTCACAAGACGACCCCATCGCCACCACGCGTTCACGTCGAGAACCTGGCCTGCGCCGCCGCTGGATGCGTCACCCACAACGGGTGAGTATCCCGGGCGCCGGGACGTCGACGCTGTCGGACATGCGAAATGGACGTGGTGCTGCCGGTGTTGGGGGTCGTCATCTTCGGCAACGGCTCGGTGGGCTGTGAGGCGAGTTGCCGGGAAGGTTCATCCGAAGAGGGTGAGACCGGTGCGCCCCAACAGATGTATTCATGAGACCTCACGGCCTCGAACCCCGAAGGAGAAGCAGCCCCGATGAGTTTCTGGGACATCATCTGGTTCATCATCGTCAGCTTCGCGTTCATCGCGTACCTGATGGTGATGTTCAACATTCTCGGCGACATCTTCCGCGACAAGGGCATGTCCGGGGGTCTGAAGGCGGTCTGGGTGATCTGCCTGATCTTCCTGCCGTTCCTGACCGCGCTGGTCTACCTGGTCTCCCGCGGTCAGGGGATGGCCGAGCGTCAGGCCGAGTCGGTGGGCCGGATGCGTGAGGCGCAGGACGCCTACATCAAGTCCGTCGCGACGAGTACGTCTCCGTCAGACCAGATCGCGCAGGCGAAGGCACTGCTCGACGCGGGCACCATCGACCAGACGGAGTACGACGCGCTGAAGGCCAAGGCACTGGCCTGACCGCCCGCACCGGTCACCTCGCGGGCAGCGGACCTCCCCCGACTCACCCGAGTCGGGGGAGGCGAGGCGCGCCCACGTGGGGCAAGCGTCGACCCGCGACGTGATCCGACCGACGAAGGAGGGCGCCGTGCCTGACGGGAAGCCGAACATCCTGGTCATCTGGGGTGACGACATCGGGATCAGCAACCTCAGCTGCTACAGCCACGGCGTCATGGGCTACCAGACACCGAACATCGACCGGGTCGCCCGCGAGGGCATGATGTTCACCGACTCGTACGGCGAGCAGTCCTGCACCGCCGGGCGCTCGTCGTTCATCACCGGGCAGAGCGTCTTCCGCACCGGCCTGAGCAAGGTCGGGATCCCCGGTGCCGACATCGGGCTCAGGGCCGAGGACCCGACCATCGCCGAGCTCCTCAAGCCGCTCGGCTACGCCACCGGCCAGTTCGGCAAGAACCACCTCGGCGACAAGAACGAGTTCCTGCCGACCGTGCACGGGTTCGACGAGTT
Organism: Nocardioides sp.; assembly: GCF_036493135.1. Lineage (GTDB taxonomy): Bacteria > Actinomycetota > Actinomycetes > Propionibacteriales > Nocardioidaceae > Nocardioides. The sequence goes on along the minus strand of NZ_DASXQG010000062.1, from coordinate 44,262 downwards.
CTTCGGCAACCTCTACCACCTCAACGCCGAGGAGGAGCCGGAGCGACCCAACTGGCCGTCGACCGAGGATTTCCCCCGGTTCAACGAGATGGCGCGGCCACGCGGGGTGATCCACTCGTGGGCGACCGACGAGGACGACGACACCGAGCAGGGCAGGTACGGCCGCGTGGGGAAGCAGCGCATCGAGGACACCGGCGCCCTGACCAAGAAGCGGATGGAGACCATCGACGACGAGACGATCGCCGGCTGCCAGGACTTCATCCAGCGGGCCCATGCCGCCGAGACGCCGTTCTTCGTGTGGATGAACACCACGCACATGCACGCCTTCACCCATACCAAGCCCGAGAGCGTGGGTCAGGCAGGTCGCTGGCAGTCGACCTACCACGACACGATGATCGACCACGACAAGCATGTGGGCCTGCTGCTCGACCAGCTCGACGAGCTGGGCATCGCCGACGACACGATCGTGGTCTACTCCACCGACAACGGCCCGCACATGAACACCTGGCCGGACGGCGGGATGACGCCGTTCCGAAGTGAGAAGAACACGAACTGGGAGGGCGCGTTCCGCGTGCCGCAGCTGATCAGGTGGCCCGGACACATCGAGCCCGGCGTGGTCTCCAACGAGATCGTCCAGCACCACGACTGGCTACCCACGTTCCTGGCGGCGGCCGGCGACGACCATGTGATGGACGACCTGAAGTCCGGCAAGTCCATCGGTGACATGACCTACCGGGTGCACATCGACGGCTTCAACCTGCTGCCCTACCTGACCGGGCAGGAGGAGAAGAGTCCGCGCATGGGCATGGTCTACTTCTCCGACGACGGCGACTGCCTCGCGCTCCGGTTCGACAACTGGAAGGTCGTGTTCATGGAGCAGCGGGTCGAAGGGACGCTCCAGGTGTGGGCCGAGCCGTTCGTGCCGCTGCGCGTGCCGTTGCTCTTCAACCTGCGCACCGATCCGTACGAACGCGCGCGGATGACCTCGAACACCTACTACGAGTTCGTCCTCGAGAACGCCTACCTGGTGTTCGCGGCGCAGATCGTGATGACCCAGTTCCTGGCCACCTTCCAGGAGTTCCCACCCCGCCAGAAGGCGGCAAGCTTCACCATCGACCAGGCGATGGAGAAGCTGGAGGCGATGCTGACCAGCGGTCACTGACGCGGGCCATGCACCGGCGCTGCTGGCCGCGCTCCACCCTCACCGTCGAACCTTCTTCCACGTACGTCGGAACGTGCCCTCGTGCTCGGCGAGCGCAGCCTCGAGCCGCGTGGTGAGGACGCCGTAGGTGAAGGTGTCGCGTCCGTCGTCGCGCGCAGCGTCCGCGAGCAGGAGGACCTGGTCGACGGCGACGAGCGTGTCGTGGTGTGCGCCCAGGCTGGGCTGGATCCTCTTCGCCGCTTTCGCGATGTCGCGTGCCTCGGTCCCGAGGACCGGCCGCAGAACCTCGGCGGTGTACCGAGCCCTCTTGGCGGCATTGCGGACCTGATGCAGCAGTTCCGGTCGCTCGGTGTCGTCCGCGGTGTCGGCCTTCGCGACCGCCCGCTCGACCCGCTCCCACTCGTGGCGCAACACCTTCGGAAGGCCCTGACGCGCTCGACGATCGCGCCGAGCGGACCAGGGAGGCCCGGCCTGCCACGAGTCCAGGGTGTCGACGAGCGAGAAGTACCGCTCGGTGGCCATGGCCTCGAGCACCTGCTTGTGGGCCGACCGGCGCGCCGGGCGCAGGCGGCCGTCGATCCATGGCCCGGGTCGCCCGCGCACGAGGCGCGGGGGCTGGGCCAGCACGAGTGCGCTGAGCCGCGACTGCAGGACCTCGAGGTCGCGTGGGCGGCCGAGGATGTCGCCGATCCAGCGCAGCTCCTCTCGGACCGGGCCGGTCACGGTCGTGTCGAAGCTCGCGTCGAACGTGGTCAGCGCGGCGCGCAGCCGGCGGAACACCAGACGCAGCTGGTGCACCGCGTCGGGAAGGTCGGCGCGCGCCAACGGGTCGAGTCGGTGGAGGTCGACGGTGAGGGAGGCGACGTACCCGGTGAGGAGCTCGTGCTCGGTGGCGCGGCTGGGCACGCTACGACGGTCGTGGGACGGAGCCTCAGCATCGATCTGCAAGAGGCGACCGAACTTGGACGTCGCGGTCGACACGTGGGCTCCCTGCTTGCGCAGGCGCGTGCGGAGCGCCTTGAGCAGACGCGGTCGCGCCGCGTGCACCTCCACCTCCCACTCGCGCCAGGAGTGCTCCTCGTCGCCGTCGGGTCCGGTGCGCGTCGCCACGACGCGGTCGTCGCAGATCTCGGCGAGGACCGACTCGTCGGCGTCCATGAGGGAAGCCATGGTCCGCTCGGTCACCACGGTGGCGACGGGTGCCAGCGGTCGGTCGCGCACCACGCCCTGGACCACTCGTCGCAACGCCAACGGCGGCGTGCGCGTGCTGCGGCCCAGCGCTGCCTGGATCTCCTGACGGGCGCCGCTCACCGGGAGCTTCAGGTGCCAGCCCTCGTCCTCGCCGCCGGCCCGCCGGCGCAGGGTGATGCCGCGCCGAGCCAGTGCCAGGTCGTCGGTGTCGAAGTAGCGGGCCTCGAGGAGGAACGTGTGCGGACCTTCCACGCGCTCCACACCCGGGAGGTCCGCGACCTCCGGGAGGGCCACGTCGTCGGCCACGTCGTACTTGGTCTCGACCTCACGGTGGCCAGCGGGCATGGCTCCGTTCTAGCGCACCGAGGTGAACACCAGGCGCCGCGAGGACTCTGATCTGGACTGGGTCACCCGCCCACCATCGGCGCCCGGCCTGTCACCGGCCTGTCACCGGCCCGTCACCGGCCCGACGCGCCCCTGACACGACCGGGCAGCTCCACTGTGACCTGCAGCCCGCCGGCGGGTCTGGGGGTGAGGGTGAGGACTCCGCCGTGTGCTTGCGCGATGCTCTGGACGATGGCCAGGCCGAGGCCAACACCCGCCTGGTCGGCGTGTATGCGCTGCGTGCCGCGCTGGAAGGGCTCGGCAAGCGTGGAGACGAGTTGTGGGCTGAGCTTCTCGCCGGTGTTCTCCACGGTGAGCACCACACTCGTGGGGTGAACGCCTGTGGTGACCCACACGGTGCCGTGGTCGGACAGGTTGTGGACGATGGCGTTGTGCATGAGGTTCGTCGTCATCTGCAGCAGTAGCGCGGGTGAGCCCATCGTGGAGGCCATCACGCCGCAGGTCTCGATGGTGACGCCATGCTTCTCGGCGAGGTGGAGGAGCGTCTCGGTGGCTTCCTCTGCTGCCAGCGACAGGTCGACCGGTTCCCGGGTGAAGGATCGTTGGCCGGCGCGAGTGAGGAGGAGCAATGCTTCGGTGAGGTCGATCGCTCGGCTGTTGACCGCGTGGAGGCGGTCGACGAGCTCGCCGCCGTCGCGGTTCGGGTCCTGTCGGGCGAGGTCCAGAAGGGTCTGCGTGATCGCCAGCGGGGTGCGGAGCTCGTGAGAGGCGTTGGCCGTGAACCTCTGCTGTTCGGCGTCGTGGGCTTCGAGCCGCGTGAGCATGGCGTCGAAGACGTCGGCGAGCTCGCGGAACTCGTCGTGGGGGCCCTCCATCTCGATCCGGTGGGAGAGCGATCCGTTCGCGGCCATGCGTGTCGCGTCGGTGATGCGAGCCAGGGGGGCGAGCATCTGGCCCGCGAGGATCCAGCCTCCCAGGAGACCGAACACCAGCAGGAACGCCAGCACGATGGCCGCGGTCGGAGCGAAGGCGTGGAGGAGGTCGTCGTGGCTGCGCACCACGAAGATCACACCAGGGTGCACACCACGCGAAAGCGAGAAGTACCCGACCGCGAGCAGCACCATCCCGGCGAGCATGAGGAACCCGGCATAGCTGAGGGTGAGCTTGAGGCGAACACTCAACCCGGGCGCTCTAGCCATCGTCGCCCCCCACGCCTCCGGCGTCCGGTCCGGAGTCGATGCGGTATCCGACCCCGGGCACCGTGGCGATCAGCCAGGGTTCGCCGAGCCGTTTGCGCAGCGCGGAGACCGTGATCCGTACGGCGTTGGTGAACGGGTCGGCGTTCTCGTCCCATGCCCGCTCCAGTAGCTCTTCGGCGCTGACGACGCCGCCTTCGGCGGCGACGAGGACTTCGAGCACCGCGAACTGTTTGCGGGTGAGCGCGACGTAATGGCCGTCGCGGTAGACCTCGCGGCGGAACGGATCCAGCCGTAGACCCGCGATCTCTCGCACGGGTGGCCGGTGGTGGGCGCGCCTGCGGTCGAGTGCTCGGAGTCGGAGCACGAGCTCTCGGAGCTCGAACGGCTTGGTGAGGTAGTCGTCGGCGCCGAGCTCGAAACCGGATGCCTTGTCGTCGAGCCGGTCGGCGGCGGTGAGCATGAGGATCGGCATGCCGCTGCCGGAGTCGACGATGCGTTGGGCGATCTCGTCGCCGGAAGGGCCGGGGATGTCGCGGTCGAGAACGGCGATGTCGTAGGTGTTGACGGCCAGCAGCTCCAGCGCCGTGTCACCGTCACCGCCGATGTCGGCGGCGATCGCCTCCAGGCGCAAGCAGTCGCGGATGGCCTCCGCCAGAAAGGGCTCGTCCTCCACGATCAACACCCGCACTACTAGATGCTACGAGGCTCCGCATTTCGTCGGCATATCGGAAACCGCATACGTGCTGGCAACACCAGGCTGCCTTCACTGGGGTTCGTGACCTGCACCGAACCAGCACACGTGGCTGCCCCCGGCATCACCGTCTACGGGTGCGCGCGGGACGAGGCCGAGCTGTTCTGTGAGCTGGCGCCTCGCTTCGGAGTCATGCCGACCCTCACCGAGGCGGCGGTGACCGAAGCCAACGTGGAGCTGGCACTCGGAGACCGATGCATCAGCGTCGGCCACAAGACGCCGATCACGAACCCCACTCTCCGTGCGCTCGGCCGAGCCGGCGTGAGGTACCTCTCCACCAGGAGCATCGGCAACGACCACATCGACGTCAGGTACGCCGAGAGCCTCGGCATCTGTGTCGAGGGTGTCACCTACTCGCCCGACAGCGTCGCGGACTACACGCTGATGTTGATGCTGATGGCGGTACGGCACGCCAAGTCCGTCATCGGCCGGGCCGACACCCATGACTTCAGGTTGAACGACGTACGCGGCAAGGAGCTGCGCGATCTCACCGTCGGGGTGGTCGGAACGGGTCGCATCGGCTCCGCCGTCGTGGACCGGCTGCGAGGTTTCGGCGGCCGGGTGCTGACCCATGACAACCGTCCCCAGGACCTGGCAGGACACGTTCGTCTCGATGAGCTGCTGGAGCAGAGCGACATCGTGACGCTCCACACCCCGCTCACCGCGGACACCCACCATCTCCTCGACCGCCGTCGGATCGAGCAGATGAAGCAGGGCGCGGTCATCGTCAACACCGGACGCGGTGCACTCCTGGACACCGAGGCCCTCGTGTCAGCACTGGAGAACGGCAGCTTGGGGGGTGCGGCGCTGGACGTCCTCGAGGGGGAGGAAGGGGTCTTCTACGCCGACCTCCGGAACAGACCCGTCGTCAGCACACCGCTCCTGCGGCTCCAGGGGATGCCGAACGTGCTGATCAGCCCGCACACGGCCTACTACACCGACCACGCCGTGCGCGACATGGTCGAGAACACCCTCACCAACTGCCTGAGATACGAAAGCAGGAACCGGCGTGGATAGGTTGAAGATCGGAGTCGTGTTCGGAGGAAGCTCTGAAGAACACCCCATCTCCGTCAAGTCCGCGCACGAGGTCGCCATCAGCCTCGACACGGAGAAGTACGAACCGTTCTGGATCGGGATCACGAACGACGGAGCGTGGAAGCTGTGTGACGGCCCGGGCACGAGCTGGGAGAACGGCAACGGCCGTCCGGTTGTGCTGTCACCGGACAGAAGCGCACCCGGCTTGCTCGTCCTGGACAACGGGCAGTACGAGACGATCGGCCTCGACCTGGTGTTCCCCGTCCTGCATGGCAAGCTCGGCGAGGACGGCGCGATCCAGGGTCTGTTGGAGCTGTCCGGCATCCCCTACATCGGCTGCGATGTCCAGAGCTCCGCGGTGTGCATGGACAAGTCCCTGGCCTATGTCGTCGCTCGAAGCGCGGGCATCGCCACGCCGAACTTCTGGACCGTGACGGCGAGTGAGCAGGTCGTGCCCGACCAGTTCACCTATCCGGTCTTCGTCAAGCCGGCTCGCTCGGGCTCGTCGTTCGGCGTCAGCAAGGTGACTCGAGAAGAGGAGCTGCTCGCTGCGGTCCAGGCAGCACGGAAGTACGACTCGAAGGTGCTGGTCGAAGAGGCTGTCGTCGGAAGCGAGGTCGGGTGCGCCATCCTGAGCGAACGATTCGGGCTGGTGGCCGGCGAGGTCGACCGGATCGCTCTCACGCACGGCTTCTTCAAGATCCACCAGGAGAAGGAACCAGAAAGCGGTTCCGACAACTCCACCTTCATCGTTCCCGCGGACATCTCGGCCGAGTCTCGCCTGCTCGTCCAGGAGACGGCCAAGACCCTGTACCGGGCCCTGGGCTGCAGAGGCCTGGCCCGGGTGGACCTGTTCCTCCAGGAGGACGGGACGGTGGTGCTCAACGAGGTGAACACGCTGCCCGGCATGACCTCCTACAGCCGCTACCCGCGGATGATGGCGGCCGCAGGGCTGCCGCTCTCCGAGGTGGTCGACCGCCTGGTGTCGCAGACACTGTGCGGGAAGCAGCGATGAACGCCGACTTCGTCTTCGTCGACGAGGTCGTGCCCGGCATCCGGTGGGATGCCAAGTACGCGACGTGGGACAACTTCACCGGCAAGCCGGTGGACGGGTACCTGGCCAATCGCGTCATCGGTACGCAGGCGTTGTGCGCAGCCCTGGACCGGGCGCAAGCGGAGGCCGCACGCCGTGGCTTCGGCCTGCTCCTCTGGGACGGCTACCGCCCGCAACGCGCCGTGGACCGCTTCCTTCAGTGGGCACACGAACCGGAGGACGGCCGCACGAAGCAGCGCCACTACCCCAACATCGACCGGGCCGCGATGTTCGAGCAGGGATACGTCGCCACCAGGTCGGGCCACAGTCGGGGCAGCACCATCGACCTCACGCTGTACCACCTGGCCACCGGTGAGCTCGCCCAGATGGGCGGTGACCATGACCTGATGGACACCATCTCGCATCACGGAGCACGGGGAATCACAGAGGTCGAGGCCAGAAACCGTGCGCACCTTCGTTCAGTGATGGAGGCGTGTGGTTTCAGTGCCTACGACTCCGAGTGGTGGCACTACACCTTGAAGGACGAACCTCACCGGGACACCTACTTCGATTTCCCGGTCGCGTAGGCAGCGGGACGCTGGAGCGAGTCCCTGGCGATGGCGTCGGCCGCTTCGTCGAACGTCGTGAAGCCGCGTACCGCCTCGCGCACGGACCGGTCGGACATGCGGTCGAGCACGCGCCGGATCTCGGTCCGCCGGGCATCACGAACGGCCTCGACCTGTCGCCGGCCGGCAGGGGTGAGTTGTACGTCGACCGCCCGGCCGTCGTGCCGTGCCCGGGTGCGCGTGACCAGACCCAGTCCGGCCAGGCGTGAGCAGTGGCGGCTCGCGTTGGACTGGTCGACTCCGAGCTGCTCCGCCACGTCGTTGACCGAGAGAACCTCGTGGCTCTCCACGAGGACGAGGACCCGGTGCTGGGCGACGGTCAGGTCCACCGGACCGGCGGCAACCGAGCGGACGGCGATGGCCAGGAGAGCGCCACTGGCCGCCGTCAGGGCTTCGGCCGACGTCGCGCGCTCGTCGCGATCCATGACCCGAAGGTTACATGCGCACACGCATATACAGGGCAACGGTGGGTACGACGGCGGTGTTCGGGTACGGGTCGGCCGGGAGGAGGGTGATGGCGCTGTCACGCACAGATCTCGCGACGACGGTCCCGGGGGTCGTCGCGGCGTTGCGCGAACGCATCGACGGTGAGGTGCGGTTCGACGACGGGTCACGCGCGGCGTACTCCACGGACGCCTCGAACTTCCGGCAGGTCCCGATCGGCGTCGTGGTGCCGCGCACCATCGAGGCCGCGGTCGAAGCAGTCGGGGTCTGCCGCGAGCACGACCTGCCGATCGTCAACCGTGGCGGGGGGACCAGCCTGGCCGGACAGTGCACGAACGAGGCGGTCGTGCTCGACTTCACCAAGTACTGCCACCACGTCGTGTCGGTCGACGAGGAGAGCCGGCGGTGCGTTGTCGAGCCAGGCATCGTTCTCGACGTCCTGAACCGACACCTGGCGCCGACCGGGCTCCGGTTCGGCCCGGAGCCGGCGACCCACCAGAACTGCACGCTCGGCGGGATGATCGGCAACAACTCCTGCGGCGCGACCGCACAGCGCACCGGCAAGGTGGTCGACAACATCGCCTCGCTCGACGTGCTGCTGTACGACGGCACGCGGTTCACCGCACGGCGTACCGACGACCGTGACTACGAGGTCATCGAGCGGACGGGAGACCGCCGCTCCCAGATCTACCGGACCCTTCGTCGGATGCGCGAGGAGCACGCTGACCTGATCCGCGAGCGCTATCCGGACATCCCGCGCCGGGTGTCGGGCTACAACCTCGACTCTCTGCTCCCCGAGCACGGTTTCGACCTGGCCGGCTTCCTCGTCGGGAGCGAGTCCACGTTGGTGACGATCCTGCACGCCGAGCTGGAGCTGGTGCCGGTCGTCAAGGAACGCACCCTCGTCGTCCTGGGGTTCGACAACATCGCCGCCGCCGCCGACGCCGTGCCCGACATCGTCGAGCACGACCCGATCGCCCTCGAGGGTGTCGACCACTACCTGATCCACGACGAGCAGCTGAAGGGGATGAACCACCAGGCCCTGGAGGAGCTGCCGAAGGGGGACGGCTACCTCATGGTCCAGTTCGGCGGTGACACGACCGAGGAGGCGGACCGCAGGGCACACGCGATGCTCGACGCGCTCGGTGAGACCGAGCACGACCCGGACGTCGCCCTCATGGACGACCCGACCCGCGAGGACGAGCTCTGGCAGGTGCGTGAGGCGGGGCTGGGCGCGACCGCGCACGTGCCCGACCGCCCCGACACGTGGGAGGGCTGGGAGGACTCCGCCGTGCCGGTCGACCGGCTCGGCGACTATCTGCGCGACCTCCGGGCGCTCTACGAGGAGTTCGGCTACGCCTCCGACGTGGGGCCCAGCCTGTACGGCCACTTCGGTCAGGGTTGCGTGCACACCCGGATCCCCTTCGACCTCTACACAACCGAAGGAGTCGCGACGTACCGCCGCTTCCTGGAGCGTGCGGCGGACCTGGTCGCGTCGTACGGCGGTTCGCTGTCCGGCGAGCACGGCGACGGTCAGACCCGCGGAGAGCTGCTCCCGCGGATGTTCGGCCAGGAGGTCGTCGAGCTCTTCGAGGACGTGAAGGCCCTCTTCGACCCCCAGGACCGGATGAACCCGGGCAAGGTCGTCCACCCGGCTCCGCTGGACCGGCACCTGCGGTTCGGCGGGCACTGGGCTCCGCGCGACCTGACGCCGCTGTTCTTCGCCTATCCCGACGACGGGCACTCGTTCGGGCAAGCCGCCAGCCGCTGTGTCGGGGTGGGCAAGTGCCGCAAGCACGAGAACGACGGCGGGACGGTGATGTGCCCGTCGTACCAGGTGACCCACGAGGAGGAGCACTCCACGCGGGGCCGCGCCCGGCTCCTCTTCGAGATGCTGGACGGACATCCCGACGGCACCGTGACCGACGGCTGGAGGTCCCAGGAGGTCAAGGAGGCGCTCGACCTCTGTCTGGCCTGCAAGGGCTGCAAGAGCGACTGCCCCGCCAACGTCGACATGGCGACGTACAAGGCGGAGTTCCTCGCCCAGCACTACCGACACCGGCTGCGCCCGCGGGCCGACTACACCACGGGCTGGCTGCCCGCAGCCGCTGCGCTCGTGGCCCGGACCGGGACGGCCACGGCGATCAACGCCGTCACCTCCCAACGGCTCGCGGCGCGGGCTCTCACCCGGGCCGCCGGCCTCGAGCCACGACCGATCCCCGCGTTCGCGCCGGAGACCCTCCAGCAGTGGTGGCGCCGTCGCGGTCGCGTGGCGGCAGACGCCCACCGGCCGGCGACGCGAGGCAGGGTCCTGCTCTGGCCGGACACGTTCACCAACCACTTCCATCCCCAGGTCGGCCGGGCCGCCGTCGAGGTGCTCGAGTCGGCCGGCTGGGACGTCGTCGTGCCGACGGAGAGCCTGTGCTGCGGACTCACCTGGATCTCGACGGGACAGCTCGGTGTGGCTCGCCGCGTCCTGCGGCGGACGATCCGCCGGCTCGCGCCGCACGTCCGCTCCGGTGGTCTCGTCCTCGGCCTCGAGCCCAGCTGTACTGCGGTCTTCCGGTCGGACATGCACGAGCTCTTCCCCGATGACCAGGACGCGAACCGGCTGAAGGACCACACGGTCACGCTCGCCGAGCTGCTCACCCAGCACACCGACGGCTGGGCGCCGCCGCGCGCGACGTACGACGCACGGGCGATCGCCCAGGTCCACTGCCACCAGCACGCGATCATGAAGTGGGACGCCGATCGCGACCTGCTCGAGAGGGCCGGTGTCGACGTCGAGCGGCTCGACTCCGGCTGCTGCGGCCTGGCTGGCAACTTCGGCTTCACGGCCGGTCACGGCGACGTCAGCCGCGCTCTGGCCGAGCAGACGCTGCTGCCGCGGATCCGCCAGGCGAGCGACGACACCGTCGTGCTCGCCGACGGGTTCTCGTGCCGCACCCAGATCCACGACCTCGACAGCGGGGGCCGGGAGGGCGTGCACCTCGCCGAGCTCCTCGCCGACCTGCTGCGGGTCGGTCAGGACGTCACATCCCCACCCCGAGGAGGAACACCATGAGCACCACCGTCGCCGACCGTCTGCTCGAGCGTCTTCGCGAGTGGGGGGTGGAGCAGGTCTTCGGCTACCCCGGAGACGGCATCAACGGCCTCCTTGGCGCGTTCTCCCGGGCCGACGACCAGCCCCGGTTCATCCAGGCACGGCACGAGGAGATGGCGGCGTTCGAGGCCGTCGGCTACGCCAAGTTCGGCGGCGGGCCTGCGATCTGCATGGCGACCTCGGGCCCGGGGGCCATCCACCTGCTCAACGGCCTGTACGACGCGAAGCTCGACCACGTCCCGGTGGTCGCGATCGTCGGCCAGACGAACCGGACCGCGATGGGCGGGAGCTACCAGCAGGAGGTCGACCTGCTCAGCCTGTTCAAGGACGTCGCCAGCGACTACGTGCAGATGGTCACGGTCCCCGAGCAGCTCCCCAACGTGCTGGACCGCGCCATCCGGGTGGCGACCAGCCGGCGTGCTCCGACGGCCGTCATCATCCCGAACGACGTGCAGGAGCTGGAGTACGAACCACCCACGCACGCCTTCAAGATGGTGCCGTCGAGCGTGGGCACGAGCTGGCCCACCGTCGACGCCGACGACGCGGCCGTCCGGGCCGCGGCCGACATCCTCAACGCAGGCTCGAAGGTCGCCCTGCTGATCGGGCAGGGTGCACGCGGCGCGGCCGACGAGGTCGTGCAGGTCGCCGAGCTGCTGGGCGCCGGCGTCGCCAAGGCGCTGCTCGGCAAGGACGTGCTCTCCGACGAGCTGCCGTTCGTGACCGGCTCCATCGGGCTGCTGGGCACCCGGCCGAGCTACGAGATGATGCAGGACTGCGACACCCTGCTGACCGTCGGGTCGAACTTCCCCTACACGCAGTTCATGCCCGAGCTCGACCAGGCGCGCGCCGTCCAGATCGACATCGACGGCACCCTGATCGGGATGCGCTACCCCTACGAGGTCAACCTCGTCGGCGATGCGCGAGCGACTCTGCAGGCGCTGATCCCCAGGCTGGAGCGGAAGGAGGACCGGGGCTGGCGCGAGGGGATCGAGAAGAAGGTCACCCGCTGGTGGGAGGTGATGGACGCCGAGGCGCACGTCGCCGCCAAGCCGATCAACCCGATGCGCATCTTCAGCGAGTTCTCCGAGCAGGCTCCCGAGAACTGCCTGATCGCGGCCGACAGCGGCTCGGCCGCCAACTGGTACGCCCGGCAGGTGCGGATGCGCGGCACGATGCGCGGCACGCTCTCGGGCACCCTGGCCACGATGGGTCCGGCCGTGCCCTACGCCATCGGCGCCAAGTTCGCCCACCCGGACCGGCCGGCGATCGCCTTCGAGGGTGACGGCGCGATGCAGATGAACGGCCTCGCGGAGCTGCTCACGATCGCGCGCTACCACCGGGAGTGGAGCGACCCGCGGCTCGTCGTCGCGGTCCTCCACAACAACGACCTGAACCAGGTCACCTGGGAGCTTCGAGCCATGGGCGGCACCCCGCGGTTCGTCGAGTCGCAGGCGCTCCCCGACACGTCGTACGCCGACTTCGCCGCCTCGATCGGGCTCGGAGCACTGACGATCACCGACCCGGAACAGCTGGCGGACGCCTGGCGGCAGGCACTGACCGCCGACCGGCCGTTCGTGCTCGACGTGCACTGCGACCCCGACGTCCCGCCCATCCCGCCGCACGCGACCCTCGAGCAGATGACCGACATGGCCGCCGCGTTGATCAAGGGCGACACGTCGAGGTGGGGAGTGATCAAGGAGGGGCTCAAGACCAAGGCCCAGGAGCTCCTGCCGAACGCCCATGCCGACACCTGAGCGAGCGGCGGGTCCCGACGTCCCGATCACCTCGGTCGAGGCGTCGGCGTACACGATCCCCACGGACCGCCCCGAGGGCGACGGAACGCTCACCTGGGACGCCACGACCTGGGTCCTGGTGACGGTGCGCGTCGGCGATCCCGCGCTGCCGAGCGGACTGGGCTGGAGCTACGCACCGGCTCCCGCCGCCGCGGTCGTGCGCGACCTCCTGGCCGACGTGGTGGTCGGACGGTCGGCCCTCGACGTCCGCGGCACCTGGGAGGCCGTGGTGCGCGCCGTACGGAACGCCGGTCGGCCAGGGCTGGTGTCGATGGCGATCTCGGCGGTCGACACGGCTCTGTGGGACCTCGAGGCACGGCTGCTCGGGCTGCCGCTGCACCGTCTGCTCGGCTCGGTCCGCGACGACGTACCGATCTACGGCAGCGGCGGCTTCACCACCGATCCCGAGGACCTGCTGCGTGAGCAGGTCGACGGCTGGGTCTCGCAGGGCATCCCGCGGGTGAAGATCAAGATCGGGGAGTCGTGGGGAGGCAACGCGCGGCGCGACCTCGAGCGGGTGCGGCTGGTGCGGCAGACCGTGGGCCCCGACGTCGAGGTGTACGTCGACGCCAACGGCGGCTACACGGCCCAGCAGGCAGTGCGGCTGGGACGATCCCTGGACGAGCACGGGGTGACCTGGTTCGAGGAACCGGTCAGCTCCGACGATCACACGGGACTCAGACGGGTACGAGAAGGTGTGACACCCGACGTCGCCGCCGGCGAGTACGGCGACAGCCTTGCGTACTTCGCCCACCTGCTGGCCGGCGAGACCGTCGACTGCGTGCAGGTGGACGTCACTCGGTGTGGTGGCTACACCGAGTGGCTCCGCATCGTCGCGCTGGCCGCGGCGTACGGCCTCGAGGTGTCCGGGCACTGCTCCCCCGCACTGCACGCGCCGGTGGCGATGGCCACGCCGAACCTGCGACACCTCGAGTGGTTCGAGGACCACGTACGCATCGAGGAGCGGTTCCTCGACGGCTTCCCGACACCCGAGGACGGCGCGATCATGCCGCCCGACTCGCCGGGACACGGCCTGGCCGTCCGGACACCCGACCTCGCGGCGTACGGCGGTCGCTGTGGCTGAGCCCCGGCTGACCACGAGCCCGGAGACCCTGCGCCAGTACGCACTTCTGGCCGACGGCGAGCGCGGGGCGCTGATCGGACCGCGCGGCGACGTGGCTTTCCTCTGCGCACCGAGATGGCACGACGACGCCGTCTTCAGCGACCTCCTCGGGGGTCGTGGCACGTACGTCGTGCGTCCTGCCGGCCGGCGCTTCACCTGGGGTGGGAGCTATGAGGCCGGGAGCCTGATCTGGCGCAGCCGTTGGACCACCGGGGCGGAGGTCGTCGAGTCCCGGGAAGCCCTCGTCTTCCCGGGGGAGCGCCGCCGGCTGACGTTGCTGCGCCGGGTCGAGGCGGCGCGGGGGCCGACCCGGGTCGCGGTCCTCCTCGACTGCCGGGCGGGGTTCGGAGCCGAGCGGATGCGACTGCGCCGAGGAGATGACGGGATCTGGACCGGCCGGACGGGCGCGCTGCACCTGCGCTGGAGCGGCGTACCCGGCGGCGGTGCCGTGGACGTCGCCCGTGACGGCTCGACGTACCTCGAGCTGGACGTGGCTGCCGACGAGCACCACGACCTGGTCCTCGAGGTCTCCGACGGAGCCTTCGACGACGACCCGCCCGACCCGGACCGCGCGTGGCACCTGACCGAGGAGGCGTGGCGCAGGGCCGTGCCGCGTGGCGACGACTCGCTCGCCCCCCGCGACGTCGCCCACTCCTGGGCGGTCCTGCGCGGCCTGACGAGCCGCGACGGCGCGATGGTCGCGGCGGCCACCACGTCGTTGCCCGAGCGTGCGGAGCAGGGTCGTGACTACGACTACCGCTATGCCTGGATCCGCGACCAGTGCTTCACCGGACAGGCCGTCGCCGTCGCCGGCGGTGGCGGCCTTCTGGACAGCGCAGTCGGTTTCGTCCGCGACCGGTTGCTGGACGACGGACCGCAGCTGGTTCCGGCGTACACCACCGACGGGGACCCGGTCCCGGAGCAGCGCCCCCTCGACCTCCCGGGCTACCCGGGCGCGCCGGACGTCCGAGCGGGCAACCAGGTGCGTGGCCAGTTCCAGCTCGACGCCTTCGGCGAGGCGCTCCTGCTCTTCTCTTCCGCGGACCGCCTGGACGCCCTCGACGCGGAGGGCTGGAAGGCGGCCGAGGTGGCGGCCGACGCGATCGCCCAACGGTACGACGAGCCGGACGCCGGCATCTGGGAGCTCGCGCCGCGACGGTGGGCCCACTCCCGCCTGGCCTGCGTGGCCGGGCTGCGGTCCGTCGCGGCCCGGCGTCCGGACCGGTCCGCCGACTGGGCGGGGCTCGCCGACCGCATCCTGGCCGACGTCTCGCAGGACTCCCTCCACCCCGACGGACGGTGGCAACGCGCTCCGGACGATCCGGAGGTCGACGCCTCGCTGCTGCTCCCCGCGCTTCGAGGGGCCGTCCCCGCAGACGACCCACGCACCGTCGCGACGTGGAAGGCCGTGGTCGACGAGCTGGCCTGGGACGGTTACGTCTACCGGTTCCGCCAGCAACCAGGGCCGCTGCACGAGGCCGAGGGTGCGTTCCTGCTCTGCGGCTTCCACCTGGCGCTGACCTCGCATCAGCAGGGCGACGTGCGCGGCGCCCTCCGCTGGTTCGAGCGCACCCGCGGGGCGCTCGGACCGCCCGGCCTGTTCACCGAGGAGTTCGACGTCGTGCAGCGCCAGCTGCGCGGCAACCTGCCGCAGGCATTCGTCCACGCCCTCCTGATCGAGAGCGCCCACACCCTGACCACCGACACAGCCGGGAGCACCCATGAGCAAGGATTCTGACGCGTCGCGCGTCGTCGTCGTCACCGGCGCGTCCGGCGGCATCGGCCGCGCCACCGCCAAGCTGTTCGCCGAGCGAGAGGCGACCGTGGCCCTGCTGGCTCGTGGCGAGCGTGGACTCGACGGCGCCCGGGCCGACGTCGAGGCGCTCGGCGGCACCGCGGGTGTCTACGCGGTCGACACCGCGGACGCGCAGGCCGTCGACAAGGTCGCGGCCCAGGTCGAGGAGGATCTCGGCGAGATCGACGTCTGGGTCAACGTCGCGTTCACCTCGGTGTTCTCGCGCTTCGTCGACATCGAGCCCGAGGAGTTCGAACGGGTCACCAAGGTGACCTACCTCGGCTTCGTGAACGGAACTCGCGCCGCGTTGCGTCGGATGATGCCTCGAGACCGCGGCACGATCGTGCAGGTCGGGTCCACCCTCGCCTACCGCGGCATCCCGTTGCAGAGCGCCTACTGCGGCGCCAAGCACGCCACCCAGGGTTTCCACGAAGCTCTTCGCACCGAGCTGCTGCACGACGGCAGCAACGTCCACGTCACGATGGTGCAGATGCCCGCGGTCAACACCCCGCAGTTCTCGTGGGTCCTCTCCCGGCTGCCGCACCAGGCGCAGCCGGTGCCGCCGATCTACCAGCCCGAGGTCGCCGCCCGGGCTGTCGTGTACGCGGCCGACCACCCGCGGCGGCGCGAGTACTGGGTCGGCGAGACCACCGCCGCGACCCTCCTCGTCAACGCCGTCGCTCCGGGCCTGCTCGACCGCTACCTCGCCCGCACCGGCTTCGGCGCCCAGCAGACCGGCCAGCCCAAGCCTCCGGACCAGCCGGCGAACCTCTGGGAGCCGGCGGACGGCGCGGACGGGCGAGACTTCGGTGCCCACGGGCTCTTCGACGAGCAGGCCCACAGCCGCTCGCCGCAGGTCTGGGCCTCCCAGCACCACCGCACGGTGTACGCCGCAGGGCTGGCGCTCCTGGCCGGGGCGACCGCCGCGATGGTCCGGGCGGCACGTCGGTGAGGCCGGCCACCGCGGCCCGGCTGGTGCTGGGAGGCCTGTGCCTCGCCGCCCCGGGCCGGCTGCTCGACGCCATCGGCGCACCGGACCGTGGCGACCCCCGGACCTGGATCATCGTGCGGGTCCTCGGCGGCCGACTCCTCGCCCAGGGAGTGGCCGACCTGGCCCTCGGAGCCCGCACCCGCGTCCCGGACATCGTCATCGACGCGACGCACGCGGCGACCATGGTCGCCGCGGCAGCTCGTAGGCCGGACCACCGGCGGTCCGCGATGGTGAGCGCGGCCCTGGCTACCGGGACCGCAGGGCTCGATCTCGTCGCTCAGCCTGCGCCGTAAGTGGCGGCGAACGCCGATCATGCGGAGCGGAAGAGCCCCTCAGCGAGAGCCGCGTCGGCCGTGATCGCGAGCACCTCGTCGCCTGGTTCGAGCACGGTGGCCCCGTTGACGCGCACCATGCTGCCGGCTCGGCTGACGACGCTGACCCAGACGTCCTCGTCGAGTGGGAGGTCCCGCAGGGTTGTGCCGGCCGCAGGCGACCCCGGCTCGACGACGTACCGCTGGAGCCCCTCGGGTCTGTCGCGGAACCGCATTCCCATCGCCCACGGCTCGGGATCTACCACGCGCATCGGGATCCGCCACGCTCGGGCGAGCGCCGGCACCAGACCGCCTTGCACCACGACCGAGAGCAGGACAGTGACGAAGATGATCGAGTAGAGACGCTCGGCCCCGGGCTCGCGCTCGGCGACGATGTAGGTGCCGAGCAGGATGGGCACCACGCCCTTGAGGCCGGCCCAGAGTACGAACGCACGCTCGCCGAGGTGCAGCTTGACCGGCCACAGCACCAGGCCCACGAGCACGGGGCGGACGATCAGAGCGAGCAGTGCTGCGATACCGAGAGCAGTCCATCCTCGGCCGTGCCCGATCGCCGTTGTCAGCGGGATGGAGAGTCCCAGGATGGTGAAGGCCACGATCTCCGCGAGGCTCGCCAGCCCGGAGGCGAAGTGCTCGATCTCCCGCTTGTACGGCGCTCGGGTGTCACCGACCATGATGCCGGCGAGCAGGACGGCCAGGAAGCCGGACCCGTGCGCCAGGGTGGTGACGCCGTAGATGAGGAGCGCGAACGCAATGGTCCGCAACGGGTACAGCGCCTCGTTCGGCAGGGGGAGATGTCGAAGGAGCCAGCGCAGGACGTGACCACCGGCGAAGCCCCCGAGGAGCCCGATGCCCATCTGCAGCGCGAACTCCACGCTGCCGTGTGCGATCGCTCCTGGCCCACCGCCACTCGCGCTGAGGATGGCGACCATCAGGGCGATCCCGACCGGATCGTTGGTCCCTGCCTCGCCCTCCAGCAGGGTGCCCGTCGTGCCGGTGACCTCGCGCCGGCCCAGCACCGAGAAGACGGTGGCCGGGTCGGTGGGCGCGAGGGCGGTCCCGAGCAGAAGGCTCGCTCTCCATCCGAACCCGAAGAGGGCGTGCGCGCCGACGGCGAGCCCGAGGCCGGTCACGAGCGTTCCTGCCACGCCCAGCCACAACACCCGGTCGGCCACGGGGCGGAAGCGGGACAGCCCGATGTGCATCCCACCGTCGAACAGGAGCACGACCAGGGCAACAGTGACGATCCGTTGGTCGACCTTGATGCTCAGGGACCCGAGGTCGGGGAACATGTCGGCCGACACCGAGGCTGCGAGTAGGAACAGCGCAGGGCTCGGAATCTGGGTCAGAGCCGTGATCCTGCTGGAGCCCACCGCGAGCAGCAGTGCGACCGCTGCCACCACGACCACCAGCGCGAATGAAGTGACATCGTGCATCCGGGCTCCTGGGGTCGGACGGTCAACGCCGACCAGACTTCCCGGCACACCAGAGAATCACTGTAGTGCGGGCGCCCACCCAGGTGTGTGGTTCCGAGACCTGCCGACCCTACGGTTTCAGCTCCACGAAGAGGACGTGCGTCTCGGTGTCGCCGATGTTGTGCCCCGCGTGCTGCTGCGCCGAAAGCCACATCGCCTGACCGGCCTCGAGCTCCACCTCGCGTTCCTGATCGCCCGAGATCAGCCGACGGCGGAAGCCGGACAACGTGTACATGACGCTGTCCGGGTGGGCGTGCGGCGTGGTGCGGTGTCCCGGCCGGTCCCGGTACTCGAGCACGCGGACCCGGTCGTTCTCGAAGATGACCTGGTAGGACTCGGGATTGCTCACTGCGGGGTCCATGCTCACAAGACGGATTCTGGTGGCGCGGTCGTCATGGCGCAACGGAGGCGGCGCAGCGTCCGCATCTGCCCCACGACAGGTCGACGCCGCCGACACGTGGATCTCGACACCGATGCCAGGAGCCTCTCGCGCCGTCAGAACTCCTTGACCGGGCGGATCTCCACGACGGGGTGAGCTCGGACGAGGACCTGTGCGGTCTCCACGAGTACGTCGTACTCGTCGCAGCTGACGATGAAGAAGCCGGAGAGCTGCTCGGCGGACTCCGCGAACGGGCCGTCGGTGACCAAGGCGTTCGAGTGTGGTCCGCGCCTGATCGTCCGTGCCTGGCTGCTGTCGGTGAGCCCGGCTCCGCCGGTCACAGCGCCACCACGCGCCGCGAGCAGCTGACCGAACTCGAAGTCGATGTCGAAGGTGGCCTGACGGTCGGCCTCGGTGCGGGACACCCGCTCTGCCTCGTTGTCGGCGGGGAACATGACGACGTACTCGGTCATGACGCTTCCTTTCGGTGATGGTCTGGCACCGGGGTGACGAGCAGAGCGGGCTCACTTCGACGTTCGGGGCGCGGAAACTCTACGGCCATCTCCGACCAGGGCTCGTCCGGTGCGATGGCGACGCGGGTCGGCTGCGTCGAGTCGTTCGGCGCGGAGACGTTCCACGGACGCGTCGTCGAAGGCGGGCAGGTCGCCCAACACCTGGCTGAGCAGGAGGTCTGCGAGGGCCGGGTTCCGGATCAGCACGGGGCCGTGCAGGTAGGTCGCCACGATGCTTGCCTGGATGACTCCCTCGGACCGGTGATCGCCGTTGCCGACACCGGTGACGATCCGGGCGAGCGGCCGCGCCTCGGGGCCGAACACGGCGGTGCCTGCGTGGTTCTCGAAGCCGGTGAGCGT
The DNA here is from genome assembly GCF_036493135.1 of Nocardioides sp. Classification (GTDB taxonomy): domain Bacteria; phylum Actinomycetota; class Actinomycetes; order Propionibacteriales; family Nocardioidaceae; genus Nocardioides. Next base: position 24,616 of record NZ_DASXQG010000062.1, on the reverse strand, counting down.
CGGGACTCCGGGCAGGTCCTGCGGCTCGGCCACGACCTCGCCGACCGCTCGGCGGGAGAGTCGGCGGCAGGTCACGTCGAGAAGCCCCAGACCAGGGTGCGGGCACCCCTTCGCGTCATCGAACCGGTGCGCCAGCAGCTGGAGCCCGGCGCAGACGGCGAGGCACGGCCGCGATCCGAGCACCGTGACCGCCCGGTGGTCGGCGAGCAGGGAGCGTGCCGCCAGGAGCTGTGCGGAGTCCTCGCCCCCGCCGAGCAGATAGATGTCGCCGTGGCTCGGAAGAGGATCGTCGATCCCGACGTCGATGATCCGGCCGACGACACCGCGGCCGGCGGCACGATGCACCAGAGCCAGCGCGTTCCCCCGGTCTCCGTAGGTGCCGAGGAGCTCCGGATAGACGTGGACGATGCCGATCTCCTCACGCACGACGTACCTCCCGGACGGCGCGGCGGAAGGCCGTGTAGTTGCCGACGACGTCGACAGGACCCGCCGGCAACGTCTCCAGGGCGGCACCGAGCGAGCCGGGCACGTGGGTAGCTGCGACTCCGTCGTGCTGGAGGCGAACGAGGAGATCGGTTGCTCGACGGCCCTGCACGATCACGGTGCGCCCGCCGAGCCCTGCGAAGGACACGTCGTAGATCCACGAAGGATCGCGACCGTCGACCCCCTCGGCGTTGAGGATCAGCACCAGCGGATACGGGTCCCTGCCGATGAGGTCGAGCAGCTCGAGCCACCCGGCCGGGTTCTTGGCCAGCAGGACTCGTACGTCGTGACCGCGCACGCGGTGGTGCTCGAAGCGCCCGGCAACCGACCGCACGGTGCTGAGCCGGGCGGCCGCGTCGCAGGTCGAGAGGAAGCGCACGTGGTGCGCGGCGGCCACGGCGAGGGCCGCGTTCGCGAGGTTGAAGCGTCCAGGCAGCCCCAGCACGAGCGGGATCGCGCTGCCGGCCGTGCGGAGCACGTCGCCGTCGAGCCACCAGTCGGGTTCCGGTCTGCTCAGATCGCACGAGCGGCATCGCCAGTCGGAACCCGACCGCAGGCAGCGGTCGCCGCAGGCCGGGCACACCCACGAGTCGGTCGCCCACGCGGCTCCAGCAGCCACCCAGACCTGCCGGCAGGCGGCGAGTGCCGTCCACACGACGGCAGGATCGTCGGCGTTGGCGATCACGAGTGGCACATCGGTCAGCGCCTTCCGCCAGGCGGAGGACACCGCGGCCACCTCGTGGTGGCGGCTCAGCTGGTCACGCGAGAGATTGGTGAGGACAACAGCCCTTGGCGATGTCTGCCCGACCCCCCACGGAAGCCAGTCCTCGTCCACTTCCAGCACCACCTGGCGGGCGCTGGTGGACCCGAGGACACCGGCGACGGCGACCGCCGTGTTGGCGCCGTCGCGATTGGTCGCCACCGTGGCGTCGTGACCGAGCGCGGCGACGACAAGGGCCGTCGTCGTGCTCTTCCCGTTGGTGCCGCTGACGAGCACGACGCTGCGACCTCGGCTCAGCTCGGCAACGGCGTGGGGCTCGATCGCCAACAGGACGCGGCCCCCGATCACCAGGCCGGATCCGCCACGCAGCCGGCGTGAGAGCACTCCGGCTGCGAGCGCGGCATATCGAGCCACGGCCACCCGGCCGCGGAGCCGCAGCTGGGGGGCGTGCCTCATGACGTCAGTGGTAGTCACCGGATCCTGCCTGCCACCTGACGGATCGTTGTCACCGAAGGGTCACCTCGGTCACCCGATCCGTGACGGCCGGTGTCTCCCCACCGAGCAGCCAGACGTGTCGCCGGTACGACGCGACGGCGGCGTCGCTGACCGGATCGGGCAGGCGACCGGCACTCCGGAAGCGACGCGTGGTCGGGTCGTACCACCACATCCGCCCGGTCTGCCGATCAGGAGCGGTCCGCCCTCCCATCAACAGGATTCGGTCACCGACAGTGACAGCCATCGCGTGACCGAGCGGCCGCGGGAGATGCCCGGCCGGTCGCGTGTGACCGGTAGCCAGGTCGACATCCTGCACCGTGCCGAGCTCCCGACCGGCGACCTCTCCGCCGAACACGTAGACGTCGGAGTGGAGTCGTGCCGTGGCGGCGTACCGGACACCACGGAGCAGCGTCGCGATGGGGCGCGGAGCCGCCCCGCGCGAGAGCCGGAGCACAGTCCTCGGGACGGATTTCCCGTCGTAACCCCCGATGACGTACGGCGAGCCCCGCCACTCCTCCACCGCGAGGTCGGAGCGGGTGGTCGGCAAGTTCCCCACTCGGAGCCAGCGACCGCGCACCCGGGACTGCACGACCGACTGCTCGGTGGCGTTCCCGCCTCCCACCACAGTGGGTGCCCCGGCGACCATGCCCCCGGCGGTGTCGTGGACCGGGACGGCCAAACCAGGAAGCTGTTCCACGCGGCCCGACAGCAGTCCGATGCTCAGCACGCGGCTCGTCGACCTGTCACCGTCCAGGAGTCCCCCGGCCAGGATCACCGAGCCGTGACCTGTCCGGACCACCGCGGCCCTCGCCACCGGGTACGGCAGGCGCCAGCTCGCCGCGTCGACCGAGGCGATCCTGGACGGGAGCGGCGACGTGGTAGCAGGCATCCGAGTGGTGCGGACGCCGTCGGAGGATCGGGGTCCTGCGCTGGACGAGTGGTCACCGCACCCTGCCAGCAGGATCGCGAGCAAGGCGATGGAGAGGAGACTGCGGCTCACCGCATGTTCTCCGTGTGGCCGAGGGAGTAGCGGCCAGGTTGTGGCCACACCGCGATGCCGTGCGGACTTCCGCCGACCGGGATCTTCGCGATCAGCCTCCCGGATCGGGTGTCGAAGCCGTAGACGACCCCGTCGTTGCGGCCCGAGAGCCACAGCGTCTTGCCGTCGGCGGAGACACCCCCCATGTCCGGACTGCCGCCACCCGGGATCGTCCAGGTGTCGACGATCCGGTTCGTCGCGAAGGAGAGCACACTCACTCGTCCGGCACCACGGTCGGAGATGTACAGATCCTTCCCGTTGCGACTGGGATACAGCCCGTGCGGCATCTGCGGCAGCCCGATGGTGCGGCGTTGCCGGAACGTGCGGGCGTCGATGAGTCGCAGCTCGTTGGTGCCCATGTCCGCGACGTAGAAGGTCCGCCCGTCCGGAGAGAGCCGGACGTCCTGAGGCATGCTGCGGCCCATGGTCATCGGTGCCGCGGCCCGCGCGGTCGGATGCGGGTCGAGCTTGAGGACGCCGACGACACGGCGTCCGAGCGTGCTCACCTTGAGCAGCTCCCCCGAGAACTCGCACGACACCACGAAGAAGCGCCCGTTGCCCGAGAAATCGGCGTGGTTGGGGCCGAGGCACCCGGGGTTCTGCACGTCCTTGATCGTGTGGAAGGTGCGGGGGTCTGCGAACCGGATCGTGTTGTGCTGCTCGACCATCACCACTGCCGTCTTGCCGTCGGGGGTGAAGTAGAGGTTGTACGGCCGCGTCATCGAGACCGTGCGCGTGCGGCGACCGGTGCGCGGGTTGATCTCGACCAGCTCGTTGGCGTAGCTGGAGTTCGTGATCAGCGTGCGTAGGTCGTAGGAGGGAACGACGTGCTGACTGAGGTAGCCCGTCGGGATCACGCGCACGATCCGGTGAGTCCGCTGGCTGATCACGGTGACGGTCGACCCTTGCGAGTCGGGCACGTAGAGAAGGCGGGGGTCGTGGCGCACCCGCGGAGCCAGCATCCCCGCACGGGTCCGGGAGTACACGTCGTTGCGGATCACGGGAGGCATGCCTGGGATCCGATGGCGGAACGGCGGGTCCGGCCGTACGTGACGCGGGGCACCCGTACCCGCATTCGTCACCGTGCTGGGGGCGGTGGAGGGGTGGTGAGTCGAGGGCGCCCCGTCGCAGCCGGAGAGCAAGGAGCCCACCAGCGCGAGGATCACGACAGCAGCACGGTGCGGCAGCCGAGCCGCAGAGCATTCCGGACTGACCGCACCTGAACCTCGCGCCGTCACAGAGCCAGCATGCGAGCCCTCGCCTGCCAGGCGCCTGACCACGCCGTTGCCGGCCGGATACGTCGCGCGCTGCCCCTCTTCAGTCAGGTCGATGGCAGATCTCCCAACCATCCTTGGTTGCATGACGACGACAGCCCCTTCCATGAGTGCTCGCCGGATCATGCTCAACAAGGTGCCCGAGGTCACCGTGTACTTCTGGATCATCAAGATCCTGTGTACAACGGTGGGTGAGAGCTTCGCCGACTACATCAACGAGACCCTCGGCGTCGGCCTCACCAAGACCACCCTGCTGTTCTCGGCGGGTCTGATCATCGCCATGGTCGCGCAGTTCCGCCTGAACCGTTACGTGCCCGGCATCTACTGGCTGTCGGTCGTCCTGATCAGCGTGGTCGGGACCCTGCTCACCGACAACCTCACCGACGCGCACGGCGTACCTCTCTGGATCAGCTCCACGGTGTTTGCCGTGCTCCTCGCCGCGGTCTTCTCGATCTGGTACGCCCGGGAGCACACCCTGTCGATCCACACCATCGTCACCACCCCCCGCGAGGCGTTCTACTGGCTGACCGTGCTGGTGACCTTCGCCCTCGGTACGGCGGTCGGCGACTGGACCCTCGAGCTCACCGGCTGGCCCCCGGGCAAGTCGGTGCTCCTCCCGCTGGCGCTGATCCTGGCCGTCCTGGCCGCCTGGAAGCTCGGCATGGGACCGGTGCTCTCCTTCTGGCTCGCCTACATCCTGACCCGCCCGCTCGGCGCCAACATCGGCGACTACCTCGCCTCCCCGCGCGCCGACGGCGGCCTCGGCCTCGGCACCCTCGGCACCAGCGTGCTGTTCCTGGGCACGATCCTGGCGGTCGTGGTCTACCTGACCGTGACCGACAAGGACCGCACCGAGGCCATCGAACAGCGCCAGCAGCGGACCCCCGTCACCGACGAGGTCTGAGGAGCACACCATGGCTGAGATCCGAACCTTCCGCGTGCTGGTCGTGACCGACACCGTCGAGCCCACCAAGTCGCTGCGCGACGCCATCCGGCACCGCGCCGAGAAGGGCGACGTGCAGTTCCGCCTGATCGTGCTCAACCCCGCCCGCGCCGAGCTGCACCCCCTCCATCCGGAGCGCCACGACAAGGCGACCGAGGCCGAGACCAGCCTCCGCTCCGCGCTGGCCCAGCTGGAGCGCGCCGTGCACGCACCCGTCATCGGCTCGGTGTCGGTGCGTCACGACCCGATGGATGCGATCGAGGAGACCCTGTTCGCCGAACCCATCGACGAAATCATCCTCGACGTACCGCCCCACCACTTCTCGTCGTGGCTGCACCAGGATCTCGAGCACCGGTTGGCCCACTTCCAGATCCCGGTGACGACCATCCGGCACGACATTCAGGTGCTTGGCAGGGAGCCCGGGTGACAGTGCCGGTGTGACGTCGCCAAGCCTTCCGACCTCCCTGCTCGACATCTCCGGTGGCAGACGTCGCGTGGCGATCGTCTCGGGCAGCTACGGCGCCGGACATGACGCAGTGGCCCGCGAGGTGGAGGAACGGCTCCGGCTCCTCGGCTGCCCCATCACGCAGTACGACGTAGCCGAGCTGTTGCCTGGCCGGTCCGGGCGGTTGCTCAAGCGCGCCTACTACGCACAGCTCCGCACGGTTCCGGCGACGTGGGGGGCCACGCTGTCTCTGAGCGAGCCGGGCCGCCCCCTCCACCGGGCCGCTATCGGGGCCTTCGGACTCGGCGCACCGCGCGTCAGCCGAGCGGTGGCCGGCGCCGACCTGGTGATCGCCACTCACCCGTTCGCGGCACTGACGCTTGGCCGGGCCCGCGACGCCGGCCTGCTGTCAGCGCCCGTCGTGACCTACCTGACCGACGCCTCGGTCCACTCGATGTGGGTCCACCGCGGGGTGGACCTCCACCTGGCGATCCATGAGGTCGCGGCACGACAGGCTCGGCACTGGGGCGGTCGAACCGTCACCATCTCGCCGGTCGTCCCCACGCAGCCGCCCACCCGTCCTTCCACCAGCGGGGACCCTCTTGCCGGCATCGGCGTGATCGGGCCCCGGGCCCTCGTGACCGGAGGTTCACTGGGCATCGGCGACCTCGCCCGGACTGCCCGCGACATCGCCGGGACCGGGGTGATGTCCCCCGTTGTCGCCTGTGGGACGAACGCTGGACTCGCCCGTCGCCTCCAGCGGGCCGGCATCGCGGCCCTCTCGTGGCGCCACGACATGCCCGAGGTGATCGACGCATGCCAGTGCGTCGTCCAGAACGCGGGTGGTTTCACCTGCCTCGAGGCGCTGTCGTCGGGCACGCCGGTACTGACCTACCTGCCGATTCCCGGCCACGGCATCACCAACGCCGCCGGCCTCGAGCAGGCCGGGCTCGTTCCATGGCCGCGAACACCGGAGGACCTGCGCTCCGCTCTCGAGCTGGCCTTGCTCGTCGGCGGCACGCCGTTGGTCAGTGAGGCACCGTCCGTCGTAGACGTCCTCACCCGCCCGGACTGGCGGGCCCTCGCCGAACCCATCTCCGACACCGCCGTTCAACCCGAGTCGACGAGTCACGAGTCTGTCGCGTGAGCCTGGCCGAGGCTGTCGCGCTCGGCGGGGTGATCGCCGTGGCAACGCCGGCCCTGACCGCGGTCCATCCGCTTCGCCGAGCAGTGACGTCACGGGTGCTTCCTCGTCTGCATGGCGTTGCCCCCGGGGGGCACATCGCCCTCACCTACGACGACGGGCCCGACCCGGCGTCCACCCCGCGGTTCCTCGATCTGCTCGCCGAGCACTCGACGCGAGCCACCTTCTTCCTGCTCGGAGAGCACGTAGTCCGTGAGCCGGCCCTGGTACGGCGGATGGCCGACGAGGGACACGAGCTGGGCGTCCACGGCTGGAGCCACCGTTGCGCGGCGTTCATCGGGCCGCGCCGACTCGCGACCGAGCTGAACCGGACCAAGGACGCGATCGAGCAGGCCGGCGGCCTTCCCGTCCGGTGGTACCGGCCGCCGTACGGCGTGTCCACGACGCCGACCCTGCTCGCCGCCCGGTATGTCGGCCTGACCACGGTGCTGTGGACCGCCTGGGGGGTCGACTGGCGACGTGGCCGTACCGCAGAACAGGTGGTCGATGCCGTCACCCGAGACCTCAGACCCGGCGGGACGGTCCTGCTGCATGACACGGACCGAGCCTCGACACCCGGCTCCTGGCGGACGACGCTGGCCGCGAGCCGGGTCCTGCTCGACCGCTTCACCGCGGCCGGCGCCCACGTCGGCCCCTTGGCGGATCATTGGCCGACCGCAGCCACCGCGCCGGCCGCCTGACCGGACTGGACTCCTTCCTGTCGTGCTGGGGACCAGGTCCCAGAGGGTCAGGACTGGCGGTCGGCGTACCTAACCGTTACTGTCTGAACAGGCTAACGGTTAGGGGTGCTCGGATGCAGCAGGAAGTGGTGTTGGCGCTTCTGGCGAAGGAGCCGTCGCACGGCTACGAGCTTCGCGCTCGGATCGAGCGAGGCCTCGGTCCGCTTGCGGCGGGGTTCAACGCGGGCCAGATGTATGTGACTCTGGGCCGGCTCGAACAGGCAGGCATGGTGACCTCGACTCGTGAGGCGTCGGTGGAGCGCCCGGAACGCCGTACCTACGAGCTCACGGCCGCGGGTCGAGAGCGGGTCGAGGAATGGCTCACCGACGTCACGTGGCCGCGGCCCGATCTGACAAACTTCCACCTCAAGCTGGTCGTGGCCGCCGCGGGTCGGCTGGCCGATCCGGTCGAGGTCATCGCATCCCAGCGGCGTGAGCTGGTACGACGCCTTCGCGAGGCCCAACGGGCGGCCTTGGCCGAACCTGACGGCTCGGACGCCTCGCTGCTGCTCGAGGGAGTGGTGTTGAGGATCGGGGCTGACCTCACGTGGCTCGACGCCTGCGAGCGTTCCTGGGGAGCGGCCCGGTGACCGCCGCCGTACGCGTGCTGGCGCTCGCCAAGCACTACGGCGAGGACGAGGCTTTGATCCGGGCCGTCGACGACGTCGACCTCGAGGTGCCCGCCGGTGAGTCGGTGGTGGTCGTGGGCCCGAGCGGGTGCGGTAAGTCCACCCTCCTTCAGCTCATGGGCGGACTTGACCGACCGACGTCCGGAGAGGTCTGGGTCGAGGGTCGCCGGGTCGACGGGGCCTCGGAGCGGATGCGGGCGCGACTGCGCCGCGACCACGTCGGCTTCGTCTTCCAGGACTTCCACCTGATGGACGAGCTGACGGCGGTGGAGAACGTGGAGCTGCCCGCCCTGCTCGCCGGTACGCCGTCGCGCCAGGCGCGCCGGGGTGCGATCGCACTCTTGGAGGACGTGGGTATGGCCGACCGCGAACGGCACCGCCCCGCCGAGCTGTCCGGCGGGCAGAAACAGCGGGTCGCCATCGCCCGGGCTTTGGTCAACCGGCCCACCGTTCTCCTCGCCGACGAACCAACGGGCAACCTGGACAGCACGGCAACGACCGGGATCCTCCGGCTCTTCGACCGCCTCCGCGCCGGGGGTCAGACCTTGATCGTGGTCACCCACGACCAGAGGACGGCGGCCACGGCCGACCGCATGGTCTCCATGCGCGACGGCGCACTCGTCGAGGATGTCGCACTCCCCTCCACCGCGACGTCCGCCGCCGACATCTTGTCTGTCGGGACGCGAGAGTGAGCCGGCTGCGGTTGTGTCTCCGCCTGGCCGCGCGCGACGTACGTCGCCGGGCCGGGGAGACCGCGCTCCTGTTCACCGCTCTTGCCGTGGCGGCCACCACGCTGACGATCGGGCTGGTGCTCCATGGGCAGACGGCAGCGCCGTACGACCAGACGCGACAACGCACGAACGGTCCGGACGTGGTCGCCGCGCTCTTCCCCGCCCCGAACCAGACCGTCACCCCCACCGACCGGGCACGTCTGAGAGAGGTCGCCGCGCATCCCGAGGTGAGCGCCAGCAGCCGGGCATTCCCGACGACGTGGACCTCGATCGAAGCCCACGGCATCTCCGGGGTCGCCGAGGTGCAGGGCCGCGACACGAGCTCGTCGCCGGTCGACCGGCCCCAGGTCGTCAGTGGTCGGTGGGTCGGTCGCGATGGTGTGGTGCTCGAGCGTGCCTTCGCCCGGGCGATGGGGGTCTCGGTGGGCGACTCCGTCCAGCTCGGTGGACGGGCCGTGCCCGTGGTGGGTATCGCGGTCTCGGCCGCTCTCCCGCCGTACCCCCAGCTCTGCACCATCGGGTGCATCCTGGACCAACCCGGCTGGTTCTCCGCCGAACCGGGCTTGGTGTGGGCGACCCGGCACCGTGTCACCGGACTGGACACTCCCCAGCAGCCGCTCGTCTGGTTCCAGTACCTCGCCCTCCACGACCCGAGCGCCGCACCTGGCTTCGTGCAGCGGTACGACAACGGCGGCCCACCCGCAGGTCGCCCCGAGCTCACCGCCTGGCAGGACATCGCGGCCCGTCAGGCGGAGCAGCTCGCCAACGAGCGCATTGCGGTGGCCTTCGGCGGCACCCTCCTCGTGATGCTCGCGCTCGCAACCCTGGTCGTGCTCGTCGGCGGCCGGATGAGTGACGAGGTACGACGAGTAGGGATGCTCAAGGCCGCCGGTGCGAGCCCTGGGTTCGTCACCGGCCTCCTGCTGACGTCCTACCTGGCGATCGGAGCCGGAGCCGCCATGGTCGGTCTGGCGGTGGGCCGCCTTCTCAGTCCGCTACTCGTCGGCATCAGCGCCGGCCTTCTCGGCCATGTCGGTGGCACGTCCGTGACGTTCACCAATGCCGCTGTCGTGTTCGGCGCGGTGCTCGGCATTGTCGTCCTTGCCGCGGCCGTCCCCGCCTGGCGAGCTGCCCGGACCAGCACCGTGCGCGCACTGACAGACAGCGGACACAGACCCCGACGGCACCGGCTTCTCGTGGCCCTGTCCGCCCGGCTCCCGGGACCAGCGCTTCTCGGTCTGCGACTGACAGCCCGGCGGCTGCGACGTGCCGCGCTCACCGGGTTCTCAGTCGCGGTGGCTGTCTGCGCCGGCACGGTCGTGCTCTTCGCTCAGTCCAGCCTGCACGCCGAGCGAGGGAACGCCGGCGGACCGGCGGACCCACAGGTCGCGCAGCTGCACACGGTGACCACCGCCCTGACCCTGTTGCTGGCGGTGATGGCGATGGTCAACTTGGTGTTCGTGACGCGTTCGACCGCCGTCGACGCACGTCGTGTGCTGGCTGTCGCGCGTACGGTCGGGGTCTCGCCAGCAGAGGCCGCCGTCGCGCTCGGAGTCTCCCAGCTCGTCCCGGCCCTGATCGGCATCGCTGCAGGCTTCCTCGCCGGCGCCGCCCTCTTCCACGCACTGTCGTCCTCACACCCAACGACGCCCGCCACCGCTCAGATCGTCGGCCTTGGCCTGCTCACGGTCGGCATCACGGTGGCTCTGACCGCGATCCCGGCCCGCTGGGAGGCGCGCCGCCCGATCGCCGAGATCCTCCGTGAGAACTGATGGTCCGCGGCCCCGCACGACCAGGCCCCTGGAAGACCGTCGAGGACGTCGAGCTCGCCACCCTCGGCTGGATCCACCGGCACAACCACGACCGCCTGCACTGGGGATCAACCGGTGACTCGGCGGGACGGATGGAAGCCGAAGGGTTCCAGCTCTGGTGGTTTGCGCCCGGTCATGACGTACTCGGCGAGTGTGGAGGCTGTCGTCGGTGCGAGAGTCACCCCCAGCATTCCGTGCGCTGTGGCGACGTAGGCGTTGTTGAAACCCGGCACCCGATCGATCAGGGGCAGCCCGTCGGGGACCATGGGCCGGCTGCCGACCCAGGGTTCCGCGATCTGGCCGATGAGCTCGTCGTTGCTGTGGAACCAGTCCCCCAGGTAGTGCCTGCTCGCCCGCGCGATCGCCTCGATCCGACGCTGCGCATCGAGCCGTCGATCGGGACGCTGAACAAGGTGAGCGCGCCGCGCACCACCAGAAGTGTTCCCACGAACACAACCAGGTCGTCCACGTTCCAGTCGACGAAGAAGATGATGGCGCCGTACCGCAGCAGGACCCACCATGCCTTGCTCACGACCTCCGTCTGCGCCCGGGTCCAGCGGCGCAGGTCGTCGAGGGGGCTCGTCACGATCATGATGCGCTCCTCTGATCGGCTGGCTGCTCGGCAACCAGGGTGTCGTACTCCATCTGCGCCAGGGTGGCGTCGAGCACGGCGTACTCCGCTTCCTGGACGGCCGCGTAGCAGTAGTCGATGACGTATGACGCGTAGGCGGAGGCGTCCTCGCGTTGCGCTTGGCCGCACCGAGGTCGTGCTCGGCCTTCTTCCGGTCGAGCTTCTCGCGCATCTTCGCCACGTGCTCGTCCCACGTCCGACTCACGTCGATCCACCAGGCCGAGATCTCGGCCGCGCTGGCGTCGACGGACTCCTGGAGCGCCTCGGCGTTCGCCTCTGACGCGTCCCGGGCCGCCGCGACGTCCTTCTGCAGGTCGTCGCGTGCCTTGTCGTGGGCCGCTGCGGCGCAGTCCTCGAGCTTCTTGGTGCGAGCCGACAGCTTGCTGAGCTGATCTGAGAGTGCCATTTCAGTTTCCTTTTCTCTGAGGGTGTGCGGTTGCTCCGTCAGAGAAACGGTCGTCCACCTGGCCGCGTCGTGACACCAGGGAGTCTCCGTGGGCCACTCGCGGGCCGTTCGCCGTCTCGGGCACCGGGGCCCACTGGCGGACGAGCCAGGAATGCCGCAGGCTGTCCGGGTGTCCGGTCTCACCGAGGAAGTCGCACGCGCGCCTTCGACGATCGAGGCACGGCTCATCGTCGGCATGCTCGAGGCCAACGGGATCACCGCCAGGGCGTCCGCGGACGACGCGGGTGGGCTCGAGCCCCAGTGGCAGCTGACCGAAGGTGTCCGGGTCCTGGTGACGCCCGAGGATGCCGAAAAGGCCCGGAGGCTCGTGGCCGAGGCCGGCTCCGCACCGGAGTAGCCGACCGGCGGCTCGCCCCCGGTCGCTGACTCGCCTCCCAGGAGGAGTGCTCGACCTGGTCCCAGCCCTGTCCGTCCATGCCCGGGCCGGGGGTCGGACGAGGGTCATGCACGGGGGCGATGCACGCGTGGTGGAGACACCGTGGAGACAGATGCCTTCTAGAAAGCCGGAAACGATGAACGACAAGCACCCGACCCGATCCACTCTCCGCCTCGCCCCTGCCCCCGGAACGTCGCCGGACGACGCCGAGGACCTCGCCTCTCGGCTGGCCACAGCACCCGGGCTCGTGCGTGCCGGTGCCGCTCACTGGGACAACGAGCGGACTCCCCTCCAGCCCCTGTCGCTGGAGAACGCCTTCGCGGACCCGGAGCTCCTGCGGGACCTCGGCACCAGGGGTGCGCGATTCGCCCACGAGCTCGGCGTTGATGTTGTCGTCGGGGCCGAGACCGCAGGCGTCCCGCTCGCGGCCTCGATCGCCCTGGCGGCTGGGATTCGATTCGCGTTCGTCCGCAAGCCGGGCTACCGCGGCCACGAGGACCATGAGCCCTCGGTGCGTGGAGCGGCAGTCGCCGGGAAGCGGGTCCTGCTGGTGGACGACGCGATCTGGACAGGGGCTTTGGTCGGACGCTTCGCCGGCGAGCTGGTCGAGGCGGGGGCCGAGGTCGCCGGCGTCTTCACGCTGGTCGACATGCGTGACGTCGCGCCCACGGTGACGAGCGTCGCGGCGGCGCTGCGCACCGAGTCGGTCGCCTCCTACCTGTAGGTACTCGACCTGGCTGCCGAGAACGGAGTCCTGGACCTTGCTGTGCACAAGCTCGCCGTGGACGCCACCCTGAACCACTGGACTGCAGACGACTCCAGATGGGACCTACTCCCACAGGCTTCGTAACAAGAGCCGTAGGTTCGCTGGCGCCAGGACGGTCGTCCCACCCGACCACGAGGATGCGACTCGACGGGAGGCGGGCCGCCGATCAATGGTGCGACGGAGGGGGCCAGGCCGGGGCGCCGAGCTCTCGGGACAACGCTCGTGCGGTCTCCCGCACCTGCCCCGCGGAGTCGCTCTCCGATGCCCCGGACATGACGACCCCGATCGCCCCGACCACGTCGCCCCACGAGTCGAACACCGGCGACGCGACGGCGGACTCGCCGAGGACCGCTTCGTCCTGCTCGCGGGCGGTGGCGGTGGTGCGGATCTTCTCGAGCTGCCGGCGTACGTCGTCGGGCGAGGTGAGTGTCTCGCCGGTCATGCTGCGCAGCTCGCCCTCCGTGAGGAGGCGCTCGGTCTCGTCGGGGAGAAAGGCCAGCATCGCCTTGCCCAGAGCGCTGGCATGTGCGGGGATCACGATGCCGACCTCGGGCATCTGGCGGCTGCCGTCGGGCCGCGGTTCGTGATGGATGATCACGACGTCGTCGATCAGCAGCACCCCCGTGCGGACCGCCAGGCCGGTGCGCCGGGCCAGGTCCTCGGCCCACGGGATCGCCTTGGAGCGCAGCTCGAGGGTGTCGAGGTAGACGTTGCCGAGACGGAGCACCGCCGGCCCGAGCTGGTAGCGGCTGGATCCGCGTTCCTGGACGACCATCCCGTGCTCGACCAACGTGCGCACGATGCCGTGCGTCGTGGACGGCGCGAGGTCGAGCCGAGCGGACAGCTCGGACAGGCTCATCCGGCGCGCACCCTGCAGCGCCGTGAGCACGCGGATCGCGCGGTCTACGGACTGGATCACGGTCGGAACCTCCGAGAGGAAGGGTCGGGCGAGCACAAAGTATGCCGAAGGGTCTTGCTGTGACCCCAATCACAGGCGTATGGTCCGTGCATCGTTCGACTATATCGAACGGTCTTCGTAAATCGAGCAGGAAAGGAGCTGGACATGCTCGACGAGACCACCACGGTCCAGAAGCTGGCCGCCGAATTCATCGGAACCGCGTTCTTGGTGTTCATCGGAGTCGGCTCGGTGCCGGCCACCCTCATCGTCAACGGCAACGCGCCGTTCACGATGGCCGACCTCGGCATGATCTCCCTGGCCTTCGGGACAGTGGTGATCGCGACCGTCTACGCACTCGGGCACGTAGGCGGCAACCACATCAACCCGGCCGTCACGCTGGGGCTCGCCGTCTCCGGCAAGTTCCCGTGGTCGCAGGTGCCGGGCTACATCGCGGCCCAGGCGCTCGGTGCGATCGTCGGCGCGGCCGCGATCATCGGTGTCCTCGGCCAGAAGGCCAGTGACGTCGGCCTCGGAGTCGCGTCGTACGGCGACATCAGCTGGGTGCAGGCCTTCACCGCCGAGTTCGTCGGCACGTTCATCCTGGTCTTCACGATCTTCGGCGTGATCTATCGCAAGGCCGCGGCGGGCTTCGCCGGCGTCGCGATCGGCTTGGTGGTGTTCGCCGCGATCATCCCGGTCGCTCCGGCCACGGGCGCCTCGATCAACCCCGCCCGCACCTTCGGCCCGATGCTGGTGCAGCAGATCGCCGGCGGCGACGTGAAATGGGAACAGCTGCCGGTCTACCTGTTCGCCGAGTTCCTCGCCGGTGCGGCCGCCGCGCTCTGCTACGCGTTCATCGCCCACACACCTGCCGACAAGGCGACCAGTGCGGCCGGCGTCGATCTGGCGGATCCTGAAGACGCGACCTTGACCCAGGCCCCGGCCTGACCAGCCCGAGAACCCTTAGAGAGCCAAATAGAGAGCCCATAGAGAGGGAGTCATGAAGAAGCTCATCAACGACCCGAACGACGTCGTCTCCGAGGCCCTGCTCGGGATCGAGGCCGCCCACTCCGACCTCCAGGTGGACCACGCGAACAAGATCATCTACCGCGGAGACACCCCCAAGCCGGGCAAGGTCGGGATCATCTCCGGGGGCGGCTCCGGACACGAGCCCCTGCACGGCGGCTTCGTCGGGCTCGGCATGCTCGATGCCGCATGTGCCGGCGAGGTGTTCACCTCACCCGTGCCGGACCAGATGCTCGCCGCGACCAAGCTGGTCGACGGAGGGGTCGGCGTACTCCACGTCGTGAAGAACTACACCGGCGATGTCATGAACTTCGAGATGGCCGCCGAGATGGCAGCCGCCGAGACGGGCGCCCGCGTCGTATCCGTCGTCACCGACGACGACGTCGCCGTCCAGGACTCGACCTGGACCGCAGGCCGTCGCGGTGTGGGGGTCACCGTCCTGCTCGAGAAGATCGCCGGCGCAGCCGCGGAGGAAGGTCGCGATCTCGACGCGGTCGCCGACGTGGCCCGCAGGGTCAACGCCCAGGGTCGCAGCATGGGCGTCGCCCTGACGTCCTGCACCGTCCCGGCTGCCGGAGCACCGACGTTCGAGCTCGGCGAGGACGAGATGGAGCTCGGCGTCGGCATCCACGGCGAGCCCGGTCGGCGGCGGGTGCCGCTCGCGCCCGCCAAGGAGATCGCCGAGGCGCTCGTCGAGCCGATCCTGGCCGACCTGCCCTTCGGCTCCGGCGAAAAGGTGATCGCGTTCGTCAACGGTCTGGGTGGCACGCCGCTGATCGAGCTGTACGTGATGTACAACGAGGTCAACAAGATCCTGTCGAAGCACGGCGTGAGCGTGGCCCGGTCGCTGGTCGGCTCCTACATCACGTCGCTGGAGATGGCGGGCTCGTCGGTCACCTTGCTCAAGGCCGACGACGAGCTGCTGCGGCTCTGGGACGCTCCGGTCAGGACTCCGGCCCTGAGGTGGGGGATCTGACGCGATGACCGACCACGTGACCACGGCGGCTTTCGACGCATGGGTACGGCGCTTCGCCGAGCTCATCGCGCAGGAGCGTGACCACCTCACCGAGCTTGACTCCGCCATCGGCGACGCCGACCACGGAGCCAACATGGACCGAGGGATGAAGGCCGCCGTGGTCGCGCTGGACGACACCTCGCCCTCGGGGGCCGGCCCGCTGCTGAGCAAGGTCGGCATGACCCTCGTCTCCACCATCGGTGGGGCCAGCGGCCCGCTCTACGGCACCCTCTTCCTGCGACTGGGCAGCACGCTCGGCGACGTCGCCGAGGTGACATCGGAGCAGGTGGCCGCGGCGTTCCGCGCCGGGCTCGACGGTGTCGTCGCACGCGGCAAGGCGGTCGCCGACGACAAGACAATGTACGACGCGCTGGCTCCGGCTGTCGACGCGCTCGAGGCAGGCCTCAAGGACGGGCTGGACCTCGCGTCGGCACTGGGACGCGCCCGCGAAGCGGCCGACGCCGGCCGCGACGCCACGGTCCCGATGCTTGCGCGCAAGGGCCGGGCCAGCTACCTCGGCGAGCGCAGCGTCGGCCACCAGGACCCGGGCGCCACCAGCGTGGCGCTGCTGGTGTCGGCCGCCGCAGACACGCTCGCCTGAACACGCCAGAGCGGAGAAGACCATGACTTCCGGGAAGGGCGTCGGCATCGTCGTCGTCTCCCACAGCCGGCCTCTCGCCAGAGCGGCCCTCGCGCTCGCCGCCGAGATGCTGCACGGCCGGCCGGTCCAGATCGAGCTCGCCGCCGGACTGGACGAGACGACCTTCGGCACCGACGCCGTACAGGTCAAGCAGGCCATCGAGAAGGTCGACGGGCCGGACGGCGTCGTCGTCCTCATGGACCTCGGCAGCGCTGTGCTCAGCGCCGAGCTCGCACTCGACCTCCTCGACGACCCGACTGCTCGAGACCGGGTCGTCCTCTCCTCGGCGCCGATCGTCGAGGGCTTGGTCGTCGCGGCGGTCGCGGCCTCCGGCGGCGCCAGCCGCGCAGAGGTGGCAGCCGAGGCGCGGGCGGCGCTGATGGGCAAGACCGCGCACCTCTCGACACCCGACGAGACCGCTCCGCTGGAGGAGACCGCCGTACCCGCGGCCGCCGTCGTCGGCACCTTCACCGTCACCAACCAGCACGGCCTCCACGCTCGCCCGGCCGCTCGCCTCGTGAGCGAGGTCGGTGGCCTCGACGCGACCGTCACCCTCACCAACCTCACGACCGGTACCGGCCCCGTGCCGGCGGGCAGTCTGAGCCGGGTCGCGACCCTGGGTGCCCAACGCGGCCACGAGGTCGAGGTCCGGGCATCCGGCCCGCAGGCCCAGGAGGCCGTCGAGCACCTGGTGGCCCTCGCCGCTCGACAGTTCGACGAGCCCACCGCACCGATCGCCGAGCCGGCTCCCGCCACGGTGGGTCCCGTGGCGGCGTCCCCGGGCATCGCGATCGGCCCCGTCGTCCGGCTCACCGCGCCCCCGGTCACCGACGATGAGCCAGGTTCTGGCAACCCTGCGACCGAGTGGCGGCGTATCGCCGAGGCCGTCGCAGCGGTACGCCGCGACATCGAGCACCTGCGCGCCCTCACCCTCCGCGAGGTGGGGGAGGCCGAGGCCGGGATCTTCGATGCTCACCTGACCCTGCTCGCCGACGCGGAGATGCTCGCCGACGTCAAGAATCGCATCGGGGCGGGGCTCGGGGCCTCCGCGGCGTGGACGGCCTCACTCTCCGACATCGAGCAGCAGTGGTCGGAGCTTCCAGACGCCTACCTCCGTGAGCGTGCCGCTGACGTCCGCGCCGTGCGCGACCAGGTACGACGCGTGCTCGCGGGGGTGGGCCACCATCAGACCGTGGAGGAGGGCGTCCTGGTTGCCCGCGATCTCACCCCCGCGCAGACAGCGGGCCTCGACACCAGCCGGATCCGGGGCATCGTGCTCGCCGCCGGCAGTCCGACCTCGCACGCCGCGATCCTGGCCCGCTCGAGGGCGGTCCCCCTGGTGGTGGCCGCCGGTCGCGACGTGCTGGCGGTGCCCGAGGGCACGCCGATCGTGGTGGACGGGGCGACCGGGGAGATCCATCTCGACCCGGCTCCTGCGGTGGTCGACATCTACCGTGCCCGCGCGGCCGACCTGGCGGCACGCCGTACCCGCGACCTGGCGGCGGCCAGCGAACCGGCCGTCACCAACGACGGCACCCGGATCGTCGTCGCGGCCAACCTCGGCTCGGTCGCCGACGCGCGGGCCGCGTTCGCCGCGGGTGCGGACGAGGCAGGGTTGATCCGCACCGAGTTCCTCTTCCTCGGACGCGAGGCGGCGCCATCGGTCTCGGAGCAGGAGGAGGAGTACGCCGAGATCGCGTCGGCGCTCGGCGGGCGGCGCGCGACGCTGCGGACGCTGGACGTCGGTGGCGACAAGCCGCTGCCCTACCTGCCCATGCCGGCGGAGGACAACCCGTTCCTCGGCGTACGCGGGGTGCGGCTCGCGCTGGACCGGCCCGGGCTGTTGCACGACCAGCTCACCGCGGTCTGTGCGGTCGCTCGTCGTACCCCGGTGTCGCTGATGTTCCCGATGGTCTCGACGGTTGCGGAGCTCACTGCGGCCCGCGCGGTCCTGCTCGAGGCAGCCGGCCCGTCCGGTCTACCCGAGGGTCTGCGCGTGGGGATGATGGTCGAGGTGCCGGCAGCAGCGCTGAAGATCGAGTCCTTCCTGTCCCAACTCGACTTCGTCAGCATCGGCACCAACGACCTGACCCAGTACACGCTTGCGGCCGAGCGCGGGAATCCCGGCGTCGCCGGGCTCTCCGACGCCCTTGACCCGGGCGTTCTGCAGCTGATCGACCGAGTGTGCCAGGCCGCACGCGAGCGAGCAGACGTCGCGGTGTGTGGCGAGATCGCCTCGGACGAGATCGCCATACCTCTCCTCGTCGGACTCGGCGTCCGCGAGCTCAGCGTCGGGCCCCACGCCGTACCAGCCGTGAAGGCGCGCGTGCGTGAGCTCGACCTCGGTCAATGCGAGCTCTTGGCCAAGCAGACGTTGCGGCTCGAGAGCGCTGCACAGGCGCGCGACTACGTGGCCACGGTGCTCGCCTGACAGCGAGGTCACCTAATCCCCGCGGAGCGACGCGGGTGCCGGGCCTGACGACGAAAAGCGGTTATCCGCTGACTCTGCGGATAACCGCAGGTCAGCGGGCCCTTCCTCTGGTAGCGGGGGCAGGATTTGAACCTGCGACCTCTGGACGAGATCGACCGCTACGGACGAGCTTGGACGATCACGGATCTCCTCGGGTTTACGCGGGAAGACCGCACGGTCACCTACGGAGTGTAGTGGGGTGACACGGGATGGTGGCCGGCTGTAAGTGGCCGGTTTCTGGCCGCCAGTCGAATCGCGCGCACGGCTCGTGTCGACCCAAGCTGACCCAGAAGGGATTGGCATGCGAAGCGCTACCTGAGAAGGTCACAGGAGCGGCTCGGCGCCGCACCCGGGGCCGCGCTCCCGTGGCATCGGAGCGGATCTCTTCCTCCGGGTCAGTCCAGCTGCCCCGAGACCGCCGGCACCAGCACCGTGAACTTGCTGCACGTTCTCGTGGAACCGGATCATCATCTGGACAGCAGCGCGGCAACCACGACGATGCTCGCAATGAGTAGCTGGTGTTGGAGGGCTCGATCACGGAAAACTGGCGTTGACAGGCGAACATCGGGATGTACAACGGCACCCAACTCACCGCACACGCGATGCGCGGCTGGTGCCGCATGTCCTTGACGAGACTGCGTTCATCGAATCCTGCTTGCTTGGCGGAACGGCTCTCCGAGTCCTTGCACGGCGGCTTCAGTCCCCCACCCGGCCGGTGTCGTAGGCCCACATCGCGATCTCAACCCTGTTGCGGGCGCCGATCTTGGTCAACAGGCTCGCGACGTGGGTCTTGGCGGTCGTCAGGCCGATGAAGAGATCGGCGGCGATCTCGGCGTTCGTGCGGCCACGGGCGACCAGCGCCAGCACCTCCTCCTCGCGATCGGTGAGCGGCTCGATCGGTTGGGTACGTCGGCTCGACGGTTCCCCGGCGGCCAGGGTGGCCAGCAACCGCCGCGTGATGTTCGGCGCGATCAGGGCATCGCCGACGGCGGCGGCATGCACGGCCTGGACGAGCAGCTCCGGCCCGGCGTCCTTGAGTAGAAAGCCTCGGGCGCCGGCCCGAAGCGCGCCGTGAACGTACTCGTCGAGGTCGAAGGTCGTGATCACCACCACCGCGATCGGGTCCGGGACGCCCCGCCCGGCGAGGAGCTCGGTCACCTCGATGCCGTCGAGCCCGGGCATCCGGATGTCGACCAGGCACACATCGGGGGTGAGCCGACGCGCCAGCTCGACCGCGGCGTGGCCGTCGGCGGCCTGACCGACGACCTCGATGTCGGGCTGGGCGTCAAGGATCATGGAGAGGCCGGTACGCACCAGATCCTGGTCGTCGGCCACCAGCACGCGCACCGTCATCTGCCTACCTCCGTCGGCAGCTCGGCGTCCACCGTCCACCCGCCCTCGGGCGCCGGCCCGGCACGCAGCGTGCCGCCTAGCAGTTGCACGCGTTCGGTCATCCCCAGCAGCCCGAAGCCGCGGCTCGCCGGCCGCGCCGGGTCGATCCGACCGTCGTCGGTCACGCGTAGCCGCAGCCTTCCTGCACCCTCGACGACCCGGATCTCCACACGCGTGGCGTTGCGGGCGTGCCGCAGGGCGTTGGTCAGCGCCTCTTGCGCCAGCCGGTAGACCGCCGTGTCGACCTGGAGCGGGAGTTGGTCCAGGTCCTCCGGCAGCTCCACGTCAACGACCGGGGCCGAGTCACGGCGGGCGAGGGACATCAGGTCGGCAACGCCGGGCTGGGGGGCGTACTCCGCAGGCGCTCCGTCGCGCAGCACCCGGACCATCGCCCGCATCTCCGCGAGAGTCCGCGATGCTTCCCCTTCGATGGCCGCCAGCGCCTCGAGCCCCGCCTCGGGTCGCTGCCTGGCCATCGCCCGGCCCGCCTGCGCCTGCACAGCGATCGCCGAGACGTGATGGGCGACTATGTCGTGCAGCTCACGCGCGAGGCCGACCCGCTCCTGGCTGCGGATCTGGTCCAACGCCCGGCGACGGCTCTCGGCGCGGTAGCGGAACGCCGCTCCGCCCGCCGCCGCAGCCACCAGAACGCCGAACCCACCGAAGAGCTCGGCCGGCCCGGAGTAGTCGGTCGCAATGCTGACCACCGCAGCGACCAGCACCACCGCCAGCCCGATCACGATCTCGCGCCCTGAGCCCCAGCGGACCAGCGCGTAGGCGAGCACCAGGATGTAGATCATCGTGTTGAGGCCCACACCCGGGATCCCGGCCAGCTGACTCGCCAGTCCCAACGCCATGCCGGTGCCGAAGCCCACCACGACGCAGACCAACGGGTGGGTACGCCGCCACAGGAGCACCGGCGCAAGCCCGACCGCCACGATCGTCACGAACGGCCGCCAGGCGACGTCGTCCCGGAAGACTCCCTCGAGCAGCGCCGTCACCATCAACGCCCCGACCAGCACCCAGTCGCGCGACACCCGTTCGGGAACGGCGGCTGCTCGGGGCTCGGCCCACAGCGAGCGCAGGGCGTTGGTGATCACACACCCAGCCTAGGGACCGCCAAGGCGCCGGGGACCGACCGAAAGAACGAGACCCCGCTCCTCCCGACGGCCGAGGAGGGTCCGGCCTCGACGCCGATGTGCGCACGCCGCGACGCGGCGAGGGTTCTCACATGATCACTGTTGAGTCACTGACCCGGAGGTACGCCGGCTTCGCCGCCGTCGACAACGTCTCCTTCACCGCCAAGTCCGGTCGCGTCACCGGCTTCCTCGGCCCGAACGGCGCCGGCAAGTCCACCACGATGCGCGTGATGGTCGGCCTGACCGCCCCGACGTCCGGCACCGCGACCATCAACGGAGAACGGTTCGCAGACCTACCCAACCCCGGCCTCGAGGTGGGCGTCCTCCTGGACGCCTCTGCCCAGCACGCCGGCCGCACCGGACGCGAAATCCTCACGATCGCCGCCGACACCATCGGTCTGCCCCGCCGCCGCGTCGACGAGATGCTCGAGCTCGTCAGCCTGACATCTTCGGAGGCCAAGCGCCGGGTTCGCAACTACTCCCTCGGCATGCGTCAGCGACTGGGTATCGGCACCGCACTGCTCGGGGACCCCCGGGTGCTGATCCTCGACGAACCGGCCAACGGGCTCGACCCTGCCGGGATCCGGTGGATGCGCGACCTGCTGACGAGCTTTGCCAGCCAGGGCGGCACCGTCCTGTTGTCCTCGCACCTGCTGCACGAGATCGAGGTCATCGCCGACGACCTGGTCGTGATCGGGAACGGCAAGATCGTCGCGTCCGGCAGCAAGGAGGAGCTGCTGGCGGCAGCGGGGACGCTCGTGCGGTCGACGTCACCGCGCGACCTCGCGCACGCCCTCGAACGGGCCGGGATCCCCAGCACGCTTGCAGGGGACGGCTCGGTCCGCACCGATGCCGACCCTGCTCGGGTGGGGGCCGTGGCCCTGACCGCCGGCATCGCCCTCACCGAGCTCCGGTCCGCCGAAGGCACCGGGCTCGAAGACATGTTCCTGTCGCTCACTGCCGACACCCAACGCGAAGGAGTTGCGGCATGATCGCCACGATCGTCCCTCCCGACACCATCGAGGCCGAGCCGGCCCGACGGACCGCCCAGCCCATCCCGACCAGCCGACTCGTCAAGGTCGAGCTGCGCAAGATGTTCAACACCCGCTCGGGATTCTGGATGCTGGTCTGCATCGGCGTCCTGTCGCCCATCTCAGCCGGGTCGCTTCTCGTCTTCGGCCTCAACAGCGACGTCACCTACCAGAACTTCGTGAGGGCGAGCGGGTTCCCGATGTCGGTGATCTTGCCGATCATCGCGATCCTGGCCGTCACGGGTGAGTGGAACCAGCGAAGTGGGCTCACGACGTTCACGCTGGTGCCGAGCCGCGGCCGCGTGATCGGCGCGAAGGCAATCGCGACCGTCCTGGTGGGCATCGGCGCCGTCTCTGTCGCCTTTCTGGTTGGCGCCCTCGGCAACGTGGCCGGTGCCGCACTCTCAGGCCTCGACACCGCGTGGGACATTTCGTTGTCCATGGCACTCCAGATGGTGCTCTACAACTTGGCTGGCATGGCCTTCGGCTTCGCCCTCGGCGTCGTGCTGCGCAACTCCGCGGCCGCGATCGTGGGCTACTTCGTGGCTTCACTGGTCATGCCGGGCATCCTCGCGCTCCTGGCCCAGGTGCGCTCGTGGTTCGAGGACCTGCAGCCGTGGATCGACTGGCACTACGCGCAGGTGGCGCTCCTCAATGGCGCCACGAACACTGTCAAGGAGTGGGCGATGCTCGGCTCGACCACGATGATCTGGATCGTCATTCCCCTCGTCGTCGGGCTGCTCTCCCTGCGCCGCTCCGAGGTCAAGTAGCCACACACGCGGAGGGCCCTATCCGGAACTCATTGCGCGTTCCGGATGCCGCCGTTTCGTGGTGGATCGGCTCAGCGCCCCGGCCATGACGTCGCCTGGCGACGAGAAGGGAGATCACAACCATGGCCACCTACACCCCACCAGCTGGACCAGGCCGCACCGCCTCGCGCAGGAACCGCCCGGTCCCCCTCATCATCGGCATCCTGTTCGCGCTCGTGGGCTTCCCGCTGCTGCTCGCAGGCCTCGGCCTTGGCTGGGCGATGGCCACCCAGCGCGACGACGACGGGTTCTTCAGCACCCCGACCGAGCAGCTCACCACCGAGACGGTGGCCCTCTCCAGCAAGGTCGTAAACCTCGGTGAGGCCGGCCCCGACGACTGGTGGGCCGACCGTGACCTCGCCACCGTGCGGCTGAGCGCCCGGTCCGCAGACGCAGCGGCCGTCTTCATCGGGATCGCACCGAGCGCCGACGTTGCGCGGTATCTGGGCAGGGCGTCGTACGACGAGATCAGCGACCTGCGCACCGACCCGTTCGACTACTCGCTGACCCGGCGTGGCACCGGCGGTGACCTGAGCGCGGCTCCCACGGACCAGGGGTTCTGGACCGCGCAGAGCAGCGGCCCCGGCACCCAGGCGCCGACCTGGGACCTCCAGCCCGGGACCTACACCGCCGTGGTCATGAACATCGACGGCTCCCCGGGGGTCGCGGTCGACCTGTCCGCGGGCGGACGTCTCGGCTGGCTCACACCGCTGGCATGGAGCCTCGGCCTACTGGGCGGCGCCCTGATCCTCGGCGGCGCACTGCTCGTCGTGTACGGCGCCCGGCCCCCGGGACCGCGGGTCCCCCGCCAGGTCGCGCCCGGTCAGCCTCCCGAAGCCGTCTGGCCCGACACCCCGGTGACCCTGTTCGGCGCGAAAGACCCACAGCTGAACCGGGGGCTCTGGCTGGTCAAGTGGTTTCTGGCGATCCCGCACTTCGTCGTGCTCGCGCTGCTGTGGCTGGCCTTCGTGGCTCTCACCGTGGTGGCATTCTTCGCGATCCTGGTCACCGGCCGCTACCCGCGTGGCCTCTTCAACCTCAACGTCGGCATCCTGCGGTGGACCTGGCGAGTGCAGTTCTACGCGACGGCTGCGATCGGCACCGACTACCCGCCGTTCACCATCGACCACACCGACTACCCGGCCGACCTCGACATCGCCTACCCCGAGCGGCTCTCGCGCGGGCTGGTGCTGGTCAAGTCGTGGCTACTGGCGCTGCCGCACCTGATCGTGCTGGGCGTGCTCGCGGGCACGTGGCAGTTCGGTGACGCGCACGGCTTCCAGTTCGCCGTCGGCGGTCTGATCGGTGCGCTGACGTTGGCTGCCGGACTGCTGTTGCTGTTTACCGGCCGCTACCCGGCGTCGTTGTTCGACCTGCTGGTCGGCCTGAATCGGTGGGTCTACCGAGTGACCGCGTACGTCGCCCTGATGACCGACACCTACCCGCCGTTCCGGCTGGACCAG
>NZ_DASXQG010000061.1:0-1749 GCF_036493135.1 Nocardioides sp. | reverse complement strand
GCGAAGTACGCCGAGATGTAGCCCTTGTCGAACCGCATGCCCTCGGTCAGCTCGAGGTCGATGCCGAAGGTGTTCGACTCCTCGACGGTGATGACGCCTTCCTTGCCGACCTTGTCCATCGCCTCGGCGATGATGTCGCCGACGCTCTGGTCGCCACCGGCGGAGATGGCCGCCACCGAGGCGATCTGCTCCTTGGTCTCGACGTCCTTCGACATCGCGGTCAGCTGCTCCGAGACGGCCTCGACGGCCTTCTCGATGCCCCGCTTGATGCTCATCGGGTTGGCGCCGGCGGCGACGTTGCGCAGGCCCTCGCGGACCATGGCCTGGGCCAGCACGGTCGCCGTCGTCGTACCGTCACCGGCGACGTCGTCGGTCTTCTTCGCGACCTCCTTGACGAGCTCGGCCCCGATCTTCTCGTAGGGGTCCTCCAGCTCGATCTCCTTGGCGATGCTCACACCATCGTTGGTGATGGTGGGCGCGCCCCACTTCTTCTCGAGGACGACGTTGCGGCCCTTGGGACCGAGCGTGACCTTGACCGCGTCGGCGAGTTGGTTCATCCCTCGCTCGAGACCGCGGCGGGCCTCCTCGTTGAAAGCAATCAGCTTCGGCATGTCTGTCAGCGATCCTTCTCAGACTTGGGTGGCCGGCTCGCTGCCCGCGACGGACGGCCAGGCTGCCCGGCGGACCCTTCCCACCGGCGCTACTGGCCTCAACTCACCGGACCAGGTGGTTGTCACTCTCGACACGAGAGTGCCAGCCCCATGTTTAGCACTCGCACCCAGCGAGTGCAAACGGCTGCAGGCGGTGAGAAGCGGCCCCGCAGCCGCTACCTTCTGCCCATGAAAGACCCACGCCGGCCGATCCGGCTCCCGGAGAAGGCGAGCACCGACCGGGCCGACCTCGACGCCCTCCTCGACACCGGCCGGGTGGGGCACTTCGCGGTGGTCGGCGAGGACGGCACTCCGGTCGTCATCCCGACGATGGTGGTGCGCGACGGCGACCGGATCCTGGCGCACGGGTCGACCGGGTCACGCTGGATGCGCCGGCTCGCCACGGGCGCGCCCACGTCGCTCGGGGTCACGGCGTACGACGGGGTGGTGGTCGCCCGCAGCGCCTTCGAGTCGTCGATCCGCTATCGGTCCGCCGTGGTCTTCGGTCGCTGCACGCCGGTGAGCGAGGACAAGGAGCGGTTCCTCGACCTGGTCACCGAAGCGCTCATCCCCGGCCGGAGCGCCGAGATCCGGCGGCCCACCAAGGCCGAGCTCGCCGCCACGCTCGTGCTGGCCCTGCCGCTCGAGGACTGGTCGCTGAAGATCTCGGCCGGCTGGCCCGAGGACGAGGACGACGACGTCGCCGGCCCGGCCTGGGCGGGCGTCGTCCCGGTGCGCGAGACGTACGGCGAGCCGCTCGCGGCGCCGGACCTGCGCGACGGCATCGCGGTGCCACCGTCGGTCCACGCGTTGGGTCGCTGACCCGCGCGCTCAGCTCGACAGCAGCTCCGGCCGCAGCTGGCTGAGGCTGAGCACGGCCCCACCGGGGTCCGTGACGACGACCTGCCTGAACGCCGGGGGCGCGTCGTACGGACCGGCCAGCACCGACCCACCGCGACGTGCGACCACGTCGACCCCGCGCTCGACGTCGTCGATCCAGAAGTCCACTCCCCAGGCCGTCCTCGCATCGGCCGGCGCGGGCATCATCACGGCGACGACGTCGCGCGGGACGGGCTGGGACTCCTCGCCGCCGACGTAC
>NZ_DASXQG010000060.1:0-59027 GCF_036493135.1 Nocardioides sp. | reverse complement strand
CGTCCGTTCGCACGCCGACCGGGAGTCGCCGTCGAACGGGGCCAGCAGGACCGAGGCGCGATAGCCGTTCCAGTCGAACGCCGACTCGTAGGCGCCACGGCTGTGCACGCCGTCAGCAGGTACGTCGCGCTCGCGGCTGATCCAGGTGCGCACCACTCCTGCTCGTGGCTCATGCCCCTCCTCGCGATGTCCCCACCATCTGTGACGCACGAGCATCCGGGCGTGTGGCGCGGGGTCGGGTCCGGGGCTCGGTCACTTCGGCCTCCGCCTCGGTTTCATCCCAGCCGCCTCACCCACCCAGCGTGATGAACCGACCCCCGGAGGCTCAGGACGAGGCCTGCTCCAGCAGCCACATCCCGATCAGCCCGCGGAAGTGGGCCAGGAACTGCTCGTGCTCGTGTGCGGGGTACGTCGCCTGCACGGTCTCGACGAGCAGCCGGTCGAAGTCCGAGCCGCCGACCCACTCGGCGACCAGCTCGTCGAGGTGCCCGAGGTGCTCGGCGCACCAGGCGTGGTAGTGCTCCGTCTCGAAGTGCCGGTCGGCCAGCGCCAGGTAGGCGTCGAGCTTCTCGTCGTAGGACCGGTCGGAGTCGGCGATCTCGAAGTACGTCGCCATCTCGAGGTCGAGGTTGGTGCGACGGCCGGTGACCAGGCAGTACGTCGACCACTTCACGAGGGCGCTGATCGCCCAGGGGAAGTAGTAGTGGAGCGAGGTGACCGCGACATCGGGGCAGGCGTTGGCGTAGTCGATCGGGTAGACCTCATCGCCCCTCACCAGCATCTCTGCGGAATTGAACTCCCAGTGGAAGAAGGCGTTGACGATCCGCGAGATCGCGACCGCCTGCTTCCCGGCCGACTCGGAGAGGAAGCCATGGTTGACCGCGTACCGGTCGTGCATCGGCTGCTCGGGACGGAAGTCCATCACCATCGTCTCCGGCCCGATCGAGAGGGCCCGGGCGAAGTGGTCGTACTCGACGGTCGCCTGGAGGTGCATCAACATCTCGCCGGAGTCGTCGTACGCCGTGTGCAGGTCGTGCTGGTCGTCGACCCGGCTGACGCCGCGCCACCCGCCGCCGTCGAACGGCTTCATGTACAGCGGGT
This sequence comes from Nocardioides sp., assembly GCF_036493135.1. Lineage (GTDB taxonomy): Bacteria > Actinomycetota > Actinomycetes > Propionibacteriales > Nocardioidaceae > Nocardioides. The sequence continues at coordinate 57,926 of NZ_DASXQG010000060.1, read as the reverse complement.
AGCCCAGCTCGGCGGCGAGCACGTCGAGGTCGAAGGGCTTGTTGTACTTCTCGCTGGTGTAGGTCCAGCGGTGGTTGTCGATCGGGTTCTTGTACGGCACCAGGATCGTCGGCGGCACCTTGAGGCCGAGCCGGATCATCGCGCAGTACGCCGAGTGCTTCTCCATCGACTGGAACGTGAAGGGGCTGTTGAGCAGGTAGGTGCCGTTGACGAGCGCGGCCTTCTTCAGCCACTCGCGGGGGTGGAAGTACCAGTGGGCGAGCCGGTCGATGACCAGGCCCGTGCGCACGGGGTCGGTGAGGTCGAACGGCTCGATCGTCAAACGCTCGCTGGCGAGCCGGTGCTCGGTGTCGTCGACGTTCAGGGGGCCGACGAAGCGCAGGATCTGCTCGAACGCCTGCGGCCAGTCCTCCTCGGCCCCCAGCAGCAAACCGATCAGGTGGTCCTTCTGCGCGGGCATGCGTCGACACTAGTCATTGCCTCTGCTCGGCCGTCGAGAGCGCGTGGGTGCCGGCGTACGCCGGTCACGTCCAGCGTCCCTGGCAGCTTCGCCGACCGCGCCACCCGGCACATTGGCCGGACCCGACGGCACTCCGATGACCTCGTGTCCATCCGGGTCGGTCAGGTCAGCAGAAGCGTGGCAGGTGGTGCGCGAGCTGCTTGCGCCACCAGGGCCAGTCGTGGGAGACATCGTGCCCCCACACGTCGAGCTCGTGGGAGATGCCCTTCTCGCCGAGCAGGTGGGCCATCCGCCGCGCGCTCGGCAGCGACCCGGTCGGGTGCGTCTCCCAGGCGCCCTCGCCCACGGTCAGTACGACGTGCAGCCGCGACCGCGTCCAGTCGAGGTGGTCGCCGTGGAGGTGGGGCACGTAGTCGGTCGGGTTGGTGAAGTACGCCGAGTCCCCGCGCTCGCCCCAGCCGTGCCACGTCGACGGGTCGTAGTTGCCGGACTGGCAGATCGCCACCGGGAACAGGTCGGCGCGCTGGAGGGCGATCTGGAGCGCGTGATAGCCGCCCATCGAGCACCCGGTGACGATCGCGTCGGACGCACCGTGGCTGTCGGCGCCGACGTACGCCGCGACCTGGTCGGAGATCCAGGCCTGGTACGCCTGATGGCGCCGGGCCCGCTCCTCGATCGGCAGCCCGCGGTCGGACCAGCTGGCGTGATCGAAGCTGTCGACGCAGTAGAGCTTGACCCGACCGTCGTTGATCAGATGGGAGACGGCGCCGACCATCCCGTTGTTCTCGTAGTCCCACGCACGGCCGGCCTCGCTGGGGAACACGATCATCGGTCGGCCGTAGTTGCCGTACCGGATGACGGTGCCGGCCCGGTCGAAGCCGGGTGCGTCGAGCTCGACCTGGTGGCGTTCCATCACGCCGCCCAGACTCGCAGAAGCAGATCAGTCAGATGAGGGTCGAGGGTGTCGCGCCAGCAGGTCCAGGTGTGCCCGTCTCTCACCTCGCCCCAACCCGTCTCGACGCCGACGGCCGCAAGGTGGTCTCGCATCGCGACGTTGTTGGCGTGGTTCTCCTCGGCCGTGCCGCAGGTCAGCGTGATCGGTGGCGCACCCGGCGCCGCCCGGCTCGATGCGAGCACGCTGGCCACGAAGCCGGTCACCTCGCGCCAGTGCTCGAATCCCGACTCCTGGGGGTCGAGCTCAGGGGTGAAGAACGACCCACTCTGGAGGAACAGCCCACCGAATGTCGTCGGCGAGGTCCACGTCGCATGCAGCGCGGCCAGCGCACCGAGGCTCTGACCGATCAGCACCGGTCTCCCCTCGGTCGCGACCGCGTCGGTCAGGGCAGGCACCAGGCGGCTGGTGAGGGCGCGCGCGTACGCCGGGTTGGCGGCGTACCGCTTGTTGCGTCGTGGCCCCGCGGCGACCATTGCGACGCGCATCGGCGGCAGCGTCCCCGCGGCGACGAGCGCTGCGACGTACGCCGTGAGCCCGCCGTAGGCGTCCATCTCCGGGCCGTCGTGGCTGAGCAGGAGTGGCAACGGGTCGGTGACCGACGTGTCGACCGGCGACCAGATCTCGGCGTCGAACCGTCCCGCACCCGTCCGCGAGAGCGTCAGCGTCGCCCGGTCGCCGGGGTACGTCTCGAGCCCCAGCCACACCGGCTCGCGGTAGGCCGGCAGCGGGATCCACGAGTGGTCTCCGAACGGACCACCTGTGATCCGGGGGTTGGAGGGATCGGGCCGGAGGTCGCCGTCGACGTCCAGGAGGTACTCGAAACGGTCGACCGGCAGGCCGGACACCCGCACCTCCCAGCCGCCCTCCACCTGGTGCATCGAGGTGTCGCCGAGGTGGAGATGTGCCCAGACCGAGACGTGGGTGGCCACGTGGTCGGGATCGGCGTAGCGGACGACGACGTCCTCGCCGTCCACCTCGGTCACCAGCACCCGGAGAACCTAGCGAAGGCGACCTGCTGACGGTGCGCGAGGACTGAGCGGACCTCCGCTCGTCCTAGAGTCGAACGCATGGCGCCCGACCCGCCTCCGGAGTACGGCCCGGGCTTCCTCACCTGGTTGCGCGAGACGACAGAGGCCGCGTGGGCCAACGTCGAGGAGCCCTCGCTCGACGACTTCCGGAGCGCAGGCTTCATCGGGGCCACGTGGCGGCGAGGCACTCGCTGGACCGGCCCACTCGACGACGAGACGATCACACAGCTCGAACGGCGCTTCGGGGTTCACTTCCCGCCGGACTACCGACTGCTCCTGCAGACCCTGCACAGCACGACACCCTGGCGGCGCGGTGCTCATGACGGCACCGTCGACCTCGTCGAGTACCGGGCTCCGGGCTTCTACGACTGGCTGCACGAGGGCACGTGCATCCGGGCCCGGATGCAGGCCGTTGCCGACAGGTCGGAGTTCGCCGAGGAGCTCGACCTCCACTACGGCGGCCGTCGCTGGCTGGAGGGCGGGCCCTCGCCGCAGCTCCTCCCGATCTACGCCCACCGTTACGTCGTCGACGACGACTCCCAGTGGGTGCTCTCGATCGTCGGCGGCGACGCGATCGTGTACGGCGAGAACCTCCGCGCGTACCTCCTCGCCGAGCTCGACGACGTGCTGAAGGCGAGCGAGGACCGACCCTGACCCTGAGGATGGCAACGCGGGCGTCGTGAGCGTTCATCGACCGAGGTTGGTGGCCCGGGAGATCGGGTTTCCACAGGGTGAGGAAGGCTCTTGCCAGATCGAACGTGCGTTCGGTACCATCTATGTATGGCCATCTTGGTACTCGAGCCGGCGCCGGTTCCGGCGCGGGCGACCGAGCTGCGCCCGGGTGGCCGCAGGCCCGATGACATGGTGGCCGACGCGACGGCGTGCCTGGCGCTGGCCGCCGAGGCGCCGGTCCAGGAGATGGGCGACGAGGCGCTCGGCACCGTGATCGCGGGCCTGGCCCAGCTGGAGTCGCGGGCCGCGGCGCTGCGGATGTCGCTGTCGACCGAGGCCGACCAGCGCCGGGTGTCGGGCCGGACCGCGGAGACCGGGACCGATGCCTGGCTCGCCCGGCTGACCGGCACCACCCGCGGCCAGGCCGCCGGCGCGCTACGGATCGCCCGGCTCCTGACCGAGAAGTACACCACCACCCGAGCTGCGTTCGCCGCCGGAGAGCTACGCCTCGAGCAGGTCAAGGTGATCGTGCACGCCGCCGAGCAGGCCCCCGCCGAGGCAACCACGGCCCAGATCGCCCAGGCCGAGCAGTGGCTGGTCGCCCAGGCAACCGGGACCGGCACCCGCACCGGCCAGGGCATCGACGCCACCCGGTTGCGCCACACGGCCCGGCGGATGTTCGCACGCATCGACCACGACCTGGCCGACCGGCACGAAGCGATCCTGCTCGGCCGGGAGACCCGCTCCGCCGAAGCCGAGACCTTCCTGGCCCTGCACGACAACGGCAACGGCACCTTCTCCGGGAAGTTCCTGATCTCCGAGCTGCACGGTCACCTGCTCACGCAGGCCCTGGACCGCCTCACCTCCCCACGCCGGCTGTGCCGCGACCGGTCCGGGCAGGTGGTGGTCGACGAGACCGCACCCGGCACCGGCTACGGCGCGAACATCTACGAGACCCACGGCGCCGCCCTCTGCGAGCTGATCGAGCACCTGCCCACCACCGGCTGGCCCGGACACGCCGGCAACGGCTGCGAGGTCATCGTCAAGCTGGATCTCGACGCCCTGCGCACCGGGATCGGTGTCGCCGGGCTGGACACCGGCGTCGTGCTCACCGCCGGTGAGGCCCGCCGACTGGCCTGTAGCGCCGGGATCATCCCCGCGGTCCTCGACGGGCCCTCGATGCCACTCGACCTGGGTCGCTCCCGCCGCTTGCACAACCGCAGCCAACGGCGCAGCTACGCCCTGATCCACGACACCTGCGCCATCGCGGGCTGCACCCGCCCCTTCGCCTGGTGCGAGATCCACCACCACCGCATCCCTTGGAGCAGAGGCGGACCCACCGATCTCGACAACGGCCTCCCCCTCTGCGGACACCACCACCGCCGGGTCCACGACACCCACTTCGACCTCCGACCACGACCCGACGGCGAATGGACCTTCCACCGGCGAACCTGACCATCGGTGCGAGCCGACAGGGACGCGGGCAAGAAGGAGAAGCCGAACCCGTGGCCCCCGGTTGTTGGAAAGGTCGTTCTGCGACCGTCTCGACATCACCGCTCGTTGCCGGGGACCTGGGCACCGACACCGCGTTTCGACGCGCGGTCAGTCGTATATGCGCTCGGTGCTGGTGAACAGGGCGGAGGAGGCCTTGAGCGCGGGCTGCCCACCCAGGTGGGCACAGAGCACCTGAGAGTCGGGACCGAGGTCGCGCTGGCGCACCAGGTGTCGGTCCTGGCCGGCGAACCCGGCGATGATCCCCGCGTGGGTCGAACCGGTCACGGTGCACACGACGATGCCGTCGAAGAAGACCTCGAGCTCGCGCTCCTGCTCCGCCACCTCCTGGGCCCAGGGCGCGAACCCCAGTCGGTCCACGATGACGTGGGCGTCCTGGAGCCGGGGGCGACGACGGTGGCGGTGGTCATTCCGGCAAGGATTCGGCGCATCCTCGGATGCGTAGGGGTTCTCGCCCCGATCCGGATCACGTGCGCCTCCTCAACGAGCGGTGCAGAGGGCAGGATGGCGACATGGCCGACCCGCGCGCAGGAACCCTCGCCCAACCCTCGGACCTGGTGGACGTCGCGCACCTGGTGACGGCGTACTACACGCTCGAGCCGGACCCGGACTCCGACGACTGGGTCGACCAGCAGGTCGCGTTCGGGACCAGCGGTCACCGCGGGAGCAGCCTCGACGTCGCGTTCAACGAGGTGCACATCGCCGCGACCACACAGGCGATCTGCGACTACCGCAAGGAGCAGGGGTACGACGGGCCGCTGCTGATCGGTCGCGACCCGCACGCGCTGTCGGAGCCGGCCTGGGCGACGGCGATCGAGGTGCTGGTCGCCAACGACGTGGAGGTGTGGGTCGACGACGAGGACGGGTACACGCCGACGCCGGCGGTCTCGCGCTCGATCCTCGCGGTCAACCAGGGCCGCACGACCGGCAGCGGCCTGGCCGACGGGATCGTGGTCACGCCGAGCCACAACCCGCCGTACGACGGAGGCTTCAAGTACAACCCTCCCCACGGCGGCCCGGCCGACGCCGATGCGACGAGCGTGATCGCCGCGCGGGCCAACGAGCTGATCCGTGCCAACCTCGAGGGGGTCCGCCGGATCGCCTTCGCCCGGGCCCGGAAGTCCTGCTTCCCCCACGCGTTCCTCGGCGAGTACGTCGCAGACCTGCCGAACGTCGTGGACATCGACGCGATCAGGAGCGCCGGAGTGCGCATCGGTGCCGACCCCCTGGGTGGGGCGAGCGTGGCCTACTGGCAGCGGATCGCCGACGTCCATCGCCTCGACCTGACCGTGGTCAACCCGCTCGTCGACCCGACGTGGCGGTTCATGACCCTCGACTGGGACGGCAAGATCCGGATGGACTGCTCGTCGCCGCACGCGATGGCGTCGCTGATCGGGCGGAAGGACGAGTACCAGATCGCGACCGGCAACGACGCCGACGCCGACCGGCACGGGATCGTCACACCCGACGCGGGCCTGATGAACCCCAACCACTACCTGTCCGTCGCCATCGCCTACCTCTTCAGCGGGAACCGGCCGGACTGGCCGGAGGCGGCGCGGATCGGCAAGACCCTCGTGTCGTCGTCGATGATCGACCGGGTCGCCGAGTCGCTCGGCACGCCGATGGTCGAGGTGCCGGTCGGCTTCAAGTGGTTCGTGCCCGGGTTGATCGACGGCTCGTTCGGCTTCGGTGGCGAGGAGTCGGCCGGAGCCTCGTTCCTGCGTCGCGACGGGACGGCGTGGACCACCGACAAGGACGGCATCATCCTCGACCTGCTCGCCTCCGAGATGCTCGCGGTCAGCGGTACGACGCCCAGCGAGCTCTACCAGCAGCTGGTCTCCTCGCACGGCGACCCGGCGTACGCACGGGTGGACGCACCCGCCAACCGCGAGCAGAAGGCGAAGCTCGCCGCCCTCTCCCCCGGCGACGTGACCGCTACCGAGCTGGCCGGCGAGAAGATCACCGACAAGCTCACCGAGGCGCCCGGGAACGGTGCCGCGATCGGCGGCCTCAAGGTGGTCACCGAGAACGCCTGGTTCGCGGCCCGGCCGAGCGGCACCGAGGACGTCTACAAGATCTACGCCGAGTCCTTCCGCGGCCCGGACCACCTCGCCGAGGTGCAGGAGGCCGCCCGCGAGGTCGTGTCAGCGGCCCTGGGTTGACCAGCGATCACTGTCGGAGGGCGGCGAGCACGCCGAGATCCTGCCCGCCGGCACTGCCCGTCAAGGTCGCCTCGCCCTCGACCGGCGTCCCGACCACGCGGGCGAGCGAGATGGTCAGCGGCCCGGCGGCGATCGTCGTGATCGGGCCGTCGTCGGTGACGGCGTCGACCGACGCCAGGGGCGGCACGTCGGCGCCGGGAGATCCCGAGCCCCGCACCTCCATCCGCGGCGGTACGTCGACCAGCTCGCCGTCGCGCTCGATCACCATCTGCGCCTGGGTGCCACCGGTGAGGATGGCGGTCGCCACTGTCGACGCCCAGATCGGGTCGGCGCACCCGTCGTACACCCAACGGGATCCCAGGGCGCTGTGGTCCGTCGTCCCGACCAGGAAGTCGTCGGCTCCGGCCAGGCGGGCGGCCCGGTAGGTGAACGGCACCTGGAGGACCGCGCCGCCGTCGGTCCGCCAGAGGATCGTCTCGACGCCCACCTCACCGGCCGGGTCGTCGAAGCGGTACTCGGCGAGCTTCTCGACCGACGTCACCCCCGAGGCCCAGCTGCGCGACGGCAGCCAGGCCTCGAGGAGTTCCTGCTTGGTGGGGTCGAGCGTGGCGCGGAAGTAGACGAAGCCCATGCCCGGAATCTACGACCCCGTGACGGTCGCCTCGTTGTCGGCATGGCGGTGCACGACCCGCCACGTGCCCTCCTCACGCCGGTAGACCTGTGTCACCCGCAGCACGTAGTCACGTGGCTCGCCGTTGACGGTGGTCGTCGTGTGCTCGCGGTGGACCGTGTAGGCCAGATCGCCGCTGACTCCGTGCGCCACCATCGAGATCCGGCCCTCCTCGACGTCGGCGAACGACTGCTCGAGGCGCCGGAAGACCTCACGCGCCTCGTCGGCATCCGTGGCGTTCATCCAGGCACCGAAGAGCGTGACCGGTTCGTGGGTCGACCAGGTCTCGAACCGTGGTCGGGCATCGCCGTTGTGCAGCGCCATCTCGGCGTCGTGCCAGGTGGTCTCGAACCAGTGCCGGAACTCGGCATCGTCATCCATCGCTCCTCCTCACAACGCTCCTCGTCCCAACGCTCCTCCTCACAACGGGAGCGCCGCGACGACCTCGCCCTCGTGGCGGTCCCCGGTCGGGACGAAGCCCAGGGCGGCGTAGAAGCCGGACGGGTCGCCCTCGCCCTCGCCGTAAGACGTGAGCAGCTCGGTTGCTCCCTCGGGCCGGATCACCTCCGCGACGGCGTCGATCACGGCGCGGCCGTACCCGTTGCCCTGCTGGTCGGCGGAGATCATCAGCTTCCACAGGAACCACGGTCCGACCAGCGTCGGGTCGGGCGGGTCCGGCCGGAGGTCCCAGCTCAGCATCACGAAACCCACGGGAGCGCCGTCGACGTAGACGCCGCGTGGCCACGGATTCGCCTCGGGGTACGCCGCCGCGTCCCGGAGCGCGTCGTCCACCGTGCCGCCGACATACTTCCGCTGCTCGGCCGGCAGCAGGATCGACGCCCTCAGCTCCTGGAGAACAAGGTCATCGATCTCGCGCAGGTCCACCTCCATGGCAGGAGGCTAGGGCGGGATGGCCGGGTTCGGCGTCCGCCACAGGGACGACCCCGGTCACGGTTCCGGACGTGATCCGTCCGCAAGGTGACCTAGCCTGGCCGCCATGAGCGACCAGCTGCACGACCTCTCCGATACGACTTTCGAGCGCACGCGCCTGCGCGAAACACGTTTCAGCTGGATCGACCTCTCGGGCGCATGGGTCCGACACGCCGGACTTCGCGACGTACGGATGCGTGGGGTCGAGCTGACCGACGTCGAGATCGACGGTGAGCTCGAGAACGTCGTGATCAACGGCGTCGACGTCGCGCCCCTGATCGAGGCGGAGCTCGCACGCCGCGATCCCGACTACGCGAAGATGAAGCCGAAGACCGCCGACGACTTCCGCGAGGCCTGGGACATCCTCGAACGCCTCTGGGCGGAGACCGTCGACCACGCACGGTCCCTGGACCCCGAGCTCCTCCACGAGCGCGTCGACGACGAGTGGTCGTTCATCGAGACCTTGCGACACCTCTGCTACGCCACCGACGCGTGGATCGGCCGGGTCTACCTCGGCGACCCCGACCCGTGGTCGCCCCTCGACCTGCCGTTCGACACCCTCCGCGACCTGCAGTGGCGCCACGACGAGGCCATCCGCCCGACGCTCGACGAGGTGCTGGCCCTGCGCGCCGACCGGCAGGCGACCGTACGCCGCGTCCTCGCCGACCTGACCGACGCCGACCTGGAGGGGCAGACGACTCCGGTCGAGGGCGAGGGCTGGCCGCCGGCCGACAGTTACCCGGTGGCCGAGGCGCTGGGGATCGTGGTCAACGAGGAGTGGCACCACCGGCGCTTCGCCGAGCGTGATCTCACGACGCTCGGGGGCCGGTAGCCGTCAGGAGGACCGCGCCCGCGCCTGCCCGCCGAAGTACATCGCCGCGAGCTCCGGGTCGTCGAGGATCGACGCCGCGTCGCGCTGGGTGACGACCTTGCCGCTCTCCATCACGATGCCGTGGGTCGCCAGACGCATCCCGAAGCGGACGTTCTGCTCGACGACGAGGATCGTCTTGCCGCCCTCCTTGAGGACCATCACCGAGTCGTAGACCGTCCGCAGCGCCTTGGGGTCGAGGCCGAGCGACGGCTCGTCCAGCAGGAGGAGTACCGGGTCCAGCATCAGGGACCGGGCGAACTCCACCATCCGTCGCTGGCCGCCGGACAGGTTGCCCGCGTGCTGGTGGCTGCGCTCGGCGATGATCGGGAACAGATCGGCGATCTGGTCGTAGCGCTGCTTCACCAGCGTCTTCTGGCGCCTGATGATGTAGGCGCCGAGCAGGACGTTCTCGCGCACGGTCATGTGGGGGAAGAGCGCGTCGGACTGCGGCACCTGGGAGATGCCGCGGCCCAGGATGTGGGCGGCCGAACGGTTGTCGATGCGCTCACCCTCGAGGTGGATCTCGCCACGCCTCGGCGCCAGCAGGCCGCTGATCGTCTTCAGGACCGTGGACTTGCCGGCACCGTTCGGCCCGACGATGCAGGCCACCGACCCCCTGGGGACGCCGATCTCGACGCCCTGCAGCACGTCGCCGCCGCCGTACCCGGCGACCACGCCGGAGAGCCGCAGGAGGTCGTCGCTCATCGGTTCTTCGCCTCCAGGGGTACGTCGCCGGGCGTCGCCGCCTCTGCGGCCTCGAGCACGAAGTCGTCACCGAGGTAGGCGTCGACGACGGCCGGGTCCTTCTGGATCTCGTCGGGGGTGCCCGAGGCCATCGTCCGGCCGCGGCCCAGCACGTGCACCGGGTCGCACAGGCCGAGCACGAACGGCATGTTGTGCTCGACGATCAGGAACGTCTTCCCGTAGGAGTTCAGCTCGCGGATCATCTCCGACATCCGGTCGATCAGGACCGGGTTGATGCCACCCGCCGGCTCGTCGAGCAGGATCAGCTTCGGGTCGAGCATCAGCACCTGCGCCAGCTCCACGAGCTTCTGCTGGCCGTAGGAGAGGGCTCGCGCCTTCTGGTCCCTGAACGCCAGCATCCCGACGTACTCCAGGAGCTCCTCGGCGGCCTTGGCCTCGGGGCCGCTGACCGCGATCCGGCCGAGCTGACCCCACGAGAAGGAGCGCTGCGCGGCCACGACGTTCTCCAGCACCGTCATCTCGCGAAACAGCCGGGTGATCTGGAAGGTGCGCCCGAGGCCGCGGTGGGCGCGGGCCCACGACGACAACCGGTCGATGCGTTCGCCGGCCAGGCGGATCTCACCACCGTCGGCGTGGATGGTGTTGTCGATCAGGTTGAACAACGTGGTCTTGCCCGACCCGTTGGGCCCGATCAGGCCGGTGATCGAGCCTTCCTGGACGATGAACGAGGCATCGTCGACCGCCTTGAGCCCGCCGAACGTCTTGCGCAGGTCCCTGACCTCGAGAAGGGGTGTGGGATCAGGCGCGCTCTCACGGTCGACCAGGGAGAGCCGCGCGGTCAGCGAGGCGAGACTGCCGCCGGTGCCGATGCGGGCCCCGACCGGACCGGCCCTGCCCCGCGTCCGCAGCCAGCTCAGCATCGACTCGATCGCGGGCAGCACACCCTGCGGCAGGAAGAGCACGATCACCACGAGCAGGCCACCGAAGATCAACAGCTTGGTGTTCCCACCGCCGAGGTTGTTGTTGGCGTACTCGTTCAGCGGCTCGACGATGAACGCACCGAGCACGGGCCCCCAGAGCGTCGCCTTCCCGCCGACCAGGAGGGCCAACATCGTCTCGACGCTGAGCAGGATGTTGAACATGCCGCGCGGGTCGATGAAGGTCAGGTAGTAGCCGTAGACCCCGCCGGCGACGCCGACCAGCACCGAGCTGGCGACGAACGCGATCATCTTCTCGACCGGCAGGTTGATGCCGATCGTGGCGGCCTTGGTCTCGTCCTCGCGAATGGCCACCAGGCCGGTGCCGAGCTTGGTACGCCGGATCCACCAGCACAGCAGCAGCTGCAGGGTCAGGATCCCTAGCAACGCGTAGTAGAACGGCCAGTTCATGATGTCCGGGTTCCAGGTCGGGATCGGCAGGCTGAGTCCCTCGGTGCCACCACTGAGCGACCGCCAGTTGATCGCGATCACCTGCACGAGGAACAGGAACGCCACGGTGATGATCACGAAGGACGGTCCGCTCGCCCGCAGTGCGACGAGGCCGAGCACGAGCGCGACCACCCCGGCGGTCACGCCGGCCAGCGGCATCCACAGCCAGACGTTGGTGTCCGGGTGGTGGGTGGCGAGGACGCCGACGGTGTAGCCACCCAGGCCGACGAACGCGCCCTGGCCGAGCGAGACGTAGCCCGCCAGCCCGGTGATGATGCTCAGCCCGCTCGCCGCGATCGCGAAGACCAGCGAGAGGATGATCATGTTCTGGTAGTAGAGGTTGTCGCTGAGGATCGGGTAGAGCACCAGCAGGACGCCGGCGACGAGCGCGATGAGGCGACCGAGCCAGATCGGGTTCAGCGCCTGACCCCTGCCGGGCGCCGGCTCGGCCGTGGCGGCACTCACGCGGTCACCGCGTCGTCACGCAGGCGGGTGCCGAGCAGGCCCTGCGGGCGGATCAGCAGCACGAAGAACACGATCGCGTAGGGGACGGCGGTCGCCCACGCCGGCGAGATGTAGACCGCGGTCACGGTCTCGGCGATGCCGAAGACCAGGGCCGACAGCACCGCACCCTCGAGGCTGCCGAGGCCGCCGAGCACCACGATCGCCAGGAGGCGCGCGATCCAGAGGTAGTGGGAGCCGGGCACGAACGGGTAGAGCACGCCGGTGATCGCGCCACCCGCTCCAGCCGCGGCCAGCCCGAGCCCGAAGACCAGCGCCGCCACCGAGGTCACCTTGATCCCGACCAGCTCGGCCGAGGAGGGGTTGGCGGCCGCCGCCCGGATGGCCCGGCCGAGCCAGGTCTTGGTGAGGATCAGCCACAGGGCCAACAGGACGAGGACCGCCAGCACTCCGCCGTACACCTGGGCCTCGGGCAGGAACACGTTTCCGACATGGAACGCCCGGTCGACGTACGACGGGCGGATCGACGTCGAGTCGTTGCCCCAGATCTCGCCCATGGCCCCCTCGACCACCAACGCCAACCCGAAGGTCAGCAGCACCGTCGACGACATCGGTGCGTGCCGGATCGGGCGGACCAGCAGCCGGTAGGTCACCCAGCCGAGGCCGAAGACCACCGGCGTCGTGATCAGCACCCCCAGCAAGGGATCCAGCCCGAGCTGGTTCCACAAGGTGTAGGTGATGAACGCGCCGAGGATCATGAAGGCACCGTGCGCGATGTTGATCACCCGCATCACCCCGAAGATCAGGGTGAGGCCGCTGGCGACCAGGGCGTAGATGCCACCGACCAACAGGCTGAGGACGAGGGTCTGGACGAGCTCGGTCACGACCCCGGGTGCCAGCCCACCTCGGCCTTGGCGGTCGCGACCTCGGCGGGCAGTACGACCTCCGCCGTGCCGTTCTGCCACTGGCCGATCAGGAAGTCACTCTGCGGAGCACCCGTGTCGTCCCACGACAGGGGTCCGAGGATGGTGTCGACCGTGTGCGCGTGGAGCCAGTCCGCCAGCTTCCCCTGGTCGTCGATGCTGCCCACCGCCTCCACCGCCGCCTGCATGACCTGAGCAGCAGCGTAGGCGTCAGCCGCGTCCTCGGGCGGAATGGCCTGACCGAACATCTTGGTGTACTCCGCCACGAACTCCTTGTTGCCCGGGGTGTCCGCGTCGGGCGAGTAGCTCACGGCATACATGACGCCCTCGGTGTTCTCCTCACCGACCGCCTTGACGTACTGGTCGGCGAACGACGGCGTGCTGGTCTCGTAGAACATCTTCGGGGTCCAGCCGGACTTCAGCATCGCGCGGGTCAGCCCGACGCCGTCCTCGAACGTCGCGCCGTGCACGACCAGGTCGGGGTTGGCCGACTTCATGGCCGCGACGATGCTGTCGAAGTTCTTGGTGTCGATCGCGTAGGTCGTCTTGTAGACCGTCTTGATGCCGGCCGCCTCGAGCACCTCGCGGATCCCCTCGACGTTCGGCGCAGCGAACGGGTCGTCCAGGGTCGGGTACGCCGCGGTCTTCGGCCTCTGGTCCGGCGGGAGGTTCTTCACCCAGTCGGCGAAGACCAGACCCTGCTTGTCAGCAGTGGCCTGCTGGGCGAAGAAGATGTACTTGTAGCCGCGGTTGAACATGTCGGGCGAACCGCCCGCAGGCTCGACGTACAGCATCCGGTTCTTCTCCGCGACCGACGACGCCGGGAGGTTGAGCAACGAGGAGAAGGTGCCGAGCAACAGGTCGACCTTGTCCTGGCTGATCAGAGCGTTGTAGTCCGAGACGATGGTGTTCTGGTTGGACGCGTCGTCCTTGATGGTGAGCTTGACCTGCTTGCCGAGCAGCCCGCCGTTGGCGTTGGTCAGGGACTGCCAGACCTCGTACCCCTGCTTGGCCGCCGAGCCCGGCTCCGAGAAGTCGCCCGTCAAGGGGAGGGACGCGCCGATCGTCAGGTCGCCGCCGCTGTCGCCGCTGCCACTGCTGCTGGAGTTGCCGCAGGCGGCCAGCCCCAGGGACATCACTCCGACGAGGGCCGCGGCCTTCCAGCCGTGGCGGATGGAGACGTGGGCCATGCTTCCTCCTCGATAGAGCCGCAATCGATTGCGGTTGCGCCAGTCTTGTGACTGGCACCACACGTGTCAAGCATCGTGCGGCAAATCGTTGTCCGAGCGTGCGCGCCCCGAGTGTCAGATCTGGCGGTTCGGGCCCCGCCCTTGCAAACGGTTGTGGTGTTCTGCCAACCTGCGGCGAGGAGGGATGGCGATGACCGGGAACGATCTGCCGGAGCGCGCCGAGGTCGTGGTGGTCGGCGCCGGCCACAACTCGCTGGTCTGCGCGGCGTACCTGGCCAAGGCCGGGCTCGAGGTCCTGGTGCTCGAGGCCGGCCCGACCGTCGGCGGGAACACCCGCACCGAGGAACTGACCCTTCCGGGCTTCGCGCACGACTCGTGCAGTAGCGCGCACGTGCTGATCCAGAACAACCCCCTGATCCGCGACGACGAGCTCGGCCTGGTCTCCGACTATGCCCTGCGCTACCTCACCACCGATCCCGCGGTGGTCCTCCCCCAGCCCGGTGGCGACGTGCTGGTCATGCACCCGGACCTCGACACGACGTGCGCCGAGCTCGCCCGTTGGTCCGACCGCGACGCAGCGGCGTTCCGCTCGATGATCGAGACCTGGCGCGGCGGGCTCGCAGCTGCCCACGGGCGGTGGAGCTCGCACCTCCCGCAGCCGCGCGACGGGATCACCGGCGCGTACCTGCAGCTCCGCGAGCGCAGCGCCTGGGACGTCGTGCACGAGACCTTCGAGCACCCCGTGGTGCGGTCATTCGTGCTCTGGATGGCGATGGCCACCATCCAGGACCCGCGCCGACCCGGCACCGGCTTCCTGCCGTCGTCCTTGTCAGCGGGACGGGTCGACTTCGGCTGGACCACGCCGGTGGGCGGGAGCCAGGCGCTCCCGGACGCACTCGTCCGGCTCATCCAGGACCACGGGGGCCGAGTCGTCTGCTCGGCGCCCGTCGCCGAGGTCGAGGTGGACGGCTCCGGGGCGCGGGCCGTGATCACCGCCGACGGCCGGCGGGTGGAGGTGGGAAGGGCCCTGGTCGCGGGCGGCCATCTCGCCCGGCTGGCCGAGATGGTGACCGGGGCCGAGCCGCCCGCCGACCTCGTCGCGGCCCGCGACAGCTGGCAGCCGGGGCTCTCGGTCCTTGCGGTCCACGCGGCGCTGAGGTCCGACCTGGCGTACGGCACGGCCGGCATGGCGTCGACGGCCGCCGGCTACGGCACGACCGAGGGGATGGCCCGGCAGGTCGACCGGCACGACGCCGGCGAGCTCGAGACCGAGGACCCATGGCTGCTCGTGGTCAACCAGACCGTCGCCGATCCGGACCGCGCGCCCCACGGTGCGACGTTCAAGATCCTCACCATCGCGCCGTACGAGCTCGCCGACGGCC
Source organism: Nocardioides sp. (assembly GCF_036493135.1). Classification (GTDB taxonomy): domain Bacteria; phylum Actinomycetota; class Actinomycetes; order Propionibacteriales; family Nocardioidaceae; genus Nocardioides. The sequence continues at coordinate 42,577 of NZ_DASXQG010000060.1, read as the reverse complement.
GGTCGTGGTCCGAAGCCAAGGAGGCGTACGGCGCGCGCCTGGTCTCGTTGGTCGCGGCCCGGTGCTCGGGCCTCGACGCGGCGGACATCTTGTCGATGCGCACCGAGTCTCCGGTCGATGTCGCGGGCCACAACCCGCACAACCTCGGCGGCTCGTGCCACGGTGGCGAGTTCAGGGTCGACGGTCGGGTCGTGCCCGGGTGGATCCGCTACGACACCGACATCCCCGGACTCTTCGTCACCGGCGCGACGACGCACCCCGGCGGCTCGGTCTCGGGTCGCCCCGGTCGCAACGCCGCACGAAGGGTCCTCACCTCACTCGGACTCGATCCGCTCGACGTGATGGGGCCAGGCTGATCTGACCAACTGTGCGCACCGGCCTCGTCCCGGTCGATCGCGCCTCCAGACCACCAGGTTTCGCGCGCTGTGGAAGGCAAGGCCTGCGTCGAGCGGCGCCATGGAGCGCAGCTCCGGACGCGTCACTTGATTGCGCGACGACGTCTCCGAGCCTGGACGCCGATCAACACCAGCACCACCGCGATGGTCAGGACCATGGAGTAGTGGTCGATCCGGTGGACCACGTCGACGGCCGGCTTGCCGACCGCATACCCCAGACCGACAATCGGGCCGACCCACAGCAGCGTGCCGACGACGTCCAGAGCCAAGAAGGTGCGCAGACGCATCCCCGACAGACCAGCGGCCACGTAGATCAGCAGCGACGGCAGCGGGAGGTAGTAGGCCAGCAAGACGGCCGCCGGACCGAACCGCTCAGCCATCCGCTCGAGCCGGGCGGCCCGCGCTTTGCGTCTCGCCACGCCACGCGGCGACGGGTCCCGGCCCAGGATCAGGTGCAGTGCGCGGTCACCCCACCGCCGACCTGCCCACCAGAAGACCCAGTCGAACATCATCGAGCCGGGCACACCGGCCACCACCGCGAACCACAACGGCAGCTCGCCCAGCCGACTGTGAGCCCCGACCGTCACCTCGGCCAGGGTCGACCCGCTGACTATCTCCAGCAGCAACGGGTGCGACCCGATCAGGGTCGGGACGAGCGGCCACAACGCGAGCGAGTACGCGGCGTACAGGCCGAGCAGCAGCACGATCGTGATGTCCGCCCGCCCGGCGACTTCACCCCATGGCGTGGGCACCCGGCGCCGCGCGTGCGGCTGCGGGCCATCCGTGGCGAGGGTCATCGCGTCGAGTGTCCCACCCGTCAGGTCACTCCACTCGGTGCGAGGCGTCGCAAGACGTCATCCGGTCGGTGCCATCCATGGCTCGCCTCGTATGAGGTCCCGCGGACGGGGGGATCGATCGGAATCGACGACGACCTCTTCCCGGCCACGCCGGGTCGGGCAACGGCGACGCCGCGCGAGCCGGAGACGAAGCCTCAACGACATCTTGCCCGCGGCCCCGGACGATCTCGAGCAACAGCAAGACCTGTGGATCAGCGTGCGAGGATGAACGTCTTTGCCGAGCACCCGGGAGTCGCACCGTGAATCAACCCAACGACCTGGGCGAGATGGCGCGGCACGTCATCGATACGAACAGATATCTGACCATGGGTACGACCGAGCCCGACCAGCGACCGCGGCTGTCGCCCGTGTACTTCACCCACGTCGACTATCGCGACTTCTTCTGGGTGTCCTCGCCCGCGGCCCACCACTCCAAGAACATCGCCGCGCGACCGGAGATCGTCATCGTCATCTTCGACTCCACGGCGTCGATCGGACAGGGCCAAGCGGTCTATGTCTCCGCCCAGGCCTCGGTCGTCGCTGACGATGAGCTGACGCGGCGCTGCGCCGAGGCGTTTGCTCGTGTCGATCCTGGAGCCAAGCGGTTCGAGGCGCACGAGCTCAGCGGCGGGGCCGCGCTCCGGCTCTACCGCGCTCGCGCGACCAGCTTCGAGGTGCACATCCCCGGCCGCGACCCGGTCTACGGCACCGGCGTCGATACCCGCCGCCTGGTCACCCTCTGAGCTGGAGGCCCGAACTTTCCGGTACGGATACTGGAAGGACACATGGCACGAGTACACGCTGGCATGGCTGTCTCGGTGGACGGCTTCGTTGCTGATCGCAACGGCAAGGCATGTGCGGATAGGTGTCCAGGGAGATCACAGGCCGAGCATCACCGGCGTGCCCGGAATGTCACCGGCGATCAGCGCCGCCAGCGGTGTGGCCATGTCACGGGGTGAGAACAGGTCGGTTCCGCCGTATTCGGCGATGTCTCCGTGCCTCCACCATCGCATCCCGGTGATGTGCTCGGCGGCGAGGTCGTCATCGGACAGGGCGCCGCGGGGATCAAAGCGCGTGGTGCGGACGAGGAAGTAGTCGTTGACCACCCCGTCGTAGCCGTCCACATGGCCGGGAGCGACGACCTCCTGGTGCCACACGTGAGGCGGGTGGGCGTCGATCACAAGCCCCGTCTCCTCGTGCAGCTCCCGGCGCAGTGCCGCCAGCGGCAGTTCACCGGGCTCGATGCCGCCGCCGGGAGCCGCCCATACGACCGTGGCGACCGTCGGTACGGCTGGATGCGGGGAGCTGAAGCGGCACAGCAGGACACGATCATCATCGGCCAGGATGACCGCCCGGACGGCACGTCTTAGCCTCGCCCCGGCAGGCGTCTCGTTCATCTACAGATCCTCAGGGCGTCGGCGGCCGGGCAGCAAGCCGGACGTGGTCACCAACGCTCATCGGCCAAGGCACCCGGGAAGGGTGAGCCGGGTCGTGCCAAGCGAGCGACCACGAGTCCTGAGCCCCGTCGGCCGTGGAAGCGCCACGGTGTGTGCGTGGCCGGCGGCGGTGTGACTCAGGTTCGCGCGGCTCGAACGCGCGAGCCGCCGGGCTGCGATCAGCTCTGATCGACGGCCCGGCGGCTCCGGAGGTCAGCGCAGAGTGATCGTGATCGGGAAGGTCTTGCCGTTGGTGGCGGTGACGGCGATCTGGCCGCCGGCGGTTTGGTAGCGGTCGGTGCCGCCCAGGATCGGGAGGGCGAAGGTGCCCGGACCGGACTTGCCGGACCGCGTCGTGCCGGAGGCCATGATCTGGCCGTGGGCGAGGTGGAGGACGAACGTGCACAGCTGGTCGGCACTCGTCTTGCCGACGCGGGCGGTGGTGCAGGTGCCGACGAAGGAGCCCGCGTGGGTTCCGTGGTGAGTCAGTGAGCCCGTGAACAGGTCCTGGTCGCCGGCGCTGAAGCCGCTCTTGCCGAGGTCGAGGTTCGTCTCGCTGCCGTGGTGGCCACGGACCGTGAACGACGTGGCCCGTTGCGAGTCGGCGGTGCCCGCGGACGCCGTACCGGTCGCGGCGAGGGTGGCCGCGGCACCCGCGCCGGCCGCGACGGCGGTGACACTGGTGATGAGAGTTCGGAAGGTGAACATGTTGATACCCCTTGCTGAGTGCCGCGACCGTCGCGGCTGGCAGGAACGTAGGAGCGCGGGTACGGCGCGCGCCTCGGCCCACAGGCGGTTCATGGGCCGCAGACGGCGGATCCGTGGGCGTGGCGATTCCCCCTGGAGTGGGAGCGACGACCCATCTTCAGAGGGACGCGTACCGGCCTGACCTGCAGATATCGTGCGGGACATGACACGAAGTGACCTCGTCTTGGGGCTGCGCCGAGTCGCGCTCGACTGGCTGGCGCCGACGGTCGTCCTGGTGATCGGCATCGTCAACATCTCCCAGCAGTCGCGCTCGGCCGCCTATCCCGGCCCGCCGGGGCGGCACCTGGCCTTCCTCGTCGTGGCGGTAGCCGGACTCGGCCTACGACGTCGCGCACCGCTGCTCGCACCGCTCCTCACGATTGCCGTGGTGACCTGGTGGACGACGCTGTGGCCGGTCGGCACCCAGGGGCCGTTCGAGGGCTTCGTGCTCATGGTCGGCGCGGCCTACTGCCTCGGATCGCTCCGCGACGCTCGCAAGCTCACGATCGGGGCGGGCGCCCTCGCCGCATGGTTCGTGATCGGGTTGTTCGTCGACCTGGTCGGCGGCCGGGCCGGCGACCTGGCGCCGATCGCGGTCTGGCTGACAGTCGGCTTCGGAGTCGGCTACCTGATCAGCCGCCGCACCGAACAGGCCCGGCAGGCTCGGGAGGCCACGCGCGTCCTGGCGGCCGAGCAGGAGCGGCAGACCGCCCGTGCGGTCGAGGACGAGCGCGCCCGCATCGCCCGCGAGCTCCACGACGTCGTCGCCCACGGTCTGTCGGTGATCGTGGTGCAGGCCGGAGCGGAACGCCGTTCCCTGCACGGCCCGAACCTCGACGAAGAGTCCATCGACTCCACGCTGGGGTCGATCGAGCGGGCCGGCCGCGAGGCGTTGGTCGACCTCCGGCGCCTGCTGGGCCTGTTACGACGCACCGACGAGCCTGTGGCACTGTCTCCGCAGCCCGGCCTGGCCCAGCTGGACGACCTCCTGTCGTCGGTTCGAGAGGCCGGGCTGCAGGTCGACGTCGACATCTCCGGCGACCGGTCGCAGTTGCCGCCCGGCCTCGACCTCACGGCGTACCGGATCGTCCAGGAGGCCCTGACCAACGTGCTCAAGCACGCCAACGCGCAGTGTGTGCGTGTCGGTGTCGCGTTCCAGCGCACTCACCTCGACCTCGAGGTCAGCGACGACGGGAGCTCGGGCCCGCGCAACCGGTTTGCCATCGCCGGGCCGGGGCACGGGCTGATCGGCATGCGTGAACGGGTCAACGTCTTCGGCGGCACCATCAGCGCCGGCACATCCACCGGTGGCGGCTGGACTGTCCATGCGCGGCTGCCGGTCACGGCGGTAGGTGTCGGATGACGGCCGACGACCCGCTCAGCATCGTGATCGCCGACGACCAGCTCCTGCTGCGCGCCGGCTTCCGCAAGCTGCTCGACGGCGAGGACGGCTTGGACGTGGTGGGCGACGCCGCCGACGGTCAGGAGGCGCTGCAGCTGGTCGAGCGGCTGCGGCCGAACGTCGTGCTGATGGACATCCGAATGCCCGTGCTCGACGGGATCGAGGCGACCCGGCGGATCAGCCAGCGGTTCCCAGAGACAGCAGTGCTGGTCCTCACGACGTACGACCTCGACGAGTATGTCTTCGCCGCGTTGGACGCAGGCGCGAGCGGGTTCCTGCTCAAGGACTGCCCGCCGGACGAGCTGACGTCTGCGATCCATGTCGTCGCCCGCGGCGACGCTCTCATCGCACCTTCCATCACCCGCCGGCTGATCGCGGAGTTCGCAGGACGTGCGGCCCGGGGTACGCCTGGGGAGCTGCCGTCGATCTCCGAGCGCGAGCGGGAGGTGCTGATCGGAGTCGCCCGCGGGCTGAGCAACAGCGAGCTCGCCACCGAGCTCTTCATCGGGGAGGCCACCGTCAAGTCCCACGTGAGCAGCCTGCTCAACAAGGTGGGCTGCCGCGATCGGGTGCAGCTGGTGGTCAGGGCCTACGAGGCCGGCCTGGTCACCCCCGGCTCTCCGTAGCGAGTGATCGCTCACCAGCCCGTCAGGGGACCGAGACAGTCAGGCCAGGATGCGGGCGGGGTGCTCGAGGAGCTCCTCCAGTACGCCGAGCCACCGCGCGGCGATGGCGCCGTCGACCGGACGGTGGTCGACCGACAGGGTCAGACTCATGATCTGGCCGGGTACGACGGCGTCACCCTCGACCACGGGCTTGGATCGGACCGCGCCGACGGCGAGGATCGCGGCGTGCGGTGGGTTGATGACCGCGGCGAACTCCTCCACGCCGTACATCCCGAGGTTGGTAACCGAGATCGACCCGCCCTCGAGCTCGTCCTGCTTGAGCTTCCCGTTGCGAGCCCGCTCGGCGAGGTCGCGCGCTGCTGCCGCCAGCGCGGTGGCGGTCAGGGCGCCGACGTCACGCACCACTGGCGTCAGGAGCCCTCGGTCGGTGGCTACCGCGACGGCGATGTCGACGGTGCGATAGCGGCGTACGGCGTCGGGCGTCCACGTCACGTTCAGCTCCGGCACGCGTTGGTGGGCCGCCGCGACGGCCTTCACGACGAGGTCGTTGAGCGAGACCTTGGTCGGGGCGTCCTGATTGATCTCCTCGCGCAGCGCGAGCAGGGCCTCGGCTCGCACCGTCGCACGCAGGTAGAAGTGCGGCACCTGCTGCTGGCTCTCGGAGAGCCGGCGTGCGGTCACGAGCCGGATGCGCGAATGCGGGATCTCGTCGTACACCGCCGTGTGAGCCGGTGGTCTCGAGGCATGCGCCACGGCGCCTCCCTCGGCCGCCGCGGGGACCCCCGTGGCCGGACGACCTGCCACCGCCGCGTCGACGTCCCTTCGCAGGACGCGTCCGCGCGGGCCGGTGCCGGTGATGTCCTCGAGCGTGAGGCCGGCGCCCTTCGCGATCTTCCGTGCGAGCGGGCTGGCGAAGACGCGGCCGTTCGCCGCCGAGGTGTGACTGTCTCCGCTCGCGCGCGAGCGCGCCGCGCGGCTCGCTGCGGTCGGCAGACCCGGCTCCGCCGGCTCTGTCGGTCCTCGCTCGGGCACGTCTCGTCGCTCGGGGACCACCACGTCCGTGACCGGCTCGACCCCCAGAGACGTGAGCAGCGCGTCGACATCGTCGACCTGCTCACCGGGGTCACCGAGGACCGCGATCGGGTCGCCCACGTCGACCTGCGCGCCCGGCGGCACGAGGGTCCTCAGCATCCGGCCGGCGGCATCCGCCTCGATGTCGACGGCTGCCTTCTCGGTCTCGACCGTCGCGATCGCGTCGGCGACACCGAAGTCGCCGGACTCCTCGACCAGCCACTCGGACAGCACCGCCTCGGTCGCGTTCGCCGCGACGCCGGGCATCCGCAGGACCCGCGCCATCGTCAGTACCTCGCGATCTCGGCCAGCGCGGCGACGACCTCGTCCTGCTGAGCGATCGCGGCGCGTTCGAGCACCTTGCTGATCGACGGCGAGGCCTCGCCGCCGGTGACCCGCCACACCGGCGCGTCGAGCAGGTCGAAGAACCGGCGGTGGATCTCGTCCGCCAGCCACCCGCCGTACGACGTGCCGATCGCGCCCTGCTCGGCGATCAGGACCTGGTTGGTCTTCGTCAGGCTCTCCTCGATCGTGTCCCAGTCGATGCTCGCCCGGTCGAGCCAGCGCAGGTCGATCACCTCGGCGTCGACCTCGCCGTACTCCTCGACTGCCGCCAGCACGTACGGCGTCATGCCGAGGTAGGTGAGCACCGAGACGTCGGAGCCCGGCCGGCGCACCGAGGCCCTGCCGACGGGGAGGCAGTAGTCCCAGTCGTCGACCGGCCCGGGCCCCGACGTGCTGTAGAGGTCGACGTGCTCCAGCACGACGACCGGGTCCTGGAGGCGGAGCGCGGTGTTCAACAGCCCGACATAGTCGTACGGCGTGCTGGGCGCGACGATCCGCCAGCCCGCCGAGGTCGCGAAGATCCCGGCCGGGTCCATCGAGTGCTGTGAGCCGTACCCGGTACCCATCGCGACCTTGCTGCGCAGCACGAGAGGCACGCCGCCGGTGCCGCCGTACATGTGTCGCGCCTTGGCGATCTGGTTGAACAGCTGGTCGGCGGCCACCCACATGAAGTCGGCGTACATGAACTCCACGACCGGCGTGAACCGGCCGTCGAGGGCGATGCCGCCGGCCAGTCCGGCGAAGGCGTTCTCGCTGATCGGCGTGCCGAGGACGCGACCCGGGAAGCGGTCGGTCAGGCCGCGGGTCGCACCGTTCGTCCCGCCGTTGAGGCGATGCACGTCCTCGCCCATCACCACGATGCGGTCGTCGGTCTCCATCCGGCGTCCCATCACGGTGGCGACCGCGTCGATGAACTTCGTCTCCGCCACCGACACCGACGCCTCATCGGCGACGACCGGGGCGTCGTCGAGCTCGGAGAGATCACCGCGAACGCCGACGTCGACCCAGTCCGTGTCCGGCCACTCCGCCGACTTGATCCGGCGCTGGCCGGGCTTGCCGTCAGGGTCTGGCTCGAGCAGCACCGAGCCGATCTCGTCCATCACCGCCTTGGCCTGTGCGACCGCCTGCGCGGTCTCGTCCTCGGTGAGCACCCCGAGCCGGACCAGCTGGGCGGCTGTCTGCGTCAGCGGGTCGCGTGCCCGCCACTCCCGCTCCTCCTCCTTGGTGCGGTAGCCGAACGCGCTGCCGGCGAAACCGCCGTTCTGGTGGAAGAAGCGATAGGTGTCGGCCTCGATCACCGTCGGACCCTTCCCGCGCCGCATCCGCTCGACCGCCTCGGTCATCGCGAGATGGACCGCCAGCGGGTCCATCCCGTCGACCTTCCAGGCCGCGATGCCGAAGCCCGGACCGCGCGAGGAGAGCCGCGGCTCACCGGTGGCCTCCTCCACGGTGGTCGAAACGGCGTACCGGTTGTTCTCGATGAAGAAGCAGGCCGGGAGGTGCCAGGCAGAGGCGAGGTTCATCGTCTCCAGCGTCGAGCCGATGTTCGTGGCACCGTCGCCGAAGTAGGTCACCGACACCGCGTCGGACGCCGCCTGCCGGTGCGCCCACGCGAACCCGGCCGCCTGCGGTACGCCCCCGCCGACGATCGCGTTGGTGCCCATGGCGCCGGCCTCCTTCCACTGCAAGTGCATCGACCCGCCACGCCCGTGTGACCACCCGCGGTCGAGACCGGCGATCTCGGCCAGGGTGCGCAGCAGCACCTCACGTACGTCGTCGCTCGGCGGCGCGAGCGGATCGAGGCCCTTGGGTTCGACGTGGTGCAGCGCCTTGGCCAGGAACTGGTGGTGGCCCCGGTGCGACCCGTTGACGGAGTCCTCGCTGGTCAACGCGAGCACCGACCCGACTGCCCCACCCTCCTGGCCGATGCTGGAGTGCGCGGGTCCGTGGATCAGAGCGGCACCGGCGAGGTCGAGGACGTACTGCTCGAACGCCCGGATCCACACCAGCTGGGCGTAGATCGTGCGCAGCAGGGCGGGGTCGGCGGCGTCCCAGTCGGCATCCGTGGCGACGACCTGCACCCAGGGCGAGGCCGGCTGCAGCGGACGGTGGTCGGGCATCTGGCCTCCTTCGCTCTCCAGATGCACCATGACACAGGATTGGATCCAAAATCCAGCCATTGCCCTGGACATCACGCTCAGCGGCGTGGTTCTCTGAGGATGTTGGGATCCCATCTGGAGGTGTGCATGGCCCTGCCGGGACTGCGGCGGCTGGACCACATCGGCTTCACCGTGCCCGACCTCGACCAGGCCCACCGCTGGCTCGTCGACGTGCTCGGGTGCGAGTACCTCTACTCCCTCGGCCCGTTCCGCCACGACGACAGCGACTGGATGACCACGCATCTGAACGTCCACCCGCGGGCGGTGATGGTGGAGAACCGGTGGTACCGCCTCGGGGCCCAGGCCGTCTTCGAGGTCTTCCACTACTCCTCCCCGGACCAGCACGACGCGATGCCGCGCAACAGCGACATCGGCGGGCACCACGTGGGCCTGTACGTCGACGACCTGGACGCCGCGATCGAGCACCTGCGGGCCGCCGGCGTCCGAGTCTCCGACGGCCCCACCGCCAGCACGGGGCCGGCGAAGGGCAACCGCTGGATCTACTTCCTCGCGCCGTGGGGGATGCAGTTCGAGCTGGTCTGCTACCCCGACGGGAAGGCGTGGGACCGCGAGCACTCGCGCGAGAGGGTGGAGGCGTGAGCACGACCGACGAGGTGCCGGTGGTCTCCGAGCCGTCGACCGATGCCGTGGGCGCGGCGTCGGCGCGCGTGGCGGCGTACCTGCGCGACCTGATCCTGCACGACGCCCTCGCGCCCGGCGACCGGATCCGGCAGGAGGAGATCGCGGAGCGGTTCGGCACCAGCCGGCTGCCCGTGCGCGAGGCGCTGCGGATGCTCGAGGCCGAGGGCCTGACCGAGCACGAGCCGAACAAGGGCGCCCGGGTGCCGCGGCTGTCGATGCACGAGGTCGACGTCGTCTACCGGATGCGCGAGCGGCTGGAGCCGCTCGCACTGAGCGAGAGCCTGCCGCTGCTCAGCGACGACGACCACGCGCACCTCGAGGAGGTGCAGCGGCAGGTCGAGGCGAACACCGACCTCGACCGCTTCCTCGACCTCGACCGCGAGTTCCACCTCAGCACCTACTCGGGATGCCGCATCGACCCGCTGAACGCCATGGTGACGCGGCTCTGGAACTCCACCCAGCACTACCGCCGCGCGTTCGTGGCGCTCGGGGGTCAGGCGCGGATGTGGGTGGTCAACGCGGAGCACCGCCTGCTGCTCGACGCCGTCGTACGACGCGACACGATCGACGCCGAGCGGTTCCTCGAGGGGCACATCCGGCGCACCCGGATCGAGCTCGGCCACCACCCCGGTGTCTTCGGGGAGCAGCCGTGACCTCGCTGACCGTCAACGGCCGGCAGGTCGAGGTCGACCGAGCCGACGACACGCCGCTGCTCACCGTGCTGCGCGACGCGCTCGGACTCGTGGGGTCGCGCTTCGGATGCGGCCAGGGGCTGTGCGGCGCCTGCGTGGTGCTGCTCGACGGAACGCCGGTGCCGTCGTGCGACACCCCGCTCTGGCAGGCCGCCGAGTCCACCGTCATCACCGTCGAAGGCCTTGCGGCCGATGGGCCGAACCCGGTGCAACAGAGCCTGATCGACCACCAGGCGGCCCAGTGCGGCTTCTGCATCTCGGGGATCGTCGTGCGTGCGACCGCCCTGCTCGACGAGACGCCCGACGTCTCGGCCGAGCAGGTCGCGTCGGCCCTCGAGCCCCACCTGTGCCGATGCGGCACCCAGCAGCGGATCGTGGAGGCGGTGCTGGCGGCGAGGGGAGTCCCGGCATGACGGCCATCCGGCAGCGGACCACTCCCGCCCACGTCCAGACCAACCCGCGGCTCGGCACGTGGATCACGGTCCGGGACGGGTGCGTCGACGTCCACGTCGGCAAGGTCGAGCTCGGCCAGGGCATCCTCACCGCGCTGCACCAGATCGCGGCCGACGCCCTGGCGCTGCCGCTCGACCGGGTGCGGGTGCGTCCGGCCCGGACCGACGGGCCGGACCAGGGGACGACGGCGGGCAGCCTCTCCGTGTTCCAGTCGACGCCGGCCCTGCGGTACGTCGGCGCGGCGGTCCGCCGGCTGGCCGGTCCCGCCGACGGCGACCTGACGGAGTACCTGGACCGGGTGAGGGCGATCGACCCCGACACCGACCTGACGACCGTCGACGTCGACCCTGCGGTCGCGAGCTCGGCGGTCGGCACCGACGTACCGCGGCTCGACATCCCCGACAAGGTGCTCGGGCGGCCGCGGTTCCTCAGCGACCTCCGGCCGGAGGGTCTGCTCCACGCCCGGGTCCTGCGTCCACCCTCGCCGGCCGCCACGCTGGGTGCGCTGCCCGGCGGCTGGTCGTCCCCCGGGGTGTCACTGGTGCCCGACGGCTCGTTCCTCGGGGTGATCGGTGTCCGCGAGGACGAGGTCGACCGAGCGCTCGTCGCGCTGGCGAAGGCGGCCACCTGGGACGAGCACGACTCGCTCCCCGACGAGGACGACCTCGCGGCGTACCTCCGATCGGCGCCGAGCGAGCCCGAGGTCATCGTCGACGACGGCCCCGGCGAGCCGACGCACACGGCGTCGTACTCCAAGCCCTACCTGGCCCACGGCTCGATCGCGCCGAGCTGCGCAATGGCACGCTGGAGCGACGACGGAGCGACGGTGCACGTCTGGAGCCACAGCCAGGGCATCCACGCCCTGCGTCGGGCGATCGCCGCCGCCCTTCCGCTGGACCCGTCCGCCGTGAGCGTCGAGCACGTCGAGAACGCCGGGTGCTACGGCCACAACGCCGCCGACGACGCGGCCTTCGACGCCGTCCTCCTGGCACGCACCGTCCCCGGTCGCCCGGTGCTGCTGCGGTGGACGCGCCGCGACGAGCTCACGTGGGGTCCTCTCTCACCGGCGATGACCTCGACGGTCTCGGCGCGCCTGGTCGACGGCCTGATCGAGGGGTGGTCGTACGACGTGTGGAGCCAGGGCCACACCTCGCGTCCGGGGTACGCCGGCCAGCCCGGGCTGCTGGCGATGGCCCACCGTCGGGGCGGAGCCCCCCTGCCACCTGCGGCGGACCCGCCCGCGGCAGCCGGATTCGGCGGCCTTCGCAACGCCATCCCTCTCTACGACGTCGGCCGCCGCCGGATCACCGGGCACCGCGTCACCGAGGCACCGCTGCGCACGTCGGCGATGCGCGCGCTCGGCTCGTACCTCAACGTGTTCGCGATCGAGTCGTTCATGGACGAGCTGGCCGCCGACGCCGACCTGGATCCGGTCGACTTCCGACTCGCCCACCTCGCCGACCCCCGCGCCCACGCGGTCGTCGAGCTGGCCGCGCGCGCGTCCGGTTGGGGCGAGCCGCTGCCCGACTCGACCGGCCGCGGTGTCGGCTTGGCCCGCTACAAGGAGAACGGCGCGTGGTGCGCGGTGGTGGCGGAGGTCGAGGTCGAGACCGACGTCCGGGTCCGACGGCTCACGGTCGCCGCGGACCTCGGGCTGGTGATCAACCCCGACGGTGCGCGCAACCAGCTGTCAGGTGGTGCCGTGCAGTCGACCAGCTGGACCACGGTCGAGCGGATCCGCTTCGACCGGCGCCGGGTCACCAGCGACGACTGGGAGAGCTACCCGATCCTGCGGTTCCCCGCGGCGCCACGTGTCGACGTACACCTCGTCGACAGCGACCAGCCGCCGCTCGGTTCCGGTGAGGCGGCGCAGGGACCCACCGCGGCCGCGATCGCGAACGCCGTCCACGCCGCGCTCGGCGTACGCGTCCGCGACCTGCCCCTGACTTCCGAAGCCATCGTCAGTGCCATCGAAACCGAGGAGTGAGTCAGATGCCCGAGCAAGCCATCAGCTACGTCGCGCTGGAGGACATGGACGCGCGGATGCAGGAGGAGATGCAGAGGTGTGCCCGCGAGGGCACGCCACGCCCGGAGAGCTCGGCGGTGCGCGCCCATGTGCCGGCGGCGTTCTGGGCGTTCGCCGACTCGTGGAAGGCGATCTTCCATGAGGGCGTCTGCGACCACGCCATCAAGGACCTCTGCCGCGTCTACATCTCGCGCACCGTGAAGTGCGAGTTCTGCGGCAACCAGCGTTCGATCAAGGCCGCGGCCGCCGGGCTCGAGGAGATGCAGTACGACGACCTGCTCAACTTCGAGGGCTCCGACCGGTACGACGAGCGTCAGAAGGCCGCCCTCTCCTACGCCCAGGCGATCGCCTGGGGCGAGCAGGACCTCGACAGCCTGTGGGGGCGGCTGCGCGCCCACTTCTCGGAGGAGGAGCTGGTCGAGCTCGGGAACTTCATCGCCCTCACGTTCGGCCAGCAGAGCTGGATCCGGCTGCTCGGCATCGACCACCACCAGTACCTGGCGGGCACCGACGCCTCGATGGCTCCCGGGTTCCGCAGCGCCGAGGAGCTCACGGAGACGAAGGCCAAGGACGACTACTGGGCCAAGCGCTGACGATGACCGAGCAACGCATCGGTTGGCGGGCCACGGACGAGGAGGTGCTCGTCGAGCAGCTGCCGGGCTCGGACCGGCCGGCCCACTACTTCCTCGTCGAGACGCTCGACGGCCTGTACACGCCGTACGCGCTTCGCCTGCCGCACGGACCCGGGCCGCACCCGTTCGTCCTCATCGCCTACGGCAACGGTGGCGGTGGCATGGCTTGGCTGCGCGACCGCGTGCACCGGTTCCGGTACGTGACCGACGTACTCCTCGACGCCGGTTACGCGTGCGCGTGGACCCGCTACCGCACCGAGGTCGAGCTCGGCTACCAGACAGGCGGCGCCCTGCGCACGGACATCCGGCAGGGCATGGGACTCCTGAACCGTGCGCCGCTGGAGTACGAGGACGAGGTCGCGATCCTCCGCCACGTCGCCGAGCACCCGGCCATCGACGCCGCACACCTGTTCCACCTCGGCGTCAGTCACGCAGGCGAGATGCTCTTCAAGCTCCTCTCCCACTACCCCGGTCTGCTGCGAGCCGGAGTCGCGGCGGAGCCGGCCAACCACGAGTTCCTGACCCTCGGCCTCGACGACGCGCCGACGGTCGAGATCACCGACGGCCTGCGCAACATCGAGAGCCTGGAGCTGCGCAGTGTCGAGCGTGCCCGTGCCCGGATCACCGACCCCGACGAGGTATCTCGTCGACTCGACGGCGTCGACATCCCGGTCCTCGTCCTCGGCCGCGAGCAGGACGAGCTCCAAGGCATCTTCCGCCTCACCTACGACCTCCTCGCCGAGAAGCGTGACGACGCCGAGTGGCGCTCCTGGTCACACGACATCCACGGCTACATCTACCCGGAGTCCGACCCGCACGGCGTACCCCAGGCCGACGACGTCCAGCGCGAGGCCCTGGCCGTGATCGTGGACTTCCTGGACCGCCACCGCGCCTGACCCGATGCCACGCGCGGACCGGGCTAGGGTCCGGGGGTGTCTGCGCTGCTCACGCCGAAGGTCATCGACCAGGAGCCCAGCGACTATGTTCGCCGGCACTGCACCGTTGTCGCTGAGTTCGGCGCCGCCACTCAAGACTCAGGAAATGTGTCGTGGCTGGTCGACACACCGCAGGGCCGCTACTTCGTCAAGACCGCCGGGCCTACCGGCGAGCAGGCGCCTGGCTCCCCGACTCCCTACCTCGATCACGGCGACCGAGTCGGACTCTTGCGCAACGCGGTCGATCTGGCCTCCTCATGTCCACACGTGGCCCTGCCACGTCTTCTCAACGTCATCGAGTCGCCGTCAGGCCCCGGGCTGGTGTACGACGCTGCACCTGGGGAGCTCGTCCACGTCCCCCCAGATCGGCGAGCGGACCCGAACTCCGCCTATCAGCGGTTCGCCCACCTCCCGGCCGATGACCTGCTCTGCCTTTTCGACGTTCTCGTCGACCTACACAGAGCCCTCGCCGCAGCCGGATGGGTGGCCTGCGACCTCTACGACGGTTGTCTGATCGTCGACTTCGAAGGGCCATCTCTGCGAGTCATCGACCTCGACACCTACCGTCGCGGTCCGAGCGTCAACGACATGGGCCACATGTTCGGATCCTCCCGGTTCATGGCACCCGAGGAGCTCGAGATGGGCGCAGTCATCGACCAGCGCACGACGACGTTCACGCTGGGCCGGCTCATCTGGCACTTCGGCACACGTCTGACCGAACAAGCCCCACGCTTCTGCGGCCCACCTGCTCTCGCCCGGGCCGTCCAGCGGGCCTGCCGGCCGAGGCCGGCCGACAGACATGCCAGCGTCGCCGCGTTCGCTGACGCATGGGAGGCCGGGCGCTCCCTCCCGTGACACGTCGATCCCAGCGCACCTGGACGCGCGCCACCACGCGCCGTTCCGCGGCGATCGACACACGTGGGCAACGAGCACGCGCGTCAGCCGATCTTCTCGAACAGGGACACGATGATCCCCTCGGGCCCACGCACGTAGGCCATCCGCACGCTCTTCTCGTACTCGCCTATGCCTCCCACCAGCCCGTACCCGTCCGCAGCCACCGCGTCGACGGCCGCCTCGAGGTCGCCGACCTCGAAGGACACGTTGCGCAGGCCGAGCTCGTTGGCCATCGCCGTGGGCGATCCGGGCACGTGGTCGGGCGTGACGAAGCTCGCGAGCTCCAGCCGGGACCCTCCGTCGGGCGGCCGCAGCATCGCGATCTCACAGTGCGCGCCCGGGATGCCGCAGACGGTCTCCGCGAACTCGCCCTCCACGGATCCGGTGCCCTCGACCTCGAGACCCAGTCCGACGAAGAATGCCGTCACCGAGTCGAGGTCCGCGACGGTGATGCCGATGTGGTCGAATCGTCGTACGTGTGCCATGGGATCCATCCTCCAATGGTTGGCTTCTCCGTTCGATGCTGGGACGGAGCCGCGGCTGGGACCTCGACATGTTCTTGCCGCAAAGGGGAGGTACGGCGTGGCCAAGCTGATCTACTCTGCGCTCGCATCGCTCGACGGATATGTCGAGGACCAGCGCGGCAGCTTCGAGTGGGCGGCCCCCGATGCCGACGTGCATGCGTCCATCAACGACCTCGAGCGGCCGATCGGAACCTACCTCTACGGACGTCGGGACGGCTCCCACTGCCGCCTGAGCAGCCCGAACACCCATGAGTCCGACACCTCACCGTTCACGACGCAGTCCTCCCGCAGCGTCCCTTCCCGCACGAACCCGAGCTTCTCCAACACGCGAGCAGACGCGGCGTTGCGGGTATCGGCCTCGGCCTGGACTCGATTCAGGTCGAGCGTGTCGAACGCCCACTGCAGCAAGGACCGCGCGGCCTCCGTCGCGTAGCCGTGGCCCCATGCCACATCGTCGAGGCAGTAGCCCAACGACGCGCTGCGATAGTCCGGGTTCCACCGCGTCAAGCTGCACCAGCCGAGGAACGACGAGTCGGAGACACGGTCTATGGCAAGCCGCGCGCCGCTGCCCTCCTCCGCCATCTGCCGGCTTGCCGTGAGGAAGCGCTCGGCGCGCGCACGCTCGCTCCAGGGCGGCGAGTCCCAGTAACGCAGCACATGGGCGCTGCTGTGCAGCGCGTAGAGGGCGTCCGCGTCCAAGCTCGTGAAGGGGCGCAACCGCAGGCGAGCGGTGTGCAGTGTGGGGGTGGGCATGGGCATGCGCGCCATGGTGCCGTGAGATGAGGTGCGCGGGACAACCCAATACGCGATCCGCCCGGTCCTCCCCGCCGCACGGACGCGGCGGAGTGACGCGGCGGCCTGCATCGCCAACGGTTGTCGTCAGGCCGGGCCGGCTGTCGGTGTGTAGTGCCAAGATGGGAGCGTGGCGTCGGACTCCCGCATGGTGGCATTGGGATTCGGCAAGTTCGCACGTGCGGACCGCATCTTCGCGCTCGAGCGAATCACCGGCGAGGACCGCGGTGATGGCCGCCGCACCCGAGTCTGGATCGATGGCGTCGCCGACCCGTTGATCGCCTCGCGGACCGAGGTCACCATCCTTCGGGACATGGGTCAGGAGTCCGCCATCTCCGGACCCGAGCTCGACGAGGCACTCGATCTTGCCGTGCGTTTGGCAGCTGCGGCCGACGAGGGTCGGGTAGACCTGAGCGACCTTGGTCGTCGGGCACGGCGCCTTCTGGCCTCGACGACTGCGTCCGCATAGGACTCGGTCGCGATTCCGTCCAGGACGGTTGCGGAGGTTCCGGTCGCGAAAGGGCTCGAGGACGGCGTCGAGGACGGCGCTCATCTCACGGGCCTCGTCGGCTGTGAGCCACACGTCGGCGTTGGTGAGGCGGCGACGTTCTGCCACTCCTCGGGTTCGTTGCGCTCGCCGGCGATGAACTCCTCGGCCACCGTCCGGCTGCGTTCGAAGAAGGCCAGGCCTACGGTGAGGTGGTACGCCGTCGCGCTCGGGCTGTCCGGTGAGCTCGGCGCGGCAAACGTCAGTCCATCCAGTGGCGGCCGATCATCAGTTTGTTGCCGGTACGGAGTCGGTGAGCAACGATGGATCGTGTCTGGGAGTGCGTGGTCGGCAAGCTCGCCTGCCGTCCTGGGCGAACGAGCTGGGAGTTTGGGTGGTGCCTTCCGACATGAGGGTCTGCCCGCTCTGCGCTGAGCGCATCGAGGCGGCGGCCGTGAGATGCAAGTACTGCGGCTCTGCCTTGCCTTCACTCAGCGAACCGCCGTCTGTCGAACCTCAAGGCGACAAGGAGGTCCTGGGTCGCGAACCGAAGGGATCGCGCAGTCTCATGACGGCGGGAGGGATTCTTGTTGTCATCCTCGTCGCCTACGGTGCGATTCTCGTGGTGTCGAGTCTCCAACCCCAGCATCACCGACCCGAGCGCCACGCGGTGGAGTTCAACATCTTCGTCAAAGTCGAGAACGCTTGCGAGGAGGACGGCGGCGAAGCCGTCACCACCGACCTCAACGGCACTCCGATGGCTTTCGCGACACCCGACGGGCCGGAGCGTTTTTGGTGCGTGTCGAAGAAGTACCTGACCTCGATCGGTCACAGTCATCAGGAGCCAATGCCGCCCGTCTCGGAGGTCCCGCGCGAGTTCAGATGGCGGTGGCCGTCGACCAATTTCGGGCAGTGATCGATCGAGGGTTCTGCCGGCACCTGGAGCCGTGAATGTGGGCGGTTGCAACGACTTCTTCCTACCGCGAGCTACTCGCAACCTGCACGTCACGACAGGCGGACCGGGGGACAACCCACCCACCGTCGCGGTGACTCGGATGGTGGCCGACAACCGAACTATCGCGGCTGCGATCCTCCACGAGGCCATTTGAAGCGGCGGTAGGTCGCCACATCGCCTGCCTGTACTCGCGGCACTTTCTGAGCATCCGGCGCTGCTTGCCGATGTCTTTGCCCCGTCCACGGTCCGCCGAGAACAAGGAGAGTGTGTTTCTGCACAGGCCGCTCGTATCCGTGGCTCCCTTCTGGTGCGTCAGACTGTGGCGATGCTCACGCTGCGCATCTCCGCTCCGAGCGATCTGACCGAGCAGGTGCTCGACATCGTCGGTGAGGACCCTGCGGTGAGCAGTCTGGCCCTCATGCGGGGCGCCTCATTGCAACCTGCCGGCGACATCGTCCTCGTCGACATCGCCCGGGAGGCGGCCAACGAGATCGTCGGGCGGCTCGAGCAGCTCGACGTCTCCCGACTCGGTTCGATCCACATCGAGCCCGTGAGCAGCTGGTTGTCCGAGTCCGGGTTGGCCGCCGAGAAGCACACTCCGGGCAGCAGTGCTGACGCCGTCGTCTGGGCCGAGGTGACTCAGCGCGCGTACGCGGAGTCAGAGCTCAACTGGACCTACCTGTCGTTCATGACGCTGGCAACGCTCCTGGCCGGTATCGCGATCATCCTGGACACCCAGATCCTGGTGATCGGCGCGATGGTGCTGGGTCCGGAGTTCGTGGCGATCGCGGCCTTGGGCCTGGCGTTGGTACGGCGGCGACGCGACCTGGGTTTCTACGCCGCGCGAACGCTCGTGCTGGGTTTCGGGATCGCCATCGGGCTGACCACGCTCGCGGCTCTGGCCGGTCGCGTTCTGGGCTGGATCGCTGTGCAGGACATAACAGGCGCCCGGCCAAGCACTGACTTCATCTATACCCCTACCAAGTGGTCGTTCATCGTTGCGCTCATCGCCGCAGCGGCGGGAGTCCTGTCACTGACCTCGGCCAAGACCGGCGGTCTCTCGGGGGTCTTCATCTCGGTCACGACCGTGCCCGCCGCGGGCAACATCGCGCTTGCTCTGGCGTTCGGCCTGCCACACGAGATCTGGGGCAGTGCAGCCCAATTGCTGCTCAACATCAGTGGCATGGCGGTCGCGGGCTGGGCCACCCTCGCCTTCCAGCAGGTCGTGTGGTCAAGGATGTCGGCCCGACGCGCACGAGGTCTACGCCGAGAACAACGAAACTAGCGCCCGACGGTGCCTCTCGATCTCGACGGCCAGCGGGGCTCCACCTCTGCTGACTCTCACACATCTGCAAACATCGGGCATGAGCACGGGCGCCCGTGTCTCGAGACGTCAAAGTCGAGAACGCCTGCGAGGAGGACGACGGCGAAGCCGTCACCGCCGACCCCAACGGCACTCCGATGGCTTTCGCGACACCCGACGGCCCGGAGCGTTTTTGATGCGTGTCGAAGAAGTACTGACCTCGATCGGTCACAGACATCAGGAGCCAATGCCGCCCGTCTCAGAGGTCCCGCGCGAGTTCAGATGGCGATAGCCGTCGACCCATTTCGGGCAGTGATCGATCGAGGGTTCTGCGGGCACCTGGAGCCGGGAATGTGGGCGGTTGCAACGACTTCTTCCTGCCGCCACCTACTCGCAACCTGCACGTCACGACAGGCGAACCGGGGACAAACCGGCAGCGTCGCGCCACTCGGATGGTGGCCGACACCTTGCTCGCTCCGCAGACAATTGCGAGTGCGAACCCTCACGACGAGTATCAGCCGGCGAGTTCTACGACCAGGACAAGATGAGGCACCTACCCGGCGGTGTGACGCGCTTGTTGTTGGCGGCATCGTGGACGAGTGACCGTGAGATCTAGGCGGCCTGGACCTTCGGATCAGTGTCGGGCCTCTTCGCCGGTGCACGCTCAAAGTTTGGGGCGCCCTCGTTCCTCCGGTCGATCGTCTGGAGGCTCCAGAAGATGCCGAGGAGACCGATCAGGATCGCTTCCACCATGAACGTTGCGTGGTCATCCCACCAGCCGGAGAAGAGGTCGAGCGTGTCGCCACCCTTGATGATGAGCGCAGCCAACGCCATTGCCACCGCAATTGCCGCGTAGAACCGCGACCACTTCTTCGCGGCTGGATGGCCACGCTTAGCTTCCTTGGCCTTCTGGCGGGCGGCAGACCCGACAGCCACGATGATGAGGACAACAGCGATATTCGCTGACCATGCATGCAGCTTGTGGTTGAAGGCACTGTCGAGGTTGTCGGCGTCCTGGTACAGCACGGTGTAGATGATGACGACCAAGAGCGACAGCACCCAGGTGATCACGTAGGCACGCAACGCCTCCGAGTTCGGTCGCCGGTCGTCCTTAGGGTTCTCTTCAAACCTCTTCTGTGCGTTGCGGTAGGTGATCCAGCCGGCGATCGGGATCACGATCAGGAGCACCCAGAGCATGAATAGGAGTGCGCTGAAACTCCGTGCGACCGTCGCCGCGTTCGCCTGGATCAACGCGTTATCGGCTATCTGCTTAGACTCCGGGCTCGAGACTGTGCGCCCGGCCGAGGTCCGAATGCTGCAGTAGTTCGCGTCCAGCGTGGGGACAAAAGCCACGACTATCAGTAGCAGGCCTGCCAGGTTCAGAGTTGCGTCCTCGATCGCTGTCTTGCCCCACATCACGATCATCGCGAAGCCGATGACCAGTAGAGCGCCAACGAACATCGGTCTGACCGGCGTGTAGTAGTAGGCGCTCAGCGACCGCTGCACGCAGGCCTGCGGAGAGTTCACGATCTCTCTCCACACCGCGAAACCGAGAGCGAGAATCACAGCGACCACGCCGACACGGATCGCCGTGTACGTGCGGAGAGCCACCGGTGGAACTGGCGGAGCCTTCGAACCCTCGTCGGGCGCGGCGTTCCCAAGCGTGTCAGACATGACGATCCCCTCACGGCTTGGCATCGCCTGTGCCACGCCGCTGTGTCGAGTGTCCTCGACGCCAGCGCAAAAGGGAACGGGCTGGGCCAACGCGAACCGGCTCAACGTAGGCGCCTGGCAGCTCACCAACTCCTGCGAGGCGACCGACCAGCAACAGCCGTGATCAGTGCTCCGAAGACGGCGGCTGGGTTCGGGGCGAGCCACAGCACGTTCGTGCCGAACCAGCCGGTGCTCTCGAACGTGGCATTGAACCTTGGGACGGTGGAGATCGCGGCGGCGAGAGCCCCGATCACTCGTGCGTTGACCTCCGACGGTGGCATGGATGGGAATAGCACGGTCACGTGCGCGGGTATGCCGAAGGCTGCTGAATCGTCAAGCCGGGCGCGGGTTACGGCGACGGCCTCTTCAGCCTCCGGAATGGTGACGATCAGCGCGCTCTGCATCAGCCCTTTCATGGGCGCGAACCCTATCCACGCAGACGGATATGACGTTCCTACCCATCCGCGTCAGGCCAACAGCGCCCGACCACCCATCATGAGAGCTAGCTTCCG
Source organism: Nocardioides sp. (assembly GCF_036493135.1). Lineage (GTDB taxonomy): Bacteria > Actinomycetota > Actinomycetes > Propionibacteriales > Nocardioidaceae > Nocardioides. Next base: position 21,000 of record NZ_DASXQG010000060.1, on the reverse strand, counting down.
GCGAGCCCGTCAGCCAGCGGATCGACGCACCGCGGATGAGCCGGCGCTCGAGCGGGTGAAAGGGGGCTACTGGCCAATCCTGAACATGAAGGTAGCGGGGTATCGCTGATCGTCGCGAACCGTCGCGGTGCCAGCCCTGGTCGTCCTGGGCACTTGCACCCCGATGGAGAACCCCATGGCGACAGGACGCGGGGAGCGCGCGCCTCCTCCACCGTCCCACTGATGCACCGGCATGCCCGAAAGTCACCGCGGAAAGTCGTGCCTCCGGTGTCGAATCCGCGCGGAGGTGTTCGTTGAAGACGTGACAGGGCGCCCACGAGGTGACGCGCCAACAGAACGAAGTCGGAAAGGAACACCACCATGAACCAGACCGTCATCGAGGCCCAAGCCCGCTACCTGATTGAGGACCGGATCCACCCGACACATCGCGGGCAGTCCGTCCACGACCGCCGTCGCCATCGCCGGCTGCGCACTTTGATCTGGCCGTGAGGTTGCGTGCTCAGGCGTCCCCAGATCCGGCGAAGTGACGCCGCCCGCCGTGGTCACCAGGTGACGGCGATGTACTTGCTCTCCAGGTAGTCCAGCATCCCCTCGTGCCCGCCCTCGCGGCCGATGCCGGACTGCTTGGTGCCACCGAAGGGGGCGGCGGGGTCGGAGACGAGGCCGCGGTTGAGGCCGACCATGCCCGACTCCATCGCCTCGCTGACCCGCAGGCCGCGCGCGAGGTCGCCGGTGTAGACGTAGGAGACGAGCCCGAACTCCGTGTCGTTCGCGAGCCGGATCGCCTCGGCCTCGTCGGTGAAGGTCACGATCGGCGCCACCGGACCGAAGATCTCCTCGCGCAGGATCGGGGCTGAGGGTGGTACGTCGGTGAGCACGGTCGGCTCGTAGTAGTAGCCGGGGCGGTCGGGGCGGGTGCCCCCGACGACGACCTGCCCGCCGGCGTCGACCGCCCCCTTGACCAGCTCGGTCACCTTGGTGACCGCCTCCTGGTTGACCAGCGGCCCGACCTGGGTGTCGTCGGCGGTACCCGGCCCGACCCGCATCGCCGACATCCGCTTCGCGAGCCGGCTGGAGAACTCCTCGGCGACGTCGGCGTGCACGAAGAACCGATTGGCGGCGGTGCACGCCTCCCCGCCGTTGCGCATCTTGGCGACCATCGCACCCTCGAGCGCGGCATCGAGGTCGGCGTCCTCGAAGACCAGGAACGGCGCGTTGCCACCGAGCTCCATCGAGCAGTTCACGACCTGGTCGGCGGCCTCCTTGAGCAGGATCCGGCCGACCTCGGTCGAGCCGGTGAAGGAGAGCTTGCGCACCCGCGCGTCGTGCAGCATCGCGGAGACGACGGCACCGGACCGGCGCGCGGGTACGACGTTCACGACGCCCGCGGGGACTCCGGAGTCGTCGAGGATCCTGCCCATCAGAAGCGCCGTGAGCGGGGTGTCGGACGCGGGCTTGAGCACCACCGTGCACCCGGCGGCCAGAGCCGGCCCGATCTTGCGGGTCGCCATCGCTGCGGGGAAGTTCCACGGGGTCACGAGCACTGCGATGCCGACCGGCTGGCGGACCACCATGATCCGGTTCGCGCCCGTCGGCGCGGTGGTGAGCTCGCCCGACGCCCGCACCGCCTCCTCGGCGTACCACCGGAAGAACTCCGAGGCGTACGCCGTCTCACCGCGCGCGTCAGCCAGCGCCTTGCCGTTCTCCAGCGAGATCAGGTGGGCGAGCTCGTCGGCCCGCGCGCTCATCAGCTCGAAGGCCCGGCGGAGCACCTCCGCCCGGTCGCGCGGGGCGGTGGCCGCCCAGCCATCTGCCGCCGCGTCGGCCGCGTCGACCGCTGCCATGGCGTCGTCCACGGTGCCGTCGGCGACCGTGGTGATCACCGCGCCCGTCGCCGGGTCGACGACCTCGAAGCGCCCGCCGTCGGACGCGGCGACGGCCTTGCCGCCGATGAGCAGGTCGAGCGGCAGGTCGGCGATCTGGTCGAGAGTGAAGTCGCCCATGGGGTCCTCTCAGTACGGGTTGGCGATGAAGAGGTTCTGCGCGGGGAAGAGCGTGAGCACCTGCGGGCCGTCCTCGGTGAGCACGATCTCCTCCTCGATCCGCGCGGCGGAGTATCCGTCGGACGCCGGGCAGTACGTCTCGAGCGCGAACACCATGCCGACCTCCAGCTCGATCGGCTCCTTCATCGAGTTCAGCCGCGAGATGATCGGCCGCTCGTGCAGCCCGAGACCGAGTCCGTGCGCGAACTGCAGCCCGAACGCCTCCATCTCGCTGCCGAAGCCGAACTCCTCCGCCTTCGGCAGCAGCGCGGCCACCTCGTCGGTGCCGACGCCGGCGCGGATGCCCTCGAGGCCGCGATCCATCCACTCGCGTGCCTGGGTGTACGCGTCGCGCTGGGGCGGGGTCGCGCTCCCGACCGAGAACGTCCGGTAGTAGCAGGTCCGGTAGCCGTTGAAGGAGTGGATGACGTCGAAGAACGCCTGATCGCCGGGACGGATGATCCGGTCGGTGAAGTTGTGCGGGTGCGGGTTGCAGCGCTCGCCGGAGATCGCATTGATCGCCTCGACCTGGTCGGAGCCGAGCTCGTAGAGACGCTGGTTCGCGTAGGCGACGATCTCGTTCTCGCGGATGCCGGGCTTCAGCCGATCGACGATCCCCTGGTAGACGCCGTCGACCATCGCGACCGCCTGGGTGAGCAGCGTGATCTCGTCGCGCGACTTGATGACGCGAGCGTCGAGCATGTGCTGCTGCGCGTCGACGACGGTCAGCCCCTGCTTCTGCATCTCGAAGAGGAACGGCGGCTCCACGATGTCGACCCCGACCGGCTGGTCGGCGACGCCGGCCTCGGTCAGCATGGACTTGATCTCGGCAACGGCGGACTCCATCAGCCCGACGGTCGGCGCGACGGCCCCGCGGAAGCCGAGGAACCCGGCCCGGTAGTTCTCCTCCGGCACCCACTGTGAGTAGAGCTTGTGGTGCTTCACCGCAGACCCGAAGTCCCACAGGACGGGGTCGCGGTCACGGGTCAGCAGCGCGTAACGGATCATCTTGTCGCCGAGGGCGCCGCCGATCCACGTGTGTGTCGTGTATCGGATGTTGTAGAAGTCGAACAGCAGGAACGCCCCGCACTCGCTGGCGTCCAGAGCGGCCTTGGCCCGGCTCAGCCGGTAGTCGCGCAGCCGCGCGAAGTCCACCCGCTCCTCGTAGTCGACCCCCATGTGGCCGGGGGCGGGGAGCGGCCGGGTCACGGCGTACCTCCTCCCGAGAGGCCGTCATCCACCTCGACGTCCTCGGGCTTCAGCTCGAGCCCGGAGCCGCGGGCCTGGAGGTCGAGGAGGACTGCGAAGTCCTCGTCGATGCGGCCCGTGCTCACGGTCGCCTGCACGGCCGCGGCGGCCGCGGCGGCGACCGGCATCGGGACGTCGAGGTCGTGCGCGGCGGCGAAGCCGAGGTCGAAGTCCTTGCGCAGCAGCAGGGGCGTGAACGTGGGGCTGTAGTCGAGGTGCACGAACGCCGGCGACTTGTACCGGGTGAACGTCGAGCCCATCACCGACTTGTTGAGGAAGTCCAGGAACGCCGCGCGCGACATCCCGCCCTTCTCGGCCAGCACGGTGATCTCGGCCAGGCACTGGGTGACCACGCCGAGCATCACGTTGTGACAGATCTTGGCGAGCCGCGCGACGTCCCCTTCGCCGACGTACGTCGCGCCCTGGCCGAGGTGGTCCAGCAAGGGCGCCACCTTCAGCCACGTCTCCTCCGGACCGGAGACGACCAGCGTCAGCAGACCGGCCCGCACCACCTTGCCGTTGCCGCTGACCGGCGCCGACAAGAAGTCCACCCCGTGCTCGGCGCACGCCTCCCGCATCGCCGCAGAGGTCTCGGCGTCGACCGTCGAGCAGTCGACCACAGCACCGGGCAGGCGGTCGGGGTCGGCGAGCAGGCCACTGTCGCCGGTCAGCACCTGCTCGAGGTCGGCAGGCGCGGAGACCATGGTGAAGACGACGTCCCGGTCGCGGAGGTCGGCGATCGCGTCGGCGACCCGACAGCCCGAGTCGATGAGGGCCTCCGCCTTGGCGCGGGTGCGGTTCCAGACCGTCACGTCCTCGCCCGCGGCCGCCAGCCGCCCCGCCATCGCGGCGCCCATCCGCCCGGCACCGATCCAGCCGATCGACATCTCCGAGACGGACATCAGACTCCTGCCTTCGCGCGTGCTGCAGCGGTGACGCCGGGGTCGCCGACGTCACCGCCGAGATGGTGGGCCAGCCAGTCGGCTGTCCGCGGCCGGTGCCACGGGGAGTAGTCGGCGCAGCCGTGGTTGGCCTCCTCGAGCATCAGCAGCTCGCTGCCCGGCACGGCCGCATGCGCCTTCTCGGCCTGCTGGTAGGGGATCAGCCGGTCCTTCCGGCCGAAGACCAGCAGCATCGGGGCGGCGACGTCGCGGGCCACCGGCGCGAGGTCGAGCGTGTGCGCGACGGCGCGAGCTTCCTCGTCGGACGCCGTTCCCGACCGCACGCGGAAGGTGTCGCGGGTCAGCGAGGGCAGGCCGTCCCAGCACTCGCCGAAGTTGAAGGGTCCGGCGAGGGCGACGCCGGCCGTCGCGCGGTCACCGAGGGCGGCCATGACGCGGACCGAGTAGTAGCCGCCCAGGCTCACCCCCCAGACGCCGAGCCGGTCGCGGTCGAGGTCGGACTGCCGGCCGATCGCGTCGTAGAGCACCTCGGTCACGGGACCCCAGTCGCCACGGATCTTCACGTCGTACTCCGCCTCGCCCTGACCGGGCCCGTCGACGCTGAACGTCGCGAGCCCGCGGTCGAGGAAGGTCTGCTCCGTCGAGCGGATCTCCTCCTTGGTCGAGTCGAGGCCGGGAATCATCAGCACGACCGGGAAGGGTCCCTCGCCGTACGGCGCCCGGACCACCGCGACCAGCGTGCCGGTCTCGAAGGGGATCTCGACGCGGCGGCCGGGCGGGTCGAGGTGCGGCAGCGCGTCGGTGTACGCCGCCACCGCGCGCGCGTGGGCGGCCTTCATCTGGTCGAGGTCCTCGACGAAGACGAACTTCGCGAAGTGGTAGTACGCCGCGGCCTGGGCGAGATGCTCGCCACCGGATCGCAGCCGGCCCTCCGCGATGGCCCCGCGGCCCAGCGCCTCGTGCTGCTCGCCCACGGCGACCCAGGCGGCGCACCACTCCGGCCAGGTCTCCACCGACGCCGTCACCCGGGCGAAGTCGGCAGGAGTCACGCCGTTCGCGGTGAACCGCGGAGCCCAGTGCGCGATCGCCGAGGTGACCCTCTCGTCCATCCCGGTCCTCCGTTCCTGGGCGCGTGTCGACGTGGACTGCAAACGAGTGCAGTTTTGTGCAGTCAGGTCCGCATGTCAAGCAACACTGCACGTGCCGAAGCGCTACTGCAAACGAGTGCAATATCGGCTATCGTCGACGGCACCACCCGGAGGAGGCCGCTGTGATCCCCGTCGATGTCGGCACGTTCAGCCCCCCGGTCGTGCTCGACCTTGCGGCCTCCTCCGGCCTTCTCGACGCCGCCGGGATCGAGGTGACCGAGCACCCGGTCCCGTCCTCGCCAGCGCAGTTCCGCTCGCTGGCCGACGGTGACCTCCACGTCGCACTGACGAGCCCGGACAACGTGCTCGCCTATCGCTTCAACCCCCACAACCCGGTCGGCCGGCTCCTCGACGCCCGCATCGTCGGTGCCGTCGATCGCGCGCTCGGGCTCGGGCTCTACGGCCGACCCGGCTTCATCGCCGACGACCTGCGCGGCGCCCGGGTCGGCGTCGACGTTCCGCACTCCGGCTTCGCGCTGGCGCTGTACGCGCTCGCCGAGCGGCTCGGCGTACGGCGCGACGAGTACGAGCTGGTCACCCTCGGCTCGACGCCGAAGCGGTTGCAGGCCCTGCTCACGGGCGAGTGCGACGCCACGATGCTGAACGCGGGCAACGACCTGCTCGCCGAGGCCGCCGGCTGCGTCCGGCTGGCCGGCGTGACCGACCACTTCTCGCCGTACCTCGGAACCGTGGTCGCCGTGGTCGGTGAGGAGCACCTCGAGACGGGTCGGCTCCTCGCTCGCGCCCTGACCGAGACCGCGGCGGAGATCCTCGGCGGCTCGCTCGACGCCGAGGCCGTCGCGTCTGCCCGGCGCAGGCTCGCGCTCGACGAGACGCTCGCCCGGCGTTACGTCGAGCGGATGCGCAGCGTCGACGAGGGCCTGGTGGCCGACGGTCGCGTCGACCGCGAGTCGCTGGAGACGCTGGTCGCCCTCCGCACCGCGTGGCTCCCGGAGGTGGTCGACGGGTACGACGTGATGGACGCGGCCCTGGCGGAGGACTCCGGGCTTGTCGACGTCCACTAGATCGGTGCGGGGCGCGCGGCCGAGCGCGATCGGGCTGCTGCAGCGCGCCGCGTTCGTGGCGACGTTCGACCGGTTCGCGATGTCGCCGATGCTGGTCGCGATCGCGTACGACCTCGGCGCACCGGTCGGTTCGGTGGTGCGGGCGGTGGGGGTCTACTTCCTGGTCTACGGCCTGAGCCAGCCGGTGTGGGGGGTGGTGTCCGACCGGTTCGGCCGGGTGAACACGATGCGGGTGACGCTGTTGCTGGCCGGCATCTGCTCGATCATCTCGGCGGCGTCCGGGACGGTCCTGGCGCTCGGGATCACGCGCGGCCTCGCCGGCGGCCTGTTCGGCGCGGCGTACCCGGCGGCGCTGATCTACCTCGGTGACACCGTGCGCGCCGACGTCCGGCAGCGCGACGTGACCCGGTTGATGGTCGGGACGGCGCTCGGGACGGCGCTGGCCTCGGTGGGCGCCGGAGTCGTGGCCGACCTGCTGACCTGGCGGTTCATGTTCGTCCTGACCGGGCTGGCGGCCGTCGTGCTCGCGGCTCGGCTCGGCGCCCTTCCCGAGCCGGAGCGGGAGCACCACGGCGGCACCTTCCTGCGCCCGATCGGGTACGTCGCCCGCTCGCCCATCACGCTCTTCGTCCTGCTCTGCGCGCTGGCCGAGGGTGCGGTCCTGCTCGGCACGATCACCCTCCTGCCTCCGGCTCTGGAGCACGCCGGCGCGTCGACAACCGTCGCAGGCCTCGTGACCGGGGTGTACGGCGTCTCGGTCTTCGCGTTCTCCCCGTTCGTCGGGCGTTTCTCGCAGCGCTGGCACCCGTCGCGGTTGATCGGCCTCGGCGCTCTGGCGGCGGTCGCCGCGTGTCTCTCGCTGACGGCGTCTCAGGGCGTCGCGGCCGGCCTCGTCGCCGCGATCCTGCTCGGTCTGGCCTGGACCGCCATGCACTCGAGCCTCCAGACCTGGGCGACCGAGGTGATGCCGGTCGCCCGCGCCACGGTCGTCTCGTTCTTCGCCGGGTTGCTCTTCGTGGGGTCGTCACTCGCGGCCGTGGTCGCCTCGGGACTCGCCGACGAGGGCCGGTACGACGTGCTGTTCGCGGTGTGCGCGGCGCTCGCCGTACCCCTCGGGATCGCGGCCGCGGGTGTCCGAGCTCGCTGGCGCCCCGCCGGTCCGAGCCCGGCACGGCCGTAGGGTACGACCGTGCCCGCACCGACGCTCCGCGACGTGGCCGAGGCCGCGGGCGTGCACGCAGCCACCGCGTCCCGCGCGCTCAACCCGGCGACCCGCGGACTGGTCAACGCCGACACGGCGCGACGGGTGATGAAGGTCGCCGAGCAGCTCGGATACCGCCCGAACCCGATCGCCCGCGGACTCAAGACCGCGAAGTCGGGCACCGTCGGCATCGTCCTTCCCGACCTCACCAATCCGCTGTTCCCGCCGATCGTGCGCGGGATCGAGGAGGTGCTGGAGCCGGCCGGGTACAGCGGCCTGATCGTCAACACCGACAACGACCCGGGACGTGAGCAGTGGCAGATCGAGCACCTGCGCTCCCGCCAGGTCGAGGGGCTGATCGTGGCGACCGCGCGGGTCGAGCACCCACTGATGGAGCAGCTCCACCGGGAGGGCGTGGTGATGGTGATGGTCAACCGCCGGCCGGAAGGGGTCGACGTACCGTCCATCACGCCGGACGACGCGTCCGGTGTCGAGCAGGCCGTCCGCCACCTGGCCGACCTGGGCCACACCCGGATCGCCCACGTCGCCGGGCCCGCCAACACCTCGACCGGCGTCACGCGCGCCCGCGCGTTCCGCACCGTCGTACGCGACCTCGGCCTGGCTGAGGACCCGGACCTGATCACCACGACCGACAGCTGGAGTGAGGAGGCAGGGGCCGAGGGACTGCGGCGACTGCTCGACGCGGGCACGGAGTTCAGCGCCATCTTCGCCGGCAACGACCTGATCGCGCTGGGCTGCTACGACGTCTTCCGTGAGCGCGACATCGCGTGCCCCACCGAGCTGAGCGTAGTGGGATTCAACGACATGCCGTTCCTCGACAAGCTGCGTCCGCCCCTGACCACGATCGCGATCCCGCACCTGCAGATCGGGGCCGAGGCGGGGCGGCTGCTGCTGGACTCGATCGCCGATCCCTCGCGACCGGCACGGTCCGTGCTGCTGCCCTTGTCATTGGTGGTCCGCGGATCGACAGCCCCGCCTGCGCACTGAATCCTGCGCAGCGTCAGACCGAATCTCCCGCCGCTTCAGCGAGGCCCTGGCCTTCTGGCTGTTCGCCAGGGAGGTTGAACGACCGTTCAGACACTGGCAGGGTTCCCCCATGTCGCTCGACTTCACCGCCATCAACCCGGCTGCGGCTCGGGCCGACGACGCACCGACCGGTCCGTCGAAGGATCTGCCGAGCCGAGCTCAGTTCGTCGTCATCGGGGGTGGCGTGGTCGGGACCTCGATCGCCTATCACCTGGCCATGCTGGGCGCGACCGACGTCGTACTGCTCGAGCGCAAGCAGCTCACGTCGGGTACGACCTGGCACGCGGCCGGCGAGGTCGTCTCCGGGGGTACGACGGAGGACGCGCTGTGGATGGCGCGCTACTCCGCGGAGCTGTACGCCCGACTCGAGGAGGAGACCGGGCTCTCGACCGGGTTCCGGAAGTGCGGCTACCTCCAGCTGGCCACGACCGAGCGGCGGGACGAGGCCTACCGTCGCGAGACGGCGTACATGCGCTCGGTCGGGATGACCAAGGAGGTGCTGTCGCCGCGTGAGGTCGCCGAGCTGGTGCCGCTGATCCGTACCGACGACGTCATCCACGGCTTCTGGACGCCGGACGAGGGCCGGGCCAACCCGGTCGACGTGACGATGTCGATGGCCAAGGGTGCCCGGCAGCGCGGCGCGCGGATCTTCGAGGACACCGAGGTCACCGGTTTCGTGCTCGATCACGACCGCCTCGTGGGCGTCCGCACCGAGCGCGGCGAGATCGAGTGCGAGAAGGTCGTGCTGGCGGCGGGGCTGTGGGGACGCGAGCTCGCGGCGAAGGCCGGGGTCACCGTGCCGCTCCAGGCGGCCGAGCACTACTACCTGCTGACCGAGGAGATCGACGGCGTCACGCCGGAGTCGGTGCCGGTGATCGAGGAGCCCGAGTCCTACGGCTACTACCGCGAGGAGGGCGGCGGCCTGCTGGTCGGGATGTTCGAGCCGGTCGCCGCGGCCTGGTCACTGGACGGTACGCCGCGCGACAGTGCGTTCGCCGTGCTGCCTCCCGACTGGGACCGGCTGGCGCCGTTCCTCGAGGTCGCGATGCGGCGCTTCCCGGCGCTCGAGGACGCCGGGATCCGGACGCTCTTCTGCGGGCCGGAGAGCTTCACCGACGACATCTCGCCGATGCTGGGCGAGTCGCCCGAGGTCGACAACCTCTACCTTGCCTGCGGCCTGAACTCGGTCGGCATCCTCTCCGGCGGCGGCCTCGGCCACGTGATGGCGCAGTGGCTGATCGAGGGGCACCCGCCGATCGACCTCACCACGGTCGGCGTCGACCGGGCGCACGAGTTCCAGGCGACCCGGCTCTTCCGCCAGGAGCGCACGGTCGAGCGGCTGGGCTTCCTGCTCAACAACCTGTCCTGGCCGAACGCCGAGTACCAACGCGGTCGCGACGTACGACGCTCGCCGTACCACCCCCAGCACGTCGCCGACGGTGCACACTTCGTGACGACCAGCGGCTGGGAGTTCCCCGACTACTTCGCCGGCCCGGGTGTCACCCCGACCGTCGAGTGGGGCTATACGCGGGGTGAGGCCTTCGAGCGCACGCGCGAGGAGCACCTCCAGGCCCGCGAGAACTTCGCGATCTTCGACCTCACACTGATGTCGCACCACCTGGTGCAGGGGCCGCACGCGATGGCGGTGCTCAACCGAGTCTGCGCGAACGACGTCGACACCGCGGTCGGCCGGATCGTGTACACCCAGTGGCTCGACGAGCGCGGCGGGATCATCGCCGACGTCACCGTCACCCGGCTCGCCGAGGACCGGTACATGGTGATCAGCGGCGACACCATCCACCGCCGGGTGCCCGCGTGGATCCGCCGTCAGACGCACGAGCGCGAGTTCCTCACCGTCACCGACGTCACCAGCGGGTTCTCCCTGCTGTCGGTGCAGGGTCCTCGGTCGCGGGACCTGCTCCAGTCGCTGAGCCCGAACGACTGGTCGAACGACGCCTTCCCGTACCTCACCGCGCAGAAGGTCGAGCTCGGCTACACCCCGCTCTGGGCGCTCCGGGTGACGTACGTCGGCGAGCTCGGCTGGGACCTGCTCGTGCCCACCGAGTTCGGCGCCACGCTGTACGACCAGCTGCGCGAGGGCGCCGACCTGGGCTTCCGCCCCACCGGCGTCGGCGCGCTGGAGACGATGCGACTGGAGAAGGCCTTCCGCGACATGGGCCACGACATCGACTCCACCGACACCCCGCTCGAGGCGGGGCTCGGCTTCGCCGTCGCGTGGGACAAGCCCGGCGGCTTCGTCGGCCGCGAGGCGCTGCTCAAGCAGCGCGAGTCGGGCCCTCCTACGCGTCGCCTGGTCAACGTGCTCCTCTCTTCGCCCGACCACGACCTGATCGGCGACGAGCCGGTCTACTGGGACGGCAAGCCCGTCGGTCCGGTTCGCAGCGGTGGTTTCGGCCACTCCCTCGGCGCCGCGTGCGGCATCGCCGAGGTCGCCCGCGACGAGCCCATCACCGCCGCCGACCTCGCCTGCGGCTCCTTCGAGATCGACATCGCCGGCACCCGCGTCCCCACCCGGGTCTCCCTCAGGCCCTTCTTCGACCCCGAGCGCGCCCGCATCCTCTGCTGAGCGTCCCCCGCCGTCGCGCCCACCGAGCCCACGAGCGGCGCAAACCCTGAGGGCACCGAATGGGCGCGGCCTTCGAGGCGGCCGTGTCACTCGGCTCGGCGACTCAGCCGATCGGCGCCGGCGGTGTCGAGGTGGTTGAGCTGGTCATCGGTCGCGGCAGCCATGCCCAGAGGCCGAGGGCGACACCCCACACGACCGAGGCAATGGCCCACCCCTTCTCGACACTGCCCGGGTATCCGGGCCACCCGAGACTCAGCGCTCCGAAATAGATCGAACACACGGCGGCGTACGTGCCCACCTGTCGTTGACCGCGCGTCCAACCGGCAGCGAGCACGGCGAGGGCGAACAGAGCGAGCGCAAGGGCCGCCTGTACGGAGTAGTGGTCGGCGCCCGAGCTGAAGTCGGTGTCCGGGCGGTGCTGACGGTTCCGGTCCGCCATCACCCAGGCATACGCAAGCCACGGCGCGCCCGTCACCGCAGCCAGCGCCAGCAGGGGCAGCTGAACGCTCAGGCTCAAGGGATACCAGCGCTCGACGACCGGTAGCGCGACCGCTCCGATGCCCACCAACAGCCACAGGAGCAGCCCGACGATCTCTGGCTCGCGGCTGATGACCGCGGCCACGAACAGGCATCCGCAGGCAACCAAGAGTGTCCAGACCGCCGGTGCCGCCGCACGGGGGCGCAGCGCGACGACGAGGAAGGGGGCGGCGACCAGGACGGAGAAGAACAGACCCCAACCACCCGAGAGCACGGGGTTCCAGTCGGCGCTCCAGCTGACACCAAGGTCGATGGCGCCCCAACCGGGCACAGACAGCCACGTGAACGCGAACAACACCGCGGCGCCCCGCACCATCGTGCTCATCTGGCCATCCTGGCATCAGGGCACGCCGAGTCTGATGGTCACATTGTCCGGAAGAACACCGCGGCGGGTCCGACGAGGCGGAGTCAGGGATGGCCGGCAACGTGCTGACGAGCACCGCCGAGGCGTTCACGCTCGACGTTCGGGTCGAGGAGGATCGTTACTCCGACCCGACGGCGTCAAACGCTGCAGCCAGGGGCTCGAGGTCGGCGATGAGCTGGTCGAGCTCGGTCGGGGTCAGGGTGGCGTAGGCCGGTGCGGCGAGGTCGTCGGTGAGTGACTCGATCCGCTCCTTGGTCTCGCGCCCGATCTCGGTGATCCGTCCGGCGTCGTCGATGAGGCCACGTGCGCGCATCCCCTCGGCCACTTCGGCGAGCGTGGCCGGGGGGAGGTGGTGGATCCGGCCGAACTTCTCCGCCGGCATGCCTTGGGACACCGCGTGCAGCGCGTGGGACTCGAGCCCGCCGATGCCTTCCGAGACCAGGGCGGCGACGTGCCCGTCGCCCCGGTGTTCGCGGAGCAGGTTGGCCGCGTGCCAGAGCCGGGCGACGGGTTCGTCGGGGACAGGGAGCGTTCGCAGCCCCGCGAAGAGAGCACGGCCCTCGATCGGGGCGCCGGTGGCCGCCTTGGTGGCCAGGTCGGCGGCTCGGGCGACGCCGGGTGACTCGGCCTGGTCGGCCAGGATCCGCCGCACGGCAGCCGCGCAGCCCCGCTCGCGAGCGGCGAGGACCGCCTCGGGAGTGGCGATGTCCCAGACGTGCGGGATGTGTCGCGCGACCTCGCCGTCGGCGAAGTTGTAGAAGATCGCGTGCACCACCTCGGCCGGGACCCTCCCCAGTGGAGCGGCGCGCCCGGCGAAGTAGGTGTCCCAGTAGTTCCGGTACCCGAGCGCCATGACCTCGGCGGTCGGCTCCGGGGCGGCGTACGGCACCAGCGCGATCGGCTCGTTGAGCCCGTAGAGGCGGCGGGCCAGGGCCCCAGAGGGCTTCGTCTCGGTCATCTCGGACATCTCCTGTGGTCGTGGTGTCGCCGCGCTGAGCGCGCCGTCACCTCTTCCACGAACAGGGGTGGCCCGATTCGACCTTCACCCGCAAAAGGCAAGCCGATCAATCACGCGCTGTCGAACATGGCTGCGAGCTGCGCCTCGATCTCCTCCACCGGAATCTCCCGCAGGCGCTGGTCGAAGGCCCACCGGTGCCCGGATGGATCCAGCACTTCGCCTGTCCGCACGCCCCAGAACGCATCCTGCACCGGTGAGTGCACCGTCGCGCCCGCCGAGACCGCCCGGTCCATCGCGGCGTCAGCGTCCGAGACGGCGAACCGGAAGGCGGCCACGGAGGTGGCCGTCGAGCGCGGTGTGGCCAACGTTGTGCCCGGCATCGGCGCGGCCAGCGCCACCTCGAGTCCGTCCATAGCCAGCTCGGCGGTCGCGATGGATCCGTCCGGCAGGTGCAGCACGCGGGTCACCCGCGCGCCGAACGCCCGCTCGTAGAAGTCCACCGCAGTCGGGACGTTCTCGACGACGAGGTGGAGTGCGAAGCCAGTCATGGCCGGGACCGCGCGTGCGCTCATGAGTTCACCGTTCTCTCTCGATTTGCCCGCAGCCTGGCAGCTCAAGCGAACTTGAAGTCAAGGGGAACTACCGGTGACGATCTGTTCATCGATCGGACTGACTCGCGGACACCGAAAAGTGTCGGGGCTGCACGATCCAGCAGCGGCGGCTAGCCACCGCAGAGCCGGGCTCACGTCAGTGGCGACGTCTTCGAAGATGTGCTCATCGTGAGCAGCGTCAGGGTCGCCAGGATCCATCCGTGAGCGACGGGTCGTCCGCCTGAGCGGACGTCCTAGTGGCCTCTCAAGCGGACGACCCGAAACGTCGGTGTCAGACGCGCCGGGTCACCCGTGACTCAGTCGGGCGCGGGACGCTTGGTGTAGTACTCGGTGAACTGGCGGCAGCGCCGGTCGTCGTCGAACCGCATCACGAAGCAGTTGTCGAACACCTCGGTGACCCGGCCGCCCGGGCTCGCGGTGTACGTCGTCGTCCCGGTCGCCACGACCACGTCGCCGTCCACGGCCACCGGCGCGTACGACCCGTCGTAGGTCCCCGGCTCGTCGCGCGTCGAGCCCTGGGCGTCGGTGTCGCCGGCGAGCCAGCTGGCCACGACCTCGTCGCGGCCCTCGACCCACTCGGCGTACGGATAGAAGCGGTAGCAGACGTTCTCGCTGAAGAGTGCGGCGATGTCGTCCGCGTCGTACGACTTCCAGGCCGCGAGATAGCGGTCCAGCCAGTCCTGAGCGCTCGCGTGGTCCACGTGTTCACCGTACGACGGAGCGGCGCCGCCGTCAGTCGATGAGCCACTCCGGGCGCTCGAGCAGCGCCACCAGTACGGCGAGCCAGCGCGAGGCCTGGACGTCGTCGACCCGGCCGGCCCGCACCGACAGGGTCAGCGTCATCACCTTGCCCGGCACGACCGCACCGGCATCGATGACCGGCTCGTCGCGGACTGCGCCGACCGCGAGCGCTGCGGCCTGGCCGGTCGGCACCACCGCCGCGGCCTCCTCGACCCCGAACCGCCCGGGGTAGGTCACCGGGATGCCCGGCGACGCGCCCTTGTCCTGCTCGATCCGGGCGACCCCCATCTGGGGCACCTGGCGATGGGCGGCGACGACAGCACGGGCAACCAGGTCGAGGACGCTGGACTCGGGCCGGTCTCGCTCGAGACGGGTCGACAGCGTGACCAGCCGGTCCACCCGCACCCGGGCGCGGAGGTAGTGGTGCAGTGAGGCCGGGTGGTCGTCGGGCTTCTCCGCCACGGGTTCCGAGGAGAGGGCGGCTCGCTCTGCGAGGGTCCCGAAACCCGCGGACTCCGCCTCCACCAGCGACGCGTCGACGACCATCGGGGGCGGCTCGGGTGCGTCGACGGGTCCGGGCGCGGTCGGGTCGGCGCGGTGCGCGGCCACGGGCGCTTCCAGCAGGGAGCCGGCGCCGACGGGTTCGCGACGTACGATCCCGAGCTCGGCGAGGACGGCCTCGAGGTCCTCCACCTGCTCCCACGGCTCGCCCAGGATCCCGATCGGGCTACCCGGCTCGACCCGGGTGCCCGGCTCGACCAGGGTCTTGAGCAGGAGCCCGGGGCGGCCGGCCTCGACGCTGAAGAGCTCGTGCGCGGTCTCGACGTAGGCGATCGTCTGGGCCGCGTCGAAACGTGCGGACTCCTCGACGAGCCAGGCGGCGAGCACGCCGTCGTCTGAGTCGCCCGCGACATCAGGCATGCGGAGTACCCGAGGCAACGGTCAATCCCCCAAGAGATCAGGGCACACCGCGCTCGGAGTTGCGCGGTGCTCGAGGTCCGTGGCCAGGCTAGGGGACCCCTGGGGGCGTGGCCACCCCGGGGCGGTATCGATCGACCTGGGGTCGCCTCAGGGCACCAGGACGCAGCGCACCTCGGACTCACCGGCCACCTTGCTGGTCCACACCTGCTCGACCTCGGCTAGGGGGCGCACGTCGTACTGCATCCGGATGCGGCCCGCGGCGGCGTGGCCGAGGACGGCGGTGATCGCCTCGCCGCGCTGGTCGGAGGTCAGGGCATTGTTGGTGTACCCGAGCACGGACGCGGTGCGGCTGCGGATGACCGCCGAGGAGTACGTCGCCTGGTCGCTCGCCGCGCCGCCGAGGTTCACGAGCCGGCCCTGCTCGGCGAGGTTCCGCAACGCCGCGGTCGATGCGACGCCGCAGACGGGGTCGAGGACGACATCGAACGGCCCGTGTTCGGCCAGTGCGGCCGCGACCAGGTCGACCTCACCCTCGAGCGGTACGACGACGTCCGCGCCCGACGCTTCGGCGCGCGACATCGACTCCGGACGCGCCATCGCGACCACCGTGGACGCGCCCAGCACCCGGGCGACGCCGATCCCGACCTGTCCGACCGCGCCCCCGCCACCGAGGATCAGCGCGCGTTCACCGGACTGCAGCCGAGCCCGCCACGACAGCGCCATCCAGGCGGCGATGCCAGAGAGCCCGAACGCGGCGGCGAGCTCGTCCGGCACGGCGGCCTCGATCGGGACCACGTCGACGTCCGGCACCGCACACAGCTCGGCGTGGGCGCCGTCGCCCGGCTGCATCCCGGCGGTCGCGAAGAACCAGACGCGGGCGCCGACCGGATGGACGTCCGAGGACTCCACGACGCCGACGCCCTGACCGCCCGGTACGTACGGCGTGGCCGGGACGCCGAAGTACGACGTCCCCGAGGCGCACAGCAGGTCGAGCGGCACCAGCGGAGCCGCAGTCACCCGGACCGTCGTGGTGCCGGCCGCCGCGGTCGGCGGCGGGTGCTCGGCGTACGACGGCGACTGTCCGGGCGTATGGAGGACGGCAGCTCTCATGTCGCGATGTCCGGGTAGGGCTGCGGCAGGTGCTTGAGCGCCTGGCCGTACGCGATCTGGTACTCCAACGGCCCGTGGTCGCGCTCGAACATCGCGATGAAGAGGGTCAGCGTCAGGAACGGGTGTGCGCCCAGCTCGAAGAGCCGGACGTGGTCGTGTCGCACGAGCACGTCGCGCTCCTCGTCGGAGAGGACAAGCCAAGTCGACTTCTCGCCGGAATGGCAGTTGAGGATCGAGTTGGCCATCTCCTCCTCCCACCATGCGACCGTCCCGGCCGGATCCTCGCGGTAGCGCTCGACCAGCTCGGGGTCGCGGTCGACGGTGTAGAGGAACTTGTCCAACAGGTACTTGCTCACGCGAGCGCCCCCTCGGGATACCAGGTGAAGTACGCCTCCATCGTGTGGAACAGGTCGAGCGAGTCGACGTAGTCGGCCTTCACGCCCTCGCCGGCGACGCCCATCATCAGCATGAAGTCCATGAAGCCGTGGGTGGCGTTGCCCGGCAGGTGCAGGCTGTCGAGCGTCACCTCGCCACAGCAGCCGTCGATGTCGCCGTTCGCGATCCACTCGACGGCCTTCCGGTCGAAGTCCGGGTCGGGCCCGTGCTCACCGAACTGGCGCGGCCCCCCGAGCTCGAGCGACAGGTGGCCCGTGCCGATGATCGCCACTCGCTTGTCGCTCTCCCACGACTCGACCATCTCGCGGATCGCCCGGCCCAGCTGGACGAACCGCTTCGGCTGCGGCAGGGGCGGGGCGAAGATGTTGGTGTAGACCGGCACGATCGGCAGATCTGCCTGCGGCCGAAGCGTGATGATCGGGCAGGTGATGCTGTGGTCGATCCGCAGCTCGTTGCTGAACGCCAGGTCGAAGTCGCGGTCCAGGCCGCCGCGGAGGATGTGCTGCGACAGCTCCTCGTCACCGTCGAGCCGGAAGCGCGGGAGGTGGAACTCGCGTTCCTCGTTGTACCAGTTGGCGTCGTAGTACGGCGCCTTGCCGACCAGGAACTGCGGCATGTTGTCCAGCCACAGCTGATGGAAGTGGTCGCTGCCGACCATCACCAGGACGTCGGGCTCCGCGCGGGTGAGTGTCTCGCGGAACGTCTCGATCTTCGCCTGCCACTCGTCGGCGAACGGCGGGCGCTCGTCGCCGGTGCTCGTGCTGGCCCGGTAGTAGAAGGGGTGATGGGTCGAGGCGATGACCGCGGCGACGGTGGCCATGTCTCAGTCCTCCTCGGCTGTCGGGTCGACGTAGACCGCGTTCCGGTCGACGGTGAGATAGGCGTCCATCCCGATCGGACGTCGTGCTTCCTCGGCGATCTGCCCGAGCAGTCCGGCGGCCCGGGCGAGCAGGGCGAAGCCGCGCAGCAGGTCGACCGGCAGGCCGAGGTCGGCGAGCGCTGCACCGCAGACACCCGCGCCGTTGAGTGGAAGTCTTCTGCCCAGGACGCTTTCGTGTGTCCTCCCGATCGCCTCGAAGAGCCGCAGGTGTGGGCCACGCAGGCCCTCTTCCTCGGCGATCGAGATCAGCTTGGGGGTGCGGGGGTCGAGCACCTTGTGCACCGGGTGCCCGAGGCCCGGCACGTACCGGCCGGCCTCGCGCGCACGTCGTACGGCGTCGAGGGCGAGCGCGTCCCAGCCGGCATCATCGGTAGGCAAGTCGGCCTGTCCATCGAGTACGGCGTGCAGGAACTGGCCGCAGTCCTCGGTCACGCCCAGGAACCGCGACCCGCCACCGAGCAGCCCCGCGGCGAGCGCGCCCTGGAGCGAGTCGGGCGCGGAGAGGTAGGTGAGCCGGGCCGCGATCGCGGTCGGCGTGAACCCGTGGTCGGCCAGCGCGACCAGCACCGCCTCGAAGACCCGGACCTCCGACGGCGTCGGCCGGCGCAGCGTCACCAGCCAGAGGGCGAGCTCGCCGAATCCCACCTGACCCATCAGGTCCTCGGTCAGGTTCTGCCCCAGCAACCGGATCTCGTCGGCCGTCGACGTTCCGAGGGAGGTCGGGAATTCCACGTCACTCATCCGAATTCCCCTCGTCCGACAGCCACCGTCGGAGCTCCTCCCCGTGTTCGTCGAGCCCGGGCGGCGGGAGGCGGTAGTCGACCGGCGTCTCGGAGAACGTGATCGGGTTGCGGATGGACGGCACCATCGCCTCACCATCGCCGACGTCGACGACGGGCTCGAGCCCGATCTCGGTCGCGAACCCGACGCCACCGGAGACGTCGTTGATGGGCCCGCAGGGGACGCCCGCGGCGATGATGTCTGCGAACCACTCCATCCTCGTGCGCTTGCTCAACCGCTCGATCAGCAGCGGCCGGAGCTCGTCGCGGTGGGCGTTCCGGTCCTTCATCCGAGAGAAACGCGGGTGGTCGGCGAGCTCGGGTGCGCCGATCACCTCGCACAGCTTCCGGAACTGCGCGTCGTTGCCCGAGGTGATGATCAGCTCGCCGTCGGCGCACGGGATCGGCTCGTAGGGGTAGAGGCTCGGGTGGCTGTTGCCCATCCGCTGCGGGACGACGCCGCCGGCGACGTACGCGCTGGTCTGGTTGACCATCCCCGAGAGAGCGGAGGAGAGCAGGTTGACCTCGACGTGCTGTCCGACGCCGGAGGTCTGGCGGGCGTTGAGGGCGGCGAGGATGCCGATGGTCGCGTGCATGCCGGCCATCACGTCGAACACAGAGATCCCGGATCGGAAAGGTCCCGTTTCAGGAGAACCGGTGAGGCTCATCAACCCTGACATCGCCTGCACGATCAGGTCGTAGCCGGGCAGCACCCGCCCCTGGTCCGTCGTACCGAAGCCGCTGATGGAGGCGTAGACGATGCGCGGGTTGCCGCTCGCCACCGCGTCGAAGTCGAGCCCGAAGCGGTCGAGGCCGCCAGGCCGGAAGTTCTCGATCATCACGTCGGCCCGCCCGGCCAGCTCGCGCGCGAGGACGACGTCGACGTCGTCCTTGAGGTCGAGGACGACCGAGCGCTTGTTGCGGTTGACCGCGAGGTAGTACGTCGAGATGCCGTCGCGTACCGGCGGCGCCCAGGCCCGGGTGTCGTCGCCGGCCGGCGCCTCGACCTTGATCACCTCGGCTCCGAGGTCGGCCAGCAGCATCGTGGCGTACGGCCCGGCGAGCACCCGCGAGAAGTCCGCGACCAGCAGCCCGGAGAGCGGTCCGGTCGGACGGTCGGCCACGCGCGCAGTCCTTTGCCTCTGTACGGACAGGTGTCCGACAGAGTCCACCAGCGCCGTCGGAGCGCGTCAAGGCCTTGACACTGCGGCGTACCGGGTCGAGATTGACCGCTAAGCGGACACACGTACGGACGCTTTCGCACCAAGGCACCACAGACGACAAGCGCCACCAGGGAGGACCCATGACCGACTCGATCGTCCTGCGCGGCGGCACCGTGCTCACCATGGACGACAGCCACACGATCCACGGGGTAGGCGACGTCCTGGTCGTCGGCGACAAGATCGAGGCGGTCGGCGCGGGCCTCGACGTACCCGAGGGCACGCAGGAGATCGACGCGTCCGGCGGCATCGTGATGCCCGGGATGATCGACACCCACCGGCACATGTGGCAGACCGCGATGCGGGCCTACGGCGCGGACTGGACCCTGACGCAGTACTTCGTCTGGTACTACCTCGAGCACGGCAAGACGTTCCGCCCCGAGGACATCGCAGCCGGCAACGTGCTCTCCGGGTGGGAGTCGCTGGAGGCCGGCGTCACCACCACCGTCGACTGGTCGCACGGCTTGCAGTCGGTCGACCATGCGGACGCCGCGGTCGACGCGCTGCAGTCGGTCCCGGGCAGGTTCGTGCTGGCCTACGGCAACATCCAGGCCGGACCGTGGGAGTGGACCGCCGACCCGGCCGTCCGCGACTTCTTCGAGCGGCGTCGTACCGGTGCCGGCGACATGCTCGGCTTCCAGCTGGCCTTCGACGTGACCGGCGACCCGTCGTTCCCGGAGAAGGCGGCGTTCGAGGTGGCGCGCGACCTCGGCCTCGCGGTGACCACCCACGCCGGCGTCTGGGGCGCGACGAACGACGACGGCATCCGGTTGATCCACGAGAACGGCTTCGCCAACCCGGAGAACATCTATGTACACGCGGCCACCCTGAGCGCCGACTCCTACCAGCGGATCGCCGCATCTGGCGGCTCGATCTCGGTCTCGACGGAGTCCGAGTCGAGCGCCGGCCAGGGCTATCCCCCGACCTGGCAGGTGCGTCGGTACGACATCCCGGTGTCGCTGTCGCAGGACACCAGCGTGTGGTGGAGCGGCGACCTGTTCTCGGCAATGCGTACGACGCTGGGCGCCGACCGCTCACGCGAGCACCTGGAGGCCCACGTCAAGGGCGACACGGTCACCTCGTGCTCGTTGCGCGCCGAGCAGGTCGTCGACTGGGCGACGCGCGGTGGCGCCCATGCCCTCGGTCGGGACGACCTCGGCCGGCTCACCCCCGGAGCCAAGGCAGATGTCGTCCTGATCAAGAACGACGACTCCCCCGTCTCGTTCCCGATCGTCAACCCCTACGGCCACGTCGCCTTCCAGGCACAGCGCGGCGACGTACAC
>NZ_DASXQG010000059.1:0-5625 GCF_036493135.1 Nocardioides sp. | reverse complement strand
GCACGGCGCGGACCACAACCGCCACCACCGATGGTGACAACAGAGAAGAGGAAACCACGCACATGGCCACCACCGAAGAGATCCGCGCCGACCTCGCCGAGATCGTCAACGAGGTCGCGGGCATCCCCGTCGAGGACGTCCAGCTCGACAAGTCGTTCGTCGACGACCTCGACGTCGACTCGCTGTCCATGGTCGAGGTCGTCGTGGCCGCCGAGGAGAAGTTCGGCGTGTCCATCCCCGACGACGAGGTGAAGAACCTCAAGACCGTGGGCGACGCCGTGTCGTTCATCGAGAACGCCCAGGGCTGATCGACCAGAGCTGATCGACCACCACCGTTCCCCCACTCCCTCCTTCACCCACGAGGAGTCACATGACTGCCCCGCCGACTAGCAAGCGAGTCGTCGTCACCGGACTCGGGACCACCAACCCGGTCGGTGGCGACGTGGCCACCACCTGGGAGGCCCTGATCAAGGGCCAGTCGGGCGTCCGTCACCTCGACGACGACTGGACGCAGGACGCTCCGGTCAAGATCGGCGGACGGATCGCCGTCGAGCCGTCGGAGGTGCTGGAGCGCGTCAAGGCCCGCCGGCTGGACCGTTCCTCGCAGTTCGCGATGGTGGCGGCGATGGAGGCCTGGGCGGACTCCGGCTTGGCGGAGGCCGAGATCGACCACGAGCGTCTCGGCGTCGCGATGGCCTCGGGCATCGGTGGTGTGACGACGTTGCTGGCCAACTACGACATCCTGCTCGAGAAGGGCCCGCGTCGCGTCTCGCCGCTCGCCGTACCGATGTTGATGCCGAACGCCCCCGCCGCGCAGGTCAGCCTGTACGTCGGCGCCCGCGCGGCGGTCAACACGCCGGTGTCGGCCTGCGCGTCGGGCAACGAGGCGATCGCGCTGGGCCTCGACCAGATCCGGCTCGGTCGGGCCGACATCGTGCTGGCGGGTGGCACGGAGGCGGCCATCCACCCGCTGCCGATGGCGGCGTTCGCGAACATGATGGCGCTGTCGAAGAACACCGGCGACCCGACGACGGTCTCGCGACCCTGGGACACCGCTCGTGACGGGTTCGTCCTCGGCGAGGGTGCGGGCGTGCTCGTCCTCGAGTCCGAGGAGCACGCGAAGGCGCGCGGGGCGACGATCTATGCCGAGGTGCTCGGGGCAGGCATCACCGCGGACGCCCACGACATCGCCCAGCCGGACCCGGCCGGCCGCGGCGGTGCGCGGGCGATCGTGCGGGCACTGCAGGAGTCCGGCATCCAACCCTCCGACATCGCGCACATCAACGCCCACGCGACGTCCACGCCCCAGGGAGACATCGCCGAGGGGTTGATGATCCACGCCACGCTCGGTGACCACGCCGACGAGGTCGTGGTCACCAGCACCAAGTCGATGACGGGCCACCTGCTCGGCGGCGCCGGTGCCCTCGAAGGCATCGCCACGGTGCTGGCGCTCCGCCACCGGGTCAGCCCACCCACGATCAACCTCGACGACAAGGATCCCCAGGTCGAGCTCGACATCCCGACGTCAGCGCGCGACCTGCCGTCGGGCGACATCGCGGCGCTGAACAACTCCTTCGGCTTCGGCGGTGCCAACGTCGCCGTGGCCTTCGGGAGCGTGTGATGACCGCGACCGTCACGAAGCCCCCGCGCACCGAGGACCCCCGCTTCCCGCTGCACCGGATCCAGGCTCTCCTCGACGACGGGACGATGGAGACGATCACGCCCCGGGACGACTCCGGGATGCTCGCCGCGGTCGGTCGGGTGAACGGCCGGCGCGTCGTGGTCTTCTGCTCCGACGCCACCGTGATGGGCGGCGCGATGGGCGACCTCGGCTGTCGCGTCGTGGTCGATGCCTACCACCGCGCGATGATCGACCAGGTGCCGATCATCGGCCTGTGGCACTCCGGCGGCGCCCGACTGGCCGAGGGTGTGCTCTCGCTGCACGCGGTGGGCCGGATCTTCCAGGTGATGACCCAGGCGTCGGGCAAGATCCCGCAGATCTCCGTCGTCCTCGGTCCGGCGGCCGGAGGCGCGGCGTACGGCCCGGCGCTGACCGACGTGGTCATCCTCGGTCCCGAGGGGCGCATCTTCGTCACCGGACCGGACGTCGTCCGGTCGGTGACCGGCGAGGACGTCGACATGCTGCGGCTGGGCGGCCCCGAGCCGCACGGTCGTCGTTCAGGCGTGGTGCACATCCTCACCGAGAGCGAGGCCGAGGCCCTCGAGCGGGCGCGGATCGTGGCCTCGCTGCTGGGCAACCAGGGCGACCTCGACGTCGCCGCGGTCGTGGACCGCGACCTCTCGCAGGTGCTCCCGGAGTCCAAGAAGCGCGCGTACGACGTGCACCCGCTGGTCGACACGTTGCTCGACGAGGGCACCATGCAGGAGCTCCACGAGCGGTGGGCGCCCAACATCGTGACCGCCCTCGGTCGCTTCGGCGGCCGCACGGTCGGGGTGGTCGCGAACAACCCGCTCCGGCTCGGTGGCTGCCTCGACTCGCTGTCGGCTGAGAAGGCCTCGCGCTTCGTGCGCCTGTGCGACTCGCTCGGCGTACCCCTGATCGTGCTCGTCGACGTGCCGGGTTACCTGCCCGGTGTCGGCCAGGAGTGGGACGGCGTCGTACGCCGCGGCGCCAAGCTGCTGCACGCGTTCGGCGAGTGTGTCGTACCACGGGTCACCCTGATCACCCGCAAGACCTACGGCGGCGCCTACATCGCGATGAACTCGCGTGCCCTCGGCGCGACCAGGGTGTTCGCCTGGGAAGGCGCCGAGGTCGCGGTGATGGGGCCGGTGGCGGCGATCCGCATCCTGCACCGGCGCAAGCTGGCCGAGGTGTCGCCGGAGATCCGGCCCCAGGTCGAGGCCGAGCTGGCCGCCGAGCACGAACGGCTCGCCGGCGGCGTCGCCAAGGCGCAGGAGATCGGCGTCGTGGACGAGGTGGTCGAGCCGGCGCGCACGCGCAGCGCGATCGCCCGCGCGATCGACGACTGCGTCCAGGCCGACGGCGTACGCCGCGGGCAGCACGGCAACATCCCGCTCTGACGACGTCCGCGACGTAACGCGCCCGCTCGAAGGTCGTTGGTCCTCGTGCGACCCACGAGGGGGTGCCATGCACAGCTCAGGCGGCCGCCGACTCGGGGCGGTTCTCGCGCTCTCGGCCGTGGTCGCCCTCGAGGGATCGTCCCCGGCGTGGGCGAGTACCACAAAGTACGGACACGTCGGTGCCGCGGACGGTGCGCTGCGGCCGGGCTGCCACCACTACCCCTACCACTACGTAGTGAAGCCGCCCAGCGACGACTGGATGCTCGAGACCTGGCTCTACGACCCGCGTGGCAAGCCCCGTGGCTCGGGCGACTTCGCGCCCGGCTCCGACCCCGAGCGCGGCCACTCCCACTTCGGGATCTGCCGCTCGACGGTCGTGCCGGGGCGGTACACCATCAAGGCCAGGTTCAGCTGGACCACCCCTGGCCTGCTGCCGACGGACCCGCCCGTCGACCACCACCGATGGTTCCGGGCGGCGCACTTCCGGCTTCACCGCTGAGCGCGACCGGACCTCGGGTCAGACGACGTGGTGGAGCCAGCGCACGGGTGCGCCCTCACCCGCGTGCCGGAAGGTCTCCAGCTCGTCGTCCCAGGGCTTGCCGAGCAGCTTGTCGACCTCGAGCAGCAACGTGGTGTCGCCGACGGCGGCCTTGACCACGGCGGCCTTCAGACGGTCCTCGGGGATCATGATGTCGCCGTGCAGGCCCGTCACGGCGTGGAAGACGCCGAGGTCCGGGGTGTAGGAGTAGCGCGCGCCCTCCGACAGCGTGGTCGGGTCCTCGGTGACCTCGAAGCGCAGGTGGTTCCAGCCGCGCAGCGCCGACGCGATGCCGGCCGCCGTGCCGGGCTCGCCGGCGAACGACAGCTCGGCCCGGTAGCTGCCCGCCTGGGCTGGCTGTGGAGACCACTCGAGGTTGACGGCGGCGCCCAGCACGCCCCCGACCGCCCACTCGAGATGCGGGCAGAGCGCCGAGGGCGCGGAATGCACGTACAAGACGCCCCGCGTGGTCGGTGCAGGGCGGCTGGCCATGTGTGCGGTCACCGTGGTTCTCCTTCATCAGCGGCATCGGAGCAACGCCTTCCCCAGCGGGCTCAGCGGCCGATGAGGGCTCACACGAGTGACAGATGTGTAGTTATGGAGACATTGTGACCGATGGGGCGGCGAAACGCCAGCAACGCAGCCTCGGTCAGTCGAGTCGCTTCTCGAGGGCCTCCGCACGTTCGGCGGCGTCGGTCGACTCCTGGCTGTCGACCGCGTGGGTGCGATGGAACCAGGTCAGCGCATCGGTGTCGCGGCCGGCAGCCTCGAGGGTATCGGCGTACGCGTACCGCAGGCGCACGACCCAGGACTCGCGGCTCTTGGACTGCAGGGGCGCGAGCTCGAGCGTGCGGAGGGCGGCGTCCAGCTGGCCGAGGTCGCGGCGTGCCCCGGACTCGACCAGGGTCATCTCCGCCTTGGCGGCCGTGCTGAAGTTCGCGACGGCAGGGCTCTTCGCCAGCTTGAGCGCCTGCTCCGGCTGGCCCAGCGCACGGTGGCAGTCGGCCATGATCGGGAGGTAGTCGGTCGCGCCGTTCATCCGCTTGGCAGCGCGCAGCTCGGCGAGTGCCTCGCTGTAGTGACCCGACGCGTACGCCGCCTCGCCGGTCGCCTCGCGCACCACCGCCAGCCGGGACGCGCGGGCGCGCGCGGCCAGCGTGTGCTGGTATGCCGTCTCGGGGTCGCTGTCGATCAGGACGCCGGCGGCCGCCAGGTGACGCGCCACGCGCAGGGCGAGGCGGTCCGGCAGCCCCTTCAGCTGGCCACTCACGCTGCGGTCGAGCTCACGACCGGTGATCTCCTCGGGGATCGGCGGACCGTCGTACCGCGCCTGCTCCTCGGTACGCGGCACTCCCTGCTTGTCGGCGGGACGCGACCAGTCCTTGCGCGGCCCACGGCCACCGGCATTGCCCCGGCCGCCACGGGTGGACGAGCTTCGTCCACCCTGCGACTTTGCGCGGTTGGCACCGTCCGGCGTACGTCGACGGCCGTCTGCCACGTAACTCACTCCTTGAAAAACTGCGGGACCGATAAGAAACCGGTCCAACGATAGCGATGGGGGCCATCCGCAGATGGCCCCCATCGGACAAGATTGTTCGGCGGCGTCCTACTCTCCCACATCCTGTCGGGTGCAGTACCATTGGCGCTGGCTGGCTTAACTTCCGGGTTCGGGATGGGTCCGGGTGTTTCCCTGCCGCTATGGCCGCCGTAACGTTGTGAACCTTTATTTGTTTGGGTAGACCCTGTTGCCCCTGTGTGCCCGTGGTGTTTCCGGGTGTTGGGGGTGGGTTGTTGGTTCAGATTCTGGATAGTGGACGCGGTTGTTCTTGGTGTCTTGTGTGTTTCGCACGGTGTTCGCACGGTGTGGTTCCACGTGTGTTGCTGGTTTTGGTTCGTGGTTTTGTGGTGGGTGTGGGTGACAAGCCCTCGGCCTATTAGTACCGGTCGGCTGGGCATTGCTGCTGTACACCTCCGGCCTATCAATCCCGTGGTCTGCGGGTGGCCTTACCCCATCTTGTGGGTGGGAAACCTTATCTTGAAATGTG
>NZ_DASXQG010000058.1:0-9387 GCF_036493135.1 Nocardioides sp. | reverse complement strand
CGCCGCCACCGACTCCCGGGTCGCCGAAGGTGAGCTCACAGGTGTTGGACACCTTGATCCCCATCTTGTGCTCGACGCCGGTGACGTAGACGCCGTTCCGCTCGCCGGTCAGCTCGCCGGTCTCCACGTCGAAGTGGAACTGCGGCACGATGAACAGGCTCAGTCCCTTGGTGCCCGGCCCGCCGACGCCCTCGACGCCGTGCGGCCGCGCCAGCACCATGTGGATGACGTTGTCGCTGAGGTCGCTCTCGGCCGAGGTGATGAAGCGCTTGACGCCCTCGATGTTCCAGGTGCCGTCGTCGTTCGGAGTGGCCTTGGTGCGGCCGGCGCCCACGTCGGAGCCGGCGTCCGGCTCGGTGAGCACCATCGTGGTGACCCAACGCCGGTCGACGATCAGCCGGGCGATCTTCTTGTCCCGCTCGTTGCCGTTGCGGTTGAGCACGCCGGCGAACATCGGGCCCGCGCCGTACATCCAGATGGCGGGGTTGGCGCCGAGCACCATCTCGCCGACTGCCCACTCCATGGTGGACGGGGCCGGCGTACCACCGAGGTCGGCGTGGGTAGCGAGGCGCCAGTACTCCGCGTCCATCCAGGCGCGGTAGCTCTTCTTGAACGACTCGGGCAACGGGGCGGTGTGGGTCTCGGGGTCGAAGACCGGGGGAGTCCGGTCGGCCTCCTCGAACGACGCAGCGAGGTCCTCGCGAGCGATCCGGTCGACCTCCGCGAGGATCTCGCGTGCGGTCTCGCCGTCCACCTCGGCGAACGGCCCGGTGCCCAGGACCTCGTCGCGGCCGAGGACCTCGAAGAGGTTGAACTCGATGTCGCGGAGGTTGCTCTTGTAGTGGCCCATGTCCCTACCTGTTCGCATCGGTGTCGGGTCTTCACGTCCCGGAAGCCCTGTCCTGAGTACGGCTACTCATCAGTAACTTCATCATGCCTCGCGGCGCGGGGCCAGGCAACCGGTCCAGCGGTACGCCGCGGCGAGCCGGCGCCGCGACACGCGTCGGGTGTGAGCGAGGCCACTGACGTCGGGTCCCAGCGGCGTTCTGGGAGACTGCACGCATGCGAGTCTCAGCCAAGGCGGACTACGCGCTGCGCGCCCTCATCGAGATGGCTGCCCGCGCGGACGGCGTCGACGCCCGCCCGGTGAGCGCCGAGGAGCTCGGCAAGCTGCAAGACATCCCCCACAACTTCCTCCAGGCGATCCTGGCCGACCTGCGCAAGGCGGGCATCGTGCACGCCCAGCGCGGCCAGTCCGGCGGCTGGCGGTTGGCGAAGCCCGCCGACGGCGTGACCGTGGCCGACGTGATCCGGGCCGTCGACGGTCCGCTGGTCTCGGTCTACGGCCTCCGTCCGGAGGCCGTCTCCTACAACGAGCGTGCCGATGCGCTGCAGCGGGTCTGGATCGCGGCCCGCCACTCGCTGCGCGACGTCTTCGAGCAGGTCACCGTGGCCGACCTCGCCGCCGGCGCGCTGCCGCCTGCGGTCGACCGGCTGACCGCGGACGAGGACGCCTGGCAGCCGCACTGACCCAGCCGGTCGCGCAGCTCACTCGGCGTCGGTGACCCACTCCACGAACGGGCGCAAGGTGCGCCAGTCGTCGCGCACCGCTTCCAGCAGCTCCGGCGTGTGGATGATCGGCTCGAAGCCGTAGTCGTGGCCGATCGTCAACGACTTGTGCCGGAGCAGGTTGATGCGAGGGTGGCTGAGGTCGTAGCCGCGCGGCGCGGTCTTCAGCACGTGGCCGCCGATCACCCAGCCGTTGGCCTCGAGCCTCTTGAGCATCTGCGCCAGGTCGTTGCCGCGCCGGTCGTCGTCGATCGCCTCGCGGATGGAGGCGATGCGCGGGCCGGTGGCGTCGTAGAAGCCGGCGCCGGTGCGGACGCCGCGCGCGGAGACCTCGACGTACCACCCGGTGGCGGGGCCGACCTCGACGAACGCGCCCTGCGCGGTCTTGTACGGCGTCTTGTCCTTGGCGAAGCGCACGTCGCGGTAGGGACGGAACACCTTGGCGTCGCCGAACTCCTCCGCGAGCGCGGCGCACAGGGCGACCATCGGTCGCCGCACGGAGTAGTCGTAGGTGCCCTTGTGCTTCTCCCAGTACGTCCTGGAGTTGTCCACCTCGAGGTCGTCGTAGAAGTCGAGGGCCTGGCTGGGGAATCCGGTGAACTCGGCAGGCATGACATCGAGCCTACGTTGCATGTTCCGGTCGTGGTGGCTACTCGAGGTTGGTCGTGACCTGCTCGTCACCGGCCTGTGCGTACGACGTGACCGTGAGGTGGGTGCCGCCGCAGCGCGGGGGCGCGAGGAAGGCGTTGCCGTTTCCCTTCGAGGCGTAGGCGATGCTCAGGCTCGCGGTGTCCGGCGACCAGCGCATCAGGGTCGCGGGATCGGTGCTGGTCTGCGGGTCGCGGGTGAAGTACGCCGCCCCGTCGCAGGCGACCAGGGAGCCCGACGTCCCGGGACCCAGGTCGTACCAACCGTCGTTGGTGTGGGCGTAGAAGTGGGCGACGTCGATGCGGTGGTCGTTCGGGACGACGGACCAGACCGAGCTGCCGTCCAGCACGGTGGCGTCCCAGCCCTTGCAGTCGGTCACGCCGGGGAACGACGTCAGCTCCCGGCCGTAGACGACGTTGAGGGTGCGACAGGAGGGATGGTGCGCGTCGAAGGTCATCAAGGACGTGCCGTCGGTGGTGACCGCGGCGCTCCTGAAGCCGTGACGCGGTGGGGCGCACCAGCCCGTCGTACCCTCACCCGAGGCCAGGTCGACGGTGGCCAGGCAGTAGCGGTGGTGGCTGCCGGAGGTGGCGTGGACCAGCGAGTCGGGGCCGAGCGCCCAGGTGCCGCCGACGACGGTCGGGGGGTCCGAGCGGCCGTCGAGGATGCTCTCGTGCCCGGACGCCAGATCGACCAGGGTGGCCCGGTCGGGAGCCTGCGCCAACCGGTCCTCGCTGACGACGAGGGCGTGGTGTGCGTCGAGGAAGGCGTCGGTGATGCGTGAGTGGTCGCCCGCGCGAATCGTCACCACCCGCGACTGCGGACCGACAAGTCGGGCGGTCGCGCCGCCGGCGGTCACGGTCAGGGTCCAGCGGTCGCCGACCGTGACCAGATCCTTGGTCGAGCCGGGGACGGCCGCCCAGTCCAGGAGTTGTTGCCTGGCCGTGACGACGAGGGGATGGCGGGGGCTTCCGACGGGGCTCGTGCTCGGGCTCGGGTCGATCGTTGCGGATCCGCTCGCGATGGTGTGTGGCGGACTCGCGACCGGGCCGGACGGCGAGCCGCCCGGTGACGAGGACGAGGTGCTGGTGCCGCACGAGGTGAGGACGACCGTCGCCGCGACCGCGGTGACCAGGCGACGTACCGACATCACACTCCGAGATTGTGCTGGAAGTGCGCCTCGTTCGCCCGGTACGACTGATAGGCGTTGCGCCACTGCACGCGCGAGATGAACGGCTCGTCGGGGTGGAACCGCTGCTGGTTCCACGGCTCGAAGTAGCCGAGCAGCGGGGTCTTGCCCTCGCGCTTCTGGTATCCGCGGCCGACCTGGAAGTGGCCCGAGCCGTCGTGGTCGAGATAGGGGAAGTAGCGCTGGAGCAGCACGGGGTGCAGCACCACCGGAGCGCGGTAGTCGACGAAGTGGCGCGCCATCAGCAGCTTCCACTGCTTGAACGACCAGTCGCCGATGTCGAGGGTGATGTACGGGCCGGCGTACGACGCCCGGTCGTAGCCGGTCGCCTGGTTGACGACGTGGACCATCGACGTGATCGCCGTACCGCTGGTCGTGGTGCCCAGCCGGCGGGCCCAGTGCGTCTGGCTGCGCTTGGTGTGCGACCACCCCCACGTGATCATCTGCATGGTGGTCGGGCCGCACCAGTAGGTGCGGTGCTGCTGCGAGACGCGGCTGCGGCGGAGGACCTTTCCCTCGTCGGGATAGTCGCGCCAGTGCTTGACCCGATGCCGGCCGTTGGTGTCCGGCGGCGACGAGGCCCGGGCCGTGCTGCCGGTGGTCACGGCAGCACGGCGTACCTCGGGGTGCCGCGCGAAGAAGCCGTGCGGAAGCGGGACGCCCTGGATCTGGTGACGGATCAGCCAGACCTTCGCCACCGAGCGGGCGGCCCGGGTGAGCTCGGCGCGTTCGGCCCGCGCACGCTCGGGGGGGCTCATCCGGGCGGCCTGTCGGAGGGCGTCGTACGTCGAGAGGTCACCGGTCGTGCTCACCGCGGTCCGGCGCGCGGCGGGACTCTCGACCAGGCGGACCGCCTGCGCGCGCACCTGCACCTGCGTGCGGTCGGTCCAGCCGGTGCCGAGGCAGTAGCGCTGGCCCTCGAAGGTCGCGCACCGCACGACCTCGTCCACGAGCGCGCGTGCCGACGAGGTGGCGGCTCCTCGACCGGCGACGGGACCGGCATCGAGGACGCGGTCGATGGTCCGTCGATACGCCGCGGTGACCCGGCCGTAGCCGGCGGTCAGCGACCCGGAACGCGCGACGTGCCCGGTCGTGCGGATGGTGCCGTCGTCCCCGCCTCCGCGAGGGACGAACGGGAGCATGGCCAGGAGCAGGACCAGGGCCCCGAGACTGATCCAGCGAGCGCGAGTCATGGGGAAGACCTCGAAACTTCAGGAGTCACATCCCCACCACTGTCCACAATGGTCACAGATGAGTCAAGGTTGGGCACGTTCCCGCGGACCCCGGTGGTTGAGGAAGGCGCGCCGGCGCCGGTCTCGAAACCACCCGGCTGATGATCCGGCTGATGATCCGGCTGATGGTCCGGCCGATGGTCCGGCCGATGGTCCGGCTGATGGTCCGGCTGATGGTTCCGTGACCGCTGTGGTCGCTCGACTCTGAACATGAGTCGACCTCGGGGCGCTGTTCTGCGAACCCGGCGGTGGCTTGGTTCTTCTCGTCGCACGTGGGAACGAGGTTCCGGCAGATGGCTTCGTCGCACGTGGGAACGAAGTTCCGGCAGATGGCTTCGTCACTCGCCGGAGCAAGCTCCGTCGAGCGGAAGGTCTCGGCGACCGTTTCGAGCACTCGACTGTGGCTTCGTTCTTCTCGTCACGTGGGAACGGAGTTCCGGCAGATGGCTTCGGAAGGTCTCGGCGACCGTTTCGAGCAACCGGCTGTGGCTTCGTTCTTCTCGTCGTCCGCCGGAGCTTCGCTCCGTCGGACGACTCGGAGCGGATGACGAGGCTCGAACTCGCGACATCGACCTTGGGAAGGTCGCGCTCTACCAACTGAGCTACATCCGCATGCCGGCGAACCGGCGTGCAGGATCGTACCCGACCTGTCGGGACCGATCAGATGGGCTCCAGGCTCGGCCGCTTGGCCGTGATGCCGTCTCCGGACGACCTCCCGGTGAGGCGGCGCTTGATCCACGGCGCCGCATGTCGGACGACCCAGTCGAGGTCGGCCCGCTTGCCGGCGCGGAACGGCGTACCCCCCGATGCGCCGGTGGGGTCGGACAGGTCGAGGTCGTGGGGTACGCCGAGCGTGTCGAGCACCTCGATCGCGACCGCACGATGGCCGAGCGGGCCGAGGTGCAACCGGTCCTCCGACCACATCAGCGCGGGGTGCTCGGGCCGCATCCGCCAGGAGTCGAGGACGACGGCGCCGTGTCGGTCGGCGATCTCACGGATCCGTTCGTTGTAGACCGCGAACCGGCCACGCAGCCGGGCGAACGGCCCACCGCCGCCCGGGTCGAAAGCCGTGAAGAGCCCGACCGTGGCGCCGCTGGCCGCCAGCTTGCCGAGGGCCTCGTCGTACACCTCGCCGAGCGCGTCCACGTCGCAGCGGGGCCGGATCAGGTCGTTGCCGCCGGCGTACACCGTGACCAGGTCGGGTTCGAGAGCGATCGCGGGCTCGAGCTGTTCGGCCAGGATCGGGTGCATCGTCCGACCTCGGATGGCGAGGTTGGCGTACCCGAAGTCGTCGGTCTTTGTCGCGAGCACCTCGGCGACCCGGTCGGCCCAGCCGCGGACGCCGTTGGGCCGGGACGCGTCGACATCGCCGACGCCCTCGGTGAACGAGTCGCCGATGGCGACGTACCGGTGGAAGACGCGTGCGCTCACGGCAGGCATGCTTCCAGAGCCGTGGTTTCGAGACGGTCGCAGGGCGACCTCCTCAGCCACCGGAGACGGCCGGTAGCGTGACGCCGTGCTGCTGAGCGACCGCGACATCCTCGCCGAGATCGACGCGGGCCGGATCGTGATGGGGCCGTGGGCACCGGAGATGATGCAGCCGTCGTCGATCGACGTGCGGCTCGACCGGTTCTTCCGGGTCTTCGAGAACCACCGCTACCCCCACATCGACCCGGCCGCCGACCAGTCCGACCTGACCAGGGTGGTCGAGCCGGAGGGGGAGGAGCCGTTCATCCTGCACCCCGGCGAGTTCGTGCTCGGGTCGACGTACGAGATGGTCACGCTGCCCGACGACGTCGCAGCCCGCGTCGAGGGCAAGTCGTCGCTCGGGCGGCTCGGGCTCCTCACCCATGCCACCGCCGGGTTCGTCGACCCCGGGTTCTCGGGCCACGTCACCCTCGAGCTGGCGAACGTCGCCACGCTGCCGATCAAGCTCTACCCGGGCATGAAGATCGGACAGTTCTGCTTCTTCCGGCTCTCGTCACCCTCGGAGCACCCCTACGGCTCGGAGAAGTACGGCTCGCGCTACCAGGGACAGCGCGGCCCCACGCCGTCGCGCTCCTTCCAGAACTTCCACCGGACCCCGATCTGATGGCGGCACTCGACGGGCTGACCGTCGCGGTCCTCGGGGGGACGGGTCCGCAAGGTCGTGGCCTGGTACGTCGCTGGGCCGCCGCGGGCATCCCGGTGCTGGTCGGCAGCCGCGACTCCGGCCGAGCCGCCGAGACCGCGGCCGAGCTGGCCGAGGCGACCGGCGGCGACGTACGCGGCCTCGCCAACGCCGACGCTGCCGCGGCCGGCGACGTCGTCATCGTGTCCGTGCCCTACGACGGTCACGCCGAGCTGTTGCGGTCGTTGGCCGGCGCGCTCGCGGGCAAGGTCGTGGTCGACTGCGTGAACCCGCTCGGCTTCGACCAGCAGGGCGCCTACGCGCTCGCCGTACCCGACGGGTCGGCCGCGCAGGAGGCCGCGGCGCTCCTTCCGGACTCGATCGTGGTCGCGGCGTTCCACCACGTCAGCGCGGTGATCCTCAACGACCCGGCGATCCCCTCGGTCGACACCGACGTCCTGGTGCTCGGCGAGGGCGAGCACCGCGACGCGACCGACCTCGTCCGGGCCCTGGCCGAGGCGATCCCTGGGGTGCGCGGTGTGTACGCCGGTCGCCTGCGCAACGCGCACCAGGTCGAGGCCCTGACCGCGAACCTGATCGCGGTCAACCGGCGGTACAAGGCCCACGCCGGCCTGCGGGTCACCGACCTCTGAGAAGAGGGTCGACCGACGACAAGAGCCGGCCGCAGGTCTCTCCCTGCGGCCGGCTCTTCGTGCGGCCGGTGTCACAGCCAGCTCAGGCGGCGGATCTTCCGGTGGCGCCGGCGTACGGCGGTGGGCTTCGGCCGGTGGGTGGGGTGGATCCGGTCCTCGATCAGGTAGCGGGCCTGGGCCTCGATCACGGTCTCGTTCATGGTGGTGCTCCTTCCCGGTCGTGCGTGGGTGCGCGTGGTGGTGGTGGTCAGACTTCGGTCAGCGTGATGTCGCCGCTGACGGTGCGGGCCTGGAGCTCGACGTGCTCCTGACCCTCCTGCGGGGCTCCGACACTCTCGATGTTCGAGCGGATGGAGCCCGAGACGGTGTTGACGTCCGCCCAGACCGGCGTGCCGGCCGGGATGCCGATGCGGAGGTCGCTGCTCGCGCCCTTGACGCTGACGCGGCCGCGGCGGGCGGTGCCGATGTGCATGTCGCCGCTGCCGGTCGACAGGGAGATGTCGGCGTTCGCGGTGACGACCTTCAGATCGCCGGAACCGGTCTTGACGACGGTGGTGGCGTTCGTGGTGCCGACCTCGACGTCGCCCGAGCCGGTGGAGACGTTCAGGTTGCCGACGCAGGTGCCGACCGAGATGTCGCCCGAGCCGCTCTTCACCTGCAGCTCCGCGTGCGCCTCGGCGATCTCGACGTCACCCGAGCCGGTGTCGACGCGTGCGGCGCCGGTGAAGGTGTCGCAGGTGACGTCACCGGAGCCGGTCTTGATCCGGACCTCGTTGACCTGACCCTCGACCTCGATGTCCGCGCTGCCGGTCTTGACGGCCACGTCGCTGCCGGTGGGCAGCTCTACCTGGACATGGAGCTCGCGGTCGCGACCGGTGAACCAGCTGCCGCCGTCCTTGGGGGCGATGACCGAGAGCCGGTTGTCCTCGAACGTCACTTCGACCTCGTCGGCGTCCCGGCCCTCGATGTCGAGGGTGGTGGTGCCGGTCGCGGTGGCGCGGATCTCGACCTTGCCCTTGCCGATCTCGACGTACAGGTCGATCGGCTCGGGAGTCTCGAACTGGCGGTTCATCTGGTGCCTCCTGGTGGCAGGGTGTGGAGTGCCGGGGGAGCGGCCGTCTGCCGTCCCCTGCTGCTGTCGGTGGTGGATGCCTGCGTGCTGTCTTTCGGTCAGAGCCAGCCGGTCATGCGCTTGCCGCCGCGTTTGCCTCGGCCTTCGAACGGGTCGCTGCCGCCGAAGAACGGGATGCTCGAGAGGTCGACGTCTATGTTGATCGACCCCTCGCGGGTGGCGGCGCGGACGACGTTGACCAGCCAGGTGTTGAGCGACTGCCCGGCATCCGCGGCGCGCTCCTCGGCCTTGGCCTTGACCGCCTCGGGGATGCGGAGCGTGATGCGGGAGAGGTTGCCGTCCTCGACGTCCTCGGGAGCCGGCGGCGGGGGAGGTGCCGGGGGCGTCGGCGCGGCGACGTGCACGAGGAAGTCGAGGTCGCGACCATTGAGGCGTACGTCGACGCCACCGTTCGGCATCTCGGCGGTGATCTCGGCGGCGGCCTGCGAGACCGCCTCCATGATCGCCAGCCGGGAGCTGGACTCGAGAGCGAAGCCGAGCCGCTCGGCGGCCTGGCGGGTCTCGTCGCCGGCGGAGTCGGCGGCCGAGACGAGCGAGGACCGGAGGCTCTCGACGTACGGGGTGATGTCCATGTGCATCACTATGACATCACAGTGATGTCATGTCAAGCATCTGGTGACATCGAATGACGTCATTGCGGCGTCAGGTGGTGTTGACGCAGGTCAGCGGCCTGTCAGAGGTCGAAGAGCGAGCCGCCCTCGTCCAGGTCGACGTCCTTCTTCGGCTCGGGCTTCTTCTCGGCGGGCTTCTTCTCCTCGGGCTCGTCCGGGGAGGCTTGGTCGTCGGTCTGTGGAGCGTCGTCGGCATCGGGCGCCGGGGACGCTCCGACGTCGCCCTCGTCGTCGAGGTCGAAC
>NZ_DASXQG010000057.1:0-35706 GCF_036493135.1 Nocardioides sp. | reverse complement strand
CCGCAGGACGGTCCCTAGTCCGTCCTCAGGCACACGACCCTCTTCACGATGCAGGTCGAGATGACCGTCGCCGATAGGATCGGGGCCCGAATCCCATCCTGCGAAAGCGACGTCGTCCCACCATGCCTGCCACCCGTTCGGACCTCCGGAACGTCGCGATCGTCGCGCACGTCGACCACGGCAAGACCACCCTCGTCGACGCGATGCTGCACCAGGCCGGCGCGTTCACCGCGCACCAGGAGGAGGCCGGCGTCGCCGAGCGGATCATGGACTCCGGCGACCTGGAGCGCGAGAAGGGGATCACGATCCTCGCCAAGAACACCGCGATCCACTACACCGGCAAGAGCGCGGCCGACCTCGGTCTCGCCGGTGGCATGACGATCAACATCATCGACACCCCGGGGCACGCCGACTTCGGCGGCGAGGTGGAGCGCGGGCTGTCGATGGTCGACGGCATCGTGCTGCTGGTCGACGCGTCCGAAGGCCCGCTGCCGCAGACGCGGTTCGTGCTCCGCAAGGCGCTGAACGCCGACCTCCCGGTCGTGCTCGTCGTGAACAAGGTCGACCGCCCCGACGCCCGGATCGCCGAGGTCGTCGACGAGACCTACGAGCTGTTCCTGGACCTCCTCGACGAGCACCACAGCCAGGACGCGCTCGACTTCCCGGTCGTGTACGCATCGGCGAAGAACGGCCGCGCCTCTCTCGACGCACCGGCCAATGGCTCCGTGCCCGACTCGCCCGATCTCGAACCGCTCTTCCGCACGATCCTCGAGACGATCCCGGCGCCGACGTACGACGAGGGCGCACCGCTGCAGGCCCACGTCACCAACCTCGACGCCTCACCCTTCCTCGGCCGTCTCGCCCTGGTCCGCGTCCACCAGGGCACGCTCCGGAAGGGCCAGAACGTCGCCTGGCTGCAGCGCGACGGGTCGACCCGGAGCGTCAAGATCACCGAGCTGCTGATGACCGAGGCGCTCGAGCGGGTACCCGCCGAGTCGGCCGGCCCGGGAGACATCGCCGCGATCGCCGGCATCCCCGAGATCATGATCGGCGAGACGCTGGCCGACCCCGACAACCCGGTGGCCCTGCCGCTGATCACCGTCGACGAGCCGGCGATCTCGATGACGATCGGCACCAACACCTCGCCCCTGGTCGGGAGGACCAAGGGGTCCAAGGTCACCGCCCGGCTGGTCAAGGACCGCCTCGATCGCGAGCTGGTCGGCAACGTCTCGCTGCGGGTGCTGCCCACTGAGCGTCCGGACACCTGGGAGGTACAGGGCCGCGGCGAGCTGGCGCTGGCGATCCTGGTCGAGCAGATGCGACGCGAGGGCTACGAGCTGACGGTCGGCAAGCCGCAGGTGGTGACCCGCGAGATCAACGGGAAGCTGCACGAGCCGGTGGAGCGGCTGACGATCGATGCGCCGGAGGAGTACCTCGGCACGATCACCGAGCTGATGGCGACCCGGAAGGGCCGCATGGAGCAGATGACCAACCACGGCACCGGCTGGGTGCGGATGGAGTTCCTGGTGCCGGCGCGTGGGCTGATCGGCTTCCGGACCGAGTTCCTCACCGAGACCCGCGGTACCGGGATCGCCCACCACGTGTTCGAGAAGTACGAGCCGTGGTCCGGCGAGATCCGTTCGCGGTCGACCGGCTCGCTGGTCGCCGACCGGTCGGGTGCCGCTACGTCGTACGCGATGACGAATCTGCAGGAGCGCGGCGTCCTGTTCGTCGAGCCGGCGACGGAGGTCTACGAGGGGATGATCGTCGGCGAGAACTCCCGCGCCGACGACATGGACGTGAACATCACCAAGGAGAAGCAGCAGACCAACGTCCGCTCCTCCACGTCGGACAACTTCGAGAAGCTGGTGCCGCCGCGGCGGCTGTCGCTCGAGCAGTGCCTGGAGTTCTGCCGCGAGGACGAGTGCGTCGAGGTCACCCCGCACACCGTGCGCATCCGCAAGGTGCTGCTCGACCAGAACGACCGGGCCAAGCTGGCCGCCCGCGCTCGCAAGGGCACCCGCTGAGGTAGGAGTTCACCCGACAGGGGTGAGCGCTTCCCGGCGCCGAACTGCTTGGGTTGCTCCCGCGTGGCAGCCGTGGACGGGTGCTCTGCGTACGTCGGTACGTGCTGCCGCCGAGTCGACGCACGGGAGGATGCATGGCCGAGAATGCCGTGACCGCTGGCAGGACCGCGTCCACCGGTGTGCTGCTCACGCTGGCGACGGCTCAGTTCCTGATGACGCTCGACAGCTCGGTCATGAACGTCTCGATCGCCACGGTTGCCGCGGATGTCGGCACGACGGTGACGGGCATCCAGACCGCGATCACGCTGTACACGCTCGTCATGGCGACGCTGATGATCACCGGCGGGAAGATCGGCGAGATCCTCGGTCGCAAGCGGGCGTTCGCGATCGGCTGTGCCATCTACGGGGTCGGATCCTTCACGACCGCGGTGGCCCAGAACCTCACCTGGCTGCTGATCGGATGGTCGCTGCTCGAGGGCATCGGCGCTGCCCTGATCATGCCCGCCATCGTGGCGCTCGTCGCGTCGAACTTCGCACGCTCGGAGCGACCCAAGGCCTACGGCCTGGTCGCCGCCGCGGGCGCGATCGCGGTCGCGGCCGGCCCGCTCATCGGGGGCCTGCTGACGACGTACGCGTCGTGGCGCTGGGTGTTCGCCGGTGAGGTCGTGATCGTGATCGTGATCGTGATCCTGGCCCGCCGCATGAACGACCGGCCCGCGAACCCGGACGCGGGTCTGGACCCCGTCGGCACGGCGCTCTCGGCGCTCGGCCTGGGCCTGATCGTGTTCGGTATCCTGCGCGGCGGCGAGTGGGGGTTCGTCCTGCCGAAGGAGCCCGACGAGAAGTCGTGGCTGGGGCTTTCCCCCGTGGTCTGGCTCATCCTTGTCGGCGGCCTCGTGCTTCGTCTCTTCATGAGCTGGGAACGTCGACGTCAGGCTTCGGGCCGGCCGGCGTTGGTGGACCCCGCGCTGCTTCGCGTCCCGCAGCTACGGAGCGGCCTGGCGTCGTTCTGCCTGCAGTACCTGCTCCAGGCCGGCCTCTTCTTCGTGGTGCCGCTCTACCTCTCCGTCGCTCTCGGCCTCTCGGCGATCTCGACGGGACTGCGGATCATGCCGCTGTCCATCACCCTGCTCATCGGAGCCGTGGGTATCCCGAGGTTCTTCCCGAACGCGTCGCCCCGGCGGGTGGTGCGACTCGGCTTCCTGGCCCTGCTGGTCGGCCTCGTGACCCTGATCGGGTCGCTGGAGATCGGCGTGGGTCCCGAGGTGGTCACCTGGCCCCTGCTGCTGGCCGGGCTCGGCGTCGGGGCGCTGGCCTCGCAGCTCGGTGCCGTGACCGTCTCTGCCGTCAGCGACGATCACAGTGCGGAGGTCGGTGGGCTTCAGAACACGTTGACCAACCTCGGCGCGTCGATCGGGACGGCGCTCGCCGGCGCCGTCTTGATCTCGGCACTGTCCACATCGTTCTTCTCCGGGATCCAGCAGAATCCGGACGTGCCGGCAGCGGTCTCCTCGCAGGCAGAGGTCGAGCTCGCCGGAGGCGTCCCATTCATTTCCGACGACGACTTGAAGAAGGCTCTCGATCAGGCAGACGTCGCACCGACCACGGCGGCGGCGGTGCTCGACGAGAACGAGGCGGCCCGGATCGACGCGTTGCGGACGTCGCTCTCGCTCCTGGCCATGATCGCCCTGCTCGCGGTGTTCGTGGCCGGGTCCCTCCCGACCCGGCAGCCCGGGAGCGAGCCCGACCAGGAGCCCGCCGGGGCCTAGTGCAAGCGGTCCATCCAGTCGTCAGGTACGGCGCCGGCGGGTCCGGGCGTGGGTTGGTCGGACGGGTGACTCTGCGGGCCGGCCAGGGGCGGCCCGTCGTACGCCTGGTCGTCGCGGAAGTCCCAGAACCAGTCCTCGCCCGGCTCGAAGCTGGTCATCAGCGGGTGACCGGACTCCCGCCAGTGCGCGGTCGCGTGCTGAGCGGGTGAGGTGTCGCAGCAGCCGATGTGCCCGCACTGGGCACACCGCCGCAGGTGGAACCACCACCCGTCCTGCGCCAGGCACTCCACACACCCGGTCCCGGACGGCGGCACGGACGGGTCGATCGGGCCTGCGGTCATGTCCCCACACTGCCATCTCCTCGGTGGCGGACCAACGGCCGCTGGATGCTGACATCTCCTCTTCAGACGTCACGGCGTGACGTCGTACTCCCGACGTCATCGGACCTGATGGCCGAACCTGCTCGACAAGCTCGACAAGCCGGCGTACGTCGGATCCAACTGGTCGATCATCGACCGCAACGTGATCGGTGACGGCGACGCCTACCTGCGCTCGGGCCCGTCGTCGGCCGGCGGACTGGGCAACGTCACGCCTCCGTCCGGGGTGGGCAGTCTCGGACTCCGGACCGGCTCGGGCAGCGACAAGGTCGCATTCGGCGACCAGGTCGACCTCGCGGGACAGCATCTGGGCGGCATCCACACGGTCAGCTTCTACGTGTTCACCACCGGCGAGAACAACCAGATCTCGACGAGCAACCTGCCGAGCGTGGAGTTCGAGGTGAACCCGAACGCGGGCGGCTCGACGTTCAGCACGCTCGTCTACGTGCCGACCGCGGCAGCGAGCAACACATGGACCAAGCTCGACGCCAGCACCACCCAGCAGTGGTACTACACCGGTGGGTTCGGCACCACGTCGGGCTGCAACCAGACGACCTACTGCACCCTCGCTGATGCGGAGGCCGCAGCCCCGGACGCGACGATCTACAGCGTCGAGATCAACAAGGGGCGTGACTTCGCCTTCAGCGGAGCGGTCGATGACCTGCAGCTCAACAACCCGGTCTACGACTTCGAGCCGAACGGCGTGATCGAGCGTCCCGCACACTGACGCACCGTGGGCGGCACGGTGCTCAACCGGACGGCTTCTCACCGACGAGCCACCGGGCCAGCAGCGTGCCGTCCTGCTCGATGAGCGTGGTGAGACGGAGGGGTACGTCGACCGGGGGGCCGTCGGTGATCCGGGGGTGGGAGCCGCTGACGATCCGGGGCACCAGAGTGGCGTCGAGCTCGTCGGCCACGCCCTGGTCGAGCAGGTCGCGCAGGAGATGAGGGCCGCCCTCGGACAGCAGGTGTCGGAACCCGCGAAGCACCAGCTCGTCCTTCAGCCGGGCCAGGTCGACGCGGTGGGAGCCGAGCACCAGCACCTGGTCCTTGCCGAGGATCTCACGCGCCTCGTCGAGGTACGGCGCGGTCGCGACCGTGGCCATCAGCACCTTCCCCGACGCGGCCTCCCGCTGGGTCGGTGGCACGGATCCGCTGCGCGACACCACGACGAGCGGCTTGCGCCCCACGGCGTACCCCTCGATCCGGATCGTGCCCGCCCCGACGACGAGTGCGTCGGCGAGATCGCGGATCAGGTCGAAGACCATCTTGTCGACGCCGTTGTTGATCGAGCGGCTCGTGCCGTCATCGCCCGTGGCGGCGCCGTCCACCGTCGAGACCATGTTCACCCGCAGCCACGGCTGGTCGGGTACGGCGTACAGCTGCGGCAGGTGGGTGGTGTCCTCGCCGAGCAGGACTCGCATCCGTCGTCTCCCCACATCGTCGAGTTCGTCGCGGTCGGGCCACCATCGTCACACGCAGTGCAACGGCACCACGCGGCGGGTGCGGAGCGGGTCCAGGGCCGCTGTCTACACTGCCGGGATGATCTCGCTGTCGGCGCTGGCAGCGCTGCACAGCGAGTACGCCGACGACCTGGCCATGCCGGTCGAGCCGGTGACCGTGGGTGGCGTGACCATCGGGGGCACCGACCCCGTGCTCATGGGCACGGTCAACCTCTCGCGCGACTCGACCTACCGCGAGAGCGTCGCGGTCTCCACCGGGGCCGCGATCCGCAAGGCCCGCACCCAGGTCGCGCAGGGTGCGGGCATCGTCGACGTGGGCGCCGAGTCCAGCACGGCACGGGCGGCGCGTGTGGACGCGCCGCAGCAGCGGGCGGCCCTCGGGCCCGTGGTCGAGGCGCTCGCCGAGGAGTGCGTCGTCTCGGTGGAGACCTACCAACCCGAGGTCGTCGAGACGTGCCTCGCCGCCGGCGCCCGGGTGCTCAACCTGACCGGCCGCGACGGCGAGGACGAGATGCTCGCCTGCGCCGCGTCGTACGGCGCCACAGTGATCCTCTGCTTGTGCGAGCCCGGCGACGTACGCGCGGACGCCCGCCACCCGACTCAGACCGATGCGCTCCCCTACCTGCTCGACCACTTCGGCCCGCGCATCGAGCACGCGCGCTCCCTCGGGGTCGAGCAGGTCGTGATCGACCCCGGCCTCGGCTTCTACTACGGCAACCTCGTGGAGCCCGCCGTCCGCGTCCGGCATCAGACTGCCGTGCTCGCCCAGTGCTTCCGGCTACGCCGCCTCGGTGTCCCGGTCTGCAATGCGCTGCCGCACGCCTTCGACCTCTTCGGGGACGAGTACCGCAAGGCCGAGGGCTTCTTCGCGGTCTTCGCCCGACTCGGGGGGACCGACCTCTTCCGCACGCACGAGGTCGCGCACGTGCGCGCGGTGCTCGTCGCGATGGACTTCCTGGACGTCGATCAGCCCAGGTGACCTCGCACCGACGCATGACCGGACAGCAGGTTGCGGGCGATCGTGCGCCGCTGGATCTCGTCGGTGCCCTCGTAGATCCGCAGCAGCCGCAGCTCTCGGTACCACCGCTCGATCGGCAGCTCCCGCGTGTAGCCCATGCCGCCGTGGATCTGGAGGACGCGGTCGACTATCTGGTTGGCGTGGACGCCGCCTGCCAGCTTGGCCATCGACTGCGCCTGACGTGAGTCGGCGCCGTGGTCGACCTGCCAGGCAGCGCTCAGCACGAGCCACCGCAGCGCCTCGATCTCCACCGCGGAGTCGGCGATCATCCACTGGATCGCCTGCCGCTCGGCGATCGGCTCGCCGAACGTGACGCGGTTCTTCGCCTGCTCCATCGCCATCTCGACGAGCCGCTCACACGAGCCCAGCGCACGGGCCGGGAGCAGGTAGCGGCCCTTGCCGATCCAGCGCATCGCCAGCTCGAAGCCGCGACCCTCCTCGCCGAGGATCGACGAATGCGGCACCCGCACGTCCTGGAACGACAGGGACGCCGGACCCCACTCCCCCATCGTCGGGATCTCCGTCGAGGTCCAGCCCGCTTCGCGGTCGACCAGGAAGCAGGTGACCCCGCCGTCGGCGCCCTTCTCCTTGTCGGTCACCGCGAAGACCATCGTGAAGTCGGCGACGTCGCCGCCGGTGATGAACGTCTTCTCCCCGTTGATCACCCACTCGTCACCGTCTCGTACGGCGGAGGTGCGGATGTTGCGCGCATCCGAGCCCGCGCCGGGCTCGGTGATCGCGAAGCAGCTGCGCCGAGTGCCCTCGATCGTGGGCCGCAGGTAGGCGTCCTTCTGCTCGTCGTTGGCCTCGAAGAGGATGTTGTCCGCGTCACCGCCGAACTTGAACGGTACGAACGTCCGGCCCAGCTCAACCTCGAGCAGCGCGTTCATCACCGCGCCCAGACCCATCCCGCCGTACGCCTCCGGGGTCTGGATCCCGAAGAAGCCCGACTGCCGCGCCTTGTCCTGCAACGCCTCGACCTCGTCGAGGGTGACGCCTCGTTTCCCGTCGCGTTCCCGCTCGAGCACCTGCGGCTCGAGCGGCATGAGCTCCTTGGTGACGAACGTCCGCACCCAGTCCCGGATCTCGCGTTCCTCGTCGGTGAGCGTCAGGTCCATGCATCGACCCTAGTTCCACCGCCCGCGTAGCTCGGCCGGCGCCGTGGCACCGACGGCCGTCACGACCGGAGCCCGGGCCGGCGTCACGACGGGAGTCGGCGTACGACGTCGTCCGAGCCAGAGGCCGCTCCCGGCGATGCCCAGGCCGAGCACCGCGACCTCTCCCACAGGCTCGCCGACCAGCACCCACGCGATCAGCGCCGTCACCGCCGGCACCATGAACAGCAGGCTCGTCCCACGAGCAGGACCGTGGCGCGCAATCAGGGCGAGGAGCATCAGGGGACCGACGACGCCCGCGACCAACGCCAACCACGTGAACGAGACCCACGCGCTCTCCTTCGCGGGAATCGC
The DNA here is from genome assembly GCF_036493135.1 of Nocardioides sp. Taxonomy (GTDB): domain Bacteria; phylum Actinomycetota; class Actinomycetes; order Propionibacteriales; family Nocardioidaceae; genus Nocardioides. The sequence continues at coordinate 27,583 of NZ_DASXQG010000057.1, read as the reverse complement.
GAGCGAGCCGGCGAACGGCGCCCACACGGCGACCACGACCGCGCCGGCGGCGACCTGGACCGCCGTCAGGGCCGTCGGACCACCCCTACCGATCAGCCGGCCCTGGAGCAGCGAGCCGCCGGCGAGGCCTCCGGTGCCCAGCAGGACCCAGCCCAGAGCGACGAGGCTAGGCGGCCGGCCGAGCCGGTCGCTCACGGTCACGACGACGCCGGTGACCCCGAGCACCACGCCGAGCCACTGGCGGCCGGAGAGCCTGTCCCAGCCCAGGGCGGCACCCGCGACGGCGACGAGAAGCGGTGACGAGCATGCGAACAGGGCGGTCGTCGCCGCCGGGGTCCCGTCGGCCAGGGCCTGGTACAGGGCACAGAACTGGATCGCGAACGCCACGATGCCGGTCCCGATCGTGATCGCCAGGTCCCGGGGCGTGCCGGGCCAACGCTCCCGGCGCCACCACGCGAGCAGGGTCAGCACCGCGGAAGACACCACGAATCGCCACAGCGTCACCGTGAGGGGCGCAATCTCACGCGTGGCGACGGAGCCGACGACGTACCCGCTGCTCCAGAGGAGCACGAACGACGGCCCGAGAAGATCGGCCGCCTTGTGTAACGTTTTCACTCGTTACACATTGCCACATGTTGCTGTAACGAGTCAATGCGTTACAGTGGTTCCATGGAGGAGAAGTTCCGGACCGGATACGGACGCGACTGGCTCGACTTCGCGGTGACGCTCGTGGGCAGGTACACCGAGGTCTCCCAGGACCTCGTGGACACACCCGGGCAGCTCCGCGCCTGGCTGACCGAGTGGGGGCTGGCTCCTGCGGGTCCGGTGGGTGAGGACGACGTCGCGGGAGCGCAGAGGCTCCGGGATGCTCTGCACGGGCTGGCCAAGGCGGCCGCCTTCGGCGAGGCGCCCACTCCGGGTGACGTGCGGGTGGTGGACGCGTCCCTGCTCGACGACCTGCCGGTGGGGCTGCGCCGCAGGGGCACGAGCGTGGTCGCCAGCCGACCCGGTACGACGCGCCAAGCCCTCGCCAGGCTCGCTCGCCAGGCGGCCGACGACCTGACCGGGCCCGATCCGGTCCGACTACGAGCCTGCGGTGACGACGAGTGCTCGGGGATCTTCCTGGACCCGACCGGGCGACGGCGCTGGTGCTCCGACGAACGGTGCGGCGTGAAGGCGCGGGTGCGCGCCCACCGGGCGCGCGCCCGCCAGTCGCGGGGCGACGCCGGCTGACGGACCGATCAGCCCAGGAAGCGGCGTACGGCGAGCGCCAGCCCGCGGGCGTACGTCGCGCGCCCGGCGCGGGACGTCATCCGACGCGCGTCGCTCGGGTTGCGCATGTTGCCGAGCTCGACCATCACCGTCGGCATGTTCGACAGGTTGATCGTGCCGAGGTCGGAGCGGTAGTCGAGACCGTCCCCACCCGCGATGTAGTTGGCCACCCGCAGCCCCATGCGCCGCAGGGCGGACCGGGTGTCGAGGGCGAGTCGACGCGAGGGCTTGAAGATGTCGTGGGTCCAGGGCCGCCGGTCGGTCGGCGCGATCACGTGGAAGCCGCGAGCCCCGGCGGCGTACGACCCGTCGCCGTGGATGCTGATCTTCAGGTCGGCCCGCAGCTTGTTGCCGTCGCGTCCGCGGACGTTCACGCACGGACCCCACCGGTCCTGCCGGTTGGAGTGGCGGGTCGTCACGACCCGCGCGCCGAGCCGCACCAGGCGTGTGCGCAGCAGCCGGGCCACCTGCCAGGTGAACGTCGCCTCCGGGTACCCACCATCGGTCGCGGTGCCCGTGGTGTTGCACGGCTTCTCGAACCCGCCGGCCGGCACCATCCGGTTGATCTGGCGCGGGAAGTTGTGGTTGCCGAGCTGGTGGCCGGGGTCGATCACGATCGTCCGCCCGCCCAGCGGCGCATTGCCGCCGCCGTCCGGCGAGCTGTACCGGAAGTCATGGGTCGCGTCGGCCGGACCTGCAACGCCGAGGGTCACCACAGTGGCGAGCGCGACGATCGGGACGGCGTACCGGCGGAGGCTCACTCGTACCCCAGCACCTCGAGCCGCTTGTCGGCCCAGGCCAGCGCCGACGCGATGCCCTCGTCGAGGGTGAGCTCGGCCCGCCAGTCGAGAAGCTCGTGGGAGCGGTCGACGTTCGCGAACGCGCCGACGGCATCGCCCGGGCGCGGCGGCGCCTCCGCGATCGGAACGGCGCGGCCCGACACCCGTTCGAACGCCGTCACCAGCTCGCGGACGGTGACGCCGTCGCCACGACCGACGTTGATCACCACGCTCGGCGAGCCGACCGCCTCGATCACCTCGTCGAAGCGCTCGACCGCACGGACGTGCGCGCGGGCCAGGTCCCAGACGTGGAGGTAGTCGCGGATGCCGGTGCCGTCACGGGTCGGCAGATCGATGCCGGTGATCGTGAACCCGGGCTTCTGCCCGCGGGCCGCCATCACCAGCTGGCCGAGCACGTGCGACGGCTCCTTGGCGTAGATGCCGGACTCGAGGTCGGGGTCGGAGCCGATCGGGTTGAAGTAGCGGAGCATGATCGCGCGGAGGTCGGTCGCCGTCGCCATGTCCTCGAGGACCTCCTCGATCATCCGCTTCGTCCGGGCGTACGGCGACGACGGGTCGAGCGGGTCGTCCTCGCGGACCTCGAAGTCGTCCTTGACGGCGTACAGCGAGGCGGAGGACGAGAACAGCACCCGCGGCTTGCCGAGCGCGACCAGCTGGTCGAACAGCTCCAGCGACTTCGAGACGTTGTCGCGGTAGTACTCGTACGGCTTCTCCACCGACTCGGGTACGACGATCCGCGCGGCCATGTGGATCGTGGCGTCGAGGTCGGGGTGCTCCTCGACGACCCGGCGGACCAGGTCGCGGTCGGCGATGTCGCCCTCGTAGAAGATGCGGTCGCGCACGAACACCTGCGGCCCGGTCAGCAGGGAGTCGAGCACCACCGGGACGTGGCCCGCGGCCTCGAGCGCCTTGGCGGTGGTGGAGCCGAGGTAGCCCGCCCCGCCGGTGACCAGGATCTTCATCGGGCCAGGGTAGCCATCCCGGTGCACGATGCCGACATCGTCGGTCGGAGCGTCTTCGACGTACGAGATCCATGCGATCTGTCAAGTAAAGAATTCTTCGATTCGCCGAAGCCGCAGGATGCCCTGCTTCTAAACTCCTGTTCAGCAACTCGGGGGAGGAGCGTGTGGGGCGCTCCGTGAGTTGGCTCTTGGGGGAAAGTCGTAGGCGTTTGCCATGGGGATCACGCTTGACCGCGCGCTGACACCAGCCGTCACACCGGCCACAGCCGCCACGTCGCGAAACGGTAGCCCGCTCCGCGTGCTGCCGCTCACTGCGCTGCTGCTCGACGTCGTCGTCGTGACGGCGACGGTGTTCTTCGCCGCCTACGGCCGCAACCACGTGATCTTCCTGGGCAGTGCCGAGGTGTCGCAGTCCGCGGCGCTGGTCGGCCTCCCGCTCGTGCTGGCCTGGATCCTGGTCATCGCCTTCCGGGGTGGCTACGACCGAGGCGTGTTCGGCGCCGGCGCGGACGAGTACAAGATCGTGGTCGGCTCCAGCCTGGTCGCCGCGGCGATCCTCGGGATCGGCTGCTACCTGACCCAGTTCGAGCTCTCCCGCGGCTTCTTCCTCTTCACGTTCGTGATCGGTCCCGCCCTCCTGACCGCGGGTCGCTACCTCCTCCGCGGCTGGCTGCACCGGGCACGCCGGCTCGGCGGTTTCGGGCAGCGCACCGTGATCGTGGGCAGCGCCGACCACGTCGACGCCGTGGCCTCGGTCTTCGGCCGTGAGACCTGGCTGGGGTACGACGTCATCGGCGCCGTCACCCCCGCGTCGGGCTCCACCGTCGCCACCGCGGGCGGCGTACGCGTGATCGGCGAGGTGAACGAGGCCGCGGCACTGGCCCGCGCCTACGAGGCCGACGTCGTGCTGGTCGCCGGTGGCGGGTTCGAGAACCCCCACGCGATGCGCGAGATGGTCTGGGACCTCGAGGCCGACGACATCCAGGTGATCATGGCCCCGGGCGTGACCGACGTGTCGAGCGAGCGCATTCGGGTGCGGCCGGTCGGCGGTCTGCCCCTGCTGCACGTCGACCGTCCGCGGTCGCAGGACGCACTGCGCTGGGCCAAGCGCACCTTCGACATCGTCGGCTCGGCGGTCCTGCTCACGCTGGCCGCACCGCTGCTGCTGTGGACCGCGTGGAAGATCAAGAGCAACGACGGCGGGCCGGTGCTGTTCCGGCAGACGCGCGTCGGCCGCGACGGCACCTACTTCACCTGCCTGAAGTTCCGCAGCATGGTCGTCGACGCCGAGCGGGTGCTCGCCGACCTGCACGAGAAGGTCGGCTACGAGGCGGGCCTGTTCAAGATGAAGCAGGACCCGCGCATCACGAGGCCGGGCCAGTGGATCCGCCGCTACTCGCTCGACGAGCTCCCACAGCTGATCAACGTGCTCCGTGGCGACATGAGCCTGGTGGGCCCGCGTCCGCCGCTCCCGCTCGAGGTCGACCGCTACACCCTCACGCAGTCGCGCCGGCTGCGCGTGCGCCCCGGACTGACCGGCCTCTGGCAGGTCTCGGGTCGCTCCGACCTCTCGTGGGACGAGTCGGTCCGCCTGGACCTCTACTACGTCGACAACTGGTCGATGATCCAGGACGCTCTCATCCTGGGCCGCACCGCCGGGGCGGTGCTCAGCTCCCGCGGCGCCTACTGAGGCTGGTCGGGGCGTCCACGGCTCACGGACGTTCCGCACCGGATGGTCGACCGACCTCGGCTGAGCTCGCTCGGCCGGACCGGCCGGTCGGCACCCCGTGCTCGCGGCCCTCCGGCCCCACACCGGAGGGTCGTCGAGCCGGGCGTCGAGCCGCCGTGGGCCCGTCGTACAGCCGCGTGAGCCGATCGAGGTGAGCGTGCCGTGACGACTCAGCGACCGCTGCGGTCCACGCGCTCCCAGGTCCAGTCGGTGGCCAGCCAGCGGGCGAGGGCATCGGCGAGTGGTACGTCGAGCTGCGACCTGTCGGCCCGCACCCAGGACCTCACCGTGACGTCCCAGTCCTCGGAGGCCGAGGGATACAGGTAGACGCAACCGATGACGTCGCCGTCGATCGGGTCGAGCACGGTGAAGGTGAAACCGGCGCCGCGCGCGAAGTCGTCGGCGTGACGCCGAAGATCGTTGAGGTTCTCCTCGAGCGTCATCCCGTTGCGTGGTGGCCAGGTGCCGTCCAGATAACCGGGGGTGGAGCGGATGTGCTCGATGCTCGACATCCAGGCGGCATGATCGGCCTGGTTGTGCTGCGGCCCCAGCGGCTCGAGGCGGAACTGGTCGGTGGCCAGTGAGGTCGGCGGATCAAAGCCGACTGGCACGAACTCGTCCGAGGTCATGGGCGGGACCGTACCGGGCCGGCCAGACCTCCGGCATCCGAGCTCGTCTCGTCGGATTGCAAGACCGACGCCCCTCCGTGGACGCGTCCGGGTTGATCGAACGTTCGTCCAACCCGGACACGGTCCGGAGACGGGAGCGCGCTGTCTCGTGCGTCAGTCGTCGAGCAGCGACCGCAGGTAGTCGCCGTACCCGCTCGCGGTCAGTGCATCGGCCCGCGTCAGCAACCCCTCGTCGTCGAGGAACCCCATCCGCCAGGCGACCTCCTCCGGGCACCCGATCTTGAGCCCCTGCCGTTCCTCGATCGCCTGGACGAAGCTGCTTGCGGCGATCAGCGACTCCACCGTGCCGGTGTCGAGCCACGCGGTGCCGCGCGGCATCACCTCGACGAAGAGCCGGCCGGCGTCGAGGTAGATCCGGTTGAGGTCGGTGATCTCGAGCTCTCCGCGCGCAGACGGCGTCAGCGTGCGGGCGAGCTCGACGACGTCGGAGCCGTAGAAGTACAGCCCCGGTACGGCGTAGTGGCTGCGCGGGCGCTCGGGCTTCTCCTCGAGCGAGGTGGCCCTGCCCTCCTCGTCGAAGGTCACGACGCCGTACGCCGAGGGGTCGGCCACGCGGTAGCCGAAGATCGCGGCCCCGTCCACGTCGGCGAACCGCCGCAGCCGCAGGCCGAGACCCGGCCCGTAGAAGATGTTGTCGCCGAGCACGAGCGCGATCGGCTCGCCGCCGATGTGCTCCTCCCCGATCAGGAACGCCTGGGCCAGCCCGTCGGGTGCCGGCTGCACGGCGTACGAGATCTGCACGCCGTACGCCGAGCCGTCGCCCAGGAGTCGCCGGAACGAGTCCTGCTCGTGCGGGGTGGTGATCACCAGAACGTCGCGGATCCCGGCCAGCATCAGCGTCGTCAGCGGGTAGTAGATCATCGGCTTGTCGTAGACCGGCACGAGCTGCTTGCTGACCGCGAGCGTGATGGGGTGCAGACGCGAGCCGGTGCCCCCGGCCAGGATGATGCCGCGCATGGCCCGACATCCTAGGTGGGTCGCCCACCTAGGATGCGGTCCATGCCAGGCGTGGAGCGGGTGCTCGTGACCGGGGGCGCGGGCTTCATCGGCGCCAACTTCGTCCGCCACGTCGTCACCCACACCGACGCCCGCGTGACGGTGCTCGACAAGCTGACCTACGCGGCGAGCCCCGAGGCTCTCGCGGACCTGCCCGCCGACCGGGTCACGCTGGTGACCGGCGACGTCGCCGACACCGCGACCGTCGATCCGCTGGTCGCCGCGCACGACACCGTGGTCCACCTCGCCGCCGAGTCACACAACGACAACTCCCTCGACGACCCCGAGCCGTTCATCCGCACGAACGTGGTCGGCACCTATGTCCTGCTCGAGGCGGTCCGCAAGGCCGACGCGCGGTTCCACCACGTCTCGACCGACGAGGTGTACGGCGACCTCGCGCTGGACGACCCGAAGCGCTTCACCGAGGACACGCCGTACCGCCCCAGCAGCCCCTACTCCGCGGCCAAGGCCGGCTCCGACCACCTGGTGCGCGCGTGGGTGCGCAGCTTCGGCGTGCGCGCGACGATCTCCAACTGCTCCAACAACTACGGCCCCTGGCAGCACGTCGAGAAGTTCATCCCCAGGCAGATCACCGAGGTGCTGGAGGGCCGTCGCCCGCGGCTGTACGGCGACGGGCAGCAGGTGCGCGACTGGATCCACGTCGACGACCACAGCTCCGCACTGCTGACCATCCTCGAGCACGGGCGGATCGGCGAGACCTACCTGGTCGGCGCCGACGGTGAGCGCAGCAACCTCGAGGTGGCCCGGTCCCTGCTGCGGCTGATGGGCCGTCCGGAGGACGACTACGAGCTCGTGGCCGACCGGGCCGGGCACGACCAGCGCTACGCGATCGAGTCCGGCAAGCTACGGCTGGAGCTCGGCTGGCAGCCGCGCTTCGGAGACCTGGACGGCGGGCTCGCCGAGACCATCGAGTGGTACCGCGCCCACCGCGACTGGTGGGCCCCGCGCAAGGCCGCCACCGAGGCGGCCTATGCCGCGAAGGGCCAGTGATGACCGACCCCGCCCTCGAGACCACCCCGATCCCCGGGCTGCTGGTCCTCCGGCTCGACGTGCGCCGGGACGAGCGCGGGTGGTTCGAGGAGGCGTGGCAGCGTGAGCGGATGACGACGCTCGGCCTGCCCGACTTCGGCCCGGTCCAGGCCAACGTCGCGTGGAACCAGCGCCGCGGCACCACCCGCGGGATGCACGCCGAGCCGTGGGACAAGCTGGTCACCGTCGTCTCCGGCAGCGCGTACGGCGCGTGGGTCGACCTCCGCGCCGGCGACGCCTTCGGCAGGACGTACACCGTGGCGCTCGAGCCCGGCGTGGCGGTGTTCGTGCCGCGGGGCGTCGGCAACGGGTACCAGACCACCGCCGACGCAACGACGTACTCCTACCTGGTCAACGACCACTGGCGCCCCGATGTCCCGTACGTCGCGGTCGACCACGCCGATCGTGCGCTCGCGATCGACTGGCCCGTCGCGCCCGCCGAGCGCATCCTGTCCGAGCGCGACCGCACCGCGCCGCCTCTCGCGGAGGTGAGCCCAGTGCCGGTGCGCACTCCCCTGGTGATCGGCGCCGACGGTCAGGTCGGCCGCGCCCTGGTCGGGGCGTTCCCCGGGGCCCGCGCCGTCACGCGGGCGGAGCTGGACCTGACGGACCGCGGGGCGCTGGAGCGCTGGCCCTGGCACGAGCACGACGTGGTGATCAACGCCGCGGCGTACACCGCGGTCGACGCGGCCGAGACAGCCGAGGGCCGGCGGGCCGCCTGGGCGGTGAACGCCGATGGCCCGGCTGCCCTGGCGCGCCTCGCCAGCCGGCACGCGCTCACGCTGGTCCACTTCTCGACCGACTACGTCTACGACGGCACCGCCGCCGAGCACGACGAGGACGAGCCGGTATCGCCGCTCGGGGTGTACGGACAGAGCAAGGCCGCGGGCGACGTCGCCGTCGCCACCACGCCACGCCACTACGTCGTCCGCACGTCATGGGTGATCGGCGACGGGGCCAACTTCGTGGTCACGATGGCCCGCCTGGCCGGCGAGGGCGCCACGCCGACGGTCGTCGACGACCAGGTCGGGCGGCTCGGCTTCGCCGACGAGATCGCACGCGCCACCCGACATCTGCTCGACCGGCGAGCGCCGTACGGCACCTACCACGTGAGCAACGGCGGACCGCCCACCTCGTGGGCGGACGTCGCCCGCCAGGTGTTCGCGCTGCGCGGCCGCCGGGCTGAGGACGTACGCCCGGTGACGACGAAGGAGTACGCCGCGGGGCGCGCGACCGCGGCGCGTCCGGCTAGCAGCGTGCTGTCCCTGCGCAAGCTCGAGGCGACCGGGTTCGAGCCGGTCGATGCGCGCGACGCGCTCCGGGACTACCTGGCCAGGCTCCCGGCGTCGCGGCCGTAGTCGTCGTCGAGTCGGACGATGTCGTCCTCGCCGGTGTAGTCGCCCCGCTGTACCTCGATCAGCACGAGATCCTCGTCGTGCAGGTTGGCGACGCGGTGCGGCGTACCGATGCCGACGTCGGTGGACCCACCCGCCTCGACCTCGAACGTGTCACCGTCGAGCGTGCACGTGGCCGTGCCCCGGACCACCGTCCAGTGCTCGGACCGGTGCTCGTGGGTCTGGTACGACAGCCGCTGGCCGGGGCGCACCTCGATGCGTTTGACCTTGTAGCCGGGACCTTCGTCGAGCACGTGCCAGGACCCCCACGGGCGCTGATCGGACTCCATGCTCCCAGCGTCTCACGCACGCGATCGACGCGTGGGCTGAGCCCCGCCGGCGGCCTCGTGCAAAACCCCGAAATGGCACCAGCCCCCGGGAGCAGATGCGTCCCGGGGACCGGCGGTCCATGGCCTGCGCGGGAAGGCGGGGTGCGGTCAGTCGCCGATCTTCTGCGCCGCGTCGGTGGTGGCCTGAGCCGCGTCGCTCGCGGTCTTCTTGGCGGCGGTGGCGGTCGCCTTGGCGCTGCTGCGCGCCGGGCTCTTGGCGGCCTTCTTGGACGTGCTCGTGGCCGACTTCTTGGCGGTCTTGGCCGCCTTGGTGGCCTGCGTGCGCGTGGTCTTGGCCTTGGCCTTGGTGGTCTTCGCCGACTCGGTGGCGGCGGTGGTGGACGGCTGACGGCGGATCCGGTCGACCAGGGTCTCGCCACGCTTCACGAGCTCGTCGTAGGTGCTCTCGGCCGTGGCGACCTGGACGTCGACCAGCTTCTGGAGCCGCACGGGCAGACCCTGGGCCTCCTTGCCGAGCGCGTCGATGCGGGCGGTCATGGCCCGGATCGCCTGCTCGCGCAGCGCCTGCGGCTGGTAGTCGAGGCCGGAGACGGTCTTCTGGACGTCCTTCTGGGCCGCCGCGGCGCGCTTCTGCATGTCGGTCAGCGCCTCACGGACGACCGCGACGACGCGGTCGGTGACGCCGACGCCCGCCTGGATCGGGCGCGTCAGGGTCGAGGGGAGCTGAGTGGGGATGTCGAACTTGGCCTTCGCCATTGCTGTTCTCCTTCTGGTGGGTTGCGGTCCCGGCCGAGCCGGGTCGATCAGGGGGCGTCGCTGCCCGCGTTGAGGGCGAGGAACGACGCATACACGTCGAGCACGGTCTGCTTCTGCCGCTCGGTCAGCTGCGGGTCACCGAGCACGGCGAGCTCGACAGAGCCGCCGACCTTCTCGTCGAGGCTGATGATCCCGGCGCGCAGGTACAGCTGTTCCGCAGAGATCCGCAGCGCCTTGGCCAGCTGCTGCAGCACCTCGGCCGACGGACGGCGCAGGCCTCGCTCGATCTGGCTCAGGTAGGGGTTGGAGACCCCGGCCTGCTCGGCGAGCTGACGCAGCGAAAGGCGCGATGACTCACGCTGCTCCCGCAGGTAGTCACCGAGCGACTCGACGGTCTTGCCGACCCTGCTCCTGGCCATGACTCCATAGTGCTAGCTGTTGCTAGCAAACACCAAACCGACGACCGGTGAAGGCGGTCACAGTGCGGTGAAATTCCTTGTGAACACAAGGTTTCTCGTCGATCTGGCCGCGCTAGCAGCAGACAGCAGTACGGCGTGCGCGGTGGGTCATGCGCGCCGACGACGCGGGCTGAGCAGACGTCGTGACCGGCGCACCGCGTCGGGCCAGGCCTGGTGAGCACCGAGGGCGAGACCCAGCAGGCCGGACAGGTCGGCACCGGTCAGGCCGTGGTCCCCGTCGAGGTGGATCAGGGTCCGTCCCTCCATGCTCTTGTCGAGCGCGAGCCAGAGCAGGGAAGCCGCGATCAGGACGTAGCCGGCCCGGGGGCCCCGCCGATACGTGAACCGGAAGGCCAGCACGAGGACCAGGAGGGCCAGCGCCGCCGTCACGACAGCAGGGCCCGGATCTCACCCACCGGACGGCCGCCGCCCAGCAGCTCGACGACACCGGTCCGGCGTACCGCCTCGGAGTCGACGCCCTCGTCGTCGAGCACCCCCGAGCGTCGCAGCGCCTCGGCCATCAGCACGGGCCGCACGCGCGCGGCGCCGTCGTCGGTCTTGAGCGCGAACGCCCGCCCGTCGCGGAGAGCGACGGCGTAGCAGCCCTCCGCCCCCGCCTTGCCGATGGCACCCGGGATGGCGGTCAGGAGCGCCCGCTCGTCGCGGGTCGTCCCGGAGACGTACGCCGGGTGCGCGCGGATCGCGTCGGCCACGCGGGCGGCATCGAGATCGGCGTCGCCCGAGTCTGTCTCGCCCAGCGTGAGCCGGCGGAAGGCCTGGGCGAGGCCGACCAGCGACGCGGAGAACAACGGCGCACCGCACCCGTCGACGGCCGTGACCGCGATCGGCTCGCCGGTCAGGTCCGCGAAGGTCGCTGCGATCGCCTGTTGCAACGGGTGATCGGGTTCGCGGTAGGTGTCGGTCGGCCAGCCGTTCGCGACACAGGTCGCGAGCATCGCGGCGTGCTTGCCCGAGCAGTTCATCAGCACCGGCGCACGCTCGCCGTCCTCGCGGATCAGCGCCTCACGCGCGTCGTCGTCGAGCGGGTAGTCGGGCGGGGTCTGGAGGTCGGCCTCGGTCAACCCGGCGCCGGCCAGGATGCGACGTACGCCGTCGATGTGGAAGGGCTCCCCGGAGTGCGACGCGCACGCCAGCGCCAGCAGCTCGGACGGCAGGTCGAGACCGACGCGGACCATGCCGAGCGCCTGGACCGGCTTGTTGCACGAGCGCGGCAGCATCGGCACGTCGATGTCGCCGACCGACCACTCGACGGTCCCGTCGGCCGCCAGCGCCACGACGGAGCCGTAGTGATGACCCTCCACGAAGCCGTTGCGGACGATCTCGGCGACCGGAACGGCGTTCACCGGCGGACCGCCCGACGGCATGCGGGACGAGAGGAACGAACGGGCACGCGGCCACAGTACTGACGCCTCCCCGGCCGGTCCCTCCGACCCGAGGCGGCTGGCAGGATGGGCCCGTGCCGACTCCCCAACACTGCCCGTCGCCGCGGGAGCTGGCCGACCTCGAGCTCCTCACCGTGGGCGCGCTGGCGCCGCTCACGGGGTTCAACGAGCCGGGCTCGCCGATCACGCTCGACCTTCCCGAGGAGCTCATCGGCCAGGAGATCGAGCTGGTCGACCCCGAGGGCCTGCCGCTGGCGCGACTCCACCCCGACGGGTCGGTGGACGCGCTGACCCACGCCCAGCACGGTCCGTTCCGGCGGCTTCACCTGACCCCGTCGCAGGTGCGCGAGCAGTACGCCGGCGCGACGTTCGTCCCGGTCGTCGACGCGTTGACCGAGGTGGAGCTCGACCAGCTCCGGGCGCTCCCGACCTCCGTGGTCCTGCTCGCGCTGACCGGCCCGGGCACGCCCGAGCTGTCCCCCGTGGCGCTGCTGCGCGCGTCGCTCGCCGCCGTCGCGCGGGTGCCCGGTGCCGGCGTAGTCGCGGTGCCGCTGGCCGCGCACGGCGACACCCAGGTCGACCACGAGCTCGGCGTCCGCGTGACGGCGGCGTACGCCGGGCCGGACCCCGTGCTCGCGCTGGGAGACGTCGACGGCGACTACCCCGACGACGTCGCGGCGATCGTGGCCGCCGACCAGCCGGGTCCGGAGCGCCGGGGGCTCGTGCTGTTCTTCACCGGCCTCTCGGGGAGCGGCAAGTCCACGGTCGCCCAGGCCGTGATCGACGCGCTCCTCGAGTCGGGTGAGCGCACGGTCACCAGCCTGGACGGCGACGTCGTACGCCGGAACCTCTCCGCGGGGCTCACCTTCAGCCGCGAGGACCGCGAGACCAACATCCGCCGGATCGGCTGGGTCGCCGCCGAGATCTCACGGCACGGCGGCGTCGCGGTGTGCAGCCCGATCGCGCCGTTCGACGCGACCCGCCAGGACGTCCGCACCATGACCGACGCCGCAGGCGGCGCGTTCTTCCTGGTGCACGTCGCCACCCCGCTCGAGGAGTGTGAGCGTCGTGACCGGAAGGGGCTCTACGCCAAGGCCCGACGGGGTGAGATCCCGGAGTTCACCGGCATCTCCTCGCCCTACGAGGAGCCCGCCGACGCCGACCTCCGGATGGACACCACCGGGCGCTCGATCGACGATTGCCGCGACGAGGTGATCCAGGCCCTGACGAAGCGCGGCTACATCTCCAGCGGGTCTCCCGACGAGTCGGAGGATGCCGCGCCGATTCGCGTGCTCTTCGTGTGTACGGCGAACATCTGCCGCTCGCCGTACCTCGAGCTCCGGGCACGGCAGCTGCTCGGCCCCGGCTCCGGCGTGGAGGTGAGCAGCGCCGGCACCCGCGGCTTCGACGCGGAACCGGTCAGCGACACCATGGAGGCGGAGTTCTCCCGCCACGGCACGGACACCTCGGCGTTCCGCAGCCGGACCGCGACGGCCGACCTGGTCGACCAGGCGGACCTGGTGCTCACCGCCGAGGCCGACCATCGCACCCGGCTGCTCGAGGACCGGCCGGCGGCGTTCCGCAAGATCTTCACGCTGGGGCAGTTCGTGGCCAGCGCCCGCGCGGTCGACCCCGCGTTGCGGGGCCGCGACCTGCTCACCGCGCTAGAACACCGCCGGGTGCCCGTGTCTCCCGACCACGACATCCCCGATCCCTACCGGCGCGGCCCGGCGCAGGCACGTCAGGCAGCGGTCACCATGGACGCCATGCTGGAGGTGCTCGTCGACCGGTTGCGCCCGATCCCCCAGGTCGGGGATCCGACATAGCGGCCCCGACCGGTAGACGTGTCATGCATCCCCTTCTGAGGAAGGACCGCGCCCATGGATGGCTGGCTCACGCCTGACTTCTACTCGATCGTCGCTGCGGGCTTCCTGGTCGGCATCGTGGTCGGGCTCACCGGGATGGGCGGCGGCGCGCTGATGACCCCGGCGCTGATCTTCCTGGGAGTCGGGAACGCCTCCGCCGTGGTCACGGCCGACCTCACGGCGGCCGCCGTCTCGCGAAGTGCCGGCGCCGTGACCCATGCGCGCCAGGGCTCACCGAACATGACCCTCGCGAAGTGGCTGATCATCGGGTCCGTGCCGGCCGCCCTGGTCGGACCCTGGATCGTCCATCGCCTCGCCGGCGGGAGCCCGGCCTCCGTGCAGCGCGTGCTCATGGAGTGCATCGGGTTCGCCCTGCTGTTCGCCGCCCTGACCTACGCCCTCCGGCTCTACGTCAACCTGCGCCGGACGCGCGTCGTACGTCGGCGCGCGGATCCGGATCCGCGCATCCGGCCGTTGGTCACCCTCGGCGTCGGCGCGCTCGGGGGACTTCTCGTCGGCATCACCAGCGTCGGCGCGGGCTCGGTGATCATGATCGCTCTGCTGATGCTCTACCCCGGGCTGTCTCCCGTCCGGCTGGTCGGGACCGACCTGGTGCAGGCGGTCCCGCTCGTCCTCGCGGCAGCGGCGTCGAACATCGCGATCAACGGCCTGGACTGGCACATCCTGATCCCGCTGGTGCTCGGCTCCACCCCGGGCACCGTGCTCGGTGCTCGGCTCGCACCGCGGGTTCCGCAGTCCTTCATCCGCCGCGGCATCGTGGTCGTGCTGACGATGTCCGGTGTGGCGCTCCTGGACAAGTCCGGCTGGGCCCCGCTGGGCGCCGGAAAGGACTCCACCCACCCGGTGATGGTGGGCCTGGTGGGCCTCGCCATGATCGTGCTCGTCCCCCTGGTCTGGGGCCTCATCCGGCGTACCGAGGGCCTGCCCATGTTCGGGTCGCCGACCGTCGCCGAGCTCGAGGGCGAGGGCGCCACGCGTCCGCCGACGTCCACGGCCGCCGACGACCAGTCCCAGGTCCGGTAAGGGCGCCGCGTACACCGGATAGGGGAGATCGGTCGCGTCATCTCGACAAACCCACCTCAATCAGTAAACTTAGGGGTCTTGCCCAACCTTCTCTGGAAGGACCGCGCCCATGGGTGACTGGCTCACGTCTGACTTCTTCTCGATCATCGCCGCCGCGTTCTTCGTCGGCACCATCGTCGGCCTCACCGGAATGGGGGGCGGCGCGCTGATGACGCCTGCCCTGATCTTCCTCGGTGTCGGCGGCGCCTCGACCGTGGTGACCGCCGACCTCACGGCGTCCGCCATCTACAAGAGCGGTGGAGCGATCACCCATGCGCGCGAGGGCAAGCCGAACTGGGCCCTCGCCAAGTGGCTGATCGTCGGATCCGTCCCGTTCGCCCTGCTCGGCCCCTGGTTGATCCACCAGGTGGCCGGATCCGCGGACGAGCTCGACACCCTTCTGAAGAAGTGCATCGGCTTCGCCCTGCTGTTCGCGGCGACCACGTACGCACTGCGGCTGGTGATCAACCTGCACCGCTCACGGCACGGCGGGCTGGCGCCTGACCCGGACCCGAGGATCCGGCCACTCGTCACCGTCGCCGTCGGGGCGCTCGGTGGCTTCCTCGTCGGCATCACCAGCGTCGGGTCCGGTTCGGTGATCATGATCTCGCTGGTCATGCTCTACCCCGGCCTCTCGGCCCTGCGACTGGTCGGCACGGACCTGGTGCAGGCCGTCCCGCTGGTGACGGCGGCGGCGATCTCCAACATCGCCCTCAACGGCCTCGACTGGCACCTCCTGGTGCCGCTGCTGATCGGCTCCGTGCCCGGCTCGATCCTCGGCAGCCACATCGCTCCCAGGGTCAAGCAGTCCTACATCCGTCGCGGGATCGTGATCGTGCTCACGATGTCCGGGTTGGCGCTGCTCGACAAGTCCGGCTGGGCCCCGCTCGGCGCCGGCGAGGACCAGACGCATCCCGGGCTCATCGCTCTGACGGGGCTGGCGATGGTGTTCGTGCTGCCCTTCGTCTGGGGGTTGATCCGTCGGGCCGAGGGAATGCCGATGTTCGGCTCGCCGACGGTCGCCGAGCTCGAGGGAGAGATCCCGGCCGACACCCGGCCGGCCGAGTCAGGCACCGCCCCGAACGACCAGGCCAAGCTCCCGTAGGCGGTCGACGAACTGACGCACGTCGGCCGCCACGACCTCGGCCGGGGCCTCGAAGGTCTCGGCCAGGTCGGTCACGATCCCGGCCTCGGTACGTTCACCGTCGACGCGACCCCAGATCAGGGCCGCCGAGCCCTCGAAGACGTACGGCGGGAGGTCGAGGTGGTCCAGGTCGAGGACCACGACGCGCTCCGCGGACTCGACGTACGCCGTACCCGTCGCGCGCCGCCAGACGGTCGTCTCGCGCCCCGTGCCTGCCGCCTCGGCCATGCGTCGAGTTTAGGCGTGGCGGGATCCGCCGATACCATGTCCACCCTGTCCCACCGAGAGGCCTCGACAACCCGATGACGACCGCTCCACCGACCCATGCCGACTACCAGCTGAGCCAGCTCGAACAGCTCGAGGCGGAGTCGATCCACATCTTCCGCGAAGCTGCGGCCGAGTTCGAGAAGCCCGCGCTGATGTGCTCCGGTGGCAAGGACTCCATCGTCATGCTGCGGCTGGCGGAGAAGGCCTTCTACCCCGCGAAGCTGCCGTTCCCGGTGCTCCAGATCGACACCGGCTTCGACTTCCCCGAGGTGCTGGCCGCCCGCGACAACTGGGTCCAACGGCTCGGCGCCCGACTGGTGGTGGCCAGCGTCGAAGAGGCGATCAGCAACGGCATCGTCGTCGACGACGGGAAGACCAGTCGCAACCGGCTCCAGATCGGCACCCTGCTCAACGCCGTCGAGGTCCACGGCTTCACCGCACTCTTCGGTGGCGGCCGACGCGATGAGGAGAAGGCCCGCGCCAAGGAGCGGGTGTACTCCCACCGCGACGACTTCGGGCAGTGGGACCCGAAGAACCAGCGCCCCGAGCTGTGGAGCCTCTACAACGGCAAGCTGCACGGCGGCGAGCACATGCGCGTCTTCCCGCTGAGCAACTGGACCGAGCTCGACATCTGGCACTACATCGGCCGCGAGCAGATCGAGATCCCCTCGATCTACTTCGCGCACAGCCGTCGCGTCTTCAGGCGCGACGGGATGTGGTTCACCGAGAGCGACTTCAACCCGTGCAAGCCTGGTGAGGAGGTCGTCGAGAAGATCGTGCGCTTCCGCACGGTCGGCGACCTGACCCTGACCGGCGCGGTGGAGTCCGACGCTGACACCATCTCCAAGATCATCGACGAGATCGCCGTCGCCCGCGTGACCGAGCGCGGTGCGACCCGCGGAGACGACCGGTTCTCCGAGGCGGCCATGGAGGACCGGAAGAAGGAAGGCTACTTTTGATGGATCTTCTGCGCTTCGCCACGGCAGGATCGGTCGACGACGGGAAGTCCACCCTGATCGGGCGGCTCCTGCTCGACTCCAAGTCGATCTTCGAGGACCAGCTGGAGGCCGTCGAGGCCACCAGCCACTCGCGCGGCTACGACTACACCGACCTGGCGCTGCTGACCGACGGGCTCCGCTCCGAGCGCGAGCAGGGCATCACCATCGACGTGGCCTACCGCTACTTCGCCACCCCGGCCCGCAAGTTCATCATCGCCGACACCCCCGGGCACATCCAGTACACCCGGAACATGGTCACCGGCGCCTCGACCGCCGATCTCGGCCTCGTGCTCGTCGACGCGCGGCAGGGCCTGACCGAGCAGAGCCGCAGGCACGCCGTACTGCTGTCGCTGCTGCGGGTCCCCCACCTCGTCCTGGCCATCAACAAGATGGACCTCGTGGAGTGGTCGGAGGAGACCTACGAGAGGATCCACGAGGAGTTCCGGCAGTTCGCGACGAAGCTGTCGATCCCCGACCTCGTGGTGATCCCGATCTCGGCCCTCAAGGGCGACAACGTGGTGACCCGCTCGGAGAACACGCCGTGGTACCACGGCCCGACGCTGATGCACCACCTCGAGCACGTCCACGTCGCCTCCGACCGCGACCTGGTCGACGCCCGCTTCCCGGTGCAGTACGTCGTACGCCCGAAGTCCGACGACTACCACGACTACCGCGGGTACGCCGGTCAGGTCGCCGGCGGCGTCCTGAAGCCCGGTGACGAGGTCGTCGTGCTGCCCAGCGGCATGACCTCGACCATCGAGGCGATCGACCTGTTCGACCAGGAGATCCCCGAGGCGTTCCCGCCGATGTCGGTCACCGTGCGGCTCGCCGACGACGTCGACGTCAGCCGCGGCGACCTGATCGCCCGGGTCAAGAACGCCCCGAACCCCAGCCAGGACATCGACGCGATGATCTGCTGGATGACCAACCAGCCGCTGCATCCGCGGCAGAAGCTCGCGATCAAGCACACGACCCGGATGGGCCGCGCGCTGGTCAAGGACATCCAGTACCGCCTCGACGTGAACACCCTGCACCGCGACCAGGACACCAAGGAGCTCGGCCTCAACGAGATCGGCCGCGTCCAGCTGCGCACCACCGTGCCGCTGCTCTGCGACCCCTACTCGAAGAACCGCACCACCGGCTCGTTCATCCTGATCGACGAGGCGACCGGCGTGACCGTCGGTGCCGGGATGATCAACTCCGGCACCTGACCGCCGAAGCGGCGCGCAAGGGGCGGCGAGATCACGCCGAGTCGTCCGATGCCGACTCGGCGTTCAGCCGACCTCGCGGAGGTGGTCGGCGTGGTCGCGGTACCACCTGACCGTCGCAGCGATGCCGTCGGCGAGCGAGGTCTGCTCGGTCCAGCCGAGCGAGTGGAGCAGGGACACGTCGAGGAGCTTGCGTGGCATGCCGTCGGGCTTGGAGCTGTCCCACCTCGTCTCGCCCTCGTAACCGACGGCGGCCGCGACGAGCTCGGCGATCTCCTTGATCGTGGCGTCGCGGCCGGTGCCGACGTTGACCTGCCCCGGTGCGTCGTAGTGCTCGAGCAGGTGCAGGCACGCGGCCGCCATGTCGTCGACGTGCAGCAGCTCGCGACGCGGCGTCCCGGTGCCCCAGTTGGTGACGTACGGCGCGCCCGCGGCGGCGGCCTCGTGATACCGGCGGACCAGGGCCGGCAGCAGGTGGCTGCCGGTCGGCGAGAAGTTGTCGCCGGGACCGTACAGGTTCGTGGGCATCGCGGAGATCCAGGGCAGGCCGTACTCCCGCCTCACCGCCTGGACACCGAGGATGCCCGCGATCTTGGCGATCGCGTAGGCGTCGTTGGTCGGCTCGAGGTGACCGGTCAGCAGGGAGTCCTCGCGGATCGGCTGCGGCGCGAGCCGGGGATAGATGCAGGACGAGCCCAGGAACAGCAGCCGCTCGACACGCTGCTCGAGCGCGGCGTCCATGACGTTGGTCTGGATGCGGAGGTTGTCGGAGAGGAACTCCACGGGGTGGCTGTCGTTGGCGAGGATGCCGCCGACCTTGGCGGCCGCCAGCACGACGTACCGCGGGCGGGTCTCGGCGAGGAAGTCGAAAACCGCGGCCCGTTCGCGCAGGTCGAGCTCGGCCGACCCGCGACCGACGAGGTCGACGAAGCCGGCCGCCTCGAGTCGGCGCCACACGGCCGAGCCGACCATCCCGCGATGACCCGCGACGTACGTCGTGGAGGTGCGGTCCAGCGGACCGGGGGTGAACGGCGTACTGCTCACGGCAGCGCCGGCCAACCCGGCAGCACCGCCTGGTCGATCCAGGGGCGCCCTTCGTGCTCGAGCGCCTCGATGTCAGCGTCGACCATGATCCGGGCCAGCGCCGCGCCGTCGACCGACGCCTTCCAGCCCAGCGCCCGCTCGGCCTTCGACGGGTCGCCACACAGCGCGTCGACCTCCGACGGCCGGAGGTAGCGCTCGTCGAACTTGACGTGGTCCTCCCAGCTCAGCCCGGCGTGGCCGAACGCGACCTCGAGGAACTCACGCACGCTGAGTGAGGATCCGGTGGCGAGCACGAAATCGTCGGGCTCGTCGGCCTGCAGCATCCGCCACATGCCCTCGACGTACTCGGGCGCGTAGCCCCAGTCACGCTCGGCGTCGAGGTTGCCCATGTAGACGTGCTCGTCGAGGCCGGCCTTGATCCGGGCGACCGCACGGGTGATCTTCCGCGTCACGAACGTCTCGCCCCGACGCGGCGACTCGTGGTTGAAAAGGATGCCGTTGACCGCGAACAGGTCGTACGCCTCGCGGTAGTTGCGGGTGGCCCAAAAGCCGTAGACCTTGGCCACGCCGTACGGCGAGCGCGGGTAGAACGGCGTCGACTCGCTCTGAGGCGGTGTCTCGGCCCCGAACATCTCCGAGCTCGATGCCTGGTAGAAGCGGCACCCGACGCCCGACATGCGCACCGCCTCCAGCAGCCGCATCGCACCGAGGGCGGTGGCGTTGCCGGTGTGCTCGGGCTCGTCGAACGACACGCGCACGTGGGACTGGGCAGCCAGGTTGTAGACCTCGTTCGGCTCGATCTCCCGCATCAGGTTGATCAGGCGGGCACCGTCGGTGAGGTCTCCGTAGTGCAGGTACATCCGGGCGCTCTGGTCATGAGGGTCGCGGTAGAGGTGGTCGATCCGGCCGGTGTTGAACGTCGACGCGCGCCGGATCAGTCCGTGCACCTCGTAGCCCTTCCCGAGCAGCAGCTCGGCGAGGTAGGAGCCGTCCTGACCGGTGACGCCCGTGATGAGTGCTCGGCGCACGTCTGCTCCGTTTCGGAAGAGGGGTCTCGCCCTGCCGGTACGGGGCGGGCGAGGGTCACGAGCATAGCCAAACTCCCGTGTCCCACGGGACGGATGTGACAAGGTGGGCGGGTGCCCGAGCTCCGTGATACGTCCTCGGCGACGTACGCCGTGTGCGCGATCCCGATCGTCGCGCTCGACGCCTCCGGGGCGGCCGCGCGCATCGTCCGAGACGCGGTCGAGAGGCGCTCCTGCCAGGTCCATCTGTGCAACGCGTTCACGCTCTCTCTGGTCGACCAGGACGACCAGTTGCGGACGGCGCTGACCCATGCCGACCTCAACCTGGCCGACGGGGTTCCGGTTGCGCTGATGGGCCGCCGCCACGGCATGGCGGGACCGGTGCGCGGAAGCGAGCTGGTACGGCAGGTGGCCACCTCGGGCAGCGATCGGGTTCGGCACTACCTGTACGGCGGCAAGGAGGGCGTGGCCGAGCTGATGGCCGACGAGCTCCGCCGCCAGGTCCCCGGGCTCGAGGTCGTCGGTACCGAGTCACCCCCGTTCACGCCGATCACCGACGAGCACCTCGACGGACTCGTCCAGCGCGTCCATGAGTCCGGCGCGAACATCCTCTGGATCGGTCTGGGCACACCCCGCCAGGACTACCTCGTGCATCGCCTGTCCGACTCCCTCGCGATGCCGATCGTGCCGGTCGGGGCGGCCTTCGACTTCTGGTCCGGTGCCATCAAGGAGGCACCGCGCTACGTGCAGGGCACCGGGCTCGAGTGGCTCTACCGGCTCGCCGCCGAGCCGCGACGACTGTGGCGGCGATACCTGCTCGGCAACCCGCGGTTCCTGCTGTCCGCCTGGCGCCACCGGCGGTAGGCCGTGCGGGTCCTGGTCGCGCACAACCGGTACCAGTCCGCGTCACCGAGCGGTGAGAACCGACTGGTGGACGCCGAGGTCGCCCTGCTGCGCGACGCCGGCGTCGAGGTCGTGGAGATGATCGCGGACAGCGACGACATCGCGTCGGGCATCGGTGGTGTGCTGAGGGCGGCACCCGGTCCGGTCTACTCACCCACAGGTGTGCGCCGTTTCAGCCGGCTGCTCCGGGAGACCCGGCCCGACGTCGTGCACCTGCACAACGTCTTCCCCCTGATCTCGCCGTACGTCGTGCGCGTGGCCGGCCGGCACGGCGTACCGGTCGTGCAGACCGTGCACAACTACCGCCACGGCTGCGTCAACGGCCTCCATCTCCGCGACGGCCACACCTGCACCGACTGTCTCGGCACCCGCCTCGGACTGCCGGCCGTGCAGCACGGGTGCTACCGCGGCTCACGCGCCCAGACCGTGCCGATGACGATCGGCCAGGTCGTGCACCGCGGCACCTGGCGCGACGGCGTCGCGCGCTACCTCGCTCTCACGCCCTTCATGCGCGACAAGCTCATCGCCACCGGGATCGACGCCGAGCGGATCACCATCCGGCCGACCTGGGTGCCGGATCCCGGACTCGCAAAGGCCGCCGGTCGAGACGTGCTCTACGTCGGACGGCTCGACGAGGCCAAGGGGATAGACCGCCTGCTGGACGCGTGGCGGCTGGGTGGACGTGCCTGCGGCCGTCGACTCGTGGTGGCGGGGGACGGTCCTCTCGCGGGACGCGTGCAGGATGCCCAGGAGAGCGACCCGCTGGTCACCTGGCTCGGCCAGGTGCCTCGCGAGCGGGTCGCGCAGGCGATCGCGGACGCGGCGTTCGTCGTGGTGCCGTCGCGGGTCTTCGAGGGCTACCCGCTCGCGGTGGCCGAGGCCTTCGGTCGCGGCCGACCCGTCCTGACCGTGTCGGGCGGGAGCGTCGGGACGATCGTCGACCACAGCACGGGATGGGTGGTCGAACCCACCGTCGACGCTCTGGCGGACGCGTTCCGCCGGATCGGTGACGACGAGATCGCGGTGTGCGGCGCGGCCGCCCGCTCGGCGTACGAACGGGACAACACCCCCGAGCGCGGCCTCGCGAGTCTTCTCGCGGTCTACTCGTCCCTCTGAGCCAGGACTGCTCGACCGGCGACCGCAGCCGGCTGCAGGTCGCTGTGCGCGGGCGACGTCAGCCACGGCTGGGCCGACAACAGATCGTCGGCGTTCTGCTCACGCTCGGCGTGAGGGCGCGGGGTGACCGACAGGATCAGCAGGGTGAGCACCACCTGCGGAGCGCCGGGCTGCTGGATCGTCGGGTTGATGAAGCTGATCGCCACGACGTACACGGCGATGCCCACGCCCCACAGGCGGATGTCGCCGCTCAGAAGCTTGCTGCGCGCCAGCCGCCACACCCCGACGAGGGTGAACAACGCCAGAGGCACGATGCCGACCAAGCCGACATCGACCAGCGTCTCGAGCCAGGTGTTGTCGATGTTCGACTGGTCCTGCTGCAGGCCCGGGATGCCGAGCCGGTGGCCCGAGTAGTAGCCGAGACCGAGGGTCTGGTGCTGCTGCCAGACGCGGTACGCCGCGTCCCAGATGACGGTGCGGCCGCTCAGGCTGTCGATGGAAGCGGTCGTCTGACCGCGCTGCAGGAACGTGTGCAGCTGGGGAAGCAGGGACGGCATCAACGCAACAGCGCCGCCGATGAACACGACCGCCGTCGTGATCGTGCTCAGGGGATGTCGGCGTGCCCGGACGACGAGCGAGACCGCGACGATGACCAGTCCGACGCCCAGCGCGGAGCGCGTGCGGGTCAGGAAGATCTCGTAGACGTAGAGGCCCATGAGGGCATTGCGGACGAAGACGTTGAGGTGCAGCCAACGCGGGCCGACACCCAGCGCGCAGGACAGGATCCCGGCGACACCGACGAACGCGAGCGGGTTGGCGGAGACCGACGGCACGACGAGGTTCAGACGGGCGAGCCCGTCCGTGCTGGTCGCGCCGGCGGCGTAGACCGTCGACTTGAAGACGAGGATCTGCACCGCACCGGCGATCAGCACGACGTGTACCCAGCCGACCAGTGCGACCACCAGCTCGCGGGGGTGGTCGTAGAGGCGCACGAGGCGCCACATCGCGAGGATCACCGAGATCAGCGTGATGCTCTTGAGCAGCGATGCCTGGCTGTTGGGGTTGAGAGGGTTGGACGCCGACATCACGATCACCAGCGCATAGAGGGCCAGGAGGACGTCCGGAGCACCGAACCCGCGGCGCCGAACGGGCGCGGCGAGGATGGACAAGCCCCACAGCACGAACGGACCACCGCCGCGGAGCACCTCCAGCGCCCCGAGGGAACCGCCCCCGGACAGCTCGGCGGCGGTCTTCGACGTCGTGTAGATGAAGGGGAGCATCACCGCCAGCCACAGCAGGATCCGCGCCGTGCGGACTCCCCCACTGAGCGTCGGGGTAGCGCTCCCGGCGCCCGGCTGGACACGGGGAAGTGTGATGGTCACCGGTCCCCCTGTGCCTCGGCGCGGTCGTGCCCGACCCATGACAGAGTCCGGATTTTACCGAAGACAGGCTCTCTCCGTGGCGACTTCACACGCTTCGAATCACGGCCGAAACCGTGGGTCGCGACGTTACGATGAGCGCACTCGCACCCGGACCGACCGGGACCACTCGGACGACGTGGGACGACGGTGACCGAAGCTTCCGACATGCTGCGCGGGCGCCGCGTCGTGGTCGTCACCAGCAGCCTGACCCGCGGCTACAACGCCCTGTGGGACGCCGTCGAGCCCGACGTCGCTGCCCTCGCCGTGGTCGGTGCCCGTCCGCCGGACGACGACCTCGAGGTCGCTCCGCCGGACACCCGGATCCCGCTGCGGTCGGTCGATCTCGGTCGCGGGCTTGTCTACGAGCACCTGTTCGGCCTGCGGCGGTTCCTGCGCGGCTTCCGCCCCGACGTCGTGCACGTCAACCGCGAGCTGTGGACGGTCGTCGCGCAGGAGGTGGTCAGCTCGGGTGCGGCCGTCGTCATCCACGGTGCCGAGAACCTCTGGCACCACGGCGGCCGGGTGGAACAGGTGCTCCGGGACCGCCTGGTCGCCCGTGCGGTACGCCGGATCGACGGCTACGCGAGCTGGAATCACGCCGGGGCCGATCACGTGAGCGAGCTGCGCGGCCGCCTCCGCCTGCCGCCCATCCCGACCCTGGTCCTGCCCGGCGTCATCCCGCCCAGTGCGTACCACGACACGGAGTGGAAGCCTCCCGGCGACAGCGACCCCCTCGAGGTCCTCCTCGTCGGCCGGGCGACCCCGGAGAAGGGGTTCCAGGACGTGATCGATGCCGTGGCCCGGCTGCGGGACGTGCGGATCACGCTCTGCGGCCAGGGGCCGATGCTCGAGGAGCTCGTCGGGCGGGCGCGCGACCGCCGCGTGGCGCTCGAAGCGGTGGGATTCGTCACCGCCGAAGAGCTGGCCGAACGCATGGCGCGGTCCCATCTGATGGTGCAACCGTCCCTCAGCACACCCGGCTGGGCCGAGCAGTTCGGGCGGACCGTCGCCGAGGCCATGACAGTAGGTCTGCCCTGCCTGGTCTCCGACTCCGGCGAGCTCCCCTTCCTGGTGGGTCACGACTCGCGTGCGTTGTTCCGCGAGGGCGACATCACCGACCTGCGCGATCGCATCGCAGCCCTCACCGGTCCCGAACAGCGCGACGAGCTCTCCCGGCACCAGCGCTCCTTGGCCGCGGCGTGGCGCACCGACGTGGCCGGAGCCGCCGTGCTCGACCTGTGGCGACGGATGCTCGCGTGACCGGGTCGCTGACGGGCCTCTGGCAGCGGGTCCCCCGCTGGTTCCTCGCGATCTCCGACCAGGGCCTGGTCGCGATCCTCAACCTGGCCTTGGCGGTCACCGTCACCCAGGTGGCCGGCCTGTCCACACTCGGTCGGTTCGCCGTCGTCACCACCACGACCACCCTGATGATGGGAGTCGCCCGGCTCCTGGTCACCGATCCGTGGCTCGCGTCCCGCACGGCGCCGACCGAGCCCGTCCCCGAGCTGCGCTGGCTCGTGGCGCTCGCCGCCCTGGGCTCTGCGGTCGTGACCGGCGTGGTCGTGCTGATCAGCTGTGGGGGCGACGATCGGTGGCTCATCACGGTCCCGATCGCGGCGGCCGTCGTCGTCCAGGACTTCGGCCGCTACCTGGCGTTCCGTGTCGAGCGCGCCGCCGGCGCGTTCGCGTCCGACCTCGGCGT
This sequence comes from Nocardioides sp., assembly GCF_036493135.1. Classification (GTDB taxonomy): domain Bacteria; phylum Actinomycetota; class Actinomycetes; order Propionibacteriales; family Nocardioidaceae; genus Nocardioides. The sequence goes on along the minus strand of NZ_DASXQG010000057.1, from coordinate 2,008 downwards.
CCTGCTGGTCGCGGCCGCGACGTTCGTGGTGGCCGTCGCCGTCGGCCGGTCCGGGCTCACGGCGGTGCTGCTCGCCTGGCTGGTCGGGCTGCTCGCGGGAATTCTCGTGCTCGGCGGTCGTCTCGGCGGACCCTTCGGTCCGCGAGGGGCCGGGCAGTTCTGGCAACGGTTCTGCCGGAGCCTGGCAACCCGGCTCGCCTTCGACACCGCGGCGTACATGCTCGGCGTGAGCGGCTCGCTCTACCTCTTGGCCTACGTCGGCACGGCGCGCGACGTCGGTCTGGTACGGATCGTGCAGACGATGTTCTCCCCGGCCGCACTGGTCGTCACCGGGCTCACGATGTGGCTGGTGCCCTTCCTGGCGAACCGGTCGCCGGAGCACACCGGCCGGGTGCGTACCAGGGCGAGCGTGTGGCTGGCGGCGGTGGGCCTCCCTCTGATCGCCCTCGCCGTGATCCTCGGGCCGTGGTTCGCCCGAATGGTGTTCGGCGTCGAGCAAGCGCCCGACTTCGGCGCGCTCGCGCTCGCCGGCATCTCGACGGCGGCGATGGCGATGGCCGCGCCGTGGATCGCTGCGGCCCGGGTGTCCGGTGACTACCTGCCGATCGCGTGGTCCCGCGCCGTCGCCGCGATCGTCACCGTGGTCGGCATGGCCCTGGTCGCCGGCCTGCGGAGCACCACCGGATATCTGGGACTGCTGGCGATGCAGAACGTCACGGTCGCGATCGCCGCCGTGCTGACCGTCCGCCACTCGGAGGCCGCGGCCAGCCGCTCCGACCGGGTGCCCGAGCCCCTGCGTGAACACTGACCGCGTCTCCGGCTCGAGGCTCAGCGGCCGTCGCTGTTCTCGGATCGCTCGTGGGACAGGACGCTCCTCAGTGCCGCCGGCAGTGCGGCGAGACCACGGCGGAGGCGGCGTGCCCGGGCCCGGAGGACCGCTGGTCGCCCCCGCGGCAGATCGGGCTCGGCGAGCCGGAGCTCCGGCTCCGTCAGCCAGGCGGCGTACCAGAGGTAGCCGGGGCGGCGGGACCAAGGAAGCCGGCGCAGCTCGTGCACCCAGGAGACCGCCGTGACGTGGGCGGGCTGGGTGCGCAGGTCCCAGGCGCGCAGGTCGGCGGGCTCGGTGGCGCCACGGCCCACGGCCGGAGCCCCCACGCGGTCGAGGAAGGGGGCCGCGGTGTCCGCGGCCCCCAGGTCGGCCGCCAGTCGCGCGAGGTCGGCCAACCAGTCGTCGTCGGCGATCTCTGTCACGCGCCCCTCGAGCATCGCCAGCTCGTGTGCCTTGGCCTCGTCGTGCGGGTCGCGCAGCGAGTGCAGGGCCAGCACGAGTGCATGGCCGGCGGGGTCCGGGCAGGGGATCTCGCGCCCGGCCACGAGGACCGTCTGCCGTCTCTCCCACAGCCGCTCGAACACGTCCTGCGGGTCGTCGAAGAAACCGGGGAAGCGGTCGTGGAGGTCGAGCTCACAGGGCCAGGCCCGATGCCTGTGGGTCAGCGAGTGCATCGGAAGCACCGTGGGCGAGGTGTAGGGATTCTCGTCCACCCAGCCGAGCTCGGTCAGGTGCTCGGCCAGCCGGTCGCGCCGCGAGGGGTCGACGATCGCGTCGACGTCCACGGACGCCCGTGGGCCCCGCAGTCCCTGGAGCATGGCCGCCGGTCCCTTGATGAACAGGACGCGCACCTCCACGTCGACGGCGACCCGGTCCACGAGAGCGTGGGCCAGGGGGACGGCCTCGACGAGCGCCAGCTCGGTCACGGGCCCGCGCCTTCGTCGAGCTCGACCAGCTCCAGCTCCGCGAGCGAGCGCAGGGCTTCCTCGGTGAGCCGGCCGGCCTCGCCCTCCCCCGGGTCGCCGAACTCCCTGACCAGCGTCGCCGCCAGGACCTCGGACGGCAGCCACTCGTCGCCGAGCACCTCCCATGCCGTCGTGGCCAGCTCCGAGAGCAGCAGGACCAGGCCCCGGCTGGAGTACACGGCCGCGCGTCCGTCCTCGATGTACTCGTCGACGA
>NZ_DASXQG010000056.1:0-11756 GCF_036493135.1 Nocardioides sp. | reverse complement strand
GGTGCACTTCTGGATGCTGTTCATCGGCTTCCACACCACGTTCCTGGTCCAGCACTGGCTGGGTGTGGAGGGGATGCCACGCCGTATCGCCGACTACCTGCCAGAAGACGGCTTCACCACGCTGAACCAGGTCTCCACCGTGGGCTCGTTCCTGCTTGCAGCCTCCATGCTGCCGTTCTTCTACAACGTGTGGATCTCCCGGAAGGCGCCGTTGGTCGAGGTCGACGACCCGTGGGGCTGGGGCCGTTCGCTGGAGTGGGCCACCAGCTGTCCACCGCCGCCCCACAACTTCGACCGCATCCCGCGGATCCGCTCCGAGTCACCGGCCTTCGACCTGCACCATCCGGAAGCAGAAGCTCGGCGACCTGTCTGAGCAGTCGCAGCCCGCGCAGAACCGTCGGTCAGCGCGATCGCGGCGAGCATGCGGGAGTCGGGACCCTGAAGACCAAGGTTCATCGAGAGCAAGGAACACCATGGAACACGCGGCCCGCGTCACGTCATCAGTGATCTTCGTGTCAGACCTCGATCGCTCGGTTGGCTTCTATCGGGATGTCTTCGCGTGTGAGGTGGCCATCCATGATCCCGAGGCTGCGCTCCTGCTCGCTCCTGGGGGCTTTCAGATCTACCTGATCGGGCACGGCGCCAGAACCCCGCACGCCTCGGGCGGGATCGGCCCGCAGTGCCTGATTTGGGCGGTCAACAGCGCAGACGACCTGCACGTGCTGGAACACGCTCTCCGAGACTTCGGCCGCTTCACCGACACCTATACGAGCGGCGGGGTCACGTTCGTCGCCGGTCGGGATCCCGACGGCATTCGGATCCTGATGGCCCACCCCGGCCCGGACAAGCTCCCCCGCTCGGTGGTGGGCCCCCACCTGTACCGCTGAGATCCGAACCCCGCGTCGACTTCCGAAGTTCGGCAATCACTGGCGGCGGACCCGGCCGATCTGGCCCCTCACGCTCAGGTGCATCCCAGCGTCACACTCGAACATGTGGCCCCGCCAACGACGATCATCCGGTCGCTGTCCTCGACCCTTCCGCGCTTACGCAGTCGTGGAAGGTGGGGCGCTGGTTCCCCCGAGCAACCTGGTCGGAGGAACCAGCGTGCAACGAGCCCGGACGGCGACGGGTCCCGCCCTGGCTCGACGGGCCGACCCGCGGAAGCGAACCGCGGACACATGGCCGGTGGGCACGGGGCCGAGGGGTCCGGACGGAGCGATGCGGCGCCGTTGGACACGCCGTACCGCGCTCCGAGGCGGGCGCTCCCGCCGGGACTGTGACGACGTCTCCAGGCGGTCTCGAGGCAGTCACGGTCATCGCGCTCGTCACGACCGGCGCCCTGCTCCTGTCGCTGCGACGACGACGGGTCATCGGCTGATCCACGTTGAAGGGAAGCACGATGCAGAAGGAGTCATTGAAGGCATTGGCCCGCCATCACCTGGAGCAAGCACTGGCGGCGTCGAGCGGGCGCAGTGCTCACACCGTCTACGGCGGTCACGAGCACGTACTGCGTCAAACCCTGGTGGCACTGATCGCCGGTGCCGGCTTGGACGAGCACGAGAATCCCGGTGAGGCGACGGTTCAGGTGCTTCGAGGCAGGGTGACCCTCGTGATGGGCGAGGACCGATGGAACGGTTCCCCCGGCGACCTGATGTTCATTCCGGACTCCCGACATGCCCTGGAGGCCGTCGAGGACTCTGTGGTGCTCCTGACGGTGGCCAAGCGGGACCCATCGTCCCCGTAGCGAAAGCGCTGCTGCGGCCAGGAAAGCTCGGGTGTCAGCGGACGACGGCCACCGGGCAACGGGAATGCTGAAGGACGTGGTGGCTGACCGAACCCAGCGCCGCCTCGGCCAACGCACCGTGGCCTCGAGACCCCACCGCGACCATGGACGCCGTGTTCGAGGCGCTCACCAGGGCCTGGCCGGCACGCTCAGCGATGAACTCGCCCTCGATCTCGATCTCCGGGTAGCGCGTCCGCGCTTCCACCACCGACTTCTGCAACGCTTCTTCTTCCTCCAGCAGGGTCCGAGACATCGACGCCGACACGTCACCGTGCGTGTCGATGGGCATGGTGAGCGGTTTCCAGGCTCGGTAGAGCACCACGGCGTCTCTCGTGGCGGCGGCCTGCCGGCAGGCGAACTCCAGGGCGCGCAGACTCGGCTTCGAATCGTCGACGCCGACGACGATCCGGTGCGCGTCGGCGTCGTGTGCCCTACGGACGACCACCAGGGGGCACTGCGCCTGACGCGCTGCGTTCTGGCTCACGGATCCGAGGAGCGCCTCGCCGATCCGCCCATGACCTCTACTGCCGAGAACGAGCATCGAAGCGTCGCTGGAGGCGGCGACCAGCGTCGTGACGATTGCGGCCAAGTGGCGCTCGATCGTGACGTCCGTGGCGCCGACCCCCGCCAGGGTCTCCCGGGCCTGCCTCTCGATCTCTTCCCACCACGACTCCGGCCAGTTCGGTCTGCGCGGCGATTCCATCGGGTCCACGGCGATCGTGACCACGACGGGTTCACCACGGAGACGAGCCATCTGCCCGGCCCAGCTCGCGGCTGCATCGGCGTCCGGTGAGCCGTCATATCCGACGACGATTCTCGGTCTGTGTGTGTTCACGTCTCCAGACTCGTCCCTCCACGTGCGCTCGACAACAGCGGGTCCCTCCCGGGGAGATCACGTGCCGTTCCAGTCATCGCGCGGGCTCCCGACATCGGGCCGTGGAGGAGCTCCATCAACCCCGAACCACGCCGTTCAGCCGAGCAGCCTGTCGGGTGAGGTGGTCGCGCTCGGCGAGGTTGGTGGCAGCCCGGGCCGCTTCGCCGTACAGCCGAGCCGCGAGCGGAAGGTCGCCGGCCCGTTCCCGGAGGTGGGCCTCGACAGCCGGGTATCTGGGAACCGCCCGATCCACCCGTGCGAGTGCGGCCAGACCGGCCTGTGCTCCCTCCGCCTCACCCACTGCGACGGCACGGTTGAGACGGACAACGGGGTTGTCCGTGAGGCGGTCGAGCTCGTCGTACCACTCCACGATCTGCACCCAGTCGGTCTCGTCCACCGCCTGCGCGTCGGCGTGCAGGGCGGCGATCGCGGCCTGCGCCTGGTACTCGCCGAGCCGGTCGCGCGCCAGGGCCGCCTGCAGGACTGCCACGCCCTCGGTGATCAGGTCGCTGTCCCACCGGGACCGGTCCTGCTCGGCCAGCGGGACGAGGGCACCGTCGGGTGTCGTCCGCGCGGCGCGGCGGGCATGGTGCAGCAGCATCAACGCGTGCAGGCCCGACACCTCCTCGTGGTCGGTCATCGACCTCACCTGACGGGTCAGCCGGATCGCCTCGTCGGCGAGGTCGACCTCACCGCTGTAGCCCTCGTTGAAGACCAGGTAGAGCACCCGCAGGACGGTGGCCACGTCTCCTGGCTCGTCGAAGCGCACGCCCGACACGGTGCGCTTGGCCCGGCTGATGCGCTGGGCCATGGTCGTCTCCGGCACCAGGTACGCCTCCGCGATCTGGCGCGTCGTCAGACCGCCCACCGCCCGCAGCGTGAGCGCCACCGCGGAGGCCGCCGTGAGCGACGGGTGGGCGCAGAGGAAGTAGAGCTGCAGGGTGTCGGCCGCGTGTTCAGTGAGGGCCGCCTCGGTCGGGCCCGGCGGTGGCTGGGACGCGACCCGGGCCTCGCGGGCGAGCCGCGAGCTCTCCGCTCGGGTCGCGTCCAGGAACTTGCGCCAGGCGGCCGTGATCAGCCATCCCTTCGGATCCGCCGGGGGATCCGACGGCCAGGTGGCCAGTGCCCGCAGCAGCGCGTCCTGCACGGCGTCCTCGGCCGTCGCGAAGTCGGCACCTCGACGGACGAGGACGCCGGTGACCGCGGGAATCAGCTCCCGCAGCGTGGCTTCGTTCACTCCGAGATGGCGGGCGGGGAACCGTAGAACGGACGTACCTCCAGCCACTCGCAGTTCGGCTTGCCGCCCGGGCCTGGTGCGGCCGAGTACGCTCCCGCCACCTCGACGGCTCGCTCGTACGTCTCCACGTCGATGATCATCCAGCCGGCGATCAGATCCTTGGTCTCCGCGAACGGGCCGTCGGTGACCGGCGGCCGGCCCTCGCCGCCGTACCGGACGAACGTGCCCTCGGGCGACAGCGCCTGGTGGTCCACGAACTCGCCCGTCTCCTCGAGGTCGGCTGCGAAGTCGCGCATCCACTGGACGTGCGCGTCGACGTCGGCCGGCGCCCACTGGTCCATCGGGTCGATTTCCACGACGGGAGTCGGCCCGCCGCGGTAGTGCTTGAGCACCAGGTACTTTGCCATGGGAATGTCTCCTTCGGTACGACGCGACCATTGTGGCCGCGTACGCACCGGGGACGACGCGGGCCGGGGTTTCTCGACATCGGTGCCCGAACACGGCTTCGGCCCGGAGACGTCGAACCGGTCGAGGGCGTCAGTAACCGCCTGGCGGCCCAGGCCGCCCCGTCCCTCCGTCGCCGCTCAGGGCTGGGTGGGTGCGCGGCGGAAGCCTCTCACCAGAAACGCGTGGTCCGAGGCATTCCGGGCCGTGCGTGCGCCGATCACCTCGAGGTCGCCACGCCGGTGCAGCCCCTTCGACCAGGCCAGGTAGACCACCCGGGTGTTCTCGCTCTTCATCCCGAGCCGCCGGAACATCGCCTGCGGCGAGTGCTCCCACTCGATGTCGGGCGGGGCCGGCAGGATGTTGAAGTCGCCCATGATCCACAGGGCCGCGACCCGGGGGTCCTTCAGGACCAGGTCGGCCTTGTCCTCGATGGTCTGCATCGCGTCCGCGGTGACCCTCTTACGCTCGTTGTCGAGCATCTTCAGCGTCGTGTGGCTCTGGATCACCGCGTTGGTGTGGGTGTGCATGACGACGTACACCCTGCCGTGGTGGCGGAACCGGACGGTGGCCAGGTATCGGTCGTTGCCGGTGCCCTTGGTGCCGACGTCCGGGGAGATCTGAACCACCTTCGATGAGGTGACCGACGTGGATGGTCCGTTGCGGATCGCGACCGGGATCTCCTGCGAGTGGACGCCGACGGTGGCGTCCGAGATCACGGTGTACGACGAACCGAGCGTCTCGCGCATCGTGGGCACGAAGGAGTGCTGACCGAGGTCCATCTCGGTGAGACCGACGACCAGCGGCCGGCGGTCGAGGACCGTCGCCAGGTTCAGTGCCAAGCCCTGTCCCACCTTCTGCGGCGCCACCATGACCTTCATCTCGAGGCGACCTCCGCGAGTCCCATCGTCCGATGCTGGCAGGGCCTACCGCGGCGGCACATCGCCCATGAGACCGATTCCCGACCGAGATCAGTCGGAGGGGTGACGCGTCGGGCGCGGTCCCCGTCCTAGCCTGGACGTCCCGTACACAGGTGGCTCGGGCACCCAGTCCAAGAGGGTGAGAGATGTCCGAGCAGCACACTGCGACGTACGACGCCTACCTCGACGACCCGTTCGACGACACGACCGGCTTCGGCTACGGCCTGGACGACGGGGCGGACACGCCGGCCGACGATCCCGACCCGGAACCCGACGCGGAACCCGATGACGGCACGGAGGGCTGAGCGATGGGCCATCCGATCCCGGGTTTCACGATCACCACGCCGTACGGCTCGCGCAGCGATCTGTGGAGCTGCGACAAGGATGCCGACGGCCGAGGAATCCATACCGGCGACGACTACTCGACCGGTGGTCAGATCGGCTTCGACGTCCTGGCCACCGCCAAGGGACGGGTGCTCTTCGTCGTCCGCGATGTCGACGCAGGCTGGGGGAAGTCGTACGGCAACCACGTCGTGATCGAGTCCGGAGGCGTCCGGCACGGGTACTGCCACCTCAGCAAGATCCTGGTCAAGAAGGACAAGGAGGTCCGGGTCGGCCAGCGGATCGGTCTCTCCGGGAACAGCGGGCACGTCAAGGGCTCGATCGGCCCGTTCTTCGGTGCGCATCTCCACTACGAGGAGCGGACGTCGCCGTTCACGTTCTGCAGCGTCGCGCGCAAGCCGGAGCTCTCGCGCGCTCCTGGTCCGGGTTTCACCATCCCGGTGGGCGACGTGTTCGTCTCGAAGCTCCAGCTGGGCGTGGAGGACTCCAACTCCGTACGTCGTCTCCAAGACGTGCTCAACGGCGTTCACCTGACCGGCCACCGGCTCAAGGTCTCTGGCAACTACACCGCGCCGACCAAGCACGAGGTGCGCGCCTGGCAGATGACGGTTGTCGGCATGGGAGCGGACTCGCCGTTCGCCACCGGCAGCATTCCAGGGGTGCGCCAGGCGCTTCGGTTGTTCGCCCGCACCGGCAACAAGGTCATCGACGACACGTTCGATCCCGTCGCCTGAGGGAGCTACCCCCGCACTCGCTTCAGTGTCAGGTGCGCGACGAGGGACGTCGACCTGGTCGAGGCGACCTCGAGCGGCAAGCCCTTCAGGTCGGTGAAGATCGCCTCACCCGAGCCCAGCACGATGGGCGCCACGTGGAGCCGTAGCTCGTCGATGTGGCCGGCCCGCAGGAACTGGTTGATCGTCGATGCGCCTCCGGCGATCGAGATCGTCCGGTCACCGGCGGCGTCGGTCGCGAGCCGCAGCGCCTCCTCCGGGCCTCCGGTCACGAAGTGGAACGTCGTGCCGCCCTGCATCTCGACCGGCTGGCGCTCGTGGTGAGTGAGCACGAAGACCGGGCCGTGGTACGGCGGGTCGTCGCCCCACCAGCCCTTCCAGTCGAGGTCCCACTCACCGCGGCCGGCGCCGAACATGTTCCGGCCCATGATGTAGGCGCCGGCAGACGTGATCGCGTCCATCTCGGCCGCGTGCTGCTCGGGTTCCTCGAACATCCATCGGTGGAGCGCCTCGCCGCCGATCCCCAGCGGGTGCTCGAGGGTCTGGTCCGGGCCGGCGATGAACCCGTCCAGGGACACCCCCGGGTCCGAGGTCAGGTAGGCCATCAGTCACCCCAGCCCAACGGGTAGACCTCGAACGCGGTCGCGAACGCGACGCCCATCCGCTGTCCCGTCTGCCGGCCGAAACCCTCGAGGAACTCCCGCGGATCCCAGTTCTCCCAGCCCAGCCCCTCGATGTACGCCGCGTGGGCGGCCAGCGAGTCCACGCCCTTGTCGAAGGTGTCGGTCGTGTCGACCCCGTGACCGGCCTCGGGGGAGCCCCCGACCCACACCGCCTTCACGCCGCCCCAGGGCTCGACCCCGTCGACCACCTGCTCGGGGAACACCCACCGGTTGCCGGCATCGCGCACCGCGTCCAGCACGGCGCGGCCGGTCGCGATGTGGTCGGCCTGGTTGAGCATGCGGCCGCCGAAGGTCTCGTGGAAGTTTCCGGTGATCACGATCTCGGGCCGGTGCTTGCGCACGACCGCCGCGATCTCGCGCCGCAGCGGCACGCCGTACTCGAGGATGCCGTCGGGTTGATGGAGGAACTCCACGGTGTCGACGCCGACGATCCGCGCCGACTCGATCTCCTCGGCCTCACGCACGCGGCGACACTCGTCGGGGTCCATCGAGTCGATCCCGGCCTCGCCGGAGGTGACCATGCAGTAGATGACCTCCTTGCCCTGCGCGGTCCAGTGCGCGACGGCGGCAGCCGAGCCGAACTCCATGTCGTCGGGGTGCGCGACGACGGCCAGCGCGCGGGTCCAGTCCTCGGGCAGGGGTTCGAGCGGTGGAGGCGTGTCCATGGCCACGAGCATGCCGCCAAATGGCTTGGCCCGACAGGCCGGGGTCGGGTTGGGTGGTCGTCATGCCCGAGATCGCCGAGCTCGACCCGGACGACGACCCCGGTCTCCGCGAGTTCTTCGACGTCGAGCAGGCAGCCTTCCGGGCCGACCACCCCCACGCGGTCCTGCGCACCTTCCCCCAGCTGCTCCAGATGGTCCGGAGGCCCAGCTCGTACTCCCGGCGCACCCTGTTGGTCGCGCGGGACGCCGGCCGCATCGTCGGGACCGCCGATCTGGCCCTGACGGTCGAGGACAACCTGCACCTTGCCCATGTCCAGGTGGGCGTCCACCCCGACGCCCGGCGCCGCGGCGTCGGCCTGGCACTCCACGACGAGCTCGTACGACGCGCCCGGAGCGCCGGCCGGACGACCCTGCTGGGGGAGGTCAACCAGCCGGTCGAGGGCGATCCGTCCCCCGCGTTCCGGTTCGCGACGGCACTCGGCTACGCGGTCGTGCAGGAGGAGGATCACCACGTGTTGTCGCTCCCGGTCGAGGGCGCACGGTTCGAGGCGTCCCCAGGGGTCCCGGAGGGCTACGAGATCGTGACCTGGCGGGATCGTGCCCCTGACGACCTGGTCGAGGCCTACGCCGCCATGCACACCCAGATGGGCCGCGACGCGCCGTCGGGCGAAGTCGACCACCAGCCGGTGGAGATCACCGTCGACCGGGTGCGCGAAGGAGAGCAGCGCACGGCCGAGGCGTACGACCAGGTCGTCGCGGTCGCACGCCGGCGCAGCGACGGAGTGTTCGGTGGCTACACCCTGGTCTATCTCGCCCGCGACGCGGACTACGTCATCCAGGACGACACGCTGGTGATGCCCGAGCACCGCGGGCACGGTCTCGGGATGGCGCTGAAGGTGGCGATGCTGCGGATCCTCGCGGCCGAGCATCCCGAGCGTCGCCTGGTCCACACGTGGAACGCGGTCGAGAACACGTTCATGCAGCGGATCAACCGCGAGCTGGGTTTCACGCCGGTCGAGCGCGAGCTCGAGATGCAGCGTCGGGATGCCGATGCCTGAGTGGTACGACGCGCTCCCGCCGCGCGACCGATCTCTCTCGTCGCGGTGGGGGACCGAGGAGTTCCGCGCCGAGATCCGAGAGTGGTGCGAGGGGATCGTCGGGCCGGTCACCTCGATGACCCAGCAGAAGCTCCGCGGCTGGGCCACCGTGTGGCGGGTCGAGACGGCCGACGGCGTCTGGTACGCCAAGCAGAACTGCCCCGGCCAGCAGATCGAGCTGCCGCTGATGGCGGCGCTCGCGCGGCTCGTGCCCGATCGCGTCGTTCCGGTGCGGGCGGTCGGGGACGGCCTCCTGATCACGCCGGACCAGGGCGACGTCTTCTACCAGACCGCGGGCGACGACCTCGAGAACTGGGTCCGGCTCGCGCGCGAGGCCGCCCTCCTCCAGCGCGAGCTCGTGCCGCACCACGCCCAGCTGCTGGCCCTCGGGATGACCGAGCTCCGACCGGAGGCGGCCGTCGACTACCTGTCCGCGCGCATCGAGCAGTACGCCGCGCTGGCACCCGATGACCCGCGCCGCCTGGCTCCCGACGTGGCGGCACGGCTGCGGGCGCACCTTCCCGCCGTACGCCGATGGGCCGAGCAGGTGACCGGGCTCGGGCTCCCGACGACCCTCAACCACAACGACCTCCACGAGAACAACGTCTTCGACGTCGACGGTCGGTTGCGGTTCTTCGACTTCGGAGACGCGCTGGTCACCGAGCCACTCGGGGTGCTGCTGATCCCGTTGAACATCCTGGGGGAGAAGCTCCAGGCCGACGGCGACGACGCACGGCTGTGGCGGGTGGTCGACGCGGCGCTCGAGGTCTGGAGCGACCTCGTGTCGGCGGCCGAGCTGCGAGCCGCGCTGCCGGCGGCCCTCCAGCTCGGCCGGCTCGGCCGGGTGGAGTCGTGGGTGCGCTGTCAGCCGTCGCTCTCGGACGACGAGCTGGCGCAGTGGGGTCCGGTCGCCGCGACCTGGTTGGGGACCCTCGACGCTGACCCGCCGGTCGGGAGGGCGCCGTAACAGACCGCGCTAACAGGCCGCCTTGGGATGCACGCCGAGGTAGTTGATCGGGCCGGCCACGACCGTGAGGAGTCCGCTGCCGACGAAGGTGCAGGTGCGGTCGGCGTTGCTGTCGAAGTATCCGCGGTCGTTCGCGACGCTCACGCCGAGGACGAACCAGACGATCACCAGGATGAAAAACAGATTTCTCACCGGAGCCTCCGTCGGGTCGCCCTTACACGTGGCCGGATTCTAGAGGCTCGCGGCGCTCACGTTGGGAACTCCACGAACCCAGCACGGTCCACTTTCCGAGCTGCACCGAGACCCAGGCGAGGGCCAGGCCGGCGATGTCGTCGACGACGAAGTGCCAGCCGAGGTACACCGTGGCGAGCAAAGTGCCGACCAGGAACAGTCCGACCAACCACGACAACCAACGCAGCCCGTAGTAGCGCGCCATCAGGAACACCAGGAACGTGAGGGCGCAGTGGAGGCTCGCGAACGCCGAGATCTGGGCGAACGCATCGTGCGCGTGTGGATTCGCCAGCAGGTGGTCGCGCTGGACGACGTAGGCCTCCTGGGTCCGCTGGATCGAGGTCCGGGTGAGCCCGGAGAACTCCGCAGGAGCCGCGTGGAACGGGCCGAGGGACGGGATCAGGTAGTAGGACCCGACGCCCAGGATCCAGGCCCACATCGCCGAGACGACGAAGACGTACGCCGAGCGCACCGTCGGCGTGAACGCCAGCGCGGCGACCAGGGCGATGGTCACCAGCGTCGAGAACGACTCGTACAGGTCGGTCAGCAGGCGCGCCGCGAGGTCTTCGCCGAGCAGGTCATGCAGGAGGACGGCCGGGCTGTGGCCGAAGAACAGCCAGCGGTCCCAACGCAGCAGCATCTCGTCCTGCGGCGCGCGGAAGATGTCCCAGCTCTTGAGGTTCCGGTAGCACAGGTAGACGACCTGGTAGGCGACCAGCGCCCCGGCGATCATCGCGATCCGGTACGGCGTCCAGCGGGAGCGGGCCGTCTGCCAGAGCGACCTTCCCTGCCGACGGCCGCGGAGCCACCGGACCACGATGTCGATCGCCACGGCGACCAGGAGCGTCTGGGCGGTGCTCAGGAGCTTGTTCGTGAACAGCTTGCCGTGAGGGTCCCGGAACGGGACGTCGACCTGTCGCGAGCGCGCGATCGCCACGACGGCGAACACCGCGACCAGCGTCAGCACGCGGAGCACCCAGCCCCACTCGCGGACAGGAGAGACCGCGTCGGGCGCACCCGCCCGCGTCTCCGTCGTACCGCCCACCGCCCCGTCCATCGAGGACATTCAACCCGGTCGAGGGTCCTCCGGCCGAAACGTCGCGCGAGCGGGCGGGCACAATGTGCCGCGGGGCGGTAGCTCAGTCGGTCAGAGCAAGGGACTCATAATCCCTGGGTCGCGGGTTCGAGCCCCGCCCGCCCCACCAGTGCCGCTGACCTGCGGCAACGGGCTCCAGGGCGCCTTCACCTCCGCAGCACAACGCTGCTACAGGCAAGGATTCGCCCCGCTCGACGCGACGTTAGCGGGGCCGCGCAGCGAGGCTCACGCCATGAGTGAGCGCGAAACGGCGACGCGCGGGGTGCGTGAACGGTCCAAGACGCCCCCCAGGGCACGCCCAGTTGCCTTCGACGACCTCAGCATCCTGCTGCCCGACTGGCGCCGCCATCTGCGCGCGACCAACAAAGCCCCGCTCACCATCGACTCCTACCTCGCCGCCGGCAACGGTCTGCTCGACTTCCTCAGGGGAACCGGGATGCCGACAGCGGTCCACGACCTGACCCGTGAGCACATCGAGCTGTACCTGGTCTCCATGCAGGACCGGCGGCTTTCACCTGCGACTGTGGCGAAGCACTACCGCAGCCTGCAGCAGCTCTTCCGGTGGCTGGTTGAGGACGGTGAGCTCGACCGCAGCCCGTTCGAGCGGATGCCGCCTTGCCGGAGCAACCGGTCGAGGTGCTCACCGAGGACGAGTTGGGCCACCTTGTTGCAACCTGCAAGGGCCA
>NZ_DASXQG010000055.1:0-26548 GCF_036493135.1 Nocardioides sp. | reverse complement strand
CTCGTCGTCGACCATGTCGCACTTGTTCAGCGCGACCACGATCGCCGGCACGCCGACCTGACGGGCGAGCAGCACGTGCTCACGCGTCTGCGGCATGGGGCCGTCGGTGGCGGCGACCACGAGGATCGCGCCGTCCATCTGAGCAGCGCCGGTGATCATGTTCTTGATGTAGTCGGCGTGTCCGGGGCAGTCGACGTGGGCGTAGTGGCGCGCCTCGGTCTGGTACTCCACGTGCGCGATGGAGATGGTGATACCGCGCTGACGCTCCTCCGGCGCCTTGTCGATCTCGTCGAACGGCGTGAAGGGATTCAGGTCGGGGTGCTGGTCGTGCAGGACCTTGGTGATCGCCGCGGTCAAGGTGGTCTTGCCGTGGTCGATGTGACCGATCGTGCCGATGTTGACGTGCGGCTTGGTCCGCTCGAACTTCGCCTTAGCCACTGTGGGCTCCTCCTGTTGTTGTCACTTGACTCGTAGATTCTGCTGCATGCCGAGGGTCCGGCCAAATGACCCCTGCGTGGCCGGGCTGCTCGATCATCTGAGCGGCCCGGCAACCCGCTGGGATCACTCGCCGCGGACCTTCTTGACGATCTCGTCGGCGATGCCCGTGGGGACCTCGGCGTACGAGTCGAACTCCATCGAGTACGACGCCTGGCCCGAGGTCTTGGACCTCAGGTCGCCGACGTACCCGAACATCTCGGACAGGGGCACGAGCGCGTTGATGACCATGTCACCGTGGCGCTCCTCCTGCGACTGGATCTGACCGCGCCGGCTGTTGATGTCGCCGATGACCGTGCCCAGGAACGTGTCCGGAGTGATCACCTCGACGGCGAACATCGGCTCGAGCAGCACGGGCTTGGCCATCCGCGCGGCCTCCTTGAAGGCCTGGTTGCCGGCGATCTTGAAGGCCAGCTCCGAGGAGTCGACGTCGTGGTAGGCGCCGTCCTCGAGCGTGAACTTCACGTCGACCATCGGGTAGCCGGCGAGCACGCCGAACTCCATGGCGTCCTGGCCGCCCTGGTCGACCGACGGGATGTACTCGCGCGGGATGCGGCCGCCGGACACGTTGTTCACGAACTCGTAGCCGGCACCCTGCCCGGTCTCGGGGTCGATGCTCGGCTCGAGGGTGACGACCACCTTCGCGAACTGACCGGATCCACCGGTCTGCTTCTTGTGGGTGTAGCTGTGGTTCGCGACGACCTTGCGCAGCGTCTCGCGGTAGGCGACCTGCGGCTTGCCGACGGTGGCCTCGACCCGGAACTCGCGCTTCATCCGGTCGACGAGGATCTCCAGGTGGAGCTCGCCCATGCCGGCGATGATCGTCTGGCCGGTCTCCTCGTCGGTCTTGACGGTGAACGTCGGATCCTCGTCGGAGAGCCGCTGGATCGCGGTGCCGAGCTTCTCCTGGTCGCTCTTCGTCTTGGGCTCGATCGCGACCTCGATCACCGGTGCCGGGAACGACATCGACTCGAGGACGACGGGGTTCTGCATGTCGCACAGCGTGTGACCGGTCTTGGTGTCCTTCAGACCCATCACGGCCACGATCTGTCCGGCGCCGACCGACGCGATCTCCTCACGCTTGTTGGCGTGCATCTGGTAGACCTTGCCGATCCGCTCCTTCTTCCCCGTGACCGAGTTCAGGACGGTCGCACCGGCCTCCAGCTTCCCGGAGTAGACGCGCACGTAGATCAGCTTGCCGAGGTGGGGGTCGCTGGCGATCTTGTAGGCCAGGCCGGAGAACGGCTGGTCGTCCGCGGGCATCCGCTCGACCTTCTCGTCCTCGTTGTTGACCTTGTGGCCGACGATCGCGTTGATGTCCAGCGGGCTCGGCAGGAACTTCACGACGGCGTCGAGCAGGGGCTGCACGCCCTTGTTCTTGAACGCCGTGCCGCACAGCACCGGGTTGACCTTGTCGGCCAGCGTGGCGCGCCGGATCGCCGCCTCGAGCTCCTCGACGGAGAGGTCGTCGCCGTCGAGGTACTTCTCCATGATCTCGTCATCGGCCTCGGCGAGCGTCTCGAGGAACTTCTCGCGGTACTCATCGACCTGGGCGCGCATGGACTCCGGGATCTCCTCGACCTCGTAGTCCTCGCCCATCGTGGTCTCGCCGCGCCAGGTCAGGGCACGCATGCCGACCAGGTCGACGACACCGAGGAAGTCGGCCTCGGCGCCGATCGGGAGCTGGAGCACCAGCGGAGTGGAGTTCAGCCGCTCGACCATCATGTCGACGCAACGGAAGAAGTCCGCGCCAGTGCGGTCCAGCTTGTTCACGAAACACATCCGCGGGACGGCGTACTTGTTCGCCTGCCGCCACACGGTCATCGTCTGCGGCTCGACACCGGCCACACCGTCGAAGACGGCAACGGCGCCGTCGAGGACGCGCAGCGAGCGCTCGACCTCGGCGGTGAAGTCCACGTGACCGGGGGTGTCGATGATGTTGATCTGGTGGTCCTTCCACCAGCAGGTCGTCGCGGCCGACGTGATCGTGATGCCGCGCTCCTGCTCCTGCTCCATCCAGTCCATCGTGGCGGCGCCCTCGTGGACCTCACCGATCTTGTAGGTGATGCCGGTGTAGAAGAGGATGCGCTCGGTGGTGGTGGTCTTGCCGGCATCGATGTGCGCCATGATGCCGATGTTGCGGACCTTCTTCAGGTCCGTGGTGATGTCGACAGCCACTGTCGGTTCGTTTCCTTAGGTAGGAATGGTCTGTGGTGCTCCGGCGCACCGGCCCGGTGGGGCCGGCGTACGCCGTCGGGTCACCAGCGGTAGTGGGCGAAGGCCTTGTTGGACTCGGCCATCTTGTGGGTGTCCTCGCGCTTCTTCACTGCGGCACCGAGGCCGTTGGAGGCGTCGAGGATCTCGTTCATCAGGCGCTCGGACATGGTCTTCTCACGACGGTCCGCGGCATACCCGACCAACCAGCGCAACGCCAGCGTGGTCCCGCGTGTTCCCTTGACCTCGATCGGCACCTGGTAGGTCGCGCCACCGACACGGCGGGACTTGACCTCGATGGCCGGCTTCACGTTGTCCATGGCGCGTTTGAGCGTGACCACGGGATCGGTGCCGGTCTTCTCACGGCAGCCTTCGAGCGCGGTGTAGACGATGCGCTGGGCGACCTGCTTCTTGCCGTCCTTGAGCACCTTGGAGACCAGCTGTGTCACCAGCTGCGACCCGAACACGGGGTCGACGTCGAGCGGCCGCTTCGGGGCGGGACCCTTGCGGGGCATCAGGCCTTCTCCTTCTTCGCGCCGTACCGGCTGCGAGCCTGCTTGCGGTTCTTCACGCCCTGGGTGTCGAGCGTGCCGCGGATGATCTTGTAGCGGACACCAGGGAGGTCCTTCACCCGGCCGCCGCGGACGAGCACGATCGAGTGCTCCTGGAGGTTGTGGCCGACACCCGGGATGTAGGCCGTGACCTCGACGCCGCTGGACAGGCGCACGCGGGCGACCTTGCGCAGGGCGGAGTTCGGCTTCTTCGGGGTGGTGGTGTAGACGCGGGTGCAAACGCCGCGACGCTGCGGACTCCCCTTGAGGGCCGGCGTCTTGGACTTCGACGGCTTGTCCTGGCGGCCCTTGCGGACCAACTGCTGGATGGTGGGCACTAGGTGGTTCCCTTTCTTGTCCCTACCTCAGTACCCGGCGCTTTGCCGGGCACGATCGTGTTGCCTGGTGCGGTGTGCCTTGGTGTGATGCCACGTGATGCGGTGTCCGGCGGTGTCCGCGGCCGCCGCACCGGCGACGACGCGAGGCTGGGCACGCAGATGAGCCCGGACGTGCCGGACACGGTCCTCAAGGCTACTCGGGTTGTGCGTACGCACCAAAACGAGATACGTCGTCCCGGGCGGCCCCCGGACGGGGCCGAGCCGGCCCGAGATGCCAGGTCAGGCCGCCTGGACCGCGACCCTCTCCGGCTCGGCGTCCGCCTCGTCGCGGCGGGGACGCGCGAAGAGCGCCACCGCCAGGGCGACTCCCAGGATCGTGAGCATTCCGCCGCCGAGAAGCGTCCACCGGGCCCCGAAGTGCTCGCCGACCCAGCCGATGATCGGGGAGCCGATCGGAGTGCCGCCCATGACGATGGTCATGTAGAGCGCCATCACCCGCCCGCGCAGGGCCGGCTGCGACTCCAGCTGCATGGTCGCGTTGGCGGAGTTGAGCATGGTCAGTGCGAACAGACCGATGACCGGGCACATCAGGGCGAACGCGAGGTACGTCGGCATCAGCCCGGCGACCATCTCCGCCATGCCGAAACCGATGGCTGCCCCGGCCACCAGCCGTAGCCGGATGTGTACTCGGCGGGCGGCCAGGAGCGCGCCGGCCAGGGAGCCGACGGCCATCGCGGAGCCGAGGATGCCGAACTCTCCGGCGCCCTTGCCGAAGACGTGGGTGGCCATCAGGGCCGAGGTGATCTGGAAGTTCATCCCGAAGCTCCCGGCGAAGAACACCATCACCAGGATCGCCATCATCTTCGGCTGGCTGCGGACGTAGCGGACGCCCTCGAGCAGCATCCCCGGGCTGCGCGCGACCGGCTTCGGCGAGTTGAGCAGCGCGGTGTCCATGTGTTCGAGCTGCCAGATGACCGCGCCGTAAGACAGGGCGTTGATCAGGATCACCCAGCCCGTCGCCCAGGCTCCGCCGCCCAGGGCGCCGATCATCAGGCCGGCCACGCCCGGGCCGATGATGCGGGCGGTGTTGAACGTCGCGGAGTTGAGGCCGACGGCGTTGGTGAGGTCGTCGGGGCCGACCAACTCGGAGACGAACGACTGGCGGGCGGGTGCGTCGAAGGCCGAGCCGATGCCGAAGAGGAACGCGATCAGGTACACGTGCCAGACCTCGGCCACGCCCGCGACCGCGAGCACACCGAGGACCAGGGAGGCGAGCGCCATGGTCAGCTGGGTGAGCTGGAGGAGCCGGCGCTTCGGGAAGCGGTCGGCGATGACCCCGGCGTACGGCGAGAGGAGCAGCACCGGCAGGAACTGCAGGCCGGTGGTGATGCCGAGGGCGGTGCCGCTGCCGTCTGTGAGGCGGAGCACCAGCCAGTCCTGCGCGACACGCTGCATCCAGGTGCCGGTGTTGGACACGAGACTGCCGAGCGCGTAGCGCCGGTAGTTCGGGTTGTGGAGGGCTCGGAAGGTGGGACTCAAGATCAGCTTTCAGTGGTGGTGCGGTCGTGGTCAGTCGGTGGTGGCGAGCCGCTCCAGCAGCGGCGCGGCCCGGCGGAGGGTGTCGCGCTCGTCGGTGGTGAGCTCGCGCAGGCGGCGGGCCAGCCAGGCGTCGCGGCGGGCGCGGTCGGCCAGGAGCGTCGTACGGCCCTTCTCGGAGAGGACGACGACGACCTGGCGGCCGTCGGTCTCGTGCGCACGCCGTACGACGAAGCCGCCCTCCTCGAGCGCGTTGACGATGCGGGTCATGCTCGGCGGCTGGATCCGCTCGTGGGAGGCCAGCTCTCCGACGGTGAGGTCGCCGTTGCGGAACAGACACCCGAGCACCGCCATCGCACCCATGCTCAGGGAGTTGTCGGGATGCCGCTCGCCGGCCAGCCGCCGGCGCAGGCGCATCACGCTGAGGCGCAGCTCGCTCGCGAGCCCGGCATCGCTCCGGGCAGCCATCTGGAGGGTGGGCATGTCGTTAGCATAACTCATTACCCTCGCTAACCATTCCGCCGAAGTGGGAGTTGTCCCGCGCCCAAGTGGGAGTTGTCCCGCGCCGAAGTGGGAGAAGTCCGGGGGCGAAGGGGGACTTCCCGGTCAGGCCCGGCGGGAGTACTCGCACGTCGGTGGCGGAGAACCCCCACTTCGGCAGTGGAGAAGTGCCACCTCGGCGGTCAGGTGAAGAGGACGGTGATGGGGTGGATGGCGAAGTAGAGGAGGAACAGGCCGGCGACGACCCAGAGCAGGGGGTGGACCTGGGCGGACTTGCCCTTGACCGCCTTGATCAGGACGTAGGCCAGGAAGCCGGCCCCGATGCCGATGCTGATGGAGTAGGTGAACGGCATCAGGATGATGGTGAGGAACGCCGGGATGGCGATCTCCAGGTCGTCCCAGCTGATGCCCGCGACCTGCTGCATCATCAGGAAGCCGACCAGCACCAGCGCGGGAACGGCCGCCTCGCTCGGGATGACGCTGACCAGCGGCGCCAGGAAGATCGAGAACAGGAAGAGCACGCCGGTCACCACGGACGCCAGCCCCGTGCGAGCGCCCTCGCCGACCCCGGACGCGCTCTCGATGTACGACGTGTTCGACGAGACACCGGCGGCACCACCGGCCGCGGCCGCGAGGGAGTCGACGACCAGGATCCGCTGGGTGCTCGGGGGTATGCCCTCGGAGTCCAGGAGCCCGGCCTCGGCACCGATCGCGGTCATCGTGCCCATGGTGTCGAAGAAGTCGGCGAGCATCAGCGTGAAGATCAGCAGCAGGGCGGTCACGACGCCCACGGACTGGAACGACCCGAGCAGGTTGAAGTGCCCGAGCGTGTCGAAGTGCGGTGTCTCGATGATCTTGTCGGGCCACTTCGGGACGTTCAGGCTCCAGCCGCCGACCGGGTTGTCGGCGCTCGAGCCGAAGTTGCCGATGCTCTCCACGATGATCGCCAGGACGGTGGTGGCGAGGATCGCCAGCAGGATCGCGCCGCGCACCCGCAGGACCCACAAGGTGATCACCAGGGCCAGGCCGATCGCGAAGACGAAGACGGGCCAGCCCTGGAGGTAGAAACCGGTGCCGGGCTGGACCGGCACGGTGCTGTGCGCGGCGTCGGGGACCCGGCGTACGAAGCCGGCGTCGACGAAGCCGATGAACGCGATGAACAGGCCGATGCCCACCGAGATGGCGAGCTTCAGCTGGGCGGGTACGGCGTGGAAGACCGCCGTCCGGAAGCCCGTCAGCACCAGGACCAGGATGACCAGTCCTTCGAGGACGATCAGGCCCATCGCGTCGGACCAGCTCATCTGGGCCGCCACGGACACGGCGAGGAACGCGTTCAGACCCAGCCCGGTGGCCAGCGCGAGGGGGTAGTTCGCGACGACACCCATCAGGATCGTCATCACGCCCGCCACGAGAGAGGTCCCGGCGGCGATCGCGGGCAGGTTGGAGCCGTCGCCCGTCCCGCCGCCGAGGAAGTGCCCGTTCACGTCGGGCGCGAAGCCGAGGATCAGCGGGTTCAGCACGATGATGTAGGCCATCGTGAAGAACGTGACGACGCCACCGCGGATCTCCCGCTCGGCCGTGGAGCCGCGCTCACCGATCTTGAAGAACCGGTCCAGCGCGGTCTGATGTCCGCGAGGGGCATCTCGCCGAGGTGTGGGACCGCGCTTGGTCCGGTCGGACGACTGGCTTCGGGTCGTGCTCTCGCCCTCGGGCTGATCCGTCACGGGCGGCAGCATGCCAGACGTCGGCGCGCACAGGAAGCGTCGCGGACAGGATGCCTGCCCGACTCCTAGAGTGGTCCCCATGGAGCTGCGCGACGACCAGCCGACGGTCCGCGAGATCGGCAACCGCACCTACCTCGTCGCCGACGTGGAGCCCCTCGACGTGGACGGCGTACGCACGGTCGAGGTCGGCGTCGCGCTCTGGGTGATCGGGTTCGTCGCTCTGCTCCCGTTCTACGGCCGCCTCCGCGACGCCGGGCACGGCTGGATGCTCTGGACGTGCGCCGCCGGGGCCGGACTCGGGCTGCTCGGCCTGGAGTACTGCCGACGTCGCAAGCGTGCCCGCGCCGCCCTGCGCGAGGCAGCCGGGTCGGCCGGGTCGGCCGCCTGATCCACGTCGATCTCGAGACGGCCCTCAGAACGTGTCGAGCTCGTCGTCGAGCTCGTCGACCACGGGGTCGGGCAGCGGCACCGGCTCGTGCCGCTTCGCCAACCGGACCTCGGAGTGGGCCCCGCAGCCGTGGCTGAACGCCACGACCTTGCCGTCGTCGTTCGCGTCGCCGTTCGCGCACACCCCGAACGTCTCGGCGAGCGACCCGGAGACGCGGATCAGGAAGCCGCACGTCGAGCACGGCTCGGGCGCGGACTGCGCGAGCGGCGCCTCGGGGCCGGCGTTGCCGTCGAACCACCGCTGGGCGGCCGCCTCGTGCCCCTCGAGTGAGAGCGTGCGGATGCGGCCGAGGCCGAGATCCTTGGCCACGGTACGGATCTGGGCGCGGTCGTCGTGGTCGAGCGGGTCGTCACCGAAGGAGTACGTCGGCACCAGCCGCGGGTCGTCGTCGGCCACGGGCAGCAGGTCGCCGGGCGACAGGTCACCGGGCTTGATCCGCTCCCGGTAAGGCACCCACGTGGGCGCCACGATCGCGTCGGAGCCCGGGACCAGCACGATCTCGGCGACCGTGACGGTCTTCTGCCGGGAGGCCCGCACGACGGTGACCGACCAGCGCCAGCCGAGGTACCCGGACCGGCGGCAGTCGAAGAGGTGGGTGACCACGCGGTCGCCCTCGGGGTCGACGGAGAGATGGTCGCCGACGTCGGCCGGGTCGACCTCGGCCAGCAGCGCCTCGCGGGCGACGGCGACGGCGGCCACCGCCACCGCGTCGGCCTTCGCGGAGGTGCGCGGGCGTGCGATCGCCATCGTCGACATCTCGGCCTCGTCACCGCTCATGGGGCCCATGATGACCGATCCCGCACGGGTACGGCGAACGGGGCGGCTTCGGCCCCCTGCCGCAGGGCGCTCGTGCAGACTGGAGCCATGAGCTTGCCCGAGGGGTCTGATCGCAGGACGGCCATGGACTCCATGACCTCCGGCGTGAAGGGCACCGGGCGTGGTCTGGCGTCCGTGGCCCGTGGGACGGGCCGGTTCAGCCGCTTCGCGTTCCTCTCCGCGCGCCGAGCCGCCGCGGCCGAGGGGGCGGACACCAGCGGCCTGGCGCGGCTGATCGAGCTGGGCGCCCTGAACGCCGCGGCCGACGCGGCCGTGGCGATCTCGCTGGCCGGCACGCTGTTCTTCCAGATCCCGACCGGAGAGGCGCGCGGGCAGATCTCGCTGTTCCTCGGGCTGACGATGCTGCCGTTCGCGGTGGTGGCTCCGCTGATCGGGCCGGTGCTCGACCGCTTCAGCCATGGCCGGCGCTGGGCGATCGCCGCGACGATGGCGGCGCGCGCCTTCTTGGTGTGGGCGCTCGCGTCGTCGATCAACGGCGACTCCATCTGGCTGTTCCCGGCGGCGCTGGGCGTGCTGGTCGGCTCGAAGGCGTACAACGTCGCGCGCGCGGCCGCCGTACCCCGGCTCCTGCCCGAAGGCCTGTCCCTGGTCACCGCCAACGCGCGGATGTCCATGGCCGGGATGGTCGGCGTGCTGGTCTCCGCGCCGCTCGCCGTGGGTGCGTCGTCGATCGGGCCGGAGTGGTCCCTGCGCTACGCGTTCGTGGTCTTCGTCATCGCCACGGTCTTCGCGATCCGGCTTCCCAGCCGCGTCGACTCGACGCAGGGCGAGGAGGACATCGGCTTCCTGTCGGGCGAGACCCCGGAGGTCGCCGAACCCGCGCCGGTCCACGGAAAGGTGCGCATCCCCGGGTCGATGGCGTTCGCGCTCCGGGCGAACTGCGCCCCGCGCTGGCTCTCGGGCTTCCTCACGCTCTTCATGGCGTTCCTGCTGCGCGTGCACCCGATCTCAGGTCACTCGCCCCAGTTCCTGCTCGCCGCGGTCATCGGCGCGGCAGGCCTCGGCAACTTCGTCGGCATCGCCGTGGGATCGCTGATGAAACGGGTGAACCCGAAGCTCACGGTGGTCCTGGCGATGCTGGCGGGGGCAGCCGCGGCGATCCTCGCCGCCCTGGCCTACGGGCTGTTCGCCTTGGTCGTGCTCGGCTTCGTGGCCGGACTGGCGCAGTGCCTGGCCAAGCTGTCGCTGGACTCGACGATCCAGCGCGACGTGCCCGACCGAGTGCGCACCAGCGCCTTCGCGCGCAGCGACACCACGCTCCAGCTCGCCTGGGTGATCGGCGGCTTCGTGGGCATCGCCCTCCCGCCGAACCCCCGGCTCGGCCTCACCACCGCTGCGGTGGTGCTGGTGGGGTGGTCGCTGTTCGTGCTCGCCGGCCCTGGACGACGTACGCCGTCACCGGCGGCCGCCCCGACCACCGCGAACTAGTGCCGCGCGGGTGCGTTCAGAGCTCGAGCTCGTCGGCGAGCGCGCGCAGCAGCTTCGCGGTCGGCCGGGCCTGGCTCCGATCCGGATGGCGGCCGTGCCGGTAGGCCTCGCCCACGCCGTCGAGCAGCCGGATCAGGTCCTCGACGATCGGGGCCATCTCCTCGGGCTTCTTCCGACGTGCCTGCGACTGGTTGCGCACGACGGAGGCCGGGGCGTCGAGGATCCGCACCTGGAGCGCCTGGTCGCCGCGCCGGCCCTGGGCGATCCCGAACTCCACCCGGGTGCCGGCCTTCAGCGTGGTCGTGCCCTCCGGCAACGCCTCGGTGCGCACGTAGACATCGGGTCCGTCGTCCTGCGACAGGAACCCGAAGCCCTTCTCGGTGTCGAACCACTTGACCTTGCCAGTCGGCACGTTCATCCCTCTTCTAGCCACCTGCCCCGAGGCACGGGGCAACGGCCAAGCCTAGGCGGCGCCACCACCGGGTTTCCAACCGATAGCGAGCCGACAGCGATGCACCGCGCAGCAGAGCGGATCAGGTCAGCCGGGCCGCGACCACCCGGTCGAGGACGCCGAGCGGGAGCGAGCCGCTGTCGAGCACGGCGGAGTGGAAGCGGCGTACGTCGAAACGGTCGCCCTGCCGCTGCTCGGCCTCGCGGCGGATCCGCTCGATCTCCAGCCGGCCGACCATGTACGACGTCGCCTGGCCGGGGTGGCAGACGTAGCGGTCGACCTCGGGACGGCAGACCCCTTCGGTCAGCGGCGAGTTGGCCACCATGTAGTCGATCGCCTGCTGCCGGCTCCAGCCCAGGGCGTGCAGGCCGGTGTCGACGACGAGCCGGCAGGCGCGCATCGAGTCGGCGCTGTACATCCCCATCCGGTCGATCGCGGCGGAGTACAGCCCCATCTCGTCTGAGAGGCGCTCGCTGTAGAGCCCCCAACCCTCGGCGTACGCCGAGTTGTGCAGGTGCTTGCGGAAGATCGGCACCGTGTCCGGCAGCTCGGCCGCGATCGCCAGCTGGAGATGGTGCCCCGGCACGCCCTCGTGGAAGGCCATCGCCTCGAGCTCGAAGCGTCCCCAGGACGACGCGTCCTCGGTGTTGACGAAGAACGTGCCGCCCCGGGACCCGTCGGTGGCCGGAGCGAAGTAGAACGCCTTCGCGCCGACCTCCGTGCCCTCGACGGCGCACGGCGCCTTCGGCAGCACCTCGAACCACTCGCCCATCGCGGCCTCGGCCCGGGCCAGCGCCACCTTCGACTGCTCGACGAGCTCGTCGGCGTGCTCGAAGTGCAGCTTCGGGTCGGTCCGCATCGCGTCGAAGATCGTCTCGAGGTCGTCGCTGCCGACCACCTCCGGGCCGAGGGCGCGGTACTCGTCCGCGAGCTTGGCCACCTGGGCGAGGCCGATCTCGTGGATCTCCTGGGCGGACTTGTCGGTGGTGGTGAAGTAGCGCAGGGTCGCGGCGTACGCCTCGTCGCCTCCGGGGAGCCACGAGAGCCCGCACCGCTCCTCGGAGCGCGCGTCCGGAAGGGTCTCGCGCAGGGCGTTGCGGAACGCCTCGAAGCCGGGTCGGACCGAGCGCGCCATCGCCGCCAGCAGCTCGGCCCGGAGCGCGTCGGCGTCGACCCCGTCCGGCATCTTCACCGCGGCGACGGCGGGATCGTCCTCGACGGGGCCTGCGAGCAGCCGGTCGAGCTGCTCCAGGGTCTCGGTGACCGCGAACTCGGCCGACACCCACCGGCCGGCGGCGGTCTCGCGCGTGCGCACGGCCAGCTCCTGGAGGTACTCCCCCACCCCGTCGAGCTTGGCGGGCATCTGCTCGGCGACGGCCGCGTCGGGCACGGACAGCAGCCCGAGGACGAGCGCGAGCTGCCGCTGCGGCCCACTCACCGGGTTGGCCGCCAGACCGGTCAGCGGGGTGGCGGTCAGGTCCGCGGTGGTGGTCGCCGAAGCGATCATGGCCTCGCGCGTGAGCCGCTGGTCGTCGTCCAGCCCACCCGGGTCGACCGCGTCCGCCCGCGACACGAGGTCGCGCAGCTCGGCGACGTGGCGATCCTCGGCCTCGCGGCTGACGTGCTCCCACTCGCCGACGGCTGTGTAGTCACCGAGCATGTGCCGGTACGTCGGTTGGAAGCGGAGCGTGGCTTCCCAGTACTCGTCGGCCAGCTGCTGGAGATCGTCGCTCACGAGACGTCCTTCCGAAGGGAACGGGTCGGTCGTGCCCAACCTAGCCAGCAGCCCGTGACGCCGTCAGCCGCCTGTCGTGCACCGACGCAACGTCAGGTCGGGCCGTGGCCGGTGCCGGTCAGCCCCAGCTTCTCGGCCGTCTCCTCGCGCATCTGGATCTTCCGGATCTTCCCGGTCACCGTCATCGGGAACTCGTCGACGATCAGCACGTAGCGCGGGATCTTGTAGTGGGCGAGCCGGCCCGTGCAGAACTCCCGCACCTGCTCGGCGTCCAGCGGCTCGGCGCCGTCGCGCAGCTTGATCCAGGCCGCGAGCTCCTCGCCGTACTTCTCGTCCGGGACGCCGATCACCTGGACGTCCTCGACGTCCGGGTGGGCGTAGAGGAACTCCTCGATCTCACGCGGGTAGACGTTCTCGCCGCCGCGGATCACCATGTCCTTGATCCGGCCGACGATGTTGCAGTAGCCGTCCTCGCGCATCTCGGCGAGGTCGCCGGTGTGCATCCAGCCGTCGGCGTCGATGGCCTCGGCGGTCTTCTCCTGCTCGTCCCAGTAGCCGAGCATCACCGAGTACCCGCGGGTGCAGAACTCGCCGGTCTGGCCGCGCTCGACGGTCTCGCCGGTGACCGGGTCGACGATCTTGATCTCGACGTGCGGGTGGACGCGTCCGATGGACGACGTACGGCGTTCGAGGTCGTCGTCCGCGCGGGTCTGGGTCGAGACCGGCGACGTCTCGGTCATCCCGTAGGCGATCGACGCGGCCTCCATGTGCATCTCGTTGACGCAGCGCCTCATCACCTCGACCGGGCAGATCGAGCCGGCCATGATCCCCGTGCGGAGGCTGGACAGGTCGTGCTCGGCGAAGCTCGGGTGGTTCTGCATCGCGATGAACATCGTGGGCACGCCGTACACCGCGGTGCACCGCTCCTGGCTGATCGCGTCCAGCGTCAACCCCGGGTCGAACCCCGGCGCCGGGATCACCATCGTGGCGCCGTGGCTGGTGCAGCCGAGGTTGGCCATCACCATGCCGAAGCAGTGGTAGAAGGGCACCGGGATGCACAGCCGGTCCTGCTCGGTGAAGCCGATCAGCTCGGTGGTGAAGTAGCCGTTGTTCAGGATGTTGCGGTGGCTGAGGGTCGCGCCCTTGGGATAGCCGGTCGTCCCCGAGGTGTACTGGATGTTGATCGGCTCGTGCGGCTCGAGGGCATGCATCCGTCGGTTCATCGCGTCGGCGTCGAGGTGCTCGCCCCCGGCGATCAGCTCGGCCCAGTCGTCGGTGTCGACGTAGACGACTCGCTCGAGGGTGGGGTTTGACGGCGCGGTCTCCTCGACCATGCCGCGGTAGTCGCTGGTCTTGAAGCTGCTGGCCGCGACCAGGAGCTTGGTGCCGGACTGGTTGATCGCGTAGGAGAACTCGTGGGTGCGGTACGCCGGGTTGACGTTGACCAGGATCGCGCCGATGTTGGCCGCGGCGTACTGGGTGAGGGTCCAGCGGGCGCTGTTCGGTCCCCAGATGCCGATGCGGTCGCCCTTCTCGACGCCGGCCGCGATCAGGCCACGGGCCACCAGCTCCACGTCGCGGTAGAACTCGTGCCAGGTCCACCGTCTGCCGGTCGCGAACTCCACCATCGCCTCGCGATCGGGGAACGCCGCGACCGTGCGCTCCAGGTTGGCCCCGATCGTCTCCTCCAGCAGGGCCGGCTCGGTCTCACCCTTGGCGTACGACTCCATGGTCGGAACCTACGCTCGGTGTCAATCGCCTTGCGAGCGAGCTCGCGGCGGCATTCGCTCCGGCCGTCGCGCGCCGGCTTCGCCGGGTCGCAACGTCCTCGCTCACTAAGGTGGTGAGCGTGGACACCGAGGCCGTGCTGCGGCTGCTGCAGGACGTCTCCGAGGAGGTCGTGAACCCGCGGTTCCGCTCGTTGTCGTCGGGCGAGATCGACGAGAAGGGCCCGGGCGACCTGGTCACGGCGGCCGACCGGGAGGCCGAGGTGCTGATCACGGCGGCGCTGCGCGCGGCGTACCCCGACGCGATGATCCTGGGTGAGGAGACCTACGCCGGGAAGCACGCGCTGATGCAGGAGTTCTGGGAGGCCGACCATGCGTTCACCGTCGACCCGGTCGACGGGACCAAGAACTTCGTGCACGGTTCGCGCGACCACGCCGTGATGGTCGGTGAGGTGAAGGGCGGCGAGGCCGTGCGCGGCTGGATCTGGCAGCCGCAGCACGAGAGGGCGTACGTCGCAGAGCTCGGCGGCGGCGCGTGGCGCAACGGTGAGCGGGTGCTGCGGCCACCGACGCCCCCGCGGTCGGAGCTGCGCGGCGTCACCTCACGCCGCAAGTGGCTCGGACGATCGCTCGCCGAGGACCTCCGACCGCTGCAGCTGACCTGGGTCTCATGCGGGATCGACTACCCGCACCTCGCCGAGGGAGACGCCGACTACGTCGTCTACGGGCGCGCCAACCCGTGGGACCACGTGCCCGGCGGGCTGATCCTGACCGAGGCGGGTGGCTTCCTCGGCACCGAGTCCGGCGGCGCGTACCGGCCGACCGACGACCACGACGTCGAGGGCGCCGCGCCGCGCGCGCTGGTCGCGGCGGCCGACCGCGCGACGTACGACGCGATCATGCCGCTGATCTGAGGCCCGGGTCGGGGCAGGCCGCTCCGAACTGTCAGGCCACCTCGCGAGCAAGCTCGCTTCGGTCTCGCTCCGGCCGCTCCGCCACGACTCCGTCGCGTCGGAGCGTCCTCACTCGACCCGGATCGTGACCCCGTCCCCGAGGTCGATGGTGGCGCCGGGGACCAGCTGGACGGCGATGCCGGGCCGCAGGTCGTCGGCCGGGAGACCGGGTTGCACGACGACCGTGCCGTTGGTCGAGCCGAGGTCGGTGACCACGGCCGAGCCGAGGTCGGCACCCGTGCCGGGCCGGATCTCCAGGTGGGTCGACGAGATCTCCTGGTGGGGGCTCGGCACGGTCACCACCCGCGTCTGCTCGTCGTCGCCGTACCGACCGGCATCGGGCGCGCGACCGACCACGACGGCGCGGTCGACGTCGACGACCTCTCCGCTGGAGAAGATCAGCCGGGCGATCGCCGTGCTCGCGGGCGCGGGAGGCTCGTCGTACCCGGGCGTGACGGCGAGGTCGGGGCTGGTGAGCGGGTCGAACTCCGAGCCGCCGAGCGGGCCGGGCACGGGCACCGGCGCCCCCGGGATCGGGGCCACCGGGGGTGGCATGGGCGCCTGGGGAGTGGGTTCAGGTGTCTGCTCGGCTGGCGGAAGGGCTGTCGGCTCGGCTGTCGGAGGGGGCTGCAGCTGGGGATCGGGCGGCAGGATCCGGGCCCGGCGCGGTGGCTGCGGTGGCTCCGCCGGCTCGACGGGTACGGCGACGGCCTCGGCGTCGGGGGTGGTCACGGCGCCGGTGCGCGCGGGATGCTCCACGCTCGCGACCCGCACCAGCCCCGGCCCCACCGTGTACGGCGCGCCCTCGGCGTCGGCGACGCGGACGCGCAGGCCGGTCACGCCGCCGACATTCTGCTCGACCCAGGTGGTGTCCGCAGACCCGGACACCGTGACCGTCCCGTCCTTCGTGGTGAGCTCGGCCTCGCCGGCCCCACGGATCACGATCTTGACGTCGCGCCCGTCGCCGCTGACCAGGACGAACCCGGGCAGCTCGCGGAGCCCGCCGCTGATCACGGCGTCGAGCACCTCGTCGAAGCCCGCGCCTTCGTCGACGGTCTCCCAGAGCCCGGCGACGCGGGCCTTGGCCGAGGGTGGCAGCAGGACGATGACGCTGTCCCCGAGGACGCCGTACCAGTCCCCGGGCACCACGGTGCGGGTCACGGTCACGGCAGTGCTCCCAGCTTCTCGTGCAGACTCTCGCGCTGGCGTCGGGAGTCGTGGGTGCGATCGTCGGCCAATCCCATCACATCGACGACCACCGCGGTGGCGTTGTCGACGCCTCCCGCGGCCAGAGCGCAGGCGACCACGCGCTCGGCGGCGTCGCGCGGGTCGGCGTTCCCCCGGAGCACCTCGGCGATCTCGGCGTCGCGGAGGAGGTCGGTCACGCCGTCGGAGCACAGCAGAACCCGTTCGGCGTGGGCCAGCGGGACCACGAAGAAGTCCGGATCGAGCGGGTCCGGACCGCCGAGCGCTCGGGTCACGATGTGCCGCTCGGGATGCACCATGGCCTGCTCCTCGGAGATCCGCCCGGAGTCGACCAGCTCCTGCACGACGCTGTGGTCGGTGCTCACCCGGTACAGCTCGCCGCGGTTGAAGCGGTAGATGCGCGAGTCGCCGAGGTTGACCAGCAGCCACTGCGGGCCGCCGTCGTCCTCCTCGACCAGGATGGCGACCACGGTGGTGGTGCCGCCGTGCCAGCGTCCGCCGTCGCTGCCGCGGTGGGTGGCGCCGTACTCCGAGAGGCGGCGCTGGCCGGCCCGCAGTGTCGCCATCACGGCGTCGGACCCACGACGCGGGTCGTACCCGATCTCGGCGAGCCGGGCGAACTCCTCCACGACGATGCGGCTGGCGATGTCGCCGCCGTCGTGACCGCCCATGCCGTCCGCGACGACGAACACCGGCGGATCCGCCAGCAGGGAGTCCTCGTTCACCTCGCGCACGAGCCCGACATCGGTGGCGACTCCGTAGTGCAGCTCGACCTGGTCCACCCGCCGACCACGCGGCTCCGACGTGTCGGTCATCGTGTCTCGCGACCGGACCCGGGCGGGGAGCACCCCGCTAGCGTGGGGACGATGGGCACTTCGTCCGCCCCGCGCTCCGTCGAGGGCAGGGGACACCGTTCGCTCGCCGACCAGTTCCGGAGCTGGCCGGACGATCGGCTCGTGGGGTTGCTGAGGGAACGATCCGATCTCTCCACCCCTGCCCCGGCCGACTCCAGCCAGCTCGCGTCGCGCGCCGCCACGCGGTCGTCCCTGAACCGTGCCCTCGACCTGCTCACGCGCCTCGAGCTCTCCGTCCTTGATGCCCTCGTGGCTCTGTCGTCGACGGGCCACACGTCCGAAGCCGAACTCGTGGACATCCTCGACGCGGATCGGGCCGCTGTCGAGGGTGCCTGCCACCGCCTGCTCGACCTGGCGCTGGCGTGGGAGAGCGCCGCCGGGCTGCGACCGCTGACTGGGGTGCCCGACGCGCTCGGGTCGCTGTCGGACCTGCACCCGATGACCGGGCGTACGCCGGACCGGGCCGCGGAGCTGATCGGCCAGGTCTCCCCCGCCGCCCGGGCGATGCTCGAGCACGTCGAGACGGGCTCGGGCGAGGCGGATGCCGGGTCCGCCCGGCACCAGATCGTGCCGGCCGACGCGGACACCCCGGCCGAGGAGCTGCTGTCGCGCGGACTGCTCGTCCCCGGTCGTCCGGGCCTGGTGCAGATCCCCGGGGAGGTGCAGATCGCGCTGCGGGGAGGGCATACGACCCGCGAGCGCGTCGACGTACCGCCGGGCGTCGCGACGTCCGAGCGTGCCGCCGACCTGGTCGACCACACCGCGGCCGGCGCGGCGTTCGACGTCGTACGCCGGGTGGAGCTGCTGGTCGACCATTGGGGCACCGCTCCGCCGGTGGCGCTGCGCACCGGGGCCGTGGCGGCGCGCGACCTGAAGGCCACCGCGGACGTCGTACAGCTCGACGAGGCGGCCACGGCGTTCCTGGTCGAGCTCGCGGCCGCCGCCGGGTTGGTGGCCACCTGGCCCGACACCGACGGCAACCCCGCCTGGACCCCCACGGACGCCTTCGACAGCTGGTGCGAGGAGCCCGCGGTCCAGCGCTGGCGGCGCTTGGCAACCGCGTGGCTCGAGACCGAGCGGCTGCCGTACCTGGTCGGCACCCGCGACGACGCCGGCAAGGCCCGCAACTCGCTCGACCCCGAGCTGACGAGCCGGATCGCCCCGGAGACGCGGGCGATGACGCTCGCCGTGCTGGCCGAGCTCCCCGCGGGTGAGGTGCTGGCCACCGGCACCGGCCCGGCTTCGGTGGTCGCCCGGGTCTCCTGGCAAAGACCGCGCCGACCGCCGTCGCGCGCTCCGCAGGTCGTGGCCGCCTTGGAGGAGGCGGCCCAGGTCGGACTGGTCGCACTCGGCGGGCTCGCGTCGTACGCCGCGGCGATTTTGATCGGTGACGACCCGGCGCCGTTGCTCACGCCGCTGTTGCCCGGGGAGGTGGACGAGGTCCTGATCCAGGCCGACCTGACGGCGGTGGCCCCCGGCCCGCTGACCCGTGAGCG
The DNA here is from genome assembly GCF_036493135.1 of Nocardioides sp. Classification (GTDB taxonomy): domain Bacteria; phylum Actinomycetota; class Actinomycetes; order Propionibacteriales; family Nocardioidaceae; genus Nocardioides. The sequence goes on along the minus strand of NZ_DASXQG010000055.1, from coordinate 8,054 downwards.
TGCCCGCGACCTCCATCTGCTCGCCGACGTCGAGTCGCGGGGCCAGGCGACCGTCTACCGCTTCACCGCCTCGTCGGTACGCCGCGCGTTCGACGCCGGCTGGGCCGCGCACGAGGTGCACGCGTTCCTCGACGCCGTTTCGCGCACCCCGGTCCCGCAGCCGCTCAGCTACCTGGTCGACGACGCCGCGCGGACCTTCGGCACCGTCCGGGTCGGCCATGCCGAGGCGTTCCTGCGCGCCGACGACGAGACCGCGCTCGCGGAGGTGCTCCACCACCCGCGCGCCGCCTCGCTCGGGCTCCGCCGGATCGCGCCGACCGTCCTGGTCAGCACCATGCCCCTGGACGTGCTGCTCCCCCGGCTGCGCGAGCTCGGTGTCTCGCCGCTGGTGGAGAGCATCGACGGCACGGTCCACGTCGCCCGCCCCGACCGGCTCCGGGCACGTCCGCATCGTCGGGGCACGTCGCGGCGTACCGAGGACGCCCGGCTGGAGGCACGCCTGTCCCAGGTCGTCACCGCGATCCGGTCCGGCGACCGGGTCGCCCGGACCCGCGCGCCCATGTCGCAGGAGCTGACCCCGATCGGTTCGCTGGCGGCCCTGCGCGAGGCGGTCGAGGCCGGCCGGACCGTGCTGATCGCCTACGTCGACAACCACGGCGTCTCGAGCGAACGGATCGTCGACCCGATGCGCGTCGACGGCGGCTGGCTCACCGCCCGCGACCACCGGGCCGACGACGTCCGGCAGTTCGCCGTGCACCGCATCAGAACGGTCAATCCGGTGGACACCGCTCCGTAGACTGGGGACTGTGGATTTCATCCGTTACGCCGAGTCGTCGGCGGGTCTGCTCAACGCGGACCTGACCGACCGTGACTCCGTGGTCACGCACCTCGCCGCACGCGCGTGGCTGCAGGCGCAGGTCACGGATCGCGACGCGGTCGTGCTGCGACGTTTCCAGAAGGACCTTCGGCCGGCGTTCGAGGCCTCGGCCCGTGACGACGCCCAAGGCGTGGTCGACGTCGTCAACGCGCTGCTCGAGCGCCACCCGATCACGCCGCGGATCGCCGACCACAACCCGGCCCGCCTGCACATCCATGTGGCGAACAAGGCGGCCAGCGTTGCCGACCTGCTGATCGGCGAGTCCCTGCTCGGCCTGGCCAACCTGATCTGCGACCTCGGGCCGACCCGGCTCGGGGTCTGCGCGGCCACCCCGTGCACCAACGTGTACGTCGACACCTCGCCCAACCAGTCGCGCCGGTACTGCTCAGAGCGCTGCTCCTCGCGGGCGAACGTCGCGGCGTACCGCGCCCGCCAGAAGGCTGCTGCGGGCTGACCTGGTCGCGTCAGCTTCACCCCGGGACGAGGCGCCGTCGCAGCTGCGCGGCCGGGACGTAGAACCACTCCAGGAACTCGCGCTCACCGGCGTAGACGATCTCGCGGCAGACCTGCTCCCAGTCGTAGGCCCGGACGAGCGCCTCGTCGTAGAGGTCCTCGCGGCTGCCGAGCGCTCGCCGGTACCCCTGGCGGAACGCCGACTGCTCGCCCGTGGTCCACGCGAGTCCGGCATCCTCGGTCAGGTCGGGCCCGTAGCGGCGCACGACGTGCTCGACGTTCTCCACGGACGCCAGCATCTCGGCGACGTCCCGGGCCGCAGGAGCGGGTGCGGCACGCAGGTCGGGAGGCAGGGTCGGGTTGCCGTCGAAGTCGACCACCGCGTAGCGCCCGTCTCCGTCGCGCAGCACCTGGCCGACGTGCAGGTCACCGTGCACCGGCAGCACGGGCGTGCCCGCGGTGCCGGCGAGCCCGGCCAGCACCACCTCGATCTCGGCACGGTGCTCCGAGAGCAGGACGAAGGAGTCGGGGTCGTACCGCTCGACCATGCGCACGGCGAGCTCGAGCGTGGCCAGTGCCTCGTCGGCGTACCGCCGGGCCAGGTCCGGGCTCATCCGGTCCGGCGGGTCGTCCGCGAGCGCCAGGTGCATCCGCCCCACCACGTCACCGAGGTCGGCTCCGAAGCCCGCAGACGCAGGACCGGAGACGAGCCCGAGGGCTCGACGAGCCTCGTCCAGTGCCCAGGTCCAGCCGTCGCGAGTCCCGGGCAGATAGGTCTGTACGACGGCGACGGGCACCCAATGACCGCTGCCGGGCTCGCGCCACTCCACCAGGCCCACGAGCTCCGGCGAGTCGGCGAAGCCCGCTTCGGACAGCCGGCGAAGTCGCTCCGCAGCGGGGTGGGGGCCGACCAGCGGCTCGGTCAGCCACTTCACGACCATCGTCCCTCCGACGACCCACGACTCGTGGGTCTGGTCGACGCCCATCGCGCGCTCGGACTCGTCGTCGAGCGCGACCCACGCGAACCCGGTGACCCTGAAGCCCTCTTCCACCGCCATCCGGTTGCGGAGACGGTGGAGTACGGCGAGGCCTGCTCCGTCGCCCACGGTCGACCGGACCCAGGCATCGCCCACCGACGTCACCGGCTCGGCACGGTGGCCGTGCTCGCCGGCGACGACGCGGATCGCGTGGGTGCCGTCCAGACGGAGGTGGTTTCGAGACAGGCACCGGGCGCCTTCCTCAACCACCGGAAGGCGCCCGGTGCTCGAGACCGACCCGCTCGATGATCTCCGCCCCCTTCCGAAGCCCGTCGCGGGCCCGGATGTCGGCGCCGACCGCTGCCATCCGCTCGCGCAGGACGGTGTCGGCCAGCAGCCGGTCCACCGCGCCGACCAGCTCGCCGTCGGCGAACGCGTACGTCGCCAGCCGGACGCCGAAGCCCAGCTCGTGCACCCGCTGGGCGTTGTCGTACTGGTCCCAGAAGAGCGGCAGCAGGATCATCGGCTTCCCGAAGTGCATCGCCTCGGTGGTCGTGTTGTTGCCGCCGTGCGTGATCACCAGGTCGACCTGGGGCATCAGCGTGGTCTGGGGGAGGGTCGCGGCGCCGGTCATGTTCTCGGCCAGCCGTAGCTCGTCGGCACGCGGACCCATGCTGACGATCACCCGGTGTCGGGTCGTGCCGAGGACGTCGATGAGCCGCTGCATCAGGGCGATGTCCGCGCTGCCGAGCGAGCCGAGCGACAGGTAGACCAGCCCGCTGTCTGCCGGCCGATCCGCAACGCCCGGAGGCACGACGTACTGCTCGTCGGTCTCGCGGACGCTGGAGTCGATCCGGTGCCAGGTCTGGCCGAGCGGGCGGGCGTCGACGTAGTCGAGCTCGCGCGGGTAGACGTAGAGGTTCGCGGTCGGCGAGATGTGCATGAAGTCCCGCGTCGGCAGCGCCGGCGCGCCCTGCTCCCGGCACCACGCGTCGAACGCCGTCCAGGTCTCCCCGTGCGTACGGTCGAACTCGTTCAGGAAGTCCGCCCACCCCGAGCGGTCGTCGGCGGGGTAGCCCGAGAACACCGGCGCGATGTCGTCGCCGCGGACCTCGAGCGGGTTGCACGACACGATCCGGACGAATGCAGCCCCGGCCGTCATCAGCGCCGGGAACGAGACGACGTTGTCCTCGACGATCACGTCGGGTCGGTGGCGAGCGATGATCTCTCGCAGCTGCGGCTCGCAGTAGCGGGCGCCGTCGATCAGCGCCTGGTACGTCGGCTGCACGAACGTCGCGAGCTGCTCGATGGTCGGCTTGGCGAACTCCGGCGCCGTCTCGTTGATGAAGTCGATCCAGAACTGTCCGGCCGCCTCCGCCCCCGCATCCGGATCGGGCGCGGTCAGGTCGACCAGGTCCTCGACGAAGCCGTACGGCGTCAGCCTGCCGGCCCACGACGCCTCCGCGGCGAACACCACGGTGTGCCCCTTGTCCAGCAGCACCTTGCCCAGGCCGATGCACTGGTTGGTCGGTCCGTAGGCCGACTCGGGCATGAAGAGAACGGTCAGGCCACCGCCGACGTCAGGACTCACGCGCGCACGCTATCGGCGTACCGCACCCGCCGGGTATGCCCTGTCCGTACGCTTGCTCGCGATGACCGACTCCCTGCCCGGACCCCTGATCGTGCAGAGCGACAAGACGCTGCTGCTCGAGGTCGACCACGAACGGGCCGACGACTGCCGGAAGGCGATCGCGCCGTTCGCCGAGCTCGAGCGCTCGCCCGAGCACATCCACACCTACCGGCTCACGCCGCTGGGCCTGTGGAACGCCCGCGCCGCGGGTCACGACGCCGAGCAGGTCGTCGACACGCTGCTGGAGTTCAGCCGGTACGCCGTGCCCCACGCGCTGCTGGTCGACGTCGCCGAGACGATGGCCCGCTACGGGCGGCTGCGGCTGGAGAAGCACCCGGTGCACGGACTCGTCCTGGTCAGCAATGACCGCCCTGTGCTCGAGGAGGTGCTGCGGGCGAAGCGGGTGGCCGGGATGGTCGGCGCCCGCATCGACGACGACACCGTCGTCGTCCACCCGAGCGAGCGCGGAAACCTCAAGCAGGCGCTGCTCAAGATCGGCTGGCCGGCCGAGGACTACGCCGGCTACGTCGACGGCGAGGCCCACGAGATCGAGCTCGACCAGACCGAGTGGTCGCTGCGCACCTATCAGAAGGAGGCGGCCGAGTCGTTCTGGCACGGGGGCTCGGGCGTCGTCGTCCTGCCGTGCGGCGCCGGCAAGACCCTGGTCGGCGCCGCCGCCATGGCGCACGCCAAGGCGACGACGTTGATCCTGGTCACCAACACCGTGAGCGCGCGGCAGTGGAAGGACGAGCTGGTCCGGCGGACGTCCCTGACCGCGGACGAGATCGGCGAGTACTCCGGCTCGGTCAAGGAGATCCGGCCGGTGACGATCGCGACGTACCAGGTGATGACGACGCGACGGAAGGGCGTCTACTCCCACCTCGAGCTGCTCGACGCGCGCGACTGGGGACTGATCGTGTACGACGAGGTGCACCTGCTGCCCGCGCCGATCTTCCGGATGACCGCCGACCTGCAGGCGCGGCGACGCATCGGGCTGACCGCGACCCTGGTGCGCGAGGACGGCCGCGAGGGCGACGTGTTCTCGCTGATCGGCCCGAAGCGGTACGACGCACCCTGGAAGGACATCGAGGCGCAGGGCTGGATCGCGCCGGCCGAGTGCATCGAGGTCCGGGTGACGCTGCCGTCGTCCGAGCGCATGGCGTACGCCGTGGCCGAGCCCGAGGAGCGCTACCGCCTCGCGTCGTGCACCCACCACAAGATCGACGTCGTCCGCCGTCTCGTCACGCAGCACACCGACCAGCCGACGCTGGTGATCGGCCAGTACCTCGAACAGCTCGACGAGATCGCCACCGCGCTGGACGCGCCCACGATCACCGGCGCGACACCGGTGAAGGAACGGCAGCGGCTCTTCGAGGCCTTCCGGTCCGGCGACGTCGGGCTGCTCGTCGTCTCGAAGGTCGCGAACTTCTCGATCGACCTGCCGACGGCGGAGGTCGCGATCCAGGTGTCGGGCTCCTTCGGGTCGCGCCAGGAGGAGGCGCAGCGACTCGGTCGCCTGCTGCGGCCGAAGACCGAGGGCAAGTCCGCACACTTCTACACGATCGTCAGCCGCGACACCGTCGACGCCGAGTTCGCCGCCAACCGGCAGCGGTTCCTGGCCGAGCAGGGGTACGCCTACTCGATCCGCGACGCGGACAGCTGATCATGGACGCGCAGGAGGTCTCCTTCGTCTTCGGGCTCGGCCGCGCGATCACCCTGAGCGGGCCGTTCGCGCGCGGCGAGGTCGGCGTCATCCGTCGCCTGGTCACCGACCGCGGCACCTGGGCGGTCAAGCAGGACCTCGAGCCGCTGGACGCCGCCGATGTGGCCGCAGCCGAGGTGTCCGCCGAGTTCCACCATCGGTGCTGGCAGTCGGGCATCCCCACCCCCGAGCCGTTGCGCAGCCGGGCCGGGGACTTCGTCGTGCGGCTGTCCGACGAGCACGTCCGCGCCTTCTCGTGGGTCGACCTCCGGGAGCCCGACTCCGCCATCGATCCCGGGCCCGTCGGCACCCTGCTGGCGCAGCTGCACGGCGTGCCGGCGCCCCCGCAGGGCGCGGTGCACGAGTGGTTCGAGGCACCGATCGGCGAGCCGGAGTGGAAGGCCGTGCTGAAGGCGTCGCTGGCCGCGGGCGCGCCGTACGTCGACCGGCTCGCCGAGGTGGTTCCCGCGCTGATCCTGGTCGAGTCGATCCTGACTCCGATGCGTCCGGTACAGACCTGTCACCTCGATCTGTGGTCGGACAACCTCCGGCGCACGACGACCGGTGACCTGTGCATCATCGACTTCGACAACGCCGGTCCGGCCGACCCCTCGCGAGAGATCGGGATGCTCCTGTTCGAGCTCGGGCAGGGCGACGCCGCTCGCGAGCACCGGCTCTACGACGCCTACCTCGAGGCCGGTGGGCCGGGGCGGATCACGAGTCGGGCCGACTTCGCGCTGACGGTCGCCCAGCTGCACCACATCGGCCACCGCCACCTGACCATGTGGCTGGCCGCGCACGACTCCGAGGCGCGTGCCCGGTCGCTTGCCGGGATCGAGGAGTTCCTCGGGCAGCCGTTCCTGCTCCCGGACGTCGACCGGCTCGTCGGCGAGCTCGCCTGAGACGCACTTCCTCCCGCCCGTACGCTCGGCAGGGTGGGCATCCGCAAGCGACTCGGCCGGGCGCTGTTCCTGCGCGTGGCCGGGCCGGACGGCGCCACGCATCGTGAGCGCATCCACGGCACACCGGGGCCGCGATGGTTCCCGCAGGGCAGCCCGATCACCGTCGTGCACGGCGACGCCTCGATGTACGTCGGCGGCATCCGCGCGGTGCTGCTCCAGACGATGCAGCCGGGGGCGATGACCGCGGTCGCCGAGCACTCCGGCTATCGCGGCGACATGTGGGGACGGCTCGCCCGGACCAGTCGCTACCTCGCGGTCACGACCTTCGGCACCGCCGAGCACGCCCAGCAGGCGGTCGACGTCGTCCGCGCCATCCACGACCGCGTCCACGGCACGATGCCCGACGGCACGCCCTACGACGCGAACGACCCGCACCTGCTGACCTGGGTGCACATCGCCGAGATCCAGAGCTTCCTGCTCGCCCATCAACGGTTCGGCGCCCATCCGCTCGACCAGGCCGGGTACGACGAGTACGTCGCGCAGGCGGCGTTCGTCTCCCGGAAGCTCGGAGTCGTCGACCCGCCCACGACCGAGGCGGAGCTCCATGCGGCGGTGGAGCGGTTCCGGCCGGAGCTCCGCGCGATCGACCACGCGCGCGACGCGGTCTCCTACCTGATCCACGAGCCGGAGCTCCCCCTCATCGCGCGCCCGCCGTACCGGGTGCTGGTCGCCGCCGCCGTCGGCCTGATGCCGGAGTGGACACGGGAGCCGCTGGCGCTGCCGACGCTGCCCGTGGCGCACGACCGGGTCGCCGACGCCCTCGGCCGGGCCGCCACCCGCACCGTCCGCTGGGCGACGGCCGGCGACCGCGAACTCACCGCGCGGCTCCACGCGCAGGCCGCCGGTGCTCCGGTCGCGTGACAGCGTTGACCCCCGCGACCCACAATCGGCGCATGACTCGGAGCGTCCTCGGAGGTGGCAGCGTCCTCGACCCGTCGGCCGGCGAGGTGCATGTGGCCGACGTCGCGATCGAGGACGGCCTGGTCGCCGAGGTCGGGCTCGGGCTGACCGGTGACGAGCACGTCGACGTGGCCGGGCTGACCCTGACGCCCGGGCTCATCGACTGCCACGCCCACATGGCGTTCGCCGGTGGCGGAGCCTTCGACAGCGAGGTGCCGCCCAGCCGGCGCCTCCTGCGCAGCGTTCCCGAGCTCGCGACGACCCTGCGGCTCGGCGTGACCACGGTCCGCGACGCCTGGGGAGCCGACGCGGGGATGCGGGACGCGATAGAAGAGGGTTCCGTGCCGGGGCCGCGGCTCCTGGTCAGCCTCGCCCAGCTGTGCGGGACCGGGGGGATCGGTGACCACTTCTCGCCGGCCACCGGTGACGACACGTCGTTCCTCGGGTCGGCATGGCTCCCGCGGGGTGTCTTCGACGGGCCGGCCGAGGCGCGCGGCGCCGTCCGCCGGATGGTGCGGTCCGGGGCCGACGTGATCAAGGTGGCGATGAGCGG
>NZ_DASXQG010000054.1:0-62473 GCF_036493135.1 Nocardioides sp. | reverse complement strand
GGTGCACTTCTGGATGCTGTTCATCGGCTTCCACACCACGTTCCTGGTCCAGCACTGGCTGGGTGTGGAGGGGATGCCACGCCGTATCGCCGACTACCTGCCAGAAGACGGCTTCACCACGCTGAACCAGGTCTCCACCGTCGGCTCGTTCCTGCTTGCAGCCTCCATGCTGCCGTTCTTCTACAACGTGTGGATCTCGCGGAAGGCGCCGTTGGTCGAGGTTGACGACCCGTGGGGCTGGGGCCGTTCGCTGGAGTGGGCCACCAGCTGTCCACCGCCACGCCACAACTTCGACCGCATCCCGCGGATCCGCTCCGAGTCTCCGGCCTTCGACCTGCACCATCCCGAGATCGCCGCGATCGAGATGGAGGACAACTACGCGATGGCGAATTCCCGCTTCGCCGATGCGCCCGACGTCGACGGGCGCGACGAGCATCTGCGTGACCAGATGGGCGATGACGAAGCGTGAAGATCGAAGCCTGGATCTTCGGGGGCTGTACGGCGTTCTTCCTCGTCGTGAGCCCGGCCTACTGGTTGATCGCCGGTGACTGGACCGGGACCTCCGCACTGGTGATGACCACGCTGCTGATGGCCATGGTGACCCTCTACCTCGGCTTCCACGCGACCAAGATGGAGCCGCGTCCCGAGGACCTGAAGGACGCCGAGGTCGCCGACGGCGCGGGGGAGATGGGCTTCTTCCCGCCGTACTCATGGTGGCCCCTCTGGTGCGGGGCGGCGCTCGCCGTCATCGTCTACGGCACGGCGCTGGGTGCCTGGTGGCTGCTCATCATCGGCGTGGGTCTCGGCGCGATCGCCCTGTCGGGCTGGGTGTTCGAGTACTACCGCGGCGAGCACGCGCACTAGCACGAGACCCGCGTGGGACGCGACCGGAGCGCCTGCGGTTGCGTGAGATTTCACCGGTGCCGTCGATTCGAGGTAGCGGTGGGGTGCCGGGTTACATTGGGGCCGAGCGTCCATTACCTACGGGGAGTCTGATGTCCATCACCCGCGCCCGCGTGCCGATGATCCTCGGCGCCCTGATGGCCGTGTCCCTGGTCGCCGCGGGGTGCGGCACCGGTGACTCGAAGTCCGACGGCGACCCGAACGGCGTCAAGGACGTCCTACACTCCAAGGGTGCGAAGCCCGAGGTGGCGAAGCCGGTCGTCCATGCCAACGTCCAACGTGGCGCCACCGCCGTCCCGGTCGACCGACGCCTCTCGGTGACGGCCGACGCCGGCACGCTCACCTCCGTCGCGGTCAGCTCCAAGTCCGGCACGATCCCCGGGAAGCTGTCGGCGGACCGGAAGACCTGGACCGCCGGCACGCTGCTCGAGCCGGGCACGACGTACACCGTGACCAGCCAGGCGGCGAGCGACGGCGGTGCGTCGATCAAGAGGACCACCCGGTTCACCACCGCTGGGCTGACCCTCGACCAGCAGACCTACCCGTCCATCGCGCCGCTCGACGGCCAGACCGTGGGGGTCGGGATGCCGGTGATCGTGACCTTCGACGTCCCCGTCACCGACCGTGCCTCGATCGAGAAGCACCTGCACGTGGTCGCGCAGCCGGCCCAGAAGGGCTCGTGGCACTGGATCAGCAACACCGAGGTGCACTGGCGCCCGGCGAGGTACTGGAAGGCCGGCAGCACGGTCACCGTGAACGCCGACATCAACAGCGTGCCGGCCGGCAACGGGATCTTCGGCCAGCTCGACCGGACCATCCAGTTCCATGTCGGTGCCGCCCACGTCTACAAGATCGACACCAGGACCGACCAGATGCAGGTCATCAGCAACGGCAAGCTGCTGCGCACCCTGCCGGTCACGACCGGCCAGCAGCCGGCGTACACGACCCGCTCCGGCACCAAGGTCATCATCGAGAAGTTCCCGAGCAAGGACATGAACTCCGAGACCGTGGGCATCACCGGCGCCGACGCCTACAACATCAAGGGCGTCCAGTGGGCGATGCGGGTGACCTACTCCGGCGAGTTCATCCATGCCGCTCCGTGGTCGGTCGCGGACCAGGGACACGCCAACGTGTCGCACGGCTGCACGGGCCTGAGCACCGCGAACGCCGACTGGCTGTACCACATGACCAACATCGGCGACGTCGTCCAGTACACCGGCACCGACAAGCCCATGGAGTTCACCAACGGCTACGGCGACTGGAACGAGTCCTTCTCGCAGTACAAGGCCGGGTCCGCCCTCCACTAACGCTGACCCGCCGGAAGTGTGCGGGCCTGACGCGCCGACCCGTCAGTCCCGCCCGCGGTTGTCCACAGGCATGCGCGGCCACTGGTTGAGCGGTCAGGAGAGCGGGCACTCCTGGACCCATGAACTCCGATGCCCCCACCTTTCTGGGGCCCGATGCCCCCATTCCGATCGACCGTCCGTTCACCCGGGCCATGGCGATGGCCGAGGGCGTACCTCCTCGACGGCTCACCGCGTGGGTGTCTCGCGGGCTGCTGATCAACCCGATGCGCGGGATCTTCTACGCCGCCCAGCTGTCCGACGGGCTCGATCTGAGACTGTCCTGCCTGTCCCTCGTGGTGCCCGAGTACGCCGTCGTCACGGACCGGACCGCCGGCTGGCTCAGTGGCGCCCCGATGATCCTGGCGCCGGGGGACCACCTGCGGGTGCCGCCGGTCAGCATGCACCTGCGGCCGGGATACCGCCTGCGCAACCCGCTGTGCAAGAGCGGCGAGCGAACGTTCCTGGCGCACGAGATCTGCGAGATCCAGGGGTTGGCCGTGACCGCGAAGCTCCGGACCACGGTTGACCTCGGCATGGGCCTGCGTCCTGAGTCGGCGTTCGCCGCGATGTGTGCGATGGCCAAGGTCGCCGACTACGAGCGGGACGACCTCTTGTTCGAGGTCCGTGAACGTGGCCGGTTCGCCGGCTATCGCGGCGTTCGCCAGATTCGCGTGCTGGCGCCGTTCGTCCGGACCGAGTACGGCTCCGGTCCGGAGTGCGTCCTCGGCCTGGCGTGGGAGGGGCAGCCCGGCATGCCCGCACTCACCCTCCAGCATCCCGTCAGCCATCCGGACGGGACCTACTACCTGGATCTGTCTTGTCCGGAGCTCAAGTACGGCGTCGAGTACAACGGGCCACGATGGCACGGCGCCGAACGCGCGGCGTACGACGCGAAGCGGATCGCGTGGCTCGTCGAGCACGAAGACTGGATCATCGACGTCTTCGAGAGCGCCGACGTCTACCGACCGGGCTGCGACCCGGGCCTCCGGCTCCGACAGGGCATCGAGCGGGCACGTCGACGCTACGGCGGACTGGCGTGGACCGGTCAGAACCGGTACGGCGACAGCTGGCTCGGCTGACACTTCCGGCGGGTCAACGACGTTCGCCGGCACACTTCTGGCGGGTCAGCGCTGTTCGCCCGCACACTTCTGGCGGGTCAGCGCTAGTGCTGGCGGAGGGGGACGTCCTCGGCGTCGCGGAGGGCGTGGTCGTCGAACTCGTGGCCCGCGGCCGGGTGGTCGAGGCCGGCCTCGAGCTCGTGGGTGTGCTCCGCGTGGTGGCGGGCCTCCTCGAGCTCCTCGGAGGTCGGCTTCTGCACGTTGTCGGCGTACATGGCCTTCGACAGCTTGGCCCGGATCCGCCCGACCCGGGTGCCCGGCGCGGCCACGCCGTTCTCGTCGACGTCCGACTCGATCTCGTGGACGTGGTCGCGATGGCGGGCGGTGATCGAGTAGGCGCGCCCCTCGCTGATCGGCAGGTGCCGCTCGCTGTAGGCGCCCTCGGGCGACCGCATGATGATGCCGGTCTCGTACCCGTGCAGCAGCAGATCGTTGTCGCCGCGCTGCAGCCCGATGCACCAACGCCGCGTCACGTAGAAGACGATCGGCGGGATGACGAAGATCGCCGCACGCATGAAGTACGTGATGGAGTTCAGGCTCCAGTGGAAGTGCGTGGCCAGGATGTCGTTGCCGCCGGCGGCCCAGAGGAGGCCGTAGACGGTCACCATCGCCGCCAGGAACGCCGTACGCGTGGGGGAGTTGCGCGGCCTCTGTAGCAGGTGGTGCTCCCGCTTGTCGCCGGTCACCCACTGCTCGAGGAACGGCCAGGCGACGATCATCCCGAACAGCACCATCGGCAGGATCTGGCCGGGGATCATCACGTTCCAGGAGATCGTGACCCCCCAGATATGGGTCTCCCAGTTGGGCATGATGCGCAGCAGACCCTCGGCGATGCCCATGTACCAGTCGGGCTGGGAGCCGGCCGTCACCTTCGACGGATCGTAGGGCCCGTACTTCCAGATCGGGTTGATCGAGAGCAGCGCGCCCATCAGCGCGGTGACTCCGAAGACCATGAAGAAGAAGCCGCCCGCCTTGGCCATGTAGACCGGGAGCATCGGGTAGCCGACGACGTTCTCCTCCGTGCGACCGGGGCCGGCCCACTGGGTGTGCTTGTGGAACACCAGCAGCATCATGTGCAGGCCGATCAGGGCAAGGATCAGCCCAGGGATCAGGAGCACATGGAGGATGTAGAGACGCGGGATCACCACGTCGCCGGGGAACTCTCCGCCGAAGATGAAGAACGACATGTAGGTGCCCACGACCGGTGTCGCCTTGATCAACCCGTCCGCGATCCGCAGGCCCGTGCCGGACAGCAGGTCGTCGGGCAGGGAGTACCCCGCGAAGCCCTCGAGGATGCCGAGGAGGAGCAGGAGCGAACCGACGATCCAGTTCAGCTCACGCGGCTTGCGGAAGGCCCCGGTCACGAAGGTCCGCATCATGTGCACGAACATCGCGGCGATGAACAGCATCGCGGACCAGTGGTGCATCTGCCGCATCAGCAGGCCACCGCGCACGTCGAAGCTGATGTGCAGCGTCGAGGCGTAGGCATCCGACATCGGTACGCCGCGTAGCTGGGCGTAGGACCCTTGGTACACGGACTCCGACATGCTGGGCGTGAACCAGAACGTGAGGAACGTGCCGGTCAGCAGCAGGACGATGAAGGACCAGAGCGCGATCTCGCCGAGCATGAACGACCAGTGGTCCGGGAAGACCTTGCGCGCGAAGACCTTGGTCAGAGTGCCCAGGCTCAGCCGGTCGTCCGCCCACCCGGCGACCGCTCCGGCCTTGTTCGGCTTCTTGGCGGTCGCCGCGGAGTCGCGGTTGGTGTCGGCGATCTTGCTGGTGTCCAGGGACATGATCAGCCTCGCTCCCAGAAACTCGGCCCGACGGGTTCGGTGAAGTCGCGTACCGCTGCCAAGTATCCCTCGTCATCCACCGTCAGCTGGAGCTGAGGCAGCGCACGGGCAGCGGGGCCGAAGAGAACCTTGCCGCTGTCAGTGAGGTCGAAGGTCGACTGGTGGCAGGGACACAGCAGGTGGTGGGTGGTGCGCTCGTTGAGGGAGATCGGGCAGCCGACGTGCGTGCAGATCTTGGAGTAGCAGACGATGCCGTCGACCGACCAGTTCAGTGTCTGTGCCGACACGATGTCGCTGGGCAGCATCCGGTTCAGGATCACCGCCGCCTTCGACTTGTCGACGAGCAGCTGGGTGCCCTCGACGACCGGCTGCTGGGTCTCGGGGTCGACCGCGAACATCACCTCGGGCTCGGCGTTCACCAGATCGCCTATCTCGAGCTCGGTGACCTTGATCGGCGTACCGACCACGTCGCGGACGACGCGCTGGAGGGTGCGGTTCTGCGTCTTCCACCACGCCTGCATCTCCGGGGTCCAGGTGTTGAGGTCCCACACCGTGTGGTCGAGCTTGTCGCCCGGGAGCGGCCCGAGGTCGCGCAGCATCACGATCGGGAGCAGGCCGAGCACTCCGCCGGCCGCGAGCAGGGTGTTGCGGATCAACGGTCGCCGGCCGAGACCGGACTCGTCGAGCCCGGTCTGCAAGATGGAGACCGCGGCTTCGCGATCCTCTGCGGACGACGCCGCGGGGTGGCGCATCTCGACGATCTCGTGGTCCGCCATCAGCTTGCGGGCCCACTGGATCATCCCGGCACCCATGGCCAGCAGCGTCACCGCCAGGCACAGACCCAGCATCAGGTTGGACGCGCCGAGGTTGCCGATCGTGTCAGTGGTGTCGCCGACCTTGAAGATCACATAGCTGGCGATGAACCCGATGGCGCCGAGGATCGCGACCACGAACAGCCCGGCGACCTGACGCTCGGCGCGCCTCTCCGCCTTCGGGTCCACGTCGGTCGGTCGCCACTCGTGCTCGGGGAGCCCCGGGTCGGGGATCGGCTCCTGCGTCCCGACCGGGACCTGCCCGCCGTGCGTGGTCTCGGGGAGGTTGTCGTTCACAGTTCCGCCTTCTGCTTGGACGACCGGGCGGTGTGGGCAGCGATCCACACGGCGACGCCGACCAGAGAGCCGATGCCCACGACCCAGGCGAACAAGCCCTCACTGACCGGGCCGATGCCACCCATGCCGAAGCCGCCGTACTCGGGGTTGTCCTGCAACGACTGGAGGTAGGCGATGATGTCGCGCTTCTCCTCGACCGACAGGTTGCCGTTGGAGAAGTTGTCCATGGCCTGCGGACCGGTCAGCATCGCCTCGAAGATGAACTTCGCCGGGACACCGCGGATCGGCGGTGCATACCCGCCCTTGGGCATGGCGCCGCCGGAACCCTCGAAGTTGTGACACGCCGTGCAGTTGGTCAGGAAGATCTGGCCGCCGCGCGTGATGGCCTGCTGGCGCTCCTCGTCGGTCAGTCCGTCGAGGCTGTAGTCGGACGGGTTGGGGATGGCCGGGCCCGGCCCGAGCGAGGCGACGTACGCCGCGAGAGCGGCGATCTCGTCGGGTGTGTAGACCACTTCCTTCTGCGGGATCTGGGGCCCGGGCTGGACCGCCGGCATCCGGCCGGTGCCGACCTGGAAGTCCACCGCGGCGGCACCCACGCCGATCAGCGGCGGGCCGAGCTGGTTGCCGTCGAGCGTCTTCTGGCCCTGACCGTTGCTGCCGTGGCAGAACGCGCACCCGACCAGGAACAGCTGGTGGCCCTGCTTGATCTGCGTCGCGGAGTCGTCCTCGCGGGCCGACGCCGGTGAGAACGCGGCGTACAACCCACCCGTCAGGAGCAGCCCCAGCAGGACCACGAGTAGCCCCGCGACCGGGCCGCGGCGGTGCCGGGAGAGACGTCCGAGGGGGCGGTTCAGGAGGCGCACAGTCGGTCCCTTGCGGTCACTTGATGAGGTAGATGGTCGCGAACAGCCCGATCCAGACGACGTCGACGAAGTGCCAGTAGTACGACACGACGATGGCACTGACCGCCTGCTCGTGGGTGAAGCGCCGGGCCATGAAGGTGCGGCCGAGGACGAACAGGAAGGCGATCAGACCGCCCGTCACGTGGAGGGCGTGGAAGCCGGTGGTCAAGTAGAACATCGAGCCGTACCCCGAGGACGGGATGGTGATGCCCTCCTTGACCAGGGTCGCGTACTCATTGGCCTGACCGGCCACGAACACCGCGCCCATGACGTAGGTGAGGATGAACCACTCGCGCAGCCCCCACCCCTTCACGGAGAACACCGAGCCGGAGCGGCTGACCTGGCCACGCTCGGCGGCGAAGACGCCGAGCTGACAGGTGGCGGACGACAGCACCAGGATCGTGGTGTTGATCGCGGCGTAGGGGACGTCGAGCTTCTCGGTGCTCTGCGCCCAGAGCTCGGGGCTCACGGCGCGGATCGTGAAGTACGACGCGAACAGGGCGGCGAAGAACATCAGCTCGCTGGACAGCCAGATGATGGTCCCGACGCTCACCATGCTCGGGCGGTCGTGGTGTCCGTGCAGCCGTGAGGCAGGGATCGTCGTCGAAGCTGTCGCCACGGTCGCCATTATGTCCCGAGCCATCCGGAGCGGGCACCCCGACCCCCGGGGAGAGTCGGGTCGATTCGGTAGCCTTCTGCCCGTGAGCGACTCCCACGACGCCGGGCAGCGCCAGCCGCGGCTGCGCGTGCTCGTCTACAGCGACGACGTCAACGTGCGCCAGCAGGTGATCCTCGCGCTCGGCCGCCGGCCCCACCCCGACCTCCCCGAGCTCCAGTACGTCGAGGTCGCCACCGAGCCGGTCGTCCTGCAGAACATGGACGCGGGGGGCATCGACCTGGCCATCCTCGACGGAGAGGCGGTGCCGGCAGGTGGCATGGGCATCGCCAAGCAGCTCAAGGACGAGATCTACCGCTGCCCCCCGATCCTGGTCCTGATCGGTCGTCCCCAGGACGCCTGGTTGGCCACGTGGTCCCGGGCCGAGGCAGCGGTGCCGCACCCGATCGACCCCCTGCGGCTCGCCGAAGCGGTCACCTCGCTCCTGCGTCCGCGCGTCCCCGCCACCATCGCGACGACCTGACCTCGTGGGCGCCACGGCGTACTCCTGGGGCGAGGTGCTGGGATCCCTCGTCCAGCGCCGCGACCTGACCGGCGAGCAGGCCGCGTGGGCGATGGGCGAGATCCTGTCCGGCGCCGCCACGCCTGCCCAGATCGCCGGCCTCGCGGTCGCCCTGCGCGGCAAGGGCGAGACGATAGAGGAGGTCACCGGTCTGCTGGACGCGATGTACGAGGTGGCGACGCCACTGACGATCCCGGGTCGCGCGCTCGACGTCGTCGGCACCGGCGGTGACCGCTCGATGAGCGTCAACATCTCCACGATGGCGGCGATCGTCGCCGCCGGAGCCGGCGCGCGCGTCGTCAAGCACGGCAACCGGTCGGCCTCGAGCCAGGCCGGCTCCGCCGATGTGCTCGAGGCGCTCGGCATCCGGCTCGACCTCTCGGCCGACCGGGTCGCCCGTCTGGCCGAACAGGTCGGCATCACGTTCTGCTTCGCGGCCGCGTTCCACCCGGCCCTCCGCCACGCCGCGGTCCCTCGACGCGAGCTCGCGATCGGTACGACGTTCAACCTGCTCGGCCCGCTGGCCAATCCGGTGAAGCCGGACGCCCAGGCCGTCGGGTGTGCCGACTCGCGCCTGGCACCACTGATGGCCGGCGTGCTCGCCCGACGCGGGGTCGACGCCTGGGTCTTCCGTGGCGACGACGGGCTCGACGAGCTGACCACGACGACCACGTCGCAGATCTGGGTGGTCCACGACGGGATCGTGACGCCGTCCACCGTCGACCCGTCGGTGCTCGACATCCCCCCGGCCACCTCGTCGGACCTGCGCGGCGGCGACGTCCACCACAACGCCGACGTCGTACGCCGTGTCCTGGAGGGCGAGCCCGGGCCGATCCGCGACGCCGTACTGCTCAACGCCGCCGCGGCGCTCGCGGTCTACGACCAGCCTGCGGCCTCGGTCGAGGACGCCCTGCCGGCGGCCTTCGCCCGGGCCGGCGAGTCGGTCGACTCCGGTGCGGCCGCCGACGTCCTGACCCGCTGGGTCGCGGCGGCCTCAGCCGACTGACCCGCCCAGCTGCGCGACCGCGGGCGCCGGCGACCGCCAGTCCGCCGGGGCGCGCAGCATCATCAGCGACTCCGATCGGTGCACGACCGACCAGCCCTCCTGGCCGGTCAGCTCGTAGGCGAGCCGCGACATCGGACGCAGCAGCGCCACTCGGGCGCCCGAGGCACGCAGGTCCCGCTGCCAACCCGGCGAGAGCAGCAGGAGGCCGGTGTTGCGATCGAGCTCCGCGGTGGTGAACGTGTCGCCGTACCCGTGCATCATCAGGTCCAACCGCGGATAGCGCCACATCAGGTAGCCGCCCAGGCTCCAGTCGTCGAGCACCTTGGTACCGGTGGGGAGCGTGCCGAGCGCCGGGTCCGCCCAGCGCGGCACCGCGAGTGGGTCGTCGGCGGTGCGGGGAACCGCGACCGCGAGGGCGACCAGGGCGAGGACCGCTGCAGCCACGACCGCGCGGACCTCGCGCGACCTCAGGGGCGTACGACGACCGAACAGCGCCTGCAGGGGCCCGGCCGCAAGCGGCGCCAGCATCGCCGCACCCACCGGCACGGTTCGCTCGGAGTACGCCGCGAACACCCCGGCGAGGACGATCAGCAGGGTCTCGGTCCAGGGGTTCTCCCGACGTCGCCACAACCCGGCCAGGGTGGCGGCGAGCAGGACGGCGAAGCCGGCGGACGGCCACGAGATCCAGTCCGGCGGGAGCCACTCGGAGAAGTAGGCGCGACGGGAGCCGACGGCGAGCACCGCGCCATACAGGGCGGGGCCGACGGGAGTCACGGCAGCCGCCGCGGCGCAGGCCGCGGTCACGGCCGCGGACCGCAGCACGACCGGTCGGTGCGTGCGGTCCAGGGCGAGTCCCACGGTCGCCAGCGCCCCCACCATCAGCGCGATCGGCCACATCCCGTGCAGCATCGCCCACAGCCACACCAGCGGCACCAGCCACCATCGCACCCGGTGGTCGTCGAGAGTGCGGAGCCAGGCGGCGACGACGAGCGCCGTCATCAGGTAGCTGATCACCTGCGGGCGCATCGACAGGCCGCTCTGCATGGCGAAGAGCGAGATGGCCGTCACCGGCATCGCGACCAGCGGCTCGGCGCGGACGCGCGCCGCGGCGTACACCCCGAGGAAGAGCAGCACCTCGAGCAGCCCGGACAGCCAGGCGACACCGGACAGGCCGAACCGGTCCTCGGTCTTGGCCATCACGATCTCCGACAGCCACTGCGTCGGCACCCAGTCGGCCGTGGCGAACGAGCTCACGCTGCCCGGATGGCGCAGCGACCAGCCGTGCAGGAACTCGTGCCCGAAGCGGAGGTGGAAGTAGGTGTCGGTGTTGGTCAGCGGCCGCGCCGTGTTGAGCACGAGCGAGACCAGGATGCCGACCAGGACCAGCCACGGGAGTGCCGCCCGGAGACGGGACCACCAGGTGCGGGTCGCCCGCCCCTGCTCAGCCTGCTGAGCGGAGTCGCTCGAGGGCGAGGTCGAAGACGATGTTGAGTGCGTTGACGTTGGACTGCCCCCGCCGCCGCGTCTCATCCGCGTAGTCGATCACGACCGGAGCCTCGGTCCAAGTCAGGCCGTGCCGCGCGATCAGGCCGAGGAGCTGGCTGGCGTGGGCCATGTCGGCGAGCGTGAGGTCGATCTGCTGCACCGCGTGCCGGTTCAGCACGCGGAGGCCGTTGTGGGTGTCGGTCACCTGCAGTCGGGTGGTGGCTCGTGTGAAGGCGATGCCGGCGCGGAGGACGGCACGCCGGACGGCGGGCACCTCGGTGTCGGGGGTCAGGAAGCGGGAGCCGAGCACGACGTCGACACCGGTCTCGCGGGCCGTGGCCAGGACGGACAAGGCGTCCTCGACGCGGTGCTGGCCGTCGGAGTCGAAGGTGACGACGTAGCGCATGCCCGGGGATGTCAGCGCGTAGGCGAAGCCGGTCTGGAGCGCCGCGCCCTGGCCCAGGTTGCCGGGGTGGCGGACCACATGCGCACCGGCGGCACGAGCGAGCTCAGAGGTGCGGTCCGTGCTGCCGTCGTCGACGACGACGACCCGCCCGAACTCGACCCGGAGCCCGGAGACGACGGTGGCGACGCGCGCCTCCTCGTTCAAGGCAGGCACCACGACCGTCACGTCGGCGTGCGGCACCTGAGGATCCGGCATGGCCGGAGCGTAAGTCGCTGCTGAGCGCCACGTGGGTGGTTCGGAGAAGTTTGACCGACCGGCTAGTCGGCCTGGTCCGAAGGGGTGACGAAGTCGATGAGCTCCTCGACCCGGCCGAGCAGGGCCGGCTCGCAGTCGGCGTACGACGTGACGCGCGACAGGATCTGCTGCCAGGCGCGTGCGAGGTCGGCCTGGTCGGCGTGGGGCCAGCCGAGCGCGGCGCAGACCCCGTGCTTCCACTCGACGTCGCGGGGTACGTCGGGCCACGCGGCCAGGCCGAGCCGTTCGGGCTTCACACCGGCCCAGACGTCCACGAACGGGTGTCCCACGACCAGCACGTGTTCGCCGACGGGGGAGCGGCGTACGTCGTCGGCGATCCGGCTCTCCTTCGAGCCCGGGACGAGGTGGTCGACCAGCACGCCGACGCGGCGACCCGGCCCGGGGGCGAAGTCGCGCAGCGCCGAGACGAGATCGTCGACGCCCCCGAGGTACTCGACGACGACGCCCTCGACGCGCAGGTCGTCGCCCCAGACCTTCTCGACGAGCTCCGCGTCGTGCCTGCCCTCGACGAAGATCCGGCTCTCGCAGGCCACTCGTGCCCGTGCGCCCGGGACCGCCACCGACCCCGACGCCGTACGTCGCGGCGCGGACGGCGCCGACAGGGTCACCGGTGCCGTCAGGACGACGGGTCGACCATCGAGCAGGAAGCCGGGGCCGAGCGGAAAGCCACGCCGCCGGCCGCGCCGATCCTCCAGGGTGAGGGTGGCCAGGTCGCGGTCGACGGCGACGATCTCACCGCAGAAGTCGGTCATCGCCTCCTCGACCACCAGGCCGAGGGTCGCCTCGGCCGGGGTCGCCCTGCCGCGCGCAGGTGCTCGCCGGTCGGAGGCGAGCACGTCTGAGCCGTAGCGGTCGGGGATCACCGGTCCACGCTAGGAGGCGTCCCGTCGAGCGCCGTGAGGCGCGCCGGACTCCGATGAGTCAGTCGGTGTCGCCCGACTGGTGGTCGTGGTGCTCGGAGGACGCCGGCCCGGACGACGCGTCATCGTCGCCTCCCCCCTTCCCGGCGTCCTCCGAGCTCCTGCTCGAGGTGCCGGCGGTGTCCCGGAGCAGGTCCTCGGGCACGTCGTCGCCGGCGGGCTGTGCGAGCGGGTTCTCCTCCGTCGGCCGGAGGTCCTCGGGCAGGTCCTCGTCGGGCACGCTCAGCGGACCGTCGTCGGCCCGGTCGTCGTGCTGCTCGGAGTGCTGCTCGCTCATGCCTTCCGTTCTAGGCCGCGGTTGCAGGCCGCCGCAACCCCCCGAAGGGTGGCGGGTCACGGTACTCAGACCAGGGGCAGCGCGCGCCCGGCCGGCGGGAGCTGGGCGTAGCCGCGGATGACGGCGTTGGTCAGCCCCTCGCGCGGGAAGGGCCACTCGCCCTCGTCCAACGCCCGGTCGGCGGTCACGCCGGCGGCCGCAAGGTCGCGGACCGTCTGCGCCGTGATCGCGATGTCCTGGCGCTGCTGCTCGACGAAGTCTCGGTCGACCAGCGCTCCGTGACCGGGGACGACGACCGTGTCGCGGCCGACCAGGTTGATCACGACGTCGAGGGTGCCGGGCCAGTCCAGCGGGTGGCAGTCCACGCCGTACGCCGGCGGGCCGCTCTCCTCGACCAGGTCGCCGGCGAGCACGACGTCCGCGTCCGGCACCCGGATCACGGCGTCGCCCGCGGTGTGCCCGCGTCCGGGGTGGGCCAGCTCGACCTGCCGGTCGCCGAGGTCGAGCACCTTCACCGACGAGAAGGTGTGGTCGGCCACCACGATCTCCGTCTCGAGCACCTCGTCACGGTGCGGGTCGTCGTGCTCCTCCGCGAACCGCTCCTTGATCCGCTCGCCCGCGTCGACCGTCTGCTCGGCGGCGACCTCGTGTGCGTGGATCGGCACCTCGCCGTACGCCGCGCGGAACGCGCCGTTGCCGAAGGTGTGGTCGAAATGCTCGTGGGTGTTCACGATCGCGGTCACGTCGCCGATCCCGAGGGCGCGGACGTCCTCGACGATGGCCCGGGCGGCGCGGGCCGACGCCTGGGTGTCCACGACGAGGAGGCCGGCGGAACCACGGACCAGGCAGACGTTGAGGTCGTACCACTCCTGTCGGGCTACCCACACCCGGTCGGCCACCTCCACGAACTCCGTCACGGTTCCCGACCCTAGTAGGCTTGGCACTCCGGGCTGGTGAGTGCCAGCCCGTGACATGGTCGGGCGCGGCGAGGAGGTGGCGATGCAGGACGAACGCCGGCTCGCCGTGCTCCGGGCCATCGTCGAGGACTACGTCGCCACGCAGGAGCCGGTGGGCTCCAAGGCCCTGGTCGAGCGGCACGGGCTCGGCGTCTCGCCGGCCACGGTCCGCAACGACATGGCCGCGCTCGAGGAGGAGGGCCTGATCACCCAGCCCCACACCAGCGCCGGCCGCATCCCGACGGACAAGGGCTACCGGCTGTTCGTCGACCGGCTGACCACGATCAAGCCGATGACGCCGGCGGAGCGTCGCGCCATCGCCACGATCCTCGACGGCGCGGTCGACCTCGACGACGTGGTGCAGCGGTCGGTGCGGTTGCTGGCCCAGCTGACGCACCAGGTCGCGATCGTGCAGTACCCCACGCTGTCCCGCTCCACAGTCCGGCACATCGAGCTGGTCGCGCTGGCTCCCGCGCGGTTGCTCGTGGTGCTGATCCTCAGCTCGGGGCGGGTGGAGCAGCGGCTGGTCGATCTCGCCGTACCGATGGAGGACGAGGGCGTGGCGGCCCTGCGCGGGCGGCTCTCGGCCGTCCTCAGCGGGCGGACGGTCGCGGAGGCCACCACGGCGCTGGAGCTGCTCGAGGAGGCACCCGGTGACGGCGGAGTGCAGACGGTGGTCGCCGAGACGCTGGTGGACGCGATGTCCGACCACCGCTCGTCGGAGCGGGTCGCCGTGGGCGGGGCGGCCAACCTGGCCCGGTTCGGTGACAGCTTCGAGCTGGCCGTCCGGCCGCTCCTCGAGGCCCTCGAGGAGCACGTCGTCCTGCTCAAGCTGCTCGGCGAGGCCCAGAGCGGCGGCCTGGTCACGGTCCGGATCGGACACGAGGGGCCCTACCAGGAATTCGCGAGCACCAGCGTCGTCTCGACGGGATACGGCCCTGCCGACGAGGCGGTCGGCAACCTCGGCGTCGTGGGTCCCACCCGCATGGACTACCCGGGGACGATGGCATCGGTGCGCGCGGTCGCCCGCTACGTCTCCCGCATCCTCGACGAGGCATAAGGAGCCCCTGCGCATGTCCGACCACGATCTCTACGAGCTGCTCGGCGTTCCTCGGGACGCCGACACCGAGACGATCAAGAAGGCCTACCGACGGCTCGCCCGCCAGCTGCATCCCGACGTCAACCCCGACCCGGCGACGCAGGAGCGGTTCAAGGAGGTCTCACGCGCCTACGAGGTGCTGAGCGACCCGCACAAGCGCGCGGCGTACGACCGCGGGGGAGACGTGTTCGCGAGTGCCGGCGGCTTCGGTGCCGGGTTCTCGTTCACCGACATCATGGATGCGTTCTTCGGCGGTCAGACCGGGCCGGCGGGCCGCGGTCCGCGACCGCGGATCCACCGCGGTCAGGACGCCCTGATCCGGATGGAGGTCTCCCTGGCGGAGGCGGCCTTCGGCGTCTCGCGGGAGCTCAAGGTCGACACCGCGGTCGTCTGTACGACGTGCGACGGCGAGGGCACCGCACCCGGCACCCATCCGGTGCCGTGCGAGACGTGCCGCGGCACCGGCGAGGTGGCCCACGTGCAGCGCTCCTTCCTCGGCGAGATCCGCACCCTCCGGCCGTGCTCGGCATGCCGTGGCTACGGCACCCTGATCCCCGACCCCTGCCGCGAGTGCTCCGGCGACGGCCGGGTGCGCGCGCGCCGATCCATCACCGTCAAGATCCCGGCCGGAGTCGACACCGGCACCCGCGTGCAGCTGGCGGGTCAGGGCGAGGTCGGCGCCGGCGGGGGGCCGCCCGGAGACCTGTACGTCGAGGTACACGTCGTCCCGCACGAGATCTTCACCCGCGAGGGCACGACGCTCCACTGCGCGGTGACGGTGCCGATGACCGCGGCCGCGCTCGGGACGACACTGACCCTGCCCACGCTCGAGGCGGACTCCGAGCCCGACACGGGAGTGGAGACCTCGTTCGAGCTGGACATCAGGCCGGGTACCCAGTCGGGGAGCGAGCACACGCTCCGCGGACGCGGGGTTCCGGGGCTGCGGGGAGGCCGCGGTGATCTCGTGGTGACCGTCGTGGTCGAGACGCCGAGCCGCCTCGATCCGCGGCAGGAGGAGCTCATGCGCGAGCTCGCCGCGATCCGCGGCGAGGAGAAGCCCGACGGGCGCCTCGCGCCGAACCGGCCCTCCGGCTCGGTGTTCGGGCGCATCCGGGATGCCTTCAACGGTCCTCCCACCCGGCACTGAGCCGACCCGATGACGCTGCCGGTCCACTGGGTCGAGTCGCTGGCCGGCGTACGCCGCGGTGATCCGGTCGAGGTGGACGGCGACGAGGCGCACCACGCCGTCGCCGTACGCCGGATGCGTCCGGGCGAGGGTGTGGTCGTGACCGACGGCCGCGGGCACCGTCTCACCGGCACCGTGGCCGAGACCGGGAGGCGCCGGTTGGTGGTGACCGCCGACGACGTCGAGAGGCTGCCCGAGCCGACGCCGGCCGTCACCGTCGTCCAGGCGCTGCCGAAGGGTGACCGCGGCGAGCTGGCGGTGGAGCTCCTCACCGAGATCGGGGTGAGCCGGGTCGTGCCCTGGGCCGCTTCGCGGTCGGTCGCGGTCTGGCGGGGGGAGCGCGCCGCGAAGTCACTGACCCGCTGGCGCTCGACCGCGCGAGAGGCGGCCAAGCAGTCGCGCCGCGCGTGGTTCCCAGAGGTGACCGAGCCGGCGACCATCGGCGAGGTGTCGACCCTGCTGTCTGCCGCGGACCTGGCCGTCGTGCTCCACGAGACGGCCACGACGTCCCTGGCCGCGGTCGACGTGCCCGAGTCCGGGTCGCTCGTGGTGGTGGTCGGCCCGGAGGGCGGGCTGACCGGCGAGGAGGTCGCGGCGTTCGCGACGGCCGGGGCGCGCGCCGTACGCCTGGGTGACGAGGTGCTGCGCACGTCGACCGCGGGGCTGGCGGCGGTCGCGGCCCTGCTGGCCCGCACGCCGCGCTGGACGTGACCGGCGTACGCCTCAGCCGAGGTGCAGGGGCTGCTCGTCGCTGACGGTCAACGACGGAGGTCGAGGGAGAGCGCGACGGTGACGGCCGGTGGTCGACGTTCCATGCCGGCTACCTCAGGACGACGACGCGGGTGTCGGTGGCCGGGTCACCGCGCCCGCCGGGGTCGTCGTTCGTCGCCATGAGCGTGTAGGCGCCGGGCGGCAGGTCCGAGGTGTCGAGCACGACCCGCCAGGGGTACATCCGGTCGCGCTTGCCGAAACCGTCGGCGGCGCCGGACCTGGTCAGCACGGTGTTCTCGCCGGACGAGCTCTTCCGGACGAGCCTGATGCTGAGCCTGCCCTTGACGCCGTTGTTGGTCCCGCTCACGACGAGTCGGCCGGCTTGGACGAGCTGGCCCTCCAGCGGCTCGCCGATGTTGATCTTCGAGAGCACGTCGCCCGCTCGGCCCGGCCCGACGGGGTGCGTGGTCGGCACACCGAGGATCGTGGGAGCCGGCTTGCCGTGGCGGAGGAACTGCACCTTGATGTCGCGCCGCCCGGTCGCGCCCTGGAGCGTGTAGACCGCCTGCTGCACCGTCTCGTACGCCGTGCGCTGCGACATCGAGGTCGGGCGACCGGCCGGGATGGGGCCGAGCTCCACCCGCACGACGCCGTGCTTGGCCGAGGCCGAGACCAGCGTTCCCGGGTACCACCCGGTGCGGTAGTCGGGGTCGGTCGGGCGGTCCATCAACGCCGAGACGGCCAGGTCCAGCGGCCTCTCGCCGGAGCTCAGCGGCACCGTCTCGCGGTAGAGCACGTCGCCCTGCGGGCCGTGACCGAGGAAGTACACCGCCAACGGACGGGCCTGCGCTCTGGTCGAGCTGCCCGGTCCTTGGGTTGCGGCCGGATCCGTGGCCGTTGCGGAGGGCACCGCGGTGCCACTGTCGGTCGCCGGGCCGAGATCGGTCGCCTTCTCACCGGCGACGGAGGTCAGGTAGGCGACGATGCCGATCACGGCTGCGGTCGCGACGATGCCGGCCGCGGCGTACCACGAACGCGGTCGAGACATGGGGACCACCCGAGGGCTGGGGTGCACCGAGGCGCGCAGCTCGTCGAGCCGGTTCTCCGGCTCGATGTCGGAGACCGCGTCGGACAGCAGCCCTCGCAGCCGGTCGTCGTGGACAGGGTCGCTCATCGGGTCTCCTCGAGCTCCGCGCCGAGGTCGGCGCGGAGAGCTGCGGCGCCACGCGACGCGTGGCTCTTCACGGCGCCGCGGCTGATCCCGAGCATGTCCGCGATCTCGGCCTCCGCGAGGTCGAGGTAGTAGCGCAGGGCGAGCACCTCTCGCTGACGGCGGGGGAGGCGGCGAAGGGCGTCGAGCACGGTGGCGCGGCGCGCGTGGTCGTACGCCGTGTGGTCGGCGCCGGCAGTGGGTGGCGAGGGAGCCTCGCGCTCCGCGTGCCGACGGACCACCGAGAGGTGGCGCAGGTGCGAGCGGGAGCGGTTGACCACGCTCTGCCGGAGGTAGGCCAGGGCCTTGTCCGGGTCGTGGAGCCGGTTCCACTTGCCGTGCACCGCGATGAAGGAGTCCTGCACGATCTCCTCGGCGGTCCCGACGTCGTGGACGAGGAGGACGGCGAGGCGCACCAGCTGGCGCCAGTGAGCGACGTAGAGCAGCTCGAGCGCGTCGTCGGCGCTCCAGCCGGACGTGTGGCCCCGGGTAGGAGCCATCAGCCGGACCTCCGCATGGCCGATCACGGTAGTAGCACGCCCGCCCGTCGCCTGAGGTTTACGTCGTACTGTCGCCGAATCGTGAAACGATGAGGCCGTGGCCGACTGCCTGTTCTGCCGGATCATCGCCGGCGAGATCCCCGCCGACGTGGTCGCCGAGACCGAGAGCGCCCTGGCCTTCCGCGACGTGAACCCGCAGGCGCCGCTGCACGTGCTGGTGGTCCCGCGCGCGCATGTCGCGAACGCCGCGGAGCTGGCCGACACCGACCCGGCGACCGTGGCGGAGCTGGTCCGGGTGGCCCGTCAGGTCGCCGTGGACGCCGGGTACGAGAACTACCGGACCGTCTTCAACACCGGCGAGGAGGCCGGCCAGTCGGTGTTCCACGCACACCTGCACGTGCTGGCCGGACGACGGCTGGCATGGCCTCCCGGCTGAGCCCGCGGGCCGCGGCGGTGGGCGCCGCTGCGGCAGTGGGCGCGCTCGCGGTGGCCCTGGCGATCGTCGCTGCCTCCGGGAACGGCGCGGCGCCGGCCGCCGGACCGGTGTCATCTTCGACGGGACGCACCACGTCGTCGGTCCATCTGCAGGCGCATCCCGTCGCCGCGGTGAAGCCCCGGCCCCTACGAGCGGGCGAGAGCCGGATGACGCTGCGGATGTCGCGGCCCTTCCAGCCGTCCGCGCCGAACGCCGTCGGCAACGACGACTACCGGTGCTTCCTGCTCGACCCGCACCTCTCCCGGAACCGTTACCTGACCGGCACGTTCGTCGAGCCGGGCAACCGCAGCGTCGTGCACCACGTGATCCTGTTCCGGGTCGACCCGAACCAGGTGGCAGCCGCCCAGCAGCTCGACGCGAACGATCCCGGTGAGGGCTGGACCTGCTTCGGGGACAGCGGCCTGCCGAACAGCAACAACCTCGACAACGCCCCGTGGCTCGGCGCCTGGGCGCCCGGTGCGCAGGAGTCCGTCGACGCACCGGGGTACGGCGTACCGCTGGCGGCCGGGAGCCGGATCATCATGCAGGTCCACTACAACCTGCTCGGCGGGTCCGGTACCGACCGGTCGGCGACCCTGCTCCGGCTGGCGCCGCCGTCGGCGCACCTGACGCCGCTGGAGACCATGCTGCTGCCGGCACCCGTCGAGCTGCCGTGCCGCCCCGGCCATACCGACAACCCGCAGTGCGACCGCACGACCTCCATCGCGGACGTCGTGCACCGCTTCGGGCCGGTCGGTCAGACGAACAACTGGTTGAGCGTGCTCTGTGGCGAGCAGCGTGACACCGAGGTCACCACCTGCGCCCGCACCGTGAACAGGACCACCACGATCCACGCGGTCGCGGGCCACATGCACCTGCTGGGCCGCTCGATCAAGATCCAGGTCGATCCGGGCACGCCGAAGGCGCGGACCATGCTCGACATCCCGGTGTGGGACTTCGACAACCAGGCGGCCAAGCCGATCAAGCCGGTCACGCTGCACGCGGGGGAGACCGTGAAGGTCACCTGCCGCCACGTGCAGTGGCTGCGCGACCGGCTCCCGGCCTTCGCCGGCCAGCCCGACCGGTACGTCGTGTGGGGCGAGGGCACCACCGACGAGATGTGCCTGGGCATCCTCACGGTCACCCACCCGTGAGCACGTGCGTCGTACTCCGCCGTGCCGCCGAACCGGGAACCGTCCTTCGGCAAAGCGTTGGGTCGTCGGGGGTGGCCGCCCGTAGCATGGAGGCAAGATGACAGAGAGCCAACAGACAGATCACGCCCACCACGATCAGCAGGGCACCCGACACACCGTCGTGGTGCCCGGCAGCATCGACATGGTCCGCCTGCTCGGGCCCGGCGACGACCACCTCGCCCTCATCGAGCGGTCCTTCGACCTACGGCTACACGTGCGCGGCAACCGGATCACGCTCGAGGGCGAGCAGGGTGAGGTGGCCCTGGCGGAGCGGCTCCTCGACGAGCTGGTCACGCTGATCCGCTCCGGGCAGGGGATCACCACCGAGACGGTGGAGCGTGTGCTCGCGATGCTGCGTGCCGAGACCACCGAGCGCCCGGCCGACGTGCTGTCCCTGAACATCCTGAGCAACCGCGGCCGGTCCATCCGGCCGAAGACGCTCAACCAGAAGCGTTACGTCGACTCCATCGACAAGCACACGATCACGTTCGGCATCGGCCCGGCCGGCACCGGCAAGACCTACCTGGCGATGGCCAAGGCCGTGCAGTCGCTCCAGGCCAAGCAGGTCAACCGGATCATCCTGACCCGTCCGGCCGTCGAAGCCGGCGAGCGGCTCGGCTTCCTGCCCGGCACGCTCAGCGAGAAGATCGACCCCTACCTGCGGCCGCTGTACGACGCGCTGCACGACATGGTCGACCCCGACTCGATCCCGAAGCTGCTCGCCGCCGGGACGATCGAGGTGGCGCCGCTGGCGTTCATGCGCGGCCGCTCGCTCAACGACTCGTTCATCATCCTCGACGAGGCGCAGAACACCTCGCCGGAGCAGATGAAGATGTTCCTGACCCGGCTCGGGTTCGGCTCCAAGATGGTGGTCACCGGCGACGTCACCCAGGTCGACCTGCCCGGCGGCGTGAAGTCCGGGCTGCGCGTGGTCGAAGGCATCCTGAACGAGGTCGACGACGTCTCCTTCCAGCGACTCACCGCCCACGACGTGGTGCGGCACAAGCTGGTCGGGGCGATCGTGGCGGCGTACGACGAGTTCGACGCCCGGCAGCCGCGGGTCACCCTTCATGACAGCTCGTCCCGCGCCTCCTCGGTGCGAGCGCCCGGTTCGGCCGGCGAGGACGCCAGGTGAGCAGGCTCTGACCATGAGCATCGAGGTGCTCAACGAGTCGGGCGTCGAGCTCGACATCCCGCGGCTGGCCGCGCTCAGCCGGTTCGTGATGGACCAGCTGCGCGTCCACCCGCTGGCCGAGCTCTGCATCAAGGCCGTCGACGAGCCGACGATCGCCGCGCTCAACGAGCAGTGGATGGAGAAGGAGGGCCCGACCGACGTCCTCGCCTTCCCGATGGACGAGCTGCGGCCCGGCCTGGTCAACGAGGCGCCCGAGGAGGGCGTCCTCGGCGACCTCGTGCTCTGCCCGGCCGTCGCCGAGAAGCAGGGGGCGACCGCGGGCCACGGCACCGAGGCGGAGATCGAGCTGCTGACGGTCCACGGGATCCTGCACCTGCTGGGCTACGACCACGCCGAGCCCGAGGAGCACCAGGAGATGTTCGGGCTCCAGGATCAGCTCCTCGCCGCCTGGCGCGCCGAGTCGTGACCGACCGGTGAGCGACCCGACCGAGAGTCCGACCGGTCTCGTCATCGCCGGTGCGCTCGTCGTCCTGGCCGGCGTGTTCTCGGCCGCCGACGCCGCCCTCACGTCGTACTCCCGGGCGCGGGCCGAGGAGCTCGTGGGCGAGGGCCGGGCCGGAGCGAAGCGGCTGGTCACGCTGCTCGACGACCGGGCTCCGTACCTCAACACCGCGATCCTGTTGCGGTTGCTCTGCGAGACCGGTGCCGCGGTGCTGCTCACGCTCGTCGTACTGCGGTGGTACGACGGCTCGGTCTGGCCGACCTTGGCGACGTCCGTCGCCGCGATGACCCTGCTCCTGTTCGTCGTGGTCGGCGTGGCCCCACGCACGCTCGGCCGCCAGCAGGCCGACCGCGTGGCACCGGTCGCGGCGGTGATCCTGACCTTCGCCACCCGCATCCTCGGCCCGATCCCGCAGCTGCTGATCCTGATCGGCAACGCGATCACGCCGGGCCGGGGCTTCCGCAGCGGCCCGTTCTCGACCGAGACCGAGCTGCGCGAGCTGGTCGACTACGCGGAGGCGTCGGCGGTGATCGAGTCCGGCGAGCGGGCGATGATCCACTCGGTCTTCGAGTTCGGCGACACCATCGCGCGCGAGGTGATGGTGCCGAGGGGCGACGTGGTCTACATCGAGCGGTACAAGAACCTCCGCCAGACGCTGTCGCTCTTCTTGCGCTCGGGCTTCTCTCGGGTGCCGGTGATCGAGGCGAACCTCGACGACATCGTCGGCTTCGCCTACCTCAAGGACGTCGTACGCCGTGACTTCGACGACCCCGACGTGGAGTTCACCCAGCGCGTCGACGAGGTGATGCGACCCGCGCTCTACGTGCCCGAGTCCAAGCCCGTCGACGCCCTGCTGTCCGAGATGCAGGCCTCGCGTCAGCACATCGCGGTCGTCGTCGACGAGTACGGCGGCACGGCCGGGCTGGTCACGATCGAGGACCTGCTCGAGGAGATCGTCGGCGAGATCACCGACGAGTACGACGCGGACCAGGTCGAGACCGAGTCGCTCGCGGACGGGTCGGTCCGCGTCTCCTCACGGTTCCCGATCGACGACCTCGACGAGCTGCTCGGCATCGACGTCGAGGACGAGGACGTCGACTCCGTGCTCGGGCTGATGGCCAAGCAGCTCGGTCGCGTGCCGATCCCGGGCTCCCACGTGGAGGCCCACGGCCTCCGCTTCGTCGCCGAGGCCGCCATGGGTCGCCGTAACAAGATCGAGAGCGTGCTGCTCAGCCGGCTTCCGGACGAGGCGGAGCCGGTCAGCCGGGACTGACGTCCGCGCTGCGCGTGACCACCCGGGCTCAGACGACCATGGACCCGAAGGTTCGCGCGAGCATCAGGCGCACGCTCACGAGGATCGTCCGGCTGTTGGTCGACTCGACGTTGCCGGCGACGTCCCAGGACCGGAACCGCACGACCGTGGTGGTGCTGATCGTCAGCGGGCCCGTGTACGTCGGGCTGGTCAACGACGGCGTCGACCCGTTGGTGGTGTAGTGCGTGCTGGACACGCCCGAGCCGGTGCCGTCCGTCGCGTTCAGCGTGACCGACACCGCGGAGGAGTACGTCGAGGACGCGCAGGTGCCGCCGTTGCAGGCGATCGACGTCGTCGGAGCGGTGCCGTCGACCTGGATCTGCTGGGACTTGACGGCCTCGGCATTGCCGGCCCGGTCGGTCGAGAAGAACTTCACCGTGCGGGTCTGGCTGATGGTGACGGCTCCGGTGTACCTCGGGCTCGACGTCGTCGGGGTCGACCCGTCGGTCGTGAAGTACGTCGCAGCGACACCGGACCCACCGGTCGGGTCGGATGCCGTCAGCCTCATCGTCACCGAGGTGCGGTACCACCCCGTGGAGCAGGTGCCGTTGTTGCACGTGATCTTCGTCGTCGGCGCCGAGCCGTCGACCAGGACCTGACGCGACTTGGCCGCCTCGCGGTTCCCGGCGAGGTCGACCGAGAAGTACCTCACCGTGCGGGTCTGGCTGATGGTGAACGGTCCGGTGTACCTCGGGCTCGACGTCGTCGGAGTGGACCCGTCGGTGGTGTAGTAGGTCGCGTTCACGCCCGACCCGCCAGCGGGGTCGGTCGCCGGCAGTGTGATCGACACGGTCCCGGCGTACGTACCGGTGGAGCAGGCGCTGCCGTTGCAGGCGATCGACGTCGTCGGAGCGGCGCCATCGATCTGGACCTGCTGGGACTTGACGGCTTCGGCGTTGCCGGCCAGGTCGACCGAGAAGTACTTCACCGTGCGGGTCTGGGTGACGTTGAAGGCTTGGGTGTACCGGGTGCTCGACGTCGTGGGAGTCGACCCGTCGGTGGTGTAGTAGGTCGCAGCCAGGCCCGACCCACCGGTCGGGTCGGTCGCCGCCAGTGCGACCGACACCGTCGCGGGGTACCAGCCGGTCGAGCAGGCGCCCCCGTTGCAGCCGACCGTCGTCGTCGGCGGCGCTCCGTCGACCTGGACCTGCTGGGACTTCACGCCCTCGGCGTTCCCCGATCTGTCGACGGAGTAGAACTTCACCGTCGAGGTGCTCGCCAGCGTGAACGGGCCGCTGTACTGGGTGCTCGACGTCGTCGGTGTGCTGCCGTCGGTCGTGTAGTAGGTCTGGGCGACGCCGGACCCGGTGGGGCCGTCCTCGGCCGCCAGGGACACCTGGATGTTGCCGGGGTACCAGCCGGAGCACGGCGCGCCGGTGCAGGCGATCGTCGTGGTGGGCGCGGTCGTGTCCGGTGGCCGGGGCTTCCCGTGGCAGTTCGTCGTGCCCGAGTCGGTGAACGTGCCCTCGTCCGGCACGAAGGTCCACTCGTAGGACCCGTTGTGCAACGACATCCGGAGGATCCCGTGTGTGGAGTCGTCCACCACCTGACTGGTCGGCAGCTGGGCGCTGGGTGTGTCGAGGCCCTGACCCCCGGTGCCCACGATGAACTCACGGACCCCGGAGACGGTGTCGGGCTGTCCCGCCCCGTTCATCTGCGCGAACCGCTCGTACCAGTGCGAGTCGCCGTTCAGAACGACGTCGACGCCGCCGTCGTACATGTCCTGCCAGATCGGCTGCATGAAGTCGTTCCCGCCACCGGCGGTCGAGGTGAACCGCGGGTTCTGGTAGTACGCAAGGGTGCACGACGAGGTGTTCGCCGCGAGGTCCTGCCGCAGCCACTGCTCCTGCGCCGAGCCAGCCGCGCACGTCGCGGCGTTGCCCTCGCACGGTGCGGTGTTGATGGCGACGACGTGCCATTGGCCGAGGTTGTAGCTGTAGTAGCCCTTGGCCGGGTCTCCGGCGGAGGCGCCGAAGTACTGGTAGTAGGCGCCACCCGGCGTCGACGGACAGTCGGTGCCGCCGGTCGTGGCGTAGTCCGCGTCGCCCGGCACCGGATGCGTGATCGACTTCAGCACGCCCCACGTCGGATCGTAGGACTCCGCGAAGGCGGAGGCCCCGCCGCAGCTGTACTGGTCGTCGCCGAGCGGCAGTACCGCGTCGACCCCCTCGAGCAGCTTCGCGGTGTGGGCGGCACGACAGTCGGTGTCCGTGCCCAGGCCGGAGTTGAACGCGATCTGGTTCGGGTCGCAGGCGATGTCACCGGCGGCGCCGACGACCGGATCGGTGCGAGGTGCGACCTGGACCGTGAGCGTCGAGACCGGCTCGACGTTGCCCGAGTTGTCCACCGAGAAGAACTTGAAGGTCGTGTTGCTGTTGATCGTGAACGCCTGGCCGGCCTTCGGGCTCGACGTGGTCGGCGTCGACCCGTCAGTGGTGTAGTAGGTGGCGGCGACGCCGGAGCCGCCCGGGTCGGTCGCCTTGAAGTCGACCGTGACCGAGCCTGAGTACGACGTCGGAGCGCACGCGGACGCGTTGCAGGTCATCGTCGTGCCCGGCGCCGCGGTGTCCGGCCCGTTCATGACCTGGGACACGGTCTGTACGACGGTGCGCGCCGGTGCGCCGCCCGTCTGCCCGGCGTTCTGCAGCCAGTCCAGGAACGTGTTGAGGGTCGTCAGCTCGATCGGGCCCCAGTCGTTGATGCAGAAGCTGTAGTTGTCAGGGTCCAGCTGCTGCGAGCAGATGTCGTGGAAGACCAGCGGCACCCACCCGCCGCCGTGTTGGGCAGCGGCCGTCACGGCCGCCTGCAGGTGGCTCAAGGTCAGCGGAGGAACGTTCGCGGGGGTGCCCGTGGGCGGATCGTAGAGGGTGCGCAGTGCGTAGCGGTCGTGTGGCGCGATCGTCTCGGAGTAGACGGGGCCCTGACCTTCGCCGGCGACATCAAGACCACCGGCAGCCCGAGCGCTGGTGTAGCCGCAGCTCTGCACGACGTTCTCGGCCTGGGTGTCGTAGGCCCCCGTCGGGTAGCCGAAGCTCGTGGGGTCGAACCCGTGGGCGATCAGGTCCTGTCGGGACTGGCACACCTCATAGGTCAGCTGGTTGAGGTCCGTCATGCCCTTGAGGCTGACGTGGTTGACGGTGTGGCTGCCGATCTCGTTGCCGTCGTTGTTGAGGGCGGTCAGCTGGCCCCACGTCATGTGCTGCTCGTCGACGTCGTTCGCGCCGGTGACGTCGTAGAAGGTGCCGACCATGTGGTGCGGCTTGAGGGCGTGCTTGTCGGCCAGGGTGTAGTGCGTCAGCAGGCCGTCGTCGAACGTGAGGGACACCACGACCTTCGGCGGATCCACGACGATCTGCTGCGACTGCACCGGCTCGGCGTTGCCGGCGAGGTCCGTCGAGAACCACTGGACGGTGTAGGTGCCGGCAGTGCCCAGCGTGAACGGCCCGTTGTAGGCGGCGCTCGAAGCGGTCGGAGTGGAGCCGTCGGTGGTGTAGTACGTGCTGGCCACGCCCCAGCCGGTGCCGTCGTCGGCGGTCAACGAGACCTTGGTCGACCCGTTGTAGCCGCTGGTCGTGCAGGGCTGGCCGTCACACGCGATCGTCGTTGTCGGCGGTGTGGTGTCCTGCGCGAGAGCGGCCGTGACGACGAGCGTGTTCGGGTTCTCGGCATTGCCGGCGTGGTCCCAGGAACCGAACGTCAGGGTGGTCGTGCTCGTGATCGGGATCCGGCCCGTGTACGTCGGGCTGGACAGGGTCGGCGTCGAGCCGTCGGTGGTGTAGTGGGTGCTGGCGACGGCCGACCCGACGTCGGTCCCCGACAGGGCGACGTACACCGTCGAGGTGTAGGTCCCGCTGTCGCAGGCCGAGCCGTTGCAGGTCGCCGTGGTCACCGGAGCGCTGGTGTCGGCCCCGATCGCCGCGTCGCGGACGGTGCTCAGGACGGCGCCGGCCGGGGCGCCGCCGCTGCCCGCCTGGCCCATCCAGTCGAGGAAGGAGTTCAGGTCCGACAGCTCGATCCAGCCCGACGCGCCAGTGCAGGCGGTGTAGGCGTTGGGGTCCTCGGTCTGCGAGCAGACCCGGGTGATGACCGCCTGGGTCCAGCCTCCGCCGCTGGAGGCAGCTCCGTTCACAAGTGCCTTCAGGTTGGCCAGGGTCACCTGCCCGCCGGGGGCGTAGGCGCGTGTCGAGTACCACGCGTTCGGCGGCAGCTTCTCGGCGTAGGTGGGACCCGTCGGCGACAGGGAGCCGGCGCTGCGGGCGACGCCGTACCCACAGTTCTTCACGATGTCCCGGATGGTCTGGTCGTTCGCGCCCGCGCCACCTGGGTAGGCGAACCCGACCGGGTCGAGACCGTGCTGGCGTAGCGCCGTTCGGTCGTCACACACCTGGGACGTCGGGTTCGGGTCCGTCGTGAGGTTCGTGGCGTTGACGGTCTTGCCGCCGATGTCGTTGCCGGCCGCGGCCAGGTCGCCGAGCTGGCTCCAGGTCATGGTGTTGCCGGACGCACTCACGGTGCCCGAGTTCACGTAGAACGTGGCCGTGTCCCCGTGCGGCTTGAGGGCCTTGAGGTAGCCCAGCGTGTACTGAGCGACGGTGCCGTTGTCGAACGTGAGGGACACCTTGGTCTTGACCGGATCGACCGTGACCGACTGGGATTGCACCTGCTCGGCATTTCCGGCGCGGTCGGTGGAGAAGTACTGGATGGTGCGGGTGCCGGGGGAGCTCAACGTGAATGGCGCCGTGTACGTCGGGCTGGTGGTCGTGGGTGTCGAGCCGTCGGTCGTGTAGTACGTCGCGGCCACCCCGGACCCGCCCGTGTCCGTCGCGGCGAGCTTGACCGTGACCGTGGCGACGTACGCCGTGGACCCACAGGCCGCGTCGTTGCAGGAGATGGCCGTGCTCGGCGCAACGCCGTCCGACGGTGCCTGGATGACCTGCGTCTGGACGGACTCGGCGTTGCCTTGGTAGTCCCATGACCGGAACTTCACCGTCGTCGAGCTGGAGGCGCCGTTGACGTTGAAGGCACCTGTGTACGTCGGGCTGGTGAGCGTGGGGTCGCTGCCGTCGACCGTGTAGTGGGTGCTGGCGACGCCTGACCCGGTGTCGGTGGCGAACAGCGTCACGCTCACCACACCCGAGTACGGCGCGCTCGAGCACGCAGCGGCGTTGCAGGAGATGCTCGTCGACGGGGCGGTGGTGTCCACCTGACCGACGACGGCGCTGAGCGGCTTGATCTGGGCACCCGTCGGGGCGCCGCCCGATTGCCCGGCGTTCGCCATCCAATCGAGGAAGGCGTTCAGGTCCCCGAGCTCGACGTGCCCGCTCGCGCCGCTGCACGAGGTGTAGTTGGCGGGGTCGAGGCTCTGGGAGCACACGCGGCCGATCACGAGCTGCACCATGCCCCCGTTGACCGCGCCGGTGGTGACCGCCGCCTGCATGCTCGCCAGCGTCACCGTGCCTGGTGCATAGGCCCTGGTTGCGAACCAGTTCGCCGGTGGCAGTGACTCGGTGCCCGACACGATGCCTCGCGCGTTGCCGTAGCCGCAGTTCTTGGCGATGCCTTGGACGGTCGCGTTGTTCGCCCCGCCCGGGTACGCCAGGCCGACCGGCGTCAGCCCGTGCGACACGAGCGCGGCCCGGTCGTTGCAGACCTGGGCCGTCGGGTTCGGGTCGGTGGTGAGGTTGGTGGCGTTGACGGTCTTGCCACCGACGTCGTTGCCGGCGGTGGCCAACGCGCCCAGCTGAGCCCAGCTCATCTGGGCCGGCCCACCCCCGACGACTCCCGAGCTCGCGTAGAACGTCGCCTTGGCACCGTGCGGCTGGAGTGCCTGCGAGTAGCCCAGGGTGTACTGACTGATCGCCGCGTTGTCGAAGTCGAGGACGACGTACGTCGGACCTGCCGCCCGCGCAGCAGTGGGAGTCGCCAGTGCCGCAAGACCTCCTGCCGCGAGCACCAGGGTGACGAGCCGGCTGAGCCGGGACCTCGCCCGTCGTGGGTTCCGTACGGGAATCGAGAACCGGCTCATGCTTCTCCCCATCTCAGGTGCTCACTACGCGGCAGACGTGCGTCGCGCACGGCAGCCACGGTATGGACGGCGAGGGTGGTGCGACTCCACCAATCGGCGTACGCCCGTACACCGTTGTCACCAGACGCGGCGGCGTGCGGGCGCTTGGCCTTGACCAGCACGGGACGAAGGAGCATCGTCGCCACCTGCCCGCGACCGGAGGCACCCACCAGGATCGGACGGCCACCGGCCACGAGGCGGTCACGGTCGGAGGTCCTCATGCCCATCGTCATGCGCCACTGGCGGCACACCCTCGTCGCGCCTGCCGTCGCCGTCGTCCTGCTCCTGACGGTCGCACCGAGCGACGCCGTTCCGGGCGCGCGCTCCGGCCCGGACCTGACTGCGCTCGGCGCCCTGTCCGCCTCGCCGCCGCGGGCGTCGGGGTACTTCAAGACCACGCCGGTCGGAGCCTGGCGATCCTTGCCGACCGGCCGGCAATGCGCGAAGCGCGTGCACCTCTCGAGGTGGGAGCCCCGACCGGACAATGCCGGTCCGAACAGCCGGATGCCGAGCCGGCGCCGGGTGCACGCGGCGTTCGCGGCCCGCCCGCTCTCCGGCGACGGGAGCTTCAAGCGCAAGTGGGACACCTGGCTGCTGCCCCGAGTGACCGGTCACTACACGGGCACGACCGACGAGATCTTCCAGTGGGCGGCCTGCAAGTGGGGCATCGCCGACAACCTGCTGCGCGCGATCGCGGTGCGCGAGTCCACGTGGTACCAGTACGAGGTCTACAAGTCCGGACGCTGCGTCACCGACTGGGGTTGCGGGGACATGATCGACCAGGCCACCTCGGCGACCCGGAAGTACTGCGGTGAGATCAGTCGGAGGGGCCACGACTACCAGGCCGACTACGGGTCCGGCCTGTGCCCCGAGACCTTCAGCATCGCCGGTGTCATGTCATGGGAGGACCCGAGCTGGGGTCGGATGAAGGGCAATCAGAACGGCACCTTCCCGTTCAACCGCAACTCCACGGCTTTCGCCGTGGACTATCTCGCCGCAAACCTGCGTGGCTGCTACCAAGGCTGGGAGCCCTGGCTCTCCGGGGCCGGCCCTGCCAAGTACGCGGCGGGAGACCTCTGGGGCTGCGTCGGGAACTGGTACGCCGGGGAATGGCGCACCCAGCGGGCGCTCGGCTACATGCACCGCGTGCGCAGAGAGCTCCGCAACCGGACGTGGCTGGAGGCGGACTGGAAGCACATCAAACCGTCGTGCTCCAGCACCTTCGGATGCCCCAGGGGAAGTTGACCTGGTCACCCGTGGTCCGATAGCAGTGGATCGACGACGGGCTATTCCACCCGATTCGGCGTTGCGCGGCCGGGCTCGTCGCTCCTGAGGACTCTCCCGCATCGTGCCAGGTCACGCGGGGTCCATGCCCAAGGGTGGGGCTCGATGGCCTGCCAATCGGCGTACGTTCCATACGCGCATTGCAGGAGCCCGACCGACGTGGCCTGGTCCCCTGGGGCTACGTCAAATACCAGGGTTTACACGCCGGAGGTCCTCGCGTACTTTGCGAATTCCCGGGGGTCTTCGACCACCGGGGGTTCTGGAAGGGCTGGGGGGAAGAACTGGGGGAAGGGGGGACTCGGCTCCCACGCATTATCCGGGGGGAAAAATGCATGGCAATGCCACATGTACTGGCGCGAGCCCAAGGGATCACTACGGAGGAACAGAGCAGACAGCGAGCAAGTCGGATGAACCCGGGGATCCGGCTCTCCTGCAGCTGAGGCACGACCTACGACAACCACTGGCAGCCATCCGGTGGTCGGTCGAGGCGGTGGGCGATGACGACATGCCGGTCCACCTGAGTGCGGCTCTCAACCAGATCGGTCGCCAGGCGCGCTGGATGGAGCGTCTCCTCGCCGAGGTGCTCGACGCGCCCTCCAGGGTGTCCGTGGTCGACCTGGCCGAGGCAGTGGCCGACTACTGCTCCACGGCGCCACCCAGCGCGCCGTACGACATCAGCTTCACTCGGGTCGGTGAGACCCCCGTGCTGGTTGACCCGATCTGGCTGGAGCGGGCGGCCCGCAACCTGATGGACAACGCCGTCAGAGCGGTCGCCGGGGGCGGCCGGATAGAGGTGAACGTGAGTCCGCGGGGCGCGCGTGGGGTTCTCGAGATCGCCGACTCGGGTCCCGGATTCGGTGGACTCTCACCGCGGCACGGCCACGGACTGGTCGGGGTACGCCGCTTCGTGGAACGGTTCGGCGGTGACCTGGTGTGTGGGACCTCCGTGCTCGGAGGGGCGCTGGTTCAGCTCAGCCTGCCTCGCGCGATGGGGTGGTAGGTCGTGCGCATCGTCGTTTGCGATGACGATCGGCTGCTCCTGGAGTCCCTGTCGCGTGCCTTGGAGCACAAAGGCTTCACGGTCCTGGCTGCCACGACGACTCCCAGAGAAGCGGTCGCCGCCGTCCGGCGTTACCGTCCCGACGTACTCCTCATCGACCTGGGGTTCCCGGACGGCGACGGGCTCGACGCCGCGCGTGACGTGAGGCGCGATCATCCCGAGACGCACGTCGTGATCCTCACCGCCTCGGAGGATCCTGCCTCGTTGCTCGAGGCGGACAAGCTCGGTCTCGCCGGATACGTCGGCAAGGACCAACGACTGGACGGGATCGTCGAGGTCCTGCAGCGAGCTGCCCAGGGCAAGGGTCGAGTCGACAAGGCCCTGCTGCGACGGCTCGGTGGCTCGAGCGACCCGGTGTCCGGCGAAGGGTCGGTGCTGGAACGGCTCACGGCGCAGGAGCGAGTCGTCCTCGGTTGCCTCGGAGACGGGCTGTCCACGCCCGAGATCGTGGCTCGCCTGGGAATCAGCCACACCACGGTCCGCAGCCACATCCAGGCCATCTTGGCCAAGCTGGGCGTCCACTCCCGCCTCCAAGCGGTCGCTGTCCTCAGGGACGGCGACGGCGGCCCGCGAGCGGTCGGTCAGTGACCCCGGCGCCGGCGGAGGGCGCTCCCACCCTGCGTCTCGCGCTTCTGCACCCCCAGCGGATCTGGGCGGAGACGCTCGAGTCCATGCTCCGGAGCTGGCCAGGCATCGAGGTCGTGATGACCCATACGACCTACGAGTGGACCCGGGGGGCCGTGGCCCGCGGTGACGTCGACGTGGCGCTGGTCGGGCTGGACGGCAGTGGCGTCCTGCCCCAGCAGCTCGTGGCGCTGCGGGAGGCGTGGCCCGCCCTCGCCCTGGTGGTGATCAGCGACGCGAC
Organism: Nocardioides sp.; assembly: GCF_036493135.1. Lineage (GTDB taxonomy): Bacteria > Actinomycetota > Actinomycetes > Propionibacteriales > Nocardioidaceae > Nocardioides. The sequence goes on along the minus strand of NZ_DASXQG010000054.1, from coordinate 30,160 downwards.
CGACGCCGGCCTGATCGCTGCCATCATCCGTGCCGGCGTCCGAGGGTGGGTACGACCGTCCGCCAGTATCGGCCATCTGGTACAGACCCTGCGGGGTGCCCGGAACGGCGAGACCTGGCTCCCGCCCGATGTCACGACTGCCCTGCTCGAGCGACTGCTCGACGCCGAGAAGACGAGAGTCGCGTCGCGACGGGCGATCTCGAAGCTCTCCGAGCGCGAGATCGAGATCCTCGACTGTCTGGCCCGGGGCATGACTCGCGAGGAGATCGGCCGGCAGTACCGTCTCTCCCCGCACACGGTGCGCACCCACATCAACCACGTCCTGCGCAAGCTGGAGGTGCACTCGACCCTCGCCGCCGTCTCGTTGGCGAACAAGTCGCGGGCCTCGCTCTAGGATCGCAGCGCGGAGATCCGCCTCGGATCGTCAGTGCGTGGCCATCGCGCCGGGGAACGCTCCGACCAGCTCAGCGACCACGTCGGGTAGGGCCAGCCAGGCGGGAACGTCCTCACCCGCCCTCAGCAGCGCGCGCAGCTGCGTGCCCGAGACCGTCATCGCCACCTCGCCGGAGGGGACCTCGTCACGCGGCAGGTACCCGTGGCCGTCGACGTACACGAGCTCGGGCAGGCAGACCGGGTGGATCCCGAGCTCGGCCTCGTGGGCGCACACGAGGTCCTGCGCGGCGTACTGCGGGTAGAACGGCTCCCCGCGCGAGTCCCTTCCCGGCGACGCCTGGTCGCGTCCCACCACGAAGTGGGTCGCCCCGAAGGTGCGCCTGATCACCGCGTGCCACAGGGCCTCGCGCGGTCCGGCCATGCGCATGGCGAGCGGCAGCAGCGCCAGCATCGACCGGTCCGGCGGGAGCGAGCGCATCACTGCCTGGTACGACCTCGCCCGCGCGGCAGCGGGGACGTCGCCCGGACGGGTCGGGCCGATGACGGGATGCAGGAGCACGGCCGCCTCGCCGTTCTCGAGGGCGCGCATCACCAGGGCGCGATGCGCCCCGTGCATGGGGTTCCGGGTGTTGAACGCGACCACCTCGCGCCACCCGCGCTGCTCGATCTCGCGCCTGACCTGGGCCGGCGTACGCACCAGTGGTGGGACGTCGGGGTGGCGGACGTCTCGCAGCACGTCGAGCCTCCCGGTGACGTACCACGGGTGAGTGGCGGTCTGCAGGTAGGTGACCGAGGGATGTGTCGGGTCCGCGGTGGCGAGCACGGCCTGCGCCTCCGCGAGGCGGTCCGGACGCCAGGCCTCGGAGATCGCCATCACGGCCAGCTCCCGCCGCTCCGCGTCCAGCAGCACGAGCGTGCCGGACCGGGTGGCTGCGGCGAGCGTCTCCTCGGGGATGTCCAGGGTGACGGGCACCGGCCAGAGGGCGCCGCTCTGCAGGCGCATCCGGTCACAGACCGACTCGTAGTCCTTCCGTCCCAAGAACGTCTCCAGCGGGGAGAAGGCACCGGAGGCGATCAGCTCGAGGTCGCACAGCTGCCGCGGGGTGAGCTCCCACGAGGCAGTCCGCTCACGTGACTGCATGCGCGTCCTGCTCGGTGAACCAGCCGTAGGCATCCTCCGCGCGTGCCTTCGCGTGGGTCAGACTCGGCTCGGACCATGCCGCGGCGAGTGCCTCCTTGGCGCGGTCGCGATCGGCCGACGGCATCCAGGTGCGGTTCTCGGCCGTCGTCGGTGGCACCGACTGCAGGTGCGCCTCGGCCTCGTCGAGGGTGACCGTCCCGGACTCGAAACCGAGCAGGACCGGTGACAGCGAGTCGCGTTGGCCGACGAGCAGCCGGCATGACGAGAGCTGCTCCTCGCTGTCGTCGAACACGCCGTACGACGTGCCGTACTTCTCGTTCATCCTCCTGACGACGCTCCCGAAGTCGTGGATCACCTGCTCGAAGTCGGCCACCACGAACGCGTCACGCCGGTGCGCCAAGGACTCGTGGAACCGGCTGTAGGCCCACAGCGCGTCCAGGAGGTCGACCCCGGGCTCCCGGACCACCTGCGAGAGCACGGCTCCCCGAGGCTCCCTGATCACCATGATGGTCGGGAGTCCGCGCGCGGCGGCCCGCATCAGCTGGGCAGGGGCATGCAGGTGATGGGCGACGCGCACTGGTCGAGGTTGCGCGATCTGGAACGCGTAGACCGCGAACGTGCTCGCCGACCGGGTGTACCCGTCGATCACGACTTCGGTGTCCCGGTCGAGGACCCAGGGGCTGGGCCCGGGATACTTGCGGCGCGCGAACGGCAGGTAGAACCACGGATGCTCGGTCGCGATTGTGCGCAACCGAAGGCGGGCTCGCCTGGCGCCACTCGGGGGGCCGGCGTTACCACCGCCGTGCCACAGCAGCCTGGCGTGTTCGACGGTGCTCATCGGGCCCCCGTCAGTCGACGTCGGTGCCCTCGGGCAGGGCATTCACGCAGATCTGGCCCTCCCGGACGGTGACGCTCGTCAGCGAGCCTCGGCCCACCGGGATCCGCCAGCTCTCGCCACCTCCACCGTTCAGCCCGAGCACGAGGAGCCGGATCATCACGGCGTGCGTGACGGCGGCGACGATCTCGCCGGGGTGTCGGACTCCGATCAGCTCGACCGCCTGGGTGATCCGGGCCTGAGCGTCCATCAGTCGCTCGCCGGCGGGGCAGACGGCGATCTCCGGGGACGAGCGGTAGGCCGCGAAGGCCCGCGGGTCGTGCCGCTCGGCCTCCTCGGCGGTCAACCCTTCCCACGCGCCGTAGTCGACGTTGTTCAGACCGTGCAGGATTCGCAGATCCGGCACCAGCGCCTCGTCGGCGATGATCTGTCCCGTCGCGATGGTGCGGCGGAGCGGCCCGGTGTAGACGGCGGAGAGGCCGCACGGAGACAGCAGCCGAGCGGCGTCGACGGCGTCCTGGTAGCCCTGGGCGTCGAGTGGTACGTCGCGACGTCCTCGGTAGCGGTTCTGCACGTTGAGCGTGGTGGTGCCGTGCCTGACGAGGAACAGCTGACAGGTGCCCTGGATGGGGCGGGCGCCGAGCGGGAGGCGTTCGACCTCGAGCTCGGTCTTCTCCGCGAGGGTCATCGATCCGCGTCCTTCCTTGCCGTTGTGCTGCCAAAGAGATTCACCGTCCAGCCGGGGCCCTGGGGGATGGAGCCCCCGGCTGGGCCGGCTGCCGACCAGTAGAAGGCGGGGCGGCCCAGGTGCGCGTGGTCCAAAGTGCGTACGGCCTCTCATCATTTCTTCACTCGTGCCCGCTTCGAGATGCTGCTCATACTGAGCCCGCGCCGCTCGACCGGTGGCGACCCGACACCAGCGTCGGCCGCGCGGCGCTCGGAGCGGAAGGTGCTCGATGACCCTGGCCGGTGCCGATGTACTCCGCCTGCTCATGTCTCTCGGGCTGCTCGTCATCGCGGCGCACGCGGTCGGTCACGCCTTCACGCTGATCCGTCAGCCTCGTGTGATCGGGGAGATCGTGGGGGGTCTGCTCCTGGGCCCGACGGTCCTCGGCATGGTGTTGCCGTCGTGGCACGACGCGTTGTTCCCCGAGTCGGGTGCCAGCGCGGCGGTCCTGGGGTGGTCCTACCAGCTCGGGCTCCTGCTCCTGATGTTCTGCTCGGGCGCGGAGATGCGCACGGCGTTCCGGCCGGACGAGGCGCGGGTGGTGGGGCTGGTGACGGTCCTCGGCGTCACGGTGCCCTTCCTGGCCGGCCTGGTCGTGTTCATCACCCTCGACCCGACGGGGCTCGCCGGCCCGTCCGGTAGCAAGACCGCCCTGATGTTGGTGTTCGGCCTCGCGGTCGCGGTGACGAGCATCCCCGTGATCTCGCGCATCATGGTCGACCTCGGCATCATCGACACCTCGTTCGCGCGGGTCGTGCTCGGGGTCGCGGTCCTGGAGGACCTCGTCGTGTACGTCGTACTGGCGCTCGCCCTGGGCATGGTCTCCGCACCCGAGGCGACCGCGTTCGGGCTGCCCGCGGTCCTGGGGCTCGAGCCCGGGAGCGGTCTCGAGATGGTCACCCACACCGCGACCACGGGGGCCTTCATGGCGGCGATGGGGCTGGGCGGCCCCATCGTCTTCCGCTGGCTGCGCACCTCGCGATGGAACCTGGTCTCCACGAGCAGCCCCATCGCCTTCCACCTGGTGTTCCTCTTCGGCGGGACGATCGCGGCCCTGTGGCTCGGCATCACCCCGATCTTCGGTGCCTTCATGGCGGGCATCGCCACCAGCTCGGCCTCCGATGCGGAGTCGATCCAGGCCCGTGCGTCGGTCAAGGCGTTCTCGTTCGCCTACTTCGTGCCCGTCTACTTCGCCATCGTGGGCGTGCAGCTGGACCTGGTTCACAGCTTCCGGCCGTGGTTCTTCTGCTGGTTCCTGGTGTTCGCGTGCGCCGTCAAGAGCGCCAGTGCGTACGCGGGCGCGCGGCTGGCCGGAGAACCGCGCCACAGCTCACGGAACATCGCACTGGCGACCAACGCCCGGGGTGGGCCCGGGATCGTGCTGGCGTCCGTGGCGTTCGGGGCCGGCATCGTGAGCGAGCAGTTCTACACCTCGCTGGTGCTGCTCGCGATCGTGACCTCGATGATCACCGGCACCTGGCTGGGGCGCATCGCGCGGTCCGGCAAGGCGCTCCGCGACGAGCCGCTCGCCCCGAGCGCTGACCCGGCACCGTTGCACGTGGGTCGGCGCGTGCCCCTCCGCCGCCGGGCCCATGCATTCGGCGTACACCGGTCGGACACTTTTGGTGAGGCGTCCGGACGCAGATGACCGTGAAGTGGTGTTCGGGGCGGGTCATGCCCCGCGAGGGGGGATCCGGATGAACAGCGCACAGGGCGGTACGGAGACGACCGGCAGGCTCAGGGTCGGCGTCGCCGGCATCGGCTACTGGGGCTCCAAGCACGTACGGACCATGCGATCGCTCGACTCGGTGAGCCAGGTGGTCGTGATCGATCCGAGCGAGGAGCGGGTCGCCAAGCTGCGACACTCGTTCCCGGAGGTGGACAGCTACCCCGACCTCGAGTCGGCTCTGCCCGCGATCGACGCCCTGGTCGTGGCGACGCCGCCCAGCACGCACGCACCTCTCGCATGTGCCGCGATGGAAGCCGGGAAGCACGTGCTGGTCGAGAAGCCCTTCGCCACCGAGCTCCGTGACGCCCACCGCATGGTGCGGACGGCGGGTGAGGGCGGTGTGGTCCTGATGGTCGGGCACACGTTCGAGTACCACTCGGCCGTGTGGGCCCTCCGCGAGATGGTCGCGCGCGGTGACCTGGGCGACCTGTACTACCTGGACACCTCGCGGCTCAACCTCGGTCTCTACCAGCAGGACGTGAACGTACTGTTCGACCTCGCGCCGCACGACATCTCGATCCTGAACTACGTGCTGGGCAGCACCCCGACGAGCGTCGAGTGCTGGGGGTCCAGGCATGCGCACCGCCGGCTCGAGGACATCGCCTACCTGCGCGTGTGCTACGACGAGCCGCATGTCGAGGCCAACGTCCATGTGAGCTGGCTCGACCCGTGCAAGGTCCGCCGCATGACGGTCGTCGGAAGCTCCAAGATGGTCGTCTTCGACGACCTCGAAGGCGAGGAGCGGATCCGCGTCCACAACAAGGGCGTGAGCGAGCGCGACGACTCGGCCGACCTGACCATGCCCCCGATGTCCTACCGGTACGGCGAGGTGGTCGCTCCCTACCTGGCCTTCAACGAGCCGCTCCTGCTGGAGGACGAGCACTTTGTCGACTGTGTCCTGACCGGCATGCGTCCCCTCACCGATGGGGCGAACGGTCTCGCCGTGGTGGAGGTGCTCGAGGCGGCCCAGCTGTCGATGAAGGAGCACCGCGAGGTCTTCATCGAGGAGGTCAGGCGAAGCCTGCGCGTCGACGACGAAGGTCTGCTCGGCACGGCCGCGCTGGTTCGGCGGGAGGCGGTGTGACCGCGCTCGACGTCCGGTCGGGTGTGCCGTTCCTCGACCTGCGTCCGATGACCGAGGCGGTCACCGAGGAGGTGACCGCAGGTTGGGGCGCCCTGTTGGAGTCCGGCGCCTTCATCGGTGGCGAGACCGTCGTCCGCTTCGAACAGGAGCTGGCCGCATTCTGCGGCACGTCGTACGCCGTCGGCGTGGCCAACGGCACCGATGCCCTGCACCTGACGCTCCGCGCCCTGGGGATCGGCCCGGGGGACTCCGTCATCGTGCCGGCGAACACGTTCGTCGCCACGGTCGAAGCGGTGGTGCTGTCCGGAGCGGAACCGCGGTTCGCCGACGTCGACCCGGACACCCTTCTCCTCACCGTCGACTCGATCGTCGCGGCCAGGGTGGAGACGACCAAGGCCGTGATCGCGGTGCACCTGTACGGACAGATGCCGAACATGCGAGCGATCTCGGAGTACGCCGAGAGCCACGGGCTCCTGCTCATCGAGGACGCCGCCCAGGCGCAGGGTGCGACGTACGGCGTGCGGCGTGCGGGGGCGCACGGGGTGGCCGGCTGCTTCAGCTTCTACCCCGGGAAGAACCTGGGCGCCTTCGGTGACGCCGGGGCCGTGGTGACCTCCGATCCTGTGCTCGACGACCGACTCCGCTCACTGCGCGATCACGGCCGGGCTCCGGGCACACACCACGACCACATCGTGGTGGGCACGAACAGCCGGTTGGACGCCGTGCAGGCGGTCGTCCTGAGTGCCAAGCTCCGGCACCTCGCGGAGTGGAACCGGGCCCGCCGTCACCTCATGGAGCTCTATCGCGAGCTGTTGGACCCCGATCGCGTGACACCGGTGGCCGACCAGGCCGGTGGGCACGGCGTCTACCACCTGGCCGTCGTCCGGGTCGCCGACCGTGCGGGGGTGCGCCGGAGTCTGGAAGACCACGGCATCTCGACCGGGATCCACTATCCGGTGCCCTGCCACCTGATGGAGCCGTACCGCCGTTACGCCGACGGCGCCCTGCCGGTCGCGGAGCGGGCCGGTGGCGAGGTGCTCTCCCTCCCGATGTACCCGCATCTGTCGCTCGACGACGCCAGGCGGGTTGCGGAGACCGTCAACGAGGTGGCCCCCAGGCGGCACCGGTGACCGGCGGCGTGCGTTCGGTACGACGCGCGCAGGCGGAGGTCCTGGATCAGCCCGTGGATGCCGACCCCGATGTCCTGATCGCCTACCCGAGCTCTCGAGGCGTCGCGACCGACTTCCTGCTCGGCCCCGGTGCCGTGCTGCGCAGCGGGACCGTGCTGTACGCGGGCAGTCGCTTCGGGGCCCGGTTGCAGACCGGCCACCACGTAATCGTGCGTGAGGAGTGCCAGCTCGGGGACGACGTCTCGATCTGGAGCAACACGGTGGTCGACTACGGCTGCCGGATCGGCGACCGCGTCAAGATCCACAGCAACTGCTACATCGCCCAGTACACCGAGATCCTGGACGACGCGTTCCTCGCGCCGGGCGTCACGGTGGCCAACGATCTCTACCCCGGTCAGGCGGAGTCCGCGCGGCTGATGTCGGGACCGCTGGTGGGTGCCAAGGCCCAGATCGGGGTGAACGTCACCTTGTTGCCGTTCGTACGGATCGGAGACGGGTGCCTGGTGGGCGCCGGCTCCGTGGTGACCCACGATCTGCCGCCCGACACCGTCGCCTTCGGCAACCCTGCCCGGGTGCGGGGCCGCGTCGCCGACCTGCTCGCCATCGACGAGAGAGTCGTGCCGGACCCGACCTCCACCGCCCGCCTGCGCGCCGGTGGGAGGCAGGTGGAGCCATGACGTCATGGCAACGCGGGCACGTCATCGCGGAACGGCGCTCCCGTCGGCCGGTCCGCGTGGCCGCACGGCGTTACGAGCTCGGCAAGCGCGCCCTGGACGTCTCCTTGGCGACCGTCCTCCTCGTGGTCGCGTCGCCGATCCTGCTCATCGTGGCCGTACTCGTCGGCGTCACGAGCCGTGGGCCGGTCCTGTTCCGCCAGACCCGGGTAGGTCGGGCGGGCGCGCCCTTCCGGATGTTGAAGTTCCGCACGATGCGCCACGGCTGCGACGACGAGGCGCACCGCGACTACGTCCGCCGCCTTCTCGCGGAGGAGGTCGAGGCGAAGGACGGGCTCTACAAGCTGCTGGACGACCCGCGCATCACCCGCGTCGGGGCGGTCCTCCGGAGACTCAGCATCGACGAGATGCCACAGCTCCTGAACGTGCTGAAGGGCGACATGACGCTGGTGGGCCCCCGCCCGGCGATGCCGTTCGAGGCCGAGCTCTTCCCGGACTGGGCGACGCCGCGCTACCAGGTGGCACCGGGAGTGACGGGCCTGTGGCAGGTGAGCGGGCGCAACCGACTGACGATGCTGCAGGGCCTCAAGCTGGACGTGGCGTACGTCGAGCAGCGCAGCTTCGTGGTGGATCTGATCATCCTGCTCCGGACGGTCCCCGCCGTCCTCGGCCGGGGTGCGCGCTGATGTGGCGGGTGAGAAGCCCTGCCGACGGTGCGGTCTCGGCAGGCACCGAGACGCACCTGGACCCGACCGTCACGCGAGCCCCCTTGGACGCCGAGGACACGACCAGTCGGGACTCGGTGCTGGTCTCCGGGGGAACGGCGATCGCGCGGCTCACCGGAGTCGCGAGGGTGGTGATCATCGGCGCGGTGCTCGGCCCCACCACCTTCGGGAACGCCTTCCAGATCACCAACTCCTTGCCGAACCTGATCTACTACGGCTTCCTCGCGGGCTCACTGGTCTCGACGCTGCTGGTACCGGTCCTCGTCAGGCACCTGGTGGCCGGCGACGCGGCCACGGTGCCCACCGTCGCGCGCGGCTTTCTCGGGCTGGCCCTGGCCGGCACCGCCGCCACGCTGCCGGTCATGGTGCTGGGACTGCCGTGGCTGTTGCATCTCGCGTCCTCCGGCACACCCGTCCCCACAGCGGACGAGCAGGTGAGGCTGGTCACGGTGCTGGCGATGCTGACCGCCCCGCAGGTCATCCTCTACGCCGTCGCCGGCACCGGCGCGGCCGTCATGTACGCCCATCGACGCTTCGCGCTCCCGGCGTGCGCACCGGCACTGGAGAACATCGGCCTGATCATCGTCCTCGGCGTCTGCGCCGCGACGTACGGGGTCCGGTCGGAGGGAGAGACGGTCCCGCTCGGCGAGCTCCTGCTCCTCGGCCTCGGCGCGACGGCGGCGGTCGGCCTGCACGCCGGCGTTCAATGGTGGGGCGCCTACCGGTGCGGGGTCACCCTGAAGCCCGCACTCGGCTGGGCCGTGCCGGAGGTCCGAGCCATCGTCGCGCGAGCCGTGCGATCGATGACTCAGGCCGGCCTGCTCGCCGCGCAGACCGTGGCGATGCTCGTGGTCATGGCGCGCGTCCCGGGCGGGGTCGTCGCGCTGCAGATCGCCCTGAACTTCTACTTCCTGCCGTTGGCCCTGGTGGCGACCCCTGTCGGCCTGGCGGTGCTGCCTCGTCTCGCCCGCCTGTACCACCGGGGCGAGCTCGCCACCTTCTGGGACGCCTACGCCCGGGGCGTGATGCTCGCCCTGTTCCTGGTCGTGCCGGCGTCGGCCGGGTACGTCGCTGTCGCGCAGCCGATCGCGCGGGTCGTCGGTGTCGGTCAGATGGCCACGCCGCACGGCTATGACCTGATCGCCCAGGCCCTCGCCATGCTCTCGCTGGGACTGGCCGGAGCGGCGGTCTTCTTCATCTCCACCCAGGCCTCCTATGCGCGTGACGACGCCCGCCGACCGCTTCGGTCCATGGCCGTACAGACCGTCGTCTGCCTGCTCCTGATCGGGCTCGCGGTGGCCTTCACGTCCGATGCGACGCTGGTCAGGGCGGTTGCCGCGGCGTACGCGGTGGGCTGTCTGGTCGGCGCGATGCACCTGTTCGCGACCGTGACGGCGGGGGCGCGCACAGCGGCACGATCCTGTCTACGCGCAGCGGGGCGGGTCCTGATCGGGACGGTCGCGATGCTGCCGGCGCTCATCGCCGTCGTGCTCACGGTTCCACACCTCGTGCCGGGCCGGCCCGGCTCACTGCTCGCCGTGGTCGGGGGCACGCTCAGCGGTGCACTGGTCTTCGGCGGTGTCCAGGCCCTCTTCCGGGCGCCCGAGCTCTCCTGGCTCAGGTCGGCCTTCCGTAGCCGTGATGCGGCGATGGGGGTCGGTGCCTCGTGATCACCTCCGAGCACCGCTTCGACAGCCACCGCTCAGGCTCGCACCGGGGACCCGCGGCATGAGCGCCACGCTGGCGGTCTCCCGCCGTAGTCGCCGCCCCGTGGTGGAGCTGACGATGGGTGCCGCGATCGTGATGGCGACGGTGGCGGTCGCCGCGGTCCTCGGCGTCGTGGTCGTGGTGGCTCCGCCCGCAACGATCCCAGCCCTGGTCCTCCTCCTCGTCGTGGCCGTCCTGGTGTGGAGGACGCCGGCATTCGCAGCGGTCGCAGTCATCGCCATCACGCCGCTCGTCGCGGGCATCGACCGCGGTCGCCTGATCCCCGGGTTGCGACCGAACGAGGCGTTGGTGGGCCTGATGGCAGGGATCCTGGTGCTCCGCGCGGTCCTCCGTCTGCCGGGCGGCTGGCGACCCCAGATCCGTCTCAGTCGGCTCGAGACCACCCTCGTGCTGATGGCTGTCTCCAACTCGGTGGTTCCCGTCTTCTTCATGCTGCTCCGGGGCCGGACGGTCGGAGCCGACGACATCAGCTACGCCCTGGTGCTCTGGAAGTTCCTCGCCGGGTACCTCCTCGTGCGACTGACGGTGCGGACCGAGCGTGAGATCGGCTGGTGTCTGTGGGCATCCCTGCTGGCCGCCGCCGTCGTGGGCATCGTCGGGTTCCTGCAAGCCCTGGACCTGTTCGGTGTCCGAGGGCTGCTGCTGACGTACTGGGTGCCGTTCGGACACGACGGCGCGCTGGCACAGCCACGAGGTGGTTCCACACTCGCGCTCCCGGCGGCCACCGCCGACCTGATGATCCTGAACCTCGCCATCGCGGCAGGCCTGTGGTGGAAGGACCGCCGTCGCAGTGCACCGAGCCGGTCCCTGCTCGGTGCCCTGCTCGTTTCCATCGCCATGGTCTGCATCCTGGGCGTCCTGGCTGCCGCCGAGTTCTCGAGCGCGCTCGGCCTGGTCATCGCGACCGTCTGCATCGCCATGGCGCTCGGCCGGCTCGACCTCCTGCGGTACGCCCCGGTGGCGCTGGGCTCGGCCGCGTTGGTCGTCTGGCCGGTCATCGCGCACCGGCTGGCCGGGTTCCAGGGACCGACGGGACTTCCGATCAGCTGGACGACGCGGCTGGCCAACCTGGAGACGTACTTCTGGCCGCAGCTCTTCTCCGGATGGAACCCGATCCTCGGCGTGCGACCGTCCGCACGGGTCGCGGTTGCCTACCAGGGCACCGGTTTCGTGTGGATCGAGAGTGGCTACACCTGGCTGCTCTGGGGCGGCGGGGCAGCGCTCCTCGCGGCGTACCTGTGGTTCGTGCGCGTCGCCGGCCGGATCACGTGGAATGCCTGCCGGCCCTTGACGACGAACCGGTCCGTGGCGGCACTCGCCGCGTTCGCGGGTGTGGTGGTCACGACGGTCCTGATGGTCTTCGACCCCCACATCACCTACCGCGGGAGCGCCGACCTGCTGTTCGCCCTGTTGGCGATCGTGGCCGGCACGGTCTCCGCGGACGGCGCCGCCATGGCGCTTTCAACCCAACCACTCCCAGCGACAGGACACCGAAGATGAAGCTCACCGGCCCGACCGACAAGGCTCGGGGCCTCCTGCGGACGTATCTGTGGTTGGTCGTCCTGGCGGCCTGTGCAGGAGTCGGTGCTGCCTTCGTGACAGCGGCGGCCGCGCCCCTGACCTACACCGCGACCGCCGAGGTCGTGGTGTCGCCCACCCAGACGGACGGCAACCCGCTCGCGCCGGACATGGGAACCGAACGAGCGATCGCCCAGTCCGGGGTGGTCGTGCGCGACGGAGCATCGATCCTGGGGCTCGACCCGGCGACGGTGCGGGAGGGCCTGTCCGTCACGGTCGTCCCGCAGTCCTGGGTGCTCCACATCTCCTACCACGCGGACACCGCCGAGACCGCCTACCGGGGTGCCAGCGCGCTCGCGACGTCGTACGTCGACTACCGCAACCACCGGGGGACCACCAGCGCAGCGACGCTGGTGACGGCACCTTCGCTGCCCGCCGCAGGGTCGCGGGGAAGCCTGCCGATCTTCCTCGCTCTCGGCCTCGTGGCGGGGCTGGCCGTGGGAGTTGCTGCGGCGTGGCTGTGGGACCGCGTCTCGGATCGGGTCCGCTCCGGGCCGGAGCTCCGGGACCTGTCAGGGCTCCCGGTCCTCACCCACCTGCGCCGTTGGGACAGCAAGCGCAGCGCACTGCCTCCCGACGGCCCGGCCCGGGAGTCCTTCGCGTTCGTGGCCGCGCGGCTGGCGTCGATGAGTGGGCACGACGACGGCAAGACGCTCGTCTTCACCAGCCCCCGGTCCGGCGCAGGTACGACGAGCCTCGCCTGCGGCACCGCGATCGCGCTCGCCGCCCAGGGCAAGCGGGTGATGCTGATCGGAGCGAGCCCGGACGGCGTACGCCCCGAGCAGGTCCTCGGCGTTCGGACGAGACCGAGCAGGCTCGCATCCCGTGGAAACGGCCGGGAGACGCCGCGGTACCCGACCGGCGTCCGCAATCTCAGCCTGGTCCACGCCGGCGATGCCACCGGAGGATCGGGCATCGAGCTCGAGGAGCTGCGCCTCGCTCTGGACCGGCTCGACACGCGGGCGTTCGTCGTCATCGACGCGCCGCCGGTGCTGACCTCGGCGGACGCCCTATTGCTCGCGGACATCGCGGACCTCGTCGTGCTCGTCGGTGACCTCCGGTCCGGCACCCGCGCGGACGTCCGCGAGACGCTGGCGATGCTCCACGACGTCCGGCCCAGCCTGGCCGGGTGGGTGACGAACGTGCCTCGCCGGGGCCGAGGGCGGCAACGTCAGGAGCGTTCCGGTGCCGGCTCCGGACCGCCGGGACTCCCGACCTCGGTGCCGAGGGAGTCTGACGGCGAGGCCGTGTCGCTCAGGCCTGCGGCGGGCGGGGAGCCCGACAGAATCGGCCACGACCGCGGGCGCGCTGCGGCGGTGTCGAAGAAGGGCCAACGATGGCCAGGTAAGAAGCCTCCTGACGTTCCCAGGCCAGCGACTTCTCCACGCGATGGCGTCCGGCCCGTCCGAGCACCGTACGCCGCGGCACGTCGTCGATGAGCTCGATCAACGACCGGGCCAGGGCGTCGACGTCACCCGGTGGGGCGAGGACCGCCGCGTCGCCGGCGAGTCGCCTGGTCTCGGGGAGGTCGAACGCCGCGAACGCGAGACCGAAGGACATGTACTCCAGGGCCTTGACCGGCGTGACCTCGTGCTGCAACGAGGTGTCGATGCCCGCGTCGGCACGGGCCAGGTAGCCGAACACGGTCTCCTCGGGCACCCACCCCGTGAACGTGACCGAGGCGTCGAGCCCCCGGCGTCGTACCAGAGCCCGAAGGTCCTCCAAGCACTCGCCGTCCCCGATGAGCACGAACCGTACGGCGCGGCGCTCGCCCGCGTTGATCACCCGCTCGGCCGCCTCGACCACCAGCTCCACCCTGTCCTGCACACCCATCTTCCCGACCCACACCACGAGTGGACCGCCTGCGGCGCGCACCTCGGGCGACGGTCGGACCGCGTCGACCCGGGCGAGCACCGGCCCGTTCCACACGACCGAGACCCTGCCCTGCCCACCGGCCGCCTCCAGTCGCCGGCGGAGGTGCTCGTTCACGGTGATGGTGTGGTCGACGGCTCGTTGGGTTCGCCGCTCGAGCAGGTGCAGGAAGTCGACGGCGCGGCCGGGGGCACCGGGATAGCGCGCCACGAGCAGCTCGGGCATGAGGTCGCGCTGGTCGACGACCACGCGGGTTCCGGTCCGGCGCAGCAACCCCGCGATCGGGAAGTAGATGTCGGGAGGTTGGCAGAGCTGCACCACATCGACCCGGCGCCGCAGTCGTACGGCCAGGAGCAGCAGTGACACTGCCGTGCCGGACCACGCGTACTCGACCACGTGACCGATCGGCCCGCGAAGCTCCGGCGCTGCGACGTACTCCAGGAGACGGACGCCCTGCCGCGCTCGGTACGCCGCGTTGACGTCGTCCCGGGGGCTGATCACGGTCACCCGGCAGCCTCGAGCCAGCAGGGTGTCGACCTGCTTGCGGAGCCGGTGGTCGGCCCCCATGGGGAGGTTCTCGACGACCAGGACGACGTGCCAGTCCTCGGTCCGGCCGCCGCGGGCCGGGAGCGGGACGCTCCGTCGCCTCATGGACCTTTACCGACCTCTCCGCGGGCCTTGCGAACGTGTCGCCAACGTAGACGGAGACGCGGACGAGGGCCAGCGTGCCGGCCGGCGGCGGCTCGAGCAGGCCTCGGTAGGTTCGACCACATGAGTGAACTGTCCGCCGAGGACCAGAAGCTGGTGACGCTTGCCCGGGCGACGATGACCCGGACCGGTGCTCCCGAGGGGGCGGCGGTCCGCGATCTCGACGGCAGGACGTACGCCGCGGCGGCCGTGGCGCTGGACAGCCTCACCCTGACCGCGCTCGAGGTGTGTGTCGCGATGGCGGTCTCGTCGGGCTCGAAGGGACTGGAAGCGGTGGTCAGACTCGGGGACGACGACGAGCCCGACCTCCGCGCTGTCCACGACTTCGCCGGTGCCGATGTCGTGGTCCATCTGGGCGACGCGCGGGGACAGCTCCACCACGCCTGACGGCTTGCCCCGCCGCACTAGGTTTGACCGGATGATGATGATCTCGGGGACGACGACAGCAGCCGCAGCGGGCACCTGGACACTCGGCAACCGGACGGTCAACCGGCTCGGGTTCGGCGCGATGCGTCTGTCCGGCACCGGCGGGATGGGGCGCGGCGACGACCGCGACCCCGACGCGTCCGCCGCCGTCGTACGACGAGCCGTCGAGCTCGGCGTCAACCACGTCGACACCGCAGGCTTCTACTTCTCCGCCTCCGGTCGCGCCAACGAGATCATCCGCTCGGCGCTCTCGCCGTACCCCGACGGCGTCACGATCGTCACCAAGGTCGGACCCGGGCGAGACCTGGTCACCGGTGACTGGGGCGACTGGCTGGCGCCCGACCGGCTGCGCGCACACGTCGAGCACAACCTGGAGACCCTCGGCCTCGACCGGATCCACGTCGTGAACTACCGGAGCAACGGGCGCGACGACGTGCCCGCCGCGGTCGCCGCCCTCGCGGCGCTCCGCGACGAGGGACTGCTCGGCCACGTCGGCCTGTCCAACGTCGGCGTCGACGTCCTCGAGAGTGCCCGTCGGGTGACCGACATCGTGTGCGTGCAGAACCGACACGCACCGGGCTACGAGCGCTCGGACTCGAGCGACCTGCTCGCGGTCTGCGGTGAGCACGGCATCGCGTTCGTCCCCTTCTTCACGATTGCGGGGCAGTCCCGGGAGGGCACCGCGGCGGAGCCGTACGACGCCGTCCGGGCCGTGGCGGCCGCACACGACGCGACTCCGGCCCAGGTGCGCATCGCCTGGACCCTGTCCCTCGGCGAGCACGTGCTCGCGATCCCCGGCACGGGCGACGTCGGGCACCTCGAGCAGAACGTCGCGGCCGCTGCCCTGCGGCTCACCGAGGACGACCTGGCCGCGCTCGCGACCCTGCCCTCCGAGTGACCAACCGGACCCCTCCTCCGTTCCCGGCCGAGTCGGAGTAAGTTTTCGCCCGTGCTCACCGGACAGGCAGCCCACGAGGCCGCGGTCGCGCGCCTGAGGGCGTCGTACGACGCGATCCCGGCCGGCCAGTCCGTGCGCCTGGCCAAGAAGACCTCCAACCTCTTCCGACCGCGTGCCACGAGCGACGTCCCCGGGCTCGACGTCTCCGGCCTCGCGGGCGTGATCTCGATCGACCGCGACGCACAGACCGCCGACGTGCAGGGCATGTGCACCTACGAGGCCCTCGTCGACGCGACGCTGCCGCACGGACTCATCCCGTACGTCGTGCCGCAGCTGCGCACGATCACCCTCGGTGGTGCGGTCAGCGGTCTCGGCATCGAGTCGACCAGCTTCCGCAGCGGCCTGCCGCACGAGTCGGTGACCGAGATGGACATCTTCACCGGGGCCGGCGAGGTCGTCACCACCACCCCAGGCGCGTCCTTGTTCGACACGTTCCCGAACTCCTACGGCTCGCTCGGCTACGCCACGCGACTGCGGATCAAGCTGGAGAAGGTGCCGTCGTACGTCAGCCTCCGGCACGTCCGCTTCGACGATGCGGGGCTGCTCTCGAAGACGATCGCGCAGATCATGGAGACCAAGGAGTACGACGGGGTCCGCGTCGACGGCCTGGACGGCACCGTGTTCCAGCCCGGGGAGTACTACCTGACCCTCGCCGAGTGGACGGACACGCCGGCCGTGGTCTCGACGGGCTCCACCGACCTGCAGACACCCAGCGACTACACCGGGCAGCAGATCTACTACCGCTCGATCCAGGAGCTCTCCACGTCGGGGGTCGGGCACGACCTGCTCACGATGTACGACTACCTGTGGCGCTGGGACACCGACTGGTTCTGGTGCTCGCGCGCGTTCGGCGCCCAGCACCCGGTCGCTCGCCGGCTCTGGCCGCGTCGCTACAAGCGCTCCGACGTCTACTACCGGATGGTCGCGCTCGACCACCGCCTCCACGTCGGCGCCTGGCTCGACCGCCGCAAGGGAAATCCTGAGGGCGAGCGGGTCGTGCAGGACGTCGAGATCCCGGTCGAGCGGCTCGGGGAGTTCCTCGACTGGTTCGACGCCGAGGTCGGCATGCGGCCGGTGTGGCTGTGCCCGCTCTTCGCGGGCAGGAAGTGGCCGTCGTACCCCCTGCGGCCGCACGAGACCTACGTCAACGTCGGCTTCTGGGGCAACGTCGGCGTCGGCCCCGAGGCGCCGAACCGTCCGCGCAACCGCGCGATCGAGGCGAAGGTGCACGAGCTCGACGGGCACAAGTCGCTCTACTCCGAGGCCTTCTACGACCGGGAGACGTTCGATCAGCTGTACGACGGCGCCAACCTGGCGCGCGTGAAGGACCGGTACGACCCCGACCACCGGCTGACCAGCCTCTACGACAAGGCGGTGAAGAGACGATGACCATGAACATCGCCGACGCTTTCGAGCAGCTGATCCAGGGGCCACTGCCCTTGCGCTTCACGGCGTACGACGGCAGCGCGAGCGGACCGGAGGACGCGCCGTTCGGCTTCGAGCTGAAGAACGAGCGTGGCCTGTCCTACCTGATGACCGCGCCCGGTGACCTCGGGCTCGGCCGGGCCTACGTCACCGGCGACCTGGTCGTGACCGGCGTACAGCCGGGTGACCCCTACGACGGGCTCAAGGCGCTGCAGAAGGGTCTGAAGCTGCGTCGCCCGTCGCCGGCCGAGCTGGTCAAGATCCTCTCCGGTCTCGGGATCTCCCACCTGAAGCCGCCGACCCCTCCGAAGGAGGAGACGCTGCCACGCTGGCGGCGGGTCATCGAGGGCGTGCGTCACTCGCGCATCCGCGACAAGGAGGCGATCCACCACCACTACGACGTCTCCAACGCGTTCTACGAGTACATCCTCGGCCCGTCGATGACCTACACCTGCGCGGTGTTCCCGACCGAGGACGCGACGCTGGAGCAGGCGCAGTACTACAAGTACGACCTGGTCGCGAAGAAGCTCGACCTGAAGCCCGGCATGCGGCTGCTCGACGTCGGCTGCGGCTGGGGCGGCATGGTCCGTCACGCCGCCGAGCACTACGGCGTCAAGGCGCTGGGCGTCACCCTGTCGCGCGAGCAGGCGACATGGGCGCAGGAGAAGATCAAGAAGATGGGCCTCGACCACCTGGCCGAGGTGCGGCACAGCGACTACCGCGAGGTCACCGAGTCCGGCTTCGACGCCGTCAGCTCGATCGGCCTCACCGAGCACATCGGCGTCCGCAACTACAAGTCGTACTTCACGTTCCTGCGCGACCGCCTGCGTCCGCAGGGCCGGCTGCTCAACCACTGCATCACCCGGCCGCACAACAAGCACCAGGAGACCGGCGCGTTCATCGACCGCTACGTCTTCCCCGACGGCGAGCTGACCGGGTCGGGCCGGATCATCACCGAGGCGCAGAACGTCGGCCTCGAGGTGGTGCACGAGGAGAACTTCCGGCTCCACTACGCCCGCACGTTGGCAGGCTGGTGCAAGAACCTCCAGGACAATTGGGACGCCTGCGTCGACGAGGTCGGCGAAGGCACGGCCCGGGTCTGGGGTCTGTACATGGCCGGCTCGCGGCTCGCGTTCGAGCGCAACGAGATCCAGCTCCACCACGTGCTCGCGGTGAAGACCGACGACCTGGGCCACGACGACTACCCGTGGCGGCCGACGTTCCCGATGGACGCGAGCTACCCGGAGGCCTGACCGACCAGGGCGGTACGGCGGAGTCGCTGGGCGCGCAGGTACCGCCAGCCGGCGATCACCGCCAGCGCGTACGCCGCGCCGGCAAGCTCGTCGATCAGGTAGTGCTCGCCGCCGTAGAGCAGGGCGAAGCCCATGGCGAGCGGGTAGCAGGCCAGCAGCGCCTTCTGCCACCAGCGCTTGCCGAACCAGAAGAAGCCGGCCGCCAGGGTCGCGTACGCCGTGTGCAGCGACGGCATGGCGGCGACCGGATTGACGAGGTACTGCCCCTGGCTGACGATGCCCCCGACCATGTGCAGACCGATCAGGTCGAAGCCCTCGGACGTGTAGCGCCCGACGTACGGGCCGGGGAAGACCCCGCGGTCGTCGGCGAGCCAGGGCGGTGCCATCGGGTAGAGGAAGTACGTCGCCACCCCGGCCACGGCCAGCACGACCACCATGTTCATCCAGATGCGGAAGCGTCGCCGGTTCCGGATCCAGAGCACGATCGCGACGATCGGCATCACCAGGAAGTGGCTGCAGTAGACCAGGCTGATCAGCACGCCGTACCACGGGATCGAGGCGCCGGCGTGGAAGTGCTGCTGTACCCAGGTCGTCGGCATCTCGGGGCCCATCCCGAGGTGCTCCCCGAGCCAGCGGTCCGCACCGATCGGGAACGAGACGTGCAGCGGGATCCCGAGGTCGTTGTGGACGTCGACGATCGGGAAGACTTTGGCCTGCACCTGGGCGGGGGAGTACGGCGAGGCGAACCCGCGGCTGTAGTCGTAGGCCAGCAGGACCGCCTGGAACGGCAGCCAGTCGACCATCATCTGCCGCCAGGCACGCCAGCCGCGGCCGAGCACGACGATCGTCAGCAGCGCCAGGATCGCGCCGTAGATGCCGAGGCGGTCGGTGGGGATCCCTTGCGTCGCCAGGAACCATCCGAGCCCCACGAGGTACGCCGCGAGTGCACCCCATCGGACGTGGCTCCAGCGCCAGCCGGTCCACGGCATCCGATCGTCGTCGTACGTGCGCGGCTCGAGATCGAACGGACGGTCATCTGACCGTTCGGTCTCCGGGGCGTCGATCGCGGCCACCCGGCGATGCTAGCCGGGGCCGTAGCCGGGGTCGGGGCCGCCACTGACGGCACTAGCCTGGGAGGCGATGACCACCAGGGCCCAGCGGTACGACGCCGTCGTCACGCGTCGCGAACCGGTGTCGCCGCACCTCGTGCGGTTGACGCTCTCGGTTCCGGGGTTCGAGTCCACCGGCATCCTCGACGAGTGGGTCGGGCTCGTGGTGCCCGGGCAGTTCCAGGTGCGCTACTACACCGTGCGCTCCCTGGACGGCGACGAGCTGGTGCTCGACGTGGTGATCCATGACGTCGGGCTGGTCACGGAGTGGGCCAGTGGTGACTGCGTCGGCGACTCCCTGGTCATCACCGCTGCCCAGGGTTCGTTCTCGCCCCCGGCCGGCGCAGCCTGGCTGCTCCTGGTCGGCGACCTGACCGCGATGCCGGCGATGGCGCGGATCTCGAGGGCCTCGACGGTCCCCACCCGGGTATGGGCGGAGGTGCCCGACGACCTGGCCGGCTACCTGCCCGACGGCACCGACGTGACCTGGCTCGAGCCACCGGCGGCGGAGGGACGGTCCCGGCTCGCCGAGGTGGTCGAGGGCATCGACTGGCCCGAGGGTGACGGCTACTTCTGGATGGCCGGCGAGTCGGCGCAGATGCGGGCGATCCGCAAGCACCTCATGCGCGTGCGGCGGCTGCCCAACACGGCGTACGACGTGATGGGCTACTGGCGCGCGGTCACCTCGCGGCAGCCGCGCTCCGTCGATCCGGGCCCGATCTGGCGCGCCGGCAAGGCGGCCGGGAAGAGCGACGAGCAGATCTGGGCGGCGTACGACGAGGCGCGCGGTGGTTGAGGGCTACCGCAGCGGCTTCGCGTCGTTCGTCGGCCGGCCGAACGCCGGCAAGTCGACGCTGACCAATGCGTTGGTCGGACAGAAGATCGTGATCACCTCCGACAAGCCGCAGACGACGCGCACCGTCGTGCGTGGCATCGTCCACCGCGACGACGCGCAGCTGATCCTGGTCGACACACCCGGCCTGCACCGCCCGCGCACGCTGCTGGGCGAACGGCTCAACGACCTGGTGCGGGCGACGTGGTCCGAGGTCGACGTCGTCGCCGTGTGCTTCCCGGCGAACGAGAAGGTCGGTCCGGGCGACCGGTTCATCGTCAGCGAGCTGGCCAAGGTCCGGCGGACGACGAAGATCGCGGTGGCGACGAAGACGGACCTGGCGACGCCGGCGCAGATCGGGCAGCACCTGCTCGACATCGCCGAGCTGGGCCGGGCGACCGACACCGAGTGGGCCGAGATCGTGCCGGTCTCGGCCGTGTCGGGCGACCAGGTGCAGCTGCTCGCCGACCTGCTGGTCGGGCTGATGCCCGAGGGGCCGCAGCTCTACCCGGACGGTGACCTCACCGATGCCCCGGAGCAGATCCTGGTCGCGGAGCTGATCCGCGAGGCGGCGCTCGACGGCGTACGCGACGAGCTGCCGCACTCCATCGCGGTCGTCGTCGAGGAGATGGGGCTTCGCGAGGACCGCCCCGACGACAAGCCGCTCCTCGACATCAGCGCCAACCTGTACGTCGAGCGCTCGTCGCAGAAGGGCATCGTGATCGGCCACCAGGGTTCCCGGCTCCGCCAGGTCGGCACCGTCGCCCGCGCTCAGATAGAGGCGCTGCTGGGCTCCCCGGTCTACCTCGACCTGCATGTCAAGATCGCCAAGGACTGGCAGCGAGACCCCAAACAGCTGCGCAAGCTGGGCTTCTGATCCCGGCGGTCAGCGCCGGGATCTTGCCAGGCGACGAACGCCTCCGGCGAGCGTATGCTGGTGACAACGTCGCCGGAGGAGGCCGCCATGTCGTGGATTCTCGGCGCCGCCTTTCTGCTAGGCGTGTGGGTCGCTGCACCGACCGTGCGGACCCTCCTGCGACGTGACTTCGAGCCGGTGCGGCGTAACGACGCGATCGTGTTCCAGGCCCAGCAGTCGTCACACCCCTGACCACCGCGGTGCTTCGCCGTCGGCAGGTCGGGCCGCACCGTCAGCCGCCCCGACGAACCGATCAGCGGGGCCGGCGCCCGCCGGCGGCCCTGCTCAGCTCGGGGCCCAGCAGACGCCGTACGTCTGACTCGCCCGCCACTGCTGCAGGGTCGGCCACTGGTAGGACCACTTGTAGCTGAGCGGGTCGCTGGCGGCGGCCCGGCCGGCGGCCTGGCAGGGCTGCTGCCCGGCGGAGCGGACGTGGTCCGCGCCGGGGTAGCCCCCGGCGGGGAAGTCGACCGTGCGCAGCGCCTTCCAGGTGTGGGGGGCGGCGCAGATGCGCTGCTCGAAGCCGGCGGTGCCGGGTTCGGCGGTGCCGCAGAGCCCGTAGTGGTCGCGTCCGTCGGGTCGCCCGAGGACACCCTGGATCGGGCCG
Source organism: Nocardioides sp. (assembly GCF_036493135.1). Lineage (GTDB taxonomy): Bacteria > Actinomycetota > Actinomycetes > Propionibacteriales > Nocardioidaceae > Nocardioides. The sequence continues at coordinate 8,310 of NZ_DASXQG010000054.1, read as the reverse complement.
CGGAGCAACGCGAGGTGCTGGTCGTCACGCAGTGCGATGGCCGCGCACACGAACCAGTGACCCCCCTTCGCGGCCTGCGCGACGGTAGGGGTGAACCACACCGCGCGCAGCATGCTCAGACGGCGGTCGTCCGGTGTGCCGCCCACGAACGTCGCGAAGCGGCGGGGGCAGACGGTCGACTCGAGCGTGTGTACCGCATCGCCGTCGACCGCGAGGTGCTTGTCGTAGGACCCGACGTAGAACGTGACCGCGGTGTGGATGCCGGAGCAGGGCGCCGGCTTCTTGTCGCTGGTCGGCGCCAGCACCTCGTCGTACCCCAGTCGGTAGCAGGCGTCCGCGGGTGGCGGCTTGGGTGGTTTCGGCGGGATCGTCTCGGTCGGGGTCGGGGTGGGGGAGTGCACCACCGGCGTCCCACCCGCGCTCGGATCGGAGCTGCCGGACCCGGAGCAGGCGGTCAGGACGAGCGCAACCGCGACGACGAGTGCCGGTCGGAGGAGCCTCATGTGTCGGTCCTCGCCCAGCACACCGACCGCCGGTTCCCGGCGTTCCACTCGGCGACGTGGAACCACGAGTAGCCGAAGTCGTAGTCGACCGGGTAGTCGAGCCAGGCGCCCACCGACTTGGAGCAGAAGTCGCGGGTGCGCGCCTGCACGGCCCGGTCGCCGGGGTAGGTGTCGCCCGACGAGCCGAGGACGATCGTGGTGACGGCTCGCCAGTCGTGCTTCGCCGTGCACGGCACCTTGACCGAGCCGCTGACGGTGGCGCCCTGGGCGCACACCATCCACTCGTCCTTCGGGCGGCCGAGCAGCAGCCCCTTGGTCCGGGCAGGGAGGTTGACGTAGGTGCGCGTCTGGTCGCCTCCGCCGATCACGTCGCAGCGGTACCACCGGGCCCCGGCGTCCCAGGCCGCCCGGCTCGGCCGGAACCAGGCCCAGCTCAGGATCGAGCGCATCGCCAGGCTCTCGTCGGCGCCGGTGAAGGTGATGAACCGCCGGGAGCAGGTCTGGTAGGCGAACGCCCTGACCTCGACGTCGTCGTACGACGCGTCCGCGAACGTGGTCGGCAGCGCGCCGACGGCGTAGGTCTGCGCGGTGTGGGGCTGGTCGCACGAGACCGGGTCGGTGGAGTTGCTGGGGTGTGACACGTCGTCGGGCGAGAGCATCCGGCACGCGTCCAGGTCGGGCGCCGACATGGCACCGGGAGGTGGTGCCTCACCGGCGGCGCCGAAGCAGCCGGTGACGCTGACCGTGAGCATGACGAGGGGGACGACGACACGCCAGGCGTGCGGCATCGCGGAGAACCCCCACCGGGTCGGGACCAGAACGCGGCGAGCCTACCCAAGCGGTCGAGCCCGTCCGCGGGGCGCCGACGGCGACTGTCATCATCGGCTGCGTGACGACGACGTTGTACCGGGCCGGGTGGATCGTGGCGTTCCAAGAAGGGGAGCACCGCATCCTGCGCGACGGGTGTCTGGTCGTCGAGGACGACCGGGTCACGTTCGTGGGGTCGACGTATCCCGGTTCGGTCGATCGTTACGTCGACGTACCGGACAAAATCGTCACTCCCGGCTTCATCAACACCCATGCGCACCTCGACGAGTCGCCGATCGACAAGTCCGTGCAGGAGGACGTCGGCAACCGGCAGTTCTGGCTGACCGGGCTGATCGAGATCCTCCCGACCGAGATGGCCGGGCTCGACGACGAGGGCGCGCGAGCGTGCCTCGACTACTCGCTGATCGAGCTCGCACGCACCGGCACCACGACGGTGCTGCAGATGGGTGGCATCGAGGAGTACGCCGCGGACGCCATCGAGGCGAGCGGGCTGCGGGGGTATGTCGCGCCGATGTACCGCTCCGGCCGGTGGTTCACGCCGGACGGCAAAAGGGTCGACTACGACTGGGACGCCGACGACGGTCGTCCTGGCTTCGAGAGGGCGACCGCGTTCGTCGAGCGGTTGCGCGGCCGGGCGGACGGACGGGTGCAGGGCTTCCTGGCACCGGCCCAGGTCGACACCTGCAGCGAGGCGCTCCTGCGCGACTCACGCGCGGCCGCCGACGACCTCGACGTCCCCATCTCGCTCCACGCCTCGCAGGGGGTGTGGGAGTTCCAGGAGATGACGCGGCGCCACGGACGCACCCCCGTGGAGTGGCTCGCCGACATCGGGTTCCTCGGTCCTCGCACCGTGCTCGGTCACGCGATCTTCATCAGCGGCAACTCGTGGGTGAACTTCGCCGGCGACGACCTCGGGCTGCTGGCCTCGTCCGGCACGTCGGTCTCCTACAACGCCTGGTGCTTCATCCGGCGCGGACTGGTGATGGAGTCGTTCCCCGAGTACGTCGCGGCCGGCGTGAACCTGTGCCTGGGCACCGACACCGCTCCGCAGTCGATGATCGAGTCGCTGCGCTGGACCGCGATCGCCGGCAAGGTCGCGGCACGCCGTACCGATGTGTCGACGGCGCGTCAGGTCTTCGACGCGGTGACCGTGAACGCGGCGCGGCTGCTGGGTCGGGACGACCTCGGCCGGATCGCGCCGGGAGCGAAGGCCGACCTGCTGTTCTGGCGGGCGGACGGGTTCACGATGACCCCGATGCGCGACCCGATCCGCAACCTCGTCTACTACGCCCAGGCGTCCGACCTCTCCGAGGTGCTCGTCGACGGGCAGCCGGTCGTCGAGGACGGCGTCGTCCTCGGTGCCGACATGGAGGCGGCGACCCGACGGGTGCAGCAGGCAGGCGAGCGGATGTGGTCGCGATGGCCCGCCGGGGACTGGGCCGGCCGCCCCCTCGACGAGGTCGCGCCGCAGACCTACGCCGCCTTCGACGGCTGACCGGCGCGACCCGGCCGCGATGCCGGCGCGATGCCGGCGCGATGCCGGCGCGACGCGGGCGTGCCCTAGCATCGCCGCGTGCTCGAGGTGCGCACCGCCACCGCCGCCGACCGGCGCGACGTGGTCCGCGTGATGGCCGCGGCGTTCGACGACGACCCGGTGACCCGGTGGCTCGTCCCGGCCGGTCGCTCGCTGACCCCGCTGTTCGCGACGCACGCTCGCTGGGCCCACGACGCCCAGGGCTCGACCGATCTCGCCCTGCTCGACGGGGAGCCGGTCGGGGCAGCGTTCTGGGACCCGCCCGGCCATCGGGTCCCGGCCTGGCGCCAGCTGGCCTCGATCCCGTTCTACGCCCGGGCGCTGCGCCGCAACCTCGCTCGCGGTGTCGCGCTCGAGAACGTCGTGCACCGGGCCCGGCCGCACGAGGAGTTCTGGTACCTCGCCGGCGTCGGCGCCCTACGACGCGGAGAGGGGATCGGGACGGCTCTGCTGCGCCACCGGCTCGAACGGCTGAGCGGTGCGGCGTACCTCGAGAGCAGCAAGCGGGAGAACATCCCGCTCTACGAGCGCCTCGGCTTCGAGCTCCGCGACTCGTTGCAGCTGCCCGAGGGTCCCGAGCTCTGGCCGATGTGGCGCCAGGGGTGACGGGTCGTCCGCCCCAGCGGAATCTCTAGTGACCGCTCAGGCGGACGACCCGAACAGCTCACTCGGTCGTCCGCCCCGGCGGAATCTCTAGTGACCGCTCAGGCGGACGACCCCGGTCGCCGTCACGGGCGAGCCAGAAGCCGGCGTCCGGACCCTCACCGTCGCGGTCCTGGCTCACACCGCGACCAGCTGGAGGTAGGCCAGGCCGAGGATGCCGCGGTACCCGCCGAAGTACGACGCGTGCTGCCGCGCCGCGAGCCCGCGCACCTCCTCGGCGTCCCGATGGTCGGGCGCGTGCTCGGCCAGCCACCGGGCGTAGCGGGCCGTGAACCCCGACTCGAACGTGTCCCACTCGTCCAGGTCGGCCTCGTGCACGGCCACCACCGCGAAGCCGTGCGCTTCCGCCAGGTCCACGAGCGCTCCGATCGCGACGTACTCGTCCGCGCGGCCCGAGAGCGGTGCCGTGGCAGCCGGCGTCGGCGGCGCCGACCAGATGCCCTCGCCGTACACCAGGCGCCCGCTGTGCGGGACGAGCTGTCGGAGTGCGGTCAGGGCGGCCGCGTAGTCCAGCGGCTGGGCTTCCTCGACCTCGGTTCCCCAGATCTGCGAGGCGCCGATGCAGGTGACCGCGTCGTACCTACCGGCCACCACGCGGGCATCGCGGGCCTCGAAGCCCGCGCGGTCGGCGAGGCCGCGACGTACGGCGTGCTCGCGCGCGCCGGCGAGCGACTCCTCGTCGAGATCGAGCCCCAGCCCGCGCGCCCCCGGCGCCGCTTCGAGGACCCGCAGCAGCAGCTCGCCCCAACCGCAGCCGACGTCGAGCACCGTCGTCGGCTCGCCCTCGGCCAGGAAGGAGATCAGCCGAGCTGCGCGAGCCTCGGAGAGCGGGGAGAGGAAGGTCAGGTCGCGATGGAGCGGGGTGAACGTCGGCATCATCCCCAGTCTCGACGTACGCCGCCATCGAGCGCGACCCGATTGCCGCTGACCGCATCGCCCGCGGTCACTCCGGAGTCGATGACCCCCCACCCCTCCGCGTCGTACCGGACCCGAACCAGTCCCAGGGACGTCATGGGTTCAGTCTCCCGCGTGCTTCTGGGGCGCACCCTGAGGGGGAAGTCATCATCGGACGCGGCGGCATGAGAAGCGGTCGTCGCTACGGGCGGATCGTGTGCACCCAGTAGCTGTCCGACGGCGTGGGACGATCGGCGTCATGGAGGCCTCTCGCGAGAGCCATGGCACGCCGGGCTATCCCCGCTCGGTGCGCTCGCCCCGTGGCGAGGCCCGGCGCGCGGAGCTGCTGGCGGCAGTTGCGGGGGACCTGAAAGTCAACGGGCTGGCCGACTTCTCCCTGCGCCGGGCCGCTCGAGCCGCCGGTACGACGCACAAGGTGCTGCTCTACCACTTCGACGGTGCCGAGGACTTGCTCGGCCAGGCGATCGCCTCCCTGCGCGAGGGCCGGATCGCGAACGCGATGTCGGCCGCCGCTGCCCACGACACCCTGAGCGAACGCGTCCGCGCCATCTGGCCGGTCCTGATGGAGGACGCGACCGGGCTGCGGGTGATCGACCAGGCGATCGGGTTGGCCATGTACGACCCGCAGCGGTATGCCCATCTCGCCAACGATGCCTCTGCGCTCTACCGCGGCCCGCTGATATCCCTGTGTCCGTCGGAGTGGTCGGAACAGCGGAGGGAGGAGGTCGCCGAGCTGATCCTGGCCACGATGCGGGGCTTCCTCATGGAATGGCAGACGAGCCGCAGCGCGGTTCGGATCGATCCGGCACTCAGCGCCCTGGTCCGTGCGCTCGAGCGGGAGGAGACCGCAGACGCCTGAGGTCCGGTGAACTCTGTCGACAACAAGTGAACCGCATGGTTCACTTGTGGTCATGGAGGACAGCATGGAGACAGCGAAGCGGTCGAAGGTCTGGTTCAGCAGTGGCGGGGTCGAGTGCGCGGCGTGGCACTACGTCGGCACCAACGGTGCCTGTGTGGTGATGGCCGGCGGGGCCGGGGTGACGAAGGAGCCCGGCACCGACCAGTTCGCCACGCGGTTCCATGCGGCCGGCTTCAGCGTCCTGGCCTTCGACTTCCGTCGGTTCGGCGAGAGCGGGGGAGCGCCGCGGCAGGTGCTCCGCGTGGGCGAGCAGCTGGCCGACTGGGAGGCGGCCGTCGCCTGCGCCAAGGCCCTGCCCGAGGTGGACCCGCTGCGGGTCGCGGTCTGGGGCTTCTCAACCTCCGGCGGCCACGTGCTCCGCGTCGGAGCGGGTGGGCGGGTTGCGGCCGTGGTCGCTCAGACGCCCTTCGTCGACGGGCTGGTGTCCGGCCCGAACGCCCTGCGCCACGAGACGGTGGGCGTGGTGCTCCGATTCCCGTTCATCGCCCTGACCGACCTGCTGCGTGGCCTGTTCCGTCGTCCGCCGCTGTGCGTGCCGCTGGCCGGGCCACGAGGCGCCGTCGCGATGCTCACCACCCCCGATGCCCTGGACAGCGAGCGCGCCCTCAACCCCGGCGGCCGCTATCCGGAGTGGAAACAGACGATCGCGGCGCGGTCGGTGATGCGGGTGCTCACCTACCGGCCCGGGCGTGCTGCCCGGCGGATCCGGGTTCCGCTCCTGGTCGTCGTGGCCGAGCAGGACCAGTCGGTGCTCGCGAAGCCTGCCGTCCGCCTCGCCGCCCGCGTCGCCAACGCGACCCTGGTGGAGGTGCCAGGCGGCCACTACGCCCCCTTCCTGGGGCAGCACGAGCCAGTGATCGCAGCCGAGCTGGCTTTCCTGCGCACTCACCTGCGCGTCAGCTGAGCCTCCGTCGGCCCAGGGGCGGCGAAACAGCCGCAATCTCCACCGCCGGCCGAGCCCTCCCACACGGACAGCTCATCGGCAGATCCGAGCGGATCGCTGATGAGGAGTCGCTGAGGAGCACCATCGGACCTGTGGGCGAGGAGGCGCACAGAAGGCATGAACGCTGGGAGCGCGAGATCGACGACTACCGCAACCGGCTCATGGAGAGCGCCCAAGCAACCGCTGGACAGGCCGGTTCGGAGATCAGGCACGAGGCGCGAGCTGATCATCTCTGGAGTCGGAGACCCGTCCGAGGTGCTCGTCGCGATCATGGAAGAAGCACCGTCGGACCTTGTCGTGGCGTGGAAGGAGGCGCCGTACTCGCTGGAGGAACTGTCCGCCGAGCTGCTGCGCCTTTGGGTGAAGCATCGGGGCCAGTTCAACCAGGGCGGTGCGCGGCACGACGGCACGGGCATCGACTTCACCACCACGGACCGCAAGGTGCTTGACGCGGACGATCCGCAAGCCGTACTTGGGACGCAGTACCCGATCAGCGTCCAGTGCGGCGAACCCGCTACTCATGGCTGAGACTCCAAACCGTGCCTGTCAGTGAGCCATGAGTGCGCTTCTTCGGGGTGTGCGCCCGGCCAGGTAGTGCGCGACCCATGGACCGGGCGCTCTCCCCCGACCAACTGAGCATCACCCCACCTGGGTGGAAGCGTTACACCCCAAAGGGCACGAATCCCTGCTCCCCGATCTGGGGGACGAAACCCCGGGCAATCGGGCGAATCGTGGGTCAGGAGAGACCCGGATCGACCGGGGTCAATAGGGCCGCAATGAGAGGAACGGAGAGGTAGTCCCATGAACACACGTGTGCGTCTTCTCGCCCTGGTGCTGGCGCTGACCGGAGCGCTGCTGAGCGTCCCGTCGGCCGTCGCGACAGGAGGCCACGAGACCGGCAGAACAGCCGGGCACCAACGGTTCCTGCTCTTGAGCAACAACGCGGTCAAGCCCGGCGGCATACTCCTTGGGTTCGGCCCCATCCACGCCAGGGGTACCGACAAGCAGATCAACGGGCGCACCGACCGGTTCGTCTTTCCTAGGGGATCGGTGACGATCCGGCACAAGAGGGCCGGCCAGGCCAACCACTTCGACAAGCGCACCTGCTACGGCACGTTCTCCGAGCACGGCACCTGGAAGGCAGTCGCTGGCACCGGCAGGTACAGCCAGGTGTCCGGCGGCGGCAAGTACCGGGTGCACGGAGACCTCGTCGGATGCAGCCAGAACAACCCGCCCAGGCTTTTCCAGCTCCAGATCCACGCGGCCGGACCTCTTTCGTACTAGGCGAGGTCCGCCCCGAGCGCGACGATGCCCCGGCGCACGACGCCGGGGCATCGCACTGGTCCTCCGGTGAGGCGGTTACCGTGAGGCGTTTCCCCGGTCAGCTCACGGGGGCTCGACCGGTGCGCTCACGGCGTTCAACAGAAGTTTCATCTCAGGGTGTGGCGTGAGGGCGCCGCGGGAGTCGCACTGATGGGTGCATGCCTCGACGTCTCTTCGCACCGTGCTCATCTCAATTCTTCAGCGCCAGACGGCGAAAGTGTCCACGCACGAGCCGAGCGCAACGCTCGCTGGCCCAAGCGCGATGTGGACTCGAGCGAACAGCGGCAGACGAGTGCGTTATGGGAGGAGTTCCCAAACGGCCTTCCAGGTCAGCCCGACGCTTTTCCAGACGGCGCCACCGAGACGGACGCCGCTCGACCTGGCGTCCCGAAAGACGGCTGTTGACCAGGCCACGATGCTGAGCAGCAACAGCACGGCGACGACGAGGAGCACTGACGGCGGCAGCGTCGCGAGGGAGTCGATCAACAGGACGACGCCGCACGCGAGGATAGTCAAGAGCGACAGCACCGCGACGCGCGAGGGACCGCTGAGTAGCGCACGGTCACTGGTAGTTGACACCTAGACAGCCTGGCACACGAAGGCCGCGCATCCTCGGATTCGCCAACAGCGGCATATGAAGTCGTACCAGGTCGTGCCCCTTTGTCTTCAGCCATGCCTGCAG
>NZ_DASXQG010000053.1:0-21703 GCF_036493135.1 Nocardioides sp. | reverse complement strand
CGGTGCGGGTTCAGGCGGTCAACGCAACACCTCGGCTAGTGCCTGTGATGGTGTCTTGAAGCCGAGTGTCTGTCGAGGGCGTTCATTGAGCTCGAGCGCGATGGCGTCGAGGTCGGCCTGGGTGAGTGTTCGGAAGTCGATGCGGCGAGGCAGGTACTGGCGCAACAGTCCGTTGGTGTTCTCGTTGCTGCCGCGCTGCCAGGGCGACTTCGGATCGCAGAAGTAGACCTCGATGCCCGTGGCGTTGGTGAACTGTTGGTGCGCGGCCATCTCGTGGCCCTGGTCCCAGGTGAGCGATCGTGCCAGGTGGGTTGGCAGCGTGGTCACCGCGGCGGCCAGTGCGTCAGCGACCACCTCGGCTTTGTGATTGCCCTCTGGGAGTGCGACGAGCATCAGGAACCGGGTAGAGCGCTCGACCAAGGTCGCCACCGGACTCATGTTCTTGCCGAAGACCAGGTCGCCTTCCCAGTGTCCGGGCACCGCCCGATCCTCAGCCTCGGGCGGCCGTTCGGAGATGTGCAGGATGTTGGGCCGACCGCCGCGACCATCGGGAAGACGGACCCCTTTGGGTCGTCGGATCACCCGGCCGGTGCGCAGGTACTGGGTGAGTTCCCTGCGTAGCGCGCCGCGGGACTGGACAAATAGGGTGCGGTAGATGCTCTCGTGGGACACCTGCATCTCCGGGTCGTGGGCGTAGCTGACCTTGAGCCAGCCGGCGATCTGCTGTGGTGACCACCGACGCCGCAGCTTCTCCTCCACGATCGCACGCAGCAACGGGTTCGTCGCCAACTTGCACGCCTTGGGACGGGTTGCCCGAGACCACGCCTGGCGGTCGGAGATGTGCGCCCGATACCGCCTCCGGCCGCCATTGGTGGCGACCTCACGACTCACCGTCGACGCGGCCCGGCCGAGTTGCGCTGCGATCGCCCGTAACGACATCCCAGCGGCCAGGCCGCGAGAGATCTCCTCGCGTTCCTCGAAACTCAGTCGGCCACTGGCTCGTCGTCGTGGGTCCGGACGGATACCACCGCAGCGCACCAAGTAGGCACGAACGGTGCCCTCTGGCAGTCCCAGCTGGCGGGCGATCGGCTTCGCCGCATGCCCGCAGCGCAGCCGGGTCCAGATCTCATCAACAGCAGCCGGCGACAACTTCTGATACCGACGGACCACGGCAACCTCCTCAAGTCAAGGAAGTGTTGCGCCGACCCCTTGAGAGCGCCCCGCTGTCCGGTGCACTCTCATGCCGATGGGCCGTTGCCGGGGGCGCGATGTCGGCATCCGGTCGTGACGGACGGCAGTAGGTACGAGACGGGCCGCCCCAACCGATGTGAGCACTATCGGCATCCACCTCTGGCTAGATCCGAGCATGATCGCGACCGTCTCGACGCCGAGCCACACAGGCGGCCGTCTGCCGGAGGGAGGTGTTCCTGGACCGACGCTCGTCACGTCGCGCCTCCCGCCCGGCGTGCCGCTGCCGGCGCGTCTCGAGCCGAGCGCCTCGAGCTATTGCTTCACTCGGCCACTCACATCAAGAGGGTCCATGGGCCTCTTGCGGCATGGCTTCGTGCGGTGTAGGGCTGATGGAACTGCTATCGGAGGCGATGCTGTATGCGCCTGCCCACGAGATCTCGATCCGCCGTTGCGTCCGCGACCGACGGGGCTCCCACCGATCCTCAACTGCCCGCGTTGACGCGCTGGTTGCGGCCGGCCGTCGATGCAGTGGCCCGTGCGAGGCTGAGCATCCATCAGAAGCTCTTGCTTGGTTTTCTGACAGGGGCGCTGCTGCTCGTGGGGATGGCGACCCTGAGCCTCGTGGTAATCGGGCAGATGCATCAACGCGTGAGCGTGCTGGAAACGCAGGCGAACAGGGTCGACCTTGCCCAGCAGATGCTGTATGACGTCACGGCGCAGAGCCACTACCGCGCCATGGCACTCCTGGAGTACCAAGACGAGGCTTCATGGAACCAAAAAGTCGCGGACCGGAAAGACCATTTTGCCGGTCTACTAGCAGACTTGGAGAAGGAGGATCCGCAGAACGACGGGTTCTTCGAAAGCTTGAACAAGGCAAACCAGGAATACAAGGCAGCGAGCGACAAGGTCGACCAGGCGTTCGCCGAGCGAAAGCCCCTTCCCGTCATTGAGAAATTGCATTTGAAAAATGAGCACCCGGCGTCACACGTAGTAGAAGACCTGCTGAGCGACTGCGGTAAACCAGCTACAGCCTCAGCAGTCGCAAGACCGGCGTGCCACAGTCTCGGCCCCCTCGACGTTCCTTACATCGAGTTGGCGCAGCAGGGGATGCACAAGGCCTCGTCCGACTTCGATTCCGCCCGCCAGTTGCATCGCAACATCGTCCTGGCGTTCTCGACGGTGAGCGTCCTCCTCGCCTTGCTTCTGGGATTCCTCCTGTCCTGGTCCTTCCTGCTGCCGGTGAAGAAGATGCAGCGCGCCTTGGCGGAGATGACGGTCGGCAATTTCCGGCAGCGCGTGGAGGTGCCGAATCGCGACGAGTTCGGGACGTTGTCGCAGGACTTGAACAGCACGAGCCGGCGTCTGGAGAGCTCCTTCGAGCGCCAACGGGTTCTGTCACATCGCCTCCGGGAGACGAATGCTTCGTTGGCGCGTGCGAGCGACGCCAAGTCGAGGTTCTTGGCGAGTGTCAGTCACGAGTTGCGAACACCGATGAATGCGATCCTGGGATTCACCGATGCCCTCTTGGCGGGTGTGGACGGACCGCTCAACGATGCCCAGAAGGAGTCGCTCGGATGGGTCCAGCGTGGCGGCCGTGACCTGTTGGGGCTGATCAACCAGATCCTTGATCTTTCCAAGATCGAGGCAGGAAAGCTCACCCTGGACCCACAGCCGTTCGATCCCCGGGAACTCGTCGCCTCAGTTGTCGAGCAGCATCGTCCCCTCGCCGACCAAACGGGAATCACCCTCGATTGGCAGGACATGGGCGGGCCCGAGGAAGTGATCCTCGATGGTCAGCGAGTCCGCCAGATCCTGGTCAACATCGTCGGGAACGCCTTGAAGTTCACCCCCGGGGGCCGGGTCGACTTGGAGATCGACAGCCGGGAGGACGGGTTCTGTGTCGCGGTGCGAGATACCGGCCCAGGAGTCGATGTGGCCCAGCACGAGGCGATCTTCGAGGAGTTCCGTCAAGCCCAGGACGACATCACAGGGACTGGCCTCGGCCTCGCCATCAGCCGTCGACTGGCCAGAGCGATGAAAGGCGACGTGACGGTAGAAAGCGAATCTGGCAGGGGGAGCATCTTCAGTCTGCACCTTCCGCTTGACTGTCGGACGTCCACGAGCACACCCGGGAATCTCGAGCAGGACGCTATCGCCTCCGATGACCAGCGCTTGCTTCTCAGCGTCGACGACGATCCGTCGGTCGCGCCGCTGCTCCAGAAGATGCTCGCCGACGTGGGCTACCGAGTCGTGGCCGCCCAGGCCCCGAGAACCGCCGCCGCTGAGGCCAAGGACCTTCGGCCCGAAGCGATCCTGCTCGATCTCCTCATGGAGGAACGTGCCGGGGAAGAGATACTTCGAGAACTCAAGGCCGACCCGGCAACAAGCGAGATCCCCGTAGTCATCATCTCGGTCGTTGACGCCGAAGACGTGCCAGAACTTGCGGACGGACACCTCCCCAAGCCGGTGGACAAGGCGGCATTGCTCGATGCCCTGACAGACCTCAACCTCAGCGGGGTGAAGCCATAATGGCAACGATCCTGCTGGTCGAGAGCACCCCTGCGGATCTCGCGTTGGCGCACAAGCTGCTCGACGCCGCTCACCATGACGTATTGACTGCGGAGAGGGCGGCAGTCGGCCTGGATATCGCTCGCGATCGACTACCCGACCTCGTGTTGATGGGGCTAGGACTGCCGGACATGAACGGATGGAAGGCGTTGGCGGAAATCCGCGCGGATCCCGCAACTGCCGACTTGCGGGTTGTTGCTTTCACAGCCCACGCCATGGTGGGCGATCACCGGCGCGTCTTGGAGGCGGGGTTCGACGGCTACCTCAGTAAGCCGATCGATTTTGCGACTTTCTCTCGAAGCGTGGAGGAACTACTGCCGTGAGCCGACAGAGACCACTGATACTCGCGGTCGACGACGAGCCCGCCAACCTCGCCCTCATGCGGAAGCTGCTCACACACCTGGGGTATGACGTGGCGGAGGCCGCCGACGGGATCTCCGCGTTGCGCGCCACTGAAGATTTGGGTCCTGACCTGGTCTGCCTTGACATCATGATGCCGGACCTGGATGGCATCGAGGTTTGTCAGCGGATTCGTCGCCTGCCCGAGAACGAGGGCCTGCCGATCTTGCTCCTCACCGCCCTCAGCCGGCCGGAGGAAAAAGCGCGCGGCCTGGAGGCAGGTGCCAACGACTTTCTTTCGAAACCCTTCGACGAGAGCGAACTCGCTGCACGGTTACGCTCGCTGCTCAGGACGAAAGCCTTGCAAGATCGGCTCACAGATCTCTTGAAACGCTATGTCAGCGACAGCATCGCCGTCGAGGTGCTGCGAGACCCCGGCGCAACAACTCTCGGGGGCGACAGACGACACGTCTCCACTCTCTTTGCTGATGTCCGTGGATACACCGCCATGGCCTCCCAGCATTCGCCTGAACAAGCGTTGGACCTGTTGAATCGCTACCTCACCGTGGCCAGCGAGGCAGTGGAAAGCCATGGCGGCACGGTCGCAGATCTCCTTGGGGACGGGGTGTTCGCCTTCTTCGGGGCACCGGTCATGCATTCCAACGATCCGGAACGCGCCGTCCGCGCCGCACTCGAGCTCCAGGCGCAGGTTGCACTCCTTGACATACCGTCGATGCCTGGCGTGCGACTCCAAGCGGGCATCGGAATCACGAGTGGAGAAGTACTAGCCGGCAACATCGGCTCGCAGCGACGGATGCACTACGCCGTTGTCGGCGATCCGGTCAACGTGGCGTCCCGCTTGCAGACCATGGCCGGGCCAGGACAAATCCTCATAGACGGGCCTACACACGACGCCGTGAGCGCCCTCGTGATCTCACAGGACCTCGGCAGTCTGAGGCTCAGCGGCAAAGGTGACTGGGTACCCACCTTCAACATCCTCGCCCTCAAAGTTCCACAAGCGTAGGCGTCACACGACAGCTCGGAGCTGCCGTCAACCCACACCGTGGGCCTGATGTCCTCAGGAACCCGGTCGTTGCTCCTCGCGCCGATGGGTCGAGCCGACCTCGCCGAGAACCCGCGGGTCGAGTTGGTCGGTGGAAGCGATGGCTACTTTGCAGGGCGTGACTGCCCTCAGGGTGGACGTCCTGCGCCCGCCCTCCAGTTGCGACCGTTCCCCCAGGATCGCTCCTGGGCCGATCTCAGCGATGCGCTCGCCGTCGACTTCCACGTCCAGAACGCCGTCGAGCAGAAGGAAGATTGAGTCGCCCGATTCGCCTTGCTCGACCAAGGTGGCACCAGCCCGGAGGTGTTCAATCTGGGGTCTCTTGCCGGTTCGCATGATGAGCGACGCGAGCTTGCGTTCCAGCGCGGTCTCAACCTCGGTCACGAATGCTGGCGAATCCATAGCGCCCCAGGGAGTGTGCTGACCGAACACGTGGCGGTACCAACTTTCGAAGTCGATACTGCCGGTTTTCGCGTTCAGATTGCCCGAGTCGTCGTAGATCCAGTGTCGCGGGAACGGGCTAGCGCCGACAACACCTCCGTGGGCGTGCCCGTCTCTTTCGATCGTGAGGGTAAGGGTCGTCCACGCCAGAGGTGCAGCAAGCTGCACGAACGGCTTCCGGCTGACCCGCCTTGGAGCCGGCATGCCTGTGCGGCCACCTGCGGTCTGCACGAAGGTCACGCCGTCGTCTCGTTCTTCCGGGTCGCGTTGCAGATCGGGCAATGCAACGGCGGCGAACGTGACGGTTCGGCCAGCGAGCCGCACAGTGGAGATGCCGAGATGTCCTCCGCCCGAGTAGCCACAGTCAACGATCCGACCGTCGTTGACCTCCACCCACGCCCGGAGTTGATTGGCGAACCGAACGCGATCGGCACTCAACAAGTGCTCGGGATCGGTCACTTCGTCCGGCGGCGGGTCGTCGTAGCGGACGACTCCTAGCTGGAACGGCAAACGTGGCATGCCCACGATCGCCTCTGACGGGATCCAGGACACTGAAAGCACCGATGATTCAAAGCGCATCGCAACCCCCTTCTCACCCACAGGGAACTACCCAGTCTGCTCTTGCCGGCGCCGCGTCGTCACCCCGGCGCACACCACGGCCATTCGATACCAGCGTTTCAATCGGAAACTCGGAGCAGGCCGCGTGTAGGTCTCGCCGTTTCAGGCACGAGGAGGACCCCTCCGGACCGACGACAGGAGACGACATGCGCGCCGTGATGCTGAACTGTCCATTGAAGCCCGGGCGAGACCTCGAACAAGCAGGTCCTCGCCGAGACCGTGGTGGCCGCACTCGAACAGCGCGGAATCGACGTCGAGACGTTTCGTCTGACCGACCTGGTGGGACCACCTGGCGTTGCTACAGATCTGGGGGCGGGACGACTGGCCGCGGGTGCACGACGTCATCTGCTGCGCCGAAATTCTGGTCGTGGCCACGCCTGGGTCTGACGACCGTCGACTCTCTCGCAGCGAGCGTTGGAACGGATGGACGCCATGATCTCCGAGACGAGCGACGATGACGTCCGAGTGGCGTACAACGAGGCAGGCGGCGTTGTGGTCAGGGCAACGGGGACGGAGCCCATCACCGGAATGTGCGGCTTTCGCCCGGTACCCCGGAGACGATGGGGTACGTGAGAGATGTGAATCCCGTGCAGGAGGACGTGAAGTCAACACCCGACCAGGTGTGGAGGGTGCTGGCGGACGGCTGGCTCTTCCCCCTGTGGGTGGTGGGGGCGACGAGGATGAGAGAGGTGGACGACGCCTGGCCGGCACCGGGTGCCCGGATCCATCATTCCGTCGGGGTCTGGCCGCTGGTGATCGACGACCACACGGAGGTTCTCGAGTCGCAACCGAGCAGTGTGATGCGTCTTCGTGCCCGCGCCTGGCCGAGCGGTGAGGCGGAGGTCGTCATCCGCGTGGTAGCGCGCCCCGAGGGGTGCCGGGTGACGATCGACGAGGACCTGGTGGCGGGGCCGGGCAAGCTGATCCCCCGCCCAGCCAGGGCCCTCGCCCTCAAGGTGCGCAACCGGGAAACACTCCGCCGGCTGGCGTGGCTGGCCGAACGACGAGGGTGAGCGTGGACCCGACGTACGACGCGGTGGTCATCGGAGCGGGTCCCAACGGTCTGGTGGCGGCGAACCGGCTCGTTGACGCAGGCTGGTCGGTGCTCGTGCTGGAAGCAGGGCCGCACACCGGCGGCGCGGTCCACAGCGACCGGTCGCTGGACCCGGCGTTCGAGCACGACACATTCAGCTCGTTCTACCCTCTCGCGGCAGTCTCCCCGGCGGTGCGCTCCCTCGCTCTCGAGGAGCACGGCCTGGTGTGGCGGCACGCGCCCGCAGTGCTTGGCCATCCGGTCTCCGACGGTCGTTGGGCCATGCTGCACCGGGACCGTCACGTGACAGCGTCCGGGCTCGACGAGCAGTGCGCGGGCGACGGCGAGGCCTGGCTCGCGCTGTGTGCGCGCTGGGACCGGATAGGTGAAGCTTTGGTGCAGGCACTGCTGACGCCGTTCCCACCGGTGCGGGCAACGGCGCGTGGCCTCCTGCGATTCCGCTCCGCCGGTGGACTCGACCTCATCCGTATGCTCATCACGCCCACCCTCGACGAGGGGCTCTGGCCTTTCCGCGGCGACGCTGCTCGCCTACTGCTCGCGGGCAACGCGGCTCATGCAGACATTCCGCTCGATGCCCCGGGATCGGGACTCATGGGTGTCCTACTCACCATGCTCGGACAGACCGTGGGGTTCCCGGTGCCGGAGGGCGGCAGCTCCCGGCTCGCAGATGCGCTGACGGACCGTCTGCGAGCGCGAGGCGGCGAGGTCCGGTGCTCCGCACCGGCCCAGAAACTGGACGTCGATCGAGAACGCGCGGTCGCGGTGCGCGTAGCCGACGGCACCCGGGTCGTCGTACGACGAGCCGTGGTCGCCGCCGTCTGCGCACCGATCCTCTACGAGCGCCTGTTGGACGAGGACGACGTTCCGGATCGGGTGCGTAGCGGGATGCGGCGGTTTCAGCTCGACCCGGGGACGGTCAAGGTGGACTGGGCCCTGGACGGACCGGTTCCGTGGGCAAGCCCGCCCCCCGTTCCCCCGGGCACCGTCCATGTCGCGGGCTCGCTATCCGAGATGGCCGAGGCAGGCGGCCAGATCTCGGCGCGGCTCGTGCCGGCTCACCCGTTCCTGTTGGTCGGCCAGATGACGACGTCGGACCCCACGCGCTCTCCGCCTGGCACCGAGGCCCTATGGGCCTACAGCCACGTCCCGCAACATGTTCGAGCGGATGCCGGCGAGGATGACATCACGGGGTCCTGGGACCGTGACGAAAGGGAGCGGTTCGCCGACCGGATCCAGGCCCGGCTCGAGGAACGCGCCCCCGGGTTCGAGTCGCGGATCCGCACCCGTCGGGTGCTCGGTCCTCGCGAGCTCGAAGCGGCGAACCCCAACCTGTTGGGCGGCTCGGTCAACGGCGGTACCTCACAGTTGCACCAGCAACTGATTTTCCGGCCGGTACCCGGCGCCGGGCGGGCAGAGACCGGGATCCATGGGTTGTACCTCGGCTCGTCGTCCGCTCATCCCGGTGGGGCCGTGCACGGTGCTCCAGGGATGAACGCCGCCCGGGCGGCACTGGCCCACGCCCAAGTGCACCCGCTTATAGGGATCCGTCGCCGTCTGGCGGGTACGTGATCTGTGTGAGCCACCTGACGCCGGTGCTGAGAGCACCGGTCGACACCGCCGTCGTGGACGTCGACGGGACTCTCGTCGACTCGGTGTATGCGCACGTCTGGGCCTGGCGGGAGGCCTTCCGACGGGTCGGTGTCGACGTCCCCACCTGGAAGGTCCACCGGGCCATCGGGATGGGCGGTGACCGACTCGTCGAGGCGGTCACCGACGCGACCGTCGAGCGCGGTGTCGGGGACGACATCCGCAGCCAGCACTCCCGGCTCTACGAGGACCTGTCGGCGCAGCTGAGCCCGACCCCCGGAGCCACCGACCTCCTCGAGGCACTCAAGAAGCACGGCCTGGTCGTGGTGCTGGCCAGCTCAGGGTCCCGCCACGACACCGACGACGCCATCGCCCTCCTTGAGGCCGGCCACCTTGTCGACGGCGCCATCAGCGGGGACGACACCGACTCCAGCAAGCCCGACACCGAACCCGTGCAACATGCCGTCGACAGCGTCCAGGGCACCCATGCGCTCGTGATCGGAGACTCCGTCTGGGACATGACCTCGGCCCGCCGCGCCGGTCACGAGGCGGTGGGTCTGCTCACCGGCGGCGTGGCGGCATGTGAGCTCCTGGAGAGCGGCGCCGGCGGCGCCTACGAGGATCCGGCCGAGCTCGCGGAGGCGCTCGACGATCTGCTCGCTTTCCGCCCTTGAACCGACCTACGCACCGGAGAGATCGAAGAGCTGCCCTACGACGACGGATCCTTCGACGTCGTCACCGCCCTCAACCCCATCCAATACGCCGTCGTCCACCCACGCCGTCGCCGAGCTGGCCCGCGTGTGCCGACCCGGCGGCCGCATCGCGATCGCGATCTGGGATGCACCCGAGCGCTGCGAAACAGCAGTTCTCTTCACGCGACCCCGCTCACTCGCCCCTCCGCCCCCGGCACCCCACGCCCTTGGGCGGTAGCGACCCAACGTCGTCGAGAGCCTCCTGGAGGAGGCGGGGCTGACCGTGGTCGACCAGGGCGAGGCCATCTATCACCTGAGATTCCGCGACCTCGACCATGCGGTCCAAGAGGTGATCGACGACGCCGTACGACGGGTGATCAAAACCGTCCTCGAAGCGGACCGCAAACCCGACGGCGGGCTCCGCCAAGACAACGTCTTTTGCTACGTCATCGCCCCCAGCGCCTGAAACCGCACGAAACGCGGACCGGCAGGCGACACACCTATTCCGACGGCTCGACAACATCACCCTCCATCGAACCGCCAGCCGCCTCGACCACCCGCGGGCCGCGCGACACGCTGCGAAAGGTATGCCGAGGAGATCAAGTCTCCGCCGGCCCGGCCACGCCAGCAAGGCCGCCCACGCCCGGGCCGGAACCTGATACGCCCACAACGGCACCTGGTTCGTGCTCCACCCCAACGACACCACCGCCGGCGGCAGCCGCGCCACCTTCCAGGGTCGCGACAGCCCGATCGGTGATCGCCCAAGTCCTACGCGTTGCGGTCGAGCCGTGAGACGACGCCGCCGTTGTATTGTCGCGTCTCCACATACCGCACGGAGCCGTCACCGAATGAGAGCAGCGGCGCCACCTGGTCCACCGAGCCGAGCTGCAGCAGCGCCGACCCGCCGTCCGCCAGGTGCTCTTCGATGACGTGGAGGCAGCGCCGCGCCACGTCCAATCCGTCGAGGCCGCCGTCGATAGCCACCGTGGGGTCTTTGGGGTAGGCCGGCACGTTGCGGGTCGTCACCCAGGGTGGGTCGGCGATGACCAGGGGGAACCTTTCGCCGGCACGGACCGCGTCATCCAACGATCCGAGTCGGTGCTCAACGCGTCCGTGCATCCCAGCGGCTCGTGCGTTGCGGCGGCCCACGTCGACCGCGGCCGGCTCGACGTCGACGCAGACGAGCTGACGGTCGCTGTGTTGCACGGCCGCCAGCCCGATGTGGCCTGCTCCGCTGCACAGTTCCAGCACCGGGCCAGGTGGCAGCTCCACGAGGAGCTCTACCGCCCAGCGTGACTGCGCCGCCGTCCACGGACGTGGACGCAGCACATGGGAGTCGAAGGAGATGGTGAGGCCGTCGAAGTCGAGGTGCTCGAGCGCTGCGCCGGTCACGTCCGGTCGCTCCGCACCGATTTGTGGGTGCCATCGCACCACGGTTTGCGGGCCGAGCGGTCGCACGCGCACACGGCCACGACGGGTCGGGTGACAAGGTGCTCGACCCCGTCCTCGTCGAGGACTCTCTGGGCGCCGCGGACCAGGACCGGCCCCTGTGGACACACGCGCACGCGGACCTCTGTGGTCACGACGCCATCACTGGCGTCTGCTGGTGGTCGCGAGGGCCGGTGTCCCCGGTCCAGCGCGCCATCAGCTCGGTGCCGGACAGACAGTCCAGGTAGGACGTGCAGGCGGCGCCGAAGAGCACCTCGTTCACGGCTTTGGGGTCGCCGGCGACCAGGGCTCCGCACAGGTCGCGGGCCGCGATCTGCTCGTGCACTGCGTCCGCCTCGACGTGCTCGTCGAAGTACCGGACGGCACCGTCGAGACCCACGCGTTCGAGCCCAGCGGCGATCCGACGGGACGGCACCGAGCTGGAGGCCTCGAACGCCGCGAAGTGCCCCACCCCGGCGGCGAGCAGTCTACGGTTGAGGCAGAACAGCGACATCACGTTCGCCGACGCCAGCGAAACCGCGGAGACGTCGTTTACGTACGCACCGTAGGCGGGGTCCAGGCCGGACGACGCCAAAGCGTCGGCGTACAGCTGCTGGTGGAGCGTCGCCGGCCGTCCAGCGCCGAACTCGTCGTACTGGAGCTCGGCGAGCGCCACCTTCGCGGCCCCGGTAAGCCGCGGGACGAGGAACGCCTGGGGGTCGGACTCCTTCAGCTGTTGGACACTCCGCTCGCGGAGAAAGTCGACGAGCTGTGCGCGCGTTGCCTCACGGCGGAGGAACGCCGAGAGGTTCGGCCCCTCGGCGTCCCGCGCCATTCGCAGCACGACGTCCCCGACGTCACCGCCCACGTCCAGCTCAGCACTCACCCGTGCTCGGGTCGCGTCGCGCAGCTCTCCCTCGAAGCGGTCCTCGAGCCCCAGGCGCAAGGCCACGACCTCGGGGTCCCACTCACGACCGGCGTGGACTCCCGCGAAACCGCGGTAGGAGAGCTCGTAGACGGTCCACAGTGCCAACTGGGCGTCACGATCGCAGGTCACCGATTGGTCCTTCATTACCAAGGGGTTCGACGTCGCCCGGCCCAGGAGTGTCTCCCGAACCCGATGACTGACTGGCCCGCACGACTCGGGCAGCTCCACGCTCACTGTCCCTTCCTGCAGCACCGGATGACCCGGTCCGGGGCACCCCCGTGGGCCGCCGGTCATCGTTCGTACCCGCGCGTCTGTGGTTCATGCCCGCGCGGGCCTCCGCGCGAGGTGGTCGTGATCACGCCGACCGACACCTGGTCAGCCATGGGTTGGCAAGCGGTTCAGGACGGCGGTCATGTCATCCTCGGTGTCGCTGCCGATCTCTCGAAGACGACCTTGACCAGGGGCGCGGTCAGTTTGGCCGCGCTCTTCATTTCGATGACGGCCTAGTAGGTGATCGAACTGCCCGTGCCCTCGGGCATCACGGTGATGGTGTCGGTCGAGGTGGCGGTGTCATTGTTTCCGACTAGCACGAGACGCTGGTCGGTCCGCTCGGTGAGCTCGTAGATCAGCTCGGTCGAGACCCCCGCGATCTTCGACGTGTTGTGCCAGGTGCTGCCGACCCGCACGGGTCCGGCGTCCAGGCGGGTGCATTTCTCGGTGCCGGGATCCGATTCTTCGGCCGTGGCGAAGTCCTGGAGGTAATCCAAGACAATGTGGGGTGGCAGGGAGACGGTGAGGTGCGGCTGACGGTGGTCATGACTCCACTGTGCTGCTCACACAAAAGGATGAAGCCCAGCCGCACGTGGGTCGGATCATCTTGGCCTGGTCCCTTTCGTGGTCTCCGGCCGACTTGCCATAAGAAGGGCCGGTACGTGACTTTCTCGTCATGTGACTTGGCTGGTTTGACCCCGAAGGGTCCAATCTCTCAGCCCCTCACGGTCCGGAGAGGAGCGGCTTGGTCGCAGGACCCTCTAGCACCCTGCCGTCGCGGTCGAAGCGGGAGCCGTGCAGGGGGCAGTCCCAGGACTGCTCGGCGTCGTTCCAGGCCAGGGTGCCGCCGAGATGGGAGCAGAGCGCGACCACCGAGCAACGTTGTCCCCCGACCCGGGACACGCCGACTGGCAGCCCGCGGCGACGCCCGACGATGCCCTCGCCCTCGGCGGGCTCGCCGGCACCCCTCAGCATGGCCCGGGCCAAGTCGCCGACCAGGTGTCCCGCAACCTGGGCGTTGACGCGCGCGAGCTCCAAGGCCCCGCTGGGTCGCGTGATTCGATGGGAGATAGGAGCCTGCCACGAGGCCCGCTGACCGTGGATCTCGTTGACCAGGGACAAGGCCGCAGCGACCCCGTTGGTGAGTCCCCACTTCCCGTATCCGGTGGCGACGTAGGTGTGTCCGCGCCCTCGCGGCAGCGCTCCGATGGCCGGCAGGCCATCGTGTGAGGAGTAGTCCTGGGCCGACCAGGCGTGCGTCTCCTCCGCGCCCGGGTACCACTGCCGTGTCCACGCCCGCAAGGCGTCCAGGTGTGCCCGCGTCGAGCGCACCCGGCCGACGGTGTGTCCTTCACCGCCGACGAGCAGGAGGGGACCCTCGTCGGTGGGCGCGTCTCGCACCGACCGAGTCGGGGAGCCAGTCGAGAGGAGCATCAGCTCGGGTGGTGAGACGTAGCGGTAGGCCAGGGCGTAGGAGCGCTGCGGCTCGACCTTCGCAAAATAGAGGCCGCGGTCGAGGATGGGTACGCCGGTGGCCAGGACGACGTTCTCCGCGTGCACCCGGGAGCCGTCGTCGAGGACCACTGCCGTCGTGGTGAGGGGAGCCGAGCGGACGCGGCGTCCGGTGACGATCGTGCCGCCCTCACAGCGCAGTTGGCGGACAAGTGCCGCGAGCACATCCATAGCATCGAGCTGCGCCTGTTCCCCGAGAGTCGTGCCACCCGCGTGGGGAAAGGGAACGTCGAGCTCGTCGCGCCACACGACGGGCAGCCCCAGGTGGCGGGCAGCCTCGTGCTCGTCACGCGCTGAGCGCAGCGACTCGCGGTCTGCGGCGTACGTCACCGCCGTGCGCCGCTGGTAGGCGACGCCGTGGTCCTCGCAGAACCGCAGCAGCCAGGCCTGACCCTCGAGGTTGGCCTCGAGGTACGCCGCGGCCACCCGGTCGCTCTGGCGCGCAAGAATAGTCGAGAGCCGGGTGCCCTGAAGAAGCGAGACCTTGCCGCTGGTGTTACCGGTCGTGACCGCGCCGACGTCGCGGGCCTCGATCACCGCCACGTTCCGACCCGAACGGGCCAGAAGCAGAGCCGTGACCAGGCCGGTCAGCCCAGCGCCAACGACGACGTCGTTGTACCGGTCCTCAAGCCAGGAGTCCGTCTCGATCGCAGGCCGGCCGCGCCACAGTGAGGTCATCGGAGGGATCGGATCCATGCCGTGCCCGTACCCCGACGGCAGGCCGCTCACGCCCCAAGGGGCGCCCGGCGGCTCGCGGCCGCGAGGCGTGAGGCCGCTCGCCTGAGCGCGGCGCTCGCCGGGTCGACTACCCGCACGGCGGTCTCTTCCGTTTGGAAAAGAGGCGATGGCCGACTGATGGCACAACTGCCCGCCGACGCCCCGCCAGTCCGCTGCCGGACGTGCGGGCTGGACGGGGAAGGCAAAGGCCGCGGTAATCCCGCCGGCGTGCAGCTGGCGCTATTCCAGCGCCCAACTGGCCGCATCGGGATGACCAAGTAGGCCGAACTCACCAAGACCAGCTACTAGATGTTGTGCAAGGAGGTCGTTCCCGGGGCGGCGGGCCATCCGCCCGTCCGTTACGACTCGCGCCCCGCCCCCCGTCCGTCCGTCTTGACTCGCGTCACCCGCTCTTGACGCACACCGCGCTCAGCAGGGCCGTCCTCGGGGACACGGCCGTACACGTCGTGGTCCGGCCCCGGTGACCACCTCCCCGTTGGTCTCGTGATACCCCGACTGATACCGCCCGCCACGTATCTGGATGTGCCGAGATGCCCCGAACACCGCATCGGGCTCTGGTCGATCAGTCCGCGTGAGCGGGAGACGTCGAAAAATGTCCTCAGACGCCGAAGGGGTCGCGGAAGTTAAAGTCCCCCTCGGACACCAGATGCCCCCTCTCGCGAGAGCCCGTCGAGTCGTCGGCTGGATCGGGCCGAAAAGATTTTGCTCACCACGCGTCCCACGAGTCACACGAGTCACACGCAGGACCTCGGGCCGTTGTGCTCGTGGGGGGCTGGCCCCCACCATGGCCGCGGGGTTTTATTCGCAAGGGGGGTTGCGAAATATGGGGGGACGTGCGCTCGAAGCGCCGGTGCTGGATGCTGCCCGACCGCGTCGAGATGACGGGTCGAGGCCGAGTCCGGCCGCACAGCTGCTCGATTCGCTGCACACGGGTGATGACCAGGGAGTCCTGGCAGCCTGCGGCGAGTCGACGACAGTCACGGCAGACATCATGGGCTGGTCGTGCACCGGCCTCGACCAGATCGAGGCGATGCTGGTGCGAACCCGCAATCGCTTCCCGGGGCTCGTCTACGAGTCCCGGACGCGTCACATCGGGTTCGGCCTGGTGATCGAGGAGGCACGCGTCCGGGACGCGACTCCCGACGCCGACGTCGAGCCCGTAGAGGCCGAGAGAAGGGCCGCCGACGTCGGCGAGAGAGCCGAGGTGTCCGAGGTGGACGACCTCGCCGACCTGGAAGCGTCGCTGGACCATCCGATGTACGACGAGCCCGTCGTCTCGGGCGCAGCCGAGCTCCAGCTCTGGCGCGACCTCGGGGGCGACGGGCCGGCGGAACCGCTCAACCTGCCGGTGCGGGTGACCGTGCGTCACGACGACCTTCAGGTGCACGAGGTGACGTTGAGCTTTCCCGCCGCCCTGCTCAAGCGGGCGTTGGGGTTGCGCGTCGACCCGCTCGAGATGTCGCTGAGCGAGGTGCAGTCGGCGTTCATCGCCCCGGTCGGGGCCGGATTCACCACGCACGAGCTGGCGCGTCACGAGCTCACGCTCGCGCCGGCGGTCGAGCCGGAGCCCGAGATCGTCATCGAGGAGCCGCCCCGTCGTCGACGTCGTGGACGCCGGGTGCTGCTCCTGCTGCTGCTGGTCGCCGCACTCGCCGCGAGCGGCTGGTTCTATGTGCAGGACCGCGGGATCCCCTCGCTGTCCTCGCACTCGACCGCACCGACCCCGTCGCCGTCCGCCGTGGCCTCGCCCACGCCGTCGGTGACGCCATCACCGACAGCTCAGGCCTCGCCGTCGGCGACGTCCACGCAGCAGCCGACGGTGACCCACTCGGCGCCGGCGAGCACGCCGGCGCGCAAGCCCAACGTCACGTTGAGGTCCGACCTGGCGTTCGGCTTCAACAGCTCGACGCTCTCGCCCCAGGCGAAGAGCGCAGTTGCCGGGGTGGCCAAGCAGGTGCTCGAGGCGGGTCTGACCGGGAAGATCTACGTCGACGGCTACACCGACAACCTCGGTTCGTCGGCCTACGGCCAGGTCCTGTCGCAACGTCGGGCCGACGCCGTGTCGTCGTACCTCCAGTCGCAGCTGGCAGGCGCCGACGTCTCGATCGTGTCCGTCGGGCACGGCGAGGCCGACCCGGTGGCCACCAACGCGACCTCGGACGGTCGGAAGTCCAACCGTCGGGTCACGATCACGCTGCCTAGCAGCTGACCGGAGACTTCCTCCGCGTAGGGTGGCGGCGCCCCGTCGCCCTACGCGGAGGTCGCCGTGCCCGCTGCCCTGTTGCTGATGGACTTCCAAGTGGGAGTCGTCGAGCGCTTCGGCTCCACCGAGGTGCTCCACCGCGCTCGCGAGGCGCTGGACGCCGCCCGAAGCGGCGGCGTCCCCGTGGTGTTCGCCCGCGTCGGCTTCCGCGACGCCACACCCGAGGTGAGCGTCCGCAACAAGTCCTTCTCCGCCCTCGCCGGTCAGACCGGGACGGCGGAGGACTCCCCCGCCACTCAGGTGGTGGCCGAGCTCGAGCCCCTGGCGTCCGAGCTGATCGTCGTCAAGCGCCGGGTCAGCGCCTTCACCGGCAGTGACCTGGAGATCGTGCTCCGAGCCTCGGACATCGACCACCTCGTGCTGTCCGGCATCGCGACCAGCGGGGTCGTCCTCTCCACGGTGCGTCAGGCGGCGGACCGCGACTACCGGCTGACCGTTCTTTCCGACGCGTGTGCAGACCGTGACGCGGAGGTCCATCGGGTCCTCACCGAGAAGGTGTTCCCGCGCCAGGCCGACGTGGTGACCGTCGCCGAGTGGGTGTCCGGGCTCGGCTGAGGACGCGGTCCGCCCTCTACCGTGGACCCATGTCGGATGAGCTGCGCGTCGGCTTCGTGACCGGCACGACTCCGGACAAGTGGGCGCGCGCCTGGCGCGACCAACGGCGCGGACCGCTGACGCTGGTCCCGATCACCGAGGAGGACCAGGAGGACGTCGTACGCCGCGGCGTGGTCGACATGGCGCTGGTCCGCCTTCCGGTCGACACCGACGAGCTGCACTGCGTCCGGCTGTACGACGAGCTGCCCGTCGTCGTGGCGGGCCACTCACACCTGGTCGCGGCGGTCGATCAGGTCACTCTCGCCGACCTGGTCGACGAACAGCTGGTGCGGCCGCACTCGTCGGGATGGCGACCGGCGGTCGACCAGCTGGCGTGGCCACCCATGTCGGAGCAGGAGGCGATCGAGGCTGTCGTGGCGGGCACCGGCATCGTCCTGGTGCCGATGTCGGTCGCCCGGTTGTTCCACCGCAAGGACGTCGTCACCCGCGAGGTCGCGGACCTCCCGCCGACGACGGTCGCGTTGGTGTGGCTGCGCGAGCGGGACGACGAACGGACGCAGGCGTTCGTAGGCGTCGTCAAGGGCCGGACCGCCAACTCCACGCGTGGCTAGGGTCTCGGCGACAACCCCTAGGGTGTGGCCATGCCAGCGCTGGTCGCCTCGGCCCCGGGCCGGGTCAACCTGATCGGCGAGCACACCGACTACAACGGGGGGCTCTGCCTCCCTCTCGCGCTCCCCCAGCGCACGACGTTCACGTTGTTCCCGCGCAGCGGCCCGGCCCTGAGCCTGTCGAGCGCCCAGGAGGACAGCGTCTGGGAGGGCGTGGTCGAGGACCGGCCGGACGGTTGGCCGGCGTACGTCGCCGGCGTCGTGCAGGCGCTGCGGGACGACGGTCACGAGGTACCGGGCTTCGAGGCGTCGGTCGACTCCGAGGTGCCGCTCGGCGCGGGGCTGTCGAGCTCTGCCGCCCTCGAGTGCTCGGCCGCCACCGCGCTCGCTGCCCTGCTGGGGCTTGACCTGGCCGACCGCGGCGTACGCCGCCGGCTCGCCACCGCGTGCATCCGTGCTGAGACCGACTACGTCGGTGCTCCGACCGGCGGCATGGACCAGACGGTGGCGATGCTCGCGCGGCCGGGCCACGCCCTCCTGCTCGACTTCGCCGACGGGAGCGCGACGCCGGTGGAGCTCCCGCTGGACGAGGCGCGGCTGGTGCTCCTGGTCATCGACACCCGGGTCAGCCACGCGCTGACCGACGGCAGCTACGGCAACCGGCGGAACGAGAGCGCGGATGCTGCCCGGGCGCTCGGGGTGAGCAGCCTTCGGGTGGCCAACCAGGCTCGCGTCGAGGAGCTGGAGGACGACGTCCTCCGCCGCCGAGCCCGTCACGTCGTCAGCGAGAACCTCCGCGTCCTGGCCGCCGTCGGGGCGATCGGGGACCGCGACTGGGATGCGCTGGCCGACGTTCTCGACGCGTCGCACACGTCGATGCGCGACGACTTCGAGATCTCCTGCCGCGAGCTCGACCTGGCCGTCGAGAGCGCCCGCGCGGCCGGTGCCCTGGGTGCCCGGATGACCGGTGGGGGGTTCGGCGGCTCGGCCGTCGCGCTCGTCGCCCGCAAGGCGGTCGGCCGGGTCCAGGCGGACGTGACGAAGGCCTTCGCCGACGCCGGGCTCGAGGAACCGGCGTACCTCCTCGCCATCCCCGGCGACGCCGCCCGGGTCGAGAGCGTCGCGTCCTCCGCCGGCTGACGCACCGGCCTGCCAGAATCCCGATCGTGCCCCTGCCCGATCCCGCACTCGTCGTCCTCATCGGCGCCTCGGGGTCTGGCAAGTCCACCTGGGCCCTCGAGCGCTACCGCCGCGCGGAGGTCGTGTCGTCCGACGACCTGCGCGGCGTCGTCGGGTCCGGCCCCGCCGACCTCGACGCCTCGGCGGACGCCTTCGACCTCCTCGAACGCATCGTCGCCGCCCGCCTCTCCCGGGGCCTGACCACGGTCGTGGACACACTCGGCCTGGACGCCGAGCGCCGGATCGCCTGGCGCGACGCTGCGCGCGCCGCCGGGCTGCCGGCGATCGCCGTACTGCTCGACACTCCCGGCGACGAGTGCCGGCGTCGGAACGCCCGGCGCGACCGCCCCGTTCCGGCACCGGTCCTCGCCGAGCAGGTACGCCGCGCCGCCGCGGTCCCGACCACCCTCGCCGCCGAGATGTGGGACCAGGTCGAGGTCGTCTCGGGGGCCGGCGACTCTTACGGTTTGGTCCCAAACCGCAACCTGGATCGATCCAACACTGCGGTTTGGGACCAAACCGCAGCATCCACGTCGTCCCACGGCCTCGAGGTCGTGCTCCAGCTCTCGCGGTTCCCGTGGGGCGAGGACCCGGGGTTGTGGGTGCGCGAGATGGCGTTGGCGGCGGACCAGGCGGGGTTCGCCGGGCTGGCGCTGATGGACCACCTGATCCAGATCCCCCAGGTCGACTCCGCCTGGCAGCCGATCCCCGAGCCCTGGGTGGCCCTCGGCCTGGTCGCCGGCCTGGACACCCGGCTGAAGCTGGGCACGCTCTGCACACCGGCCACGTTCCGGCCGGCCGGTGTCACCGCGAAGGCCGCCGCGACCTTGGACGCGCTCTCGGGCGGTCGTGCGTTCCTGGGCGTCGGCGCCGGTTGGTGGGAGCGCGAGCATGCGGCGTACGGGCTCCCCTTCCCGGCGGCAGCCGAGCGACTCGACCTGCTCGAGACCACGATCGAGACCTGCCGGGCAATCTGGGCCCCCGGCACCAAGGCGTACGACGGTGAGCGGGTCCGGCTGCCCGAGACCACGTCCTACCCTCGACCGGCACATGAGATCCCCATCATCGTCGGCGGGAACGGCGAGCGTCGCACCCTGGCGATCGCGGCCCGCCTCGGGGACGCGTGCAACCTGCCGTCCGAGGTGGAGGTGCTGACGCACAAGCTCGAGGTGCTCGACCGACATCTCGCGGCGACAGACCGCACCCGTGACGACGTGGCCGTCACGGTGCTCGACCTCCCGATCGTGGGGAGCGACCGTGAGGACGCGTGGGCCAGGGTCGAGCGACTGCGTGGCCGGACGCCGGCGGCCGCGTTCGCACGACGTACGCATGCCGGAACCGTGGACCAGCACCGAGCCCGCTACGCCGAGCTCCAGGCGATCGGCGTGAGCACCGTGTTCGTCGGGGTCCGCGGCCTGGAGTCACCCGACGAGGTGCGATCGCTGGCGGGCCTCAACAAGTGAGCCCGGCGCTCACTACCTCAGCTCGGCGCTGGACAGCCCCAGCACCCGGCGCGCGACGATCAGCTGCTGGATCTGCTGCGTGCCCTCGAAGATGTCGAGGATCTTCGAGTCGCGCGCCCACTTCTCGAGCAGCTCAGCCTCGCTGTAGCCGACGGAGCCGCACAGCTCGACGCAGGAGAGCGTGACGTCGGAGGCCATCCGACCGGCCTTCGCCTTGGCCATCGAGGCCTCCATCACGTTGGCCTTGCGGTTGTCGGCCATCCAGGCGGCCTGGAGCATCAGCAGACGGGCGGCCTCCCAGTCGGCCTCCATCTGCAAGAACTTCGCGGCGGCGGCGCTCTGCGCGACCGCCGGCCGGTCGTAGTCGATCTCGACACCGGCCCGGGTCAGCAGGTCGCGGGTCAGGTCGAGCGCCGCCTGGGCGCAGCCGACGGCCATCGCCGCCACCAGGGGCCGGGTGTTGTCGAACGTCGCCATCGCACCGGCGAAACCCTGGCCGGTGTCGACCTCGGGCGAGCCGAGGAGGTTCGCGGCCGGGACGCGACAGTCCTCGAACCGGATCGTCGCGGTGTCGGAGGCCCTGATCCCGAGCTTGTGCTCGAGCCGCTCGACGCTCATGCCGGGCGTGCCCTTCGGCACCACGAACGACTTGATCGCCGCACGCCCCTTCTCCTTGTCGAGGGTCGCCCAGACCACCACGGCGTCGGAACGCTCGCCGGAGGTGACGAAGATCTTCTCGCCGTTCAGCACGTACACGTCGCCGTCGAGGACCGCGGTCGTGCGGATGCTCGCGGAGTCCGAGCCGGTGTTCGGCTCGGTGATCGCCATCGACGCCCACACGTCGCCGAACCGCTCCTGCTGGTCGCGCGTGGCGACCGAGGCGATGGCGGAGTTGCCGAGGCCCTGCCGTGGCAGCGAGAGCAGCAGACCGACGTCGCCCCAGCACATCTCCGCAATGCCCATCACCGAGGCGAGGTTGGTGCCGTTCCGGGCCGAGCCGTCGTCCTCGCGGTCATCGCGCCTGACGCCCGACGCCCCGGCACCCGAGCTGGCTCCCGACTCCGAGAGCCCGTCGATCATCGCGGCAAGGAGGTCGAGCTCCTGGGGGTACTCGTGCTCGGCCCGGTCGTACTTGCGGCTGATCGGCCGGAGCATGTTCATCGCGACCTGATGCGCCTGGTCGCGCAGACTCGTGAGCTTCTCCGG
>NZ_DASXQG010000052.1:0-46551 GCF_036493135.1 Nocardioides sp. | reverse complement strand
GTCGCGCGGTACGCCGGGCGACGCAGCCGCGCCGGGATGCGGGTGACCGCGCCGAGGCCGGTGGAGGGAGGTGCCCATGGCCCGCGTGATGGTGGTCGATGACGACGTGACGGTCCGCGAAGTGGTGGTGACCTACCTGCGGGCGGCCGGCTACGACGTCGGTGAGGCAACCGACGGCGAGACGGCCCTGATGGATCTGCGGGACGAGCGGGCCGACCTCGTGGTGCTCGACCTGATGCTGCCCGGCATCGACGGGCTCGACGTGTGCCAGCGCCTCCGAGCCAAGGGCGATGAGGTGCCGGTGATCATGCTGACCGCGCTCGGATCCGAGACCGACCGCGTCGTCGGTCTGGAGCACGGCGCCGACGACTACGTGACCAAGCCGTTCAGCCCGCGCGAGCTGGTGCTGCGGGTGGAGTCGGTCCTGCGACGAGTGGGTGAGCGCGGCGTCATCAAGGGCGTCGTCACCGACGGTGATCTGGTCATCGACTCGACTGAGCACACCGTCACGCTGGGCGGGCGTCGGCTCTCCCTCACCGTGCGCGAGTTCGACCTGCTGCGTTTCCTCGTCAGCCACCCGGGGCAGGCGTTCTCGCGCGACGAGCTGCTCAAGCAGGTCTGGGGGTGGTCGTTCGGTGACCAGTCGACGGTCACGGTCCACGTGCGACGGCTCCGCGAGAAGATCGAGTCCGATCCGACCCATCCGGTGCGCCTGGTCACGGTGTGGGGTGTCGGCTACCGCTGGGAGGCCGCGTCATGACCCACGACCAGCTCGTCATCGTCCTCACCACTGCTGCCTGGTCCGGCGGCGTGGGGTTGGGCGGTGGCGTCATCCTGTGGCTGGGCCGCCGTGCATCCCTGCGATGGCTCATGGTCGGCGTTGCCACCACGGCCGTGCTGGCCGTGGTCGCCGGCACGGTGGCCACCTCTCGGGCGATGTTCCTCTCCAGCCACGACCTCGGTGTGATCAGCCTGGTGGCGGTGGTGGCCGGCATCGTCGCCGTCCTCGTCGCCCTGGCCGCCGGGTCCGTCCTCGCGCGGTGGTCACGGGATCTCCGGGACGACGCGCGGCGGTTCGGCGAGAGCGGCTCGTTCGTCTCCGAGGTGTCCGGTCCGGTCGAGTTCACCGAGCTCTCGGAGGAGCTGCGCCGGACCAGCGAACGGCTGGCCGAGTCGCGCGCCCGCGAGCTCGCCCTGGAGCAGTCCCGTCGCGAGCTGGTCTCCTGGGTCTCCCACGACCTGCGCACCCCGTTGGCCGGCCTCCGGGCGATGACCGAGGCACTCGAGGACGGCTTGGCCGACGACCCGGCGCGCTACCACGCGCAGATGCGGGCCGAGGTCGACCGCATGGTGCGGATGGTCGACGACCTCTTCGAGCTCTCGCGGATCCACGCGGGTGTGTTGCGGCTGAGCCCGCAGCCTGTGGCACTGGGTGATGTCGTCAGTGAGGCGTTGGCCGGGGCCGACTCCGTGGCACGTGCGCGGGGCGTTCGCCTGGGAGGACGGGTGGACGAGGACGTGCTCGTGAGCGCCGACCCGGCCGGCCTGTCACGGGTCGTCTCGAACCTGCTGATGAACGCCATCCGGCACACCCCCACGGCAGGCGTCGTCGAGATCAGCGCGCGAGCAGTGCCCGACGGCGTCGAGCTCTCGGTCACCGACGCGTGTGGCGGTCTCAGCGACGAGGACATCTCGCGGGTCTTCGACGTCGGCTGGCAGGGCAGCAGCGCGCGCACCCCCGATCACGCCGGCGCCACCGGTGGCGCCGGGGCCGGTCTCGGACTCGCGATCGTCAAGGGGATCGTGGAGGCCCACCTCGGGCGGGTCGCGGTCTCGAACCACGACCCCGGCTGTCGCTTCCTGGTCACCCTTCCCGGCTGAGGCGCTCGCAGCCCGGTCAGCGGTACTCCGGGTTCTCGTAGTCGAAGCGGCATCCCGCGTCCCACTCGGAGCGCTGGTTGCCGTACGCCGGGACGCCGCCGGCGTCGTTCAGCATCTTCGCCAGGTGCATGAGGTTCCAGGTCATGAACGCGGTGTTGCGGTTGGTGAAGTCGTTGTCCGGTCCGCCGCTGCCCGGGTCGAGGTACGACGGTCCGGGGCCGGCCTCGCCGATCCAGCCCGCGTCCGCCTGCGGCGGGATCGTGTAGCCGATGTGCTGCAGCGTGTAGAGCACGTTGTGCGCGCAGTGCTTGATGCCGTCCTCGTTGCCGGTGATCAGGCAGCCACCGACGCGGCCGTAGTAGAGGTACTGCCCCTGGTCGTTGAGCAGGTGGGAGCCGCCGTACAGCCGCTCGTGCACCTGCTTCATCACCGAGGAGTTGTCGCCGAGCCAGATCGGGCCGGCGAGCACGAGGATGTGCGCGGCCTTGACCTGCTCGAAGATCTCCGGCCACGCGTCGGTCTCCCAGCCGTGCTCGCGCATGTCCGGCCACACCCCGGTGGCGATTTCGTGGTCGATGGCTCGGACGACGTCGACGTGGACGCCGTGCTTCTCCATGATCGTGCGGCTGGCGTCGACCAGCCCCTGGGTGTTGCTCGGCTCGGGTGAGCGCTTCAACGTGCAGTTGATGAAGAGCGCCCTCAGTCCGGTGAAGTCGTACGCCGTATCGTTCATGACCGCACTGTCCCGGCTGTACGACGTACCGACAATGGGGCGCCGGTGACGAATTCGTGACGACCTGGAGGGTTCCGTTGGAGGTCTGGCCGGGCACGGCGTACCCGCTGGGAGCGACGTTCGACGGCGTCGGCACCAACTTCGCGGTCTTCAGCGAGGTGGCCGAGCAGGTCGAGCTGTGCCTGTTCGACGACGCCCGGAACGAGGTCCGGGTGCCCCTGACCGAGGTCGACGCGTTCGTGTGGCACTGCTACCTGCCGTCGGTGCAGCCGGGTCAGCGGTACGGCTACCGGGTCCACGGCACCTACGATCCCGAGCACGGACTCCGGGGCAACCCCGCCAAGCTGCTGCTCGACCCCTACGCCAAGGCGACCGTCGGCGACATCGACTGGGACCAGTCGCTGTTCGGCTACGACTTCGGCGACCCGGACTCCCGCAACGACGACGACTCCGGCTCCCACATGATGCTCGGCGTCGTGATCACCCCGTTCTTCGACTGGGAGGGCGACCGCCGGCTCAACACGCCGTACCACGAGAGCCTGATCTACGAGGCTCACGTCAAGGGGCTGACCGAGCTGCATCCCGACGTTCCCGAGGACGAGCGAGGCACGTACGCCGGGCTCGCGCACCCGTCCGTGGTGCGGCACCTGACCCGGCTCGGCGTGACCGCGATCGAGCTGATGCCGGTGCACCAGTTCGTGCAGGACAGCACGCTGCTCGACAAGGGACTCCGCAACTACTGGGGCTACAACACCCTCGGCTTCCTCGCGCCGCACGCCGACTACGCCGCGGCGGGGCAGCTCGGCCAGCAGGTGCAGGAGTTCAAGTCGATGGTCCGGTCGATGCACGCGGCCGGGATCGAGGTGATCCTGGACGTCGTCTACAACCACACCGCCGAGGGCAACCACCTGGGTCCGACGCTGAGCTTCAAGGGCCTGGACAACCCGGCGTACTACCGGCTCGTCGAGGACGACCTGCGCTACTACATGGACTACACCGGCACCGGGAACAGTCTCAACGTGCGCCACCCGCACTCCCTGCAGCTGATCATGGACTCGCTGCGCTACTGGGTGATCGAGATGCACGTCGACGGCTTCCGCTTCGACCTCGCCTCCGCCCTGGCCCGGGAGTTCTACGACGTCGACCGGCTGTCGACGTTCTTCGAGCTCGTGCAGCAGGACCCGGTCGTCAGCCAGGTGAAGCTCATCGCCGAGCCGTGGGACGTCGGGCCGGGCGGCTATCAGGTGGGCGGCTTCCCGCCGCAGTGGACCGAGTGGAACGGCAAGTTCCGCGACACCGTGCGCGACTTCTGGCGCGGCGAGCCGTCGCTCGGCGAGTTCGCCAGCCGGCTGGCCGGGTCGAGCGACCTCTACGAGCAGTCGGGACGCCGCCCGGTCGCCTCGATCAACTTCGTCACCGCCCACGACGGCTTCACCCTGCGCGACCTCGTGTCGTACGACGACAAGCACAACGAGGCGAACGGTGAGGGGAACAACGACGGCGAGAGCCACAACCGTTCGTGGAACCACGGCGCCGAGGGCCCGACCGACGAC
Organism: Nocardioides sp.; assembly: GCF_036493135.1. Taxonomy (GTDB): domain Bacteria; phylum Actinomycetota; class Actinomycetes; order Propionibacteriales; family Nocardioidaceae; genus Nocardioides. The sequence goes on along the minus strand of NZ_DASXQG010000052.1, from coordinate 42,384 downwards.
CCGGAGATCCTCGCCCTGCGGGCGCGCCAGCAACGGAACTTCCTGACCACGCTGCTGCTCAGCCAGGGCGTGCCGATGCTGCTGCACGGTGACGAGGTCGGCCGCACCCAGGACGGCAACAACAACACCTATGCCCAGGACGGCCCGATCTCCTGGCTGCACTGGGACGACGTCGACGAGCCGCTCATGGAGTTCACCGCGGACGTCGCGAAGCTGCGACGCGACCACGCGACCTTCCGGCGCCGCCGCTTCTTCACCGGCACCGACGTACGCATCGGCGACGCCGACCGGCTCAACGACATCGTCTGGCTGCACCTCGACGGTCGCCCGATGGAGGATGCCGACTGGAACGCGCCGGATGCGCGGTCGCTCGGCATGTACCTCAACGGGCACGGCATCGCCGGGGCCGACGCCCGCGGGCAGGACGTCGTCGACGAGCACTTCCTGCTGTACTTCAACGCCGCCGGCGACGACGTACCCCTGACGCTGCCGCCCGAGGAGTACGCCGCGGCCTGGGACGTCGTGATCGACACCGGAGCCGTGCGGCGCCGCAAGGGCCCGATCAGGGCCGGCGTGCGGTCCAAGGTGGCGGGGCGGAGCGTGCTCGTGCTGCGCGAGCACACGGCGCCGACCACGGCCCCCGACACCTCGGCGGCCGCGTCCGTCGCTGCTCAGGAGCAGAACAGCAAGAGCTCGTCCTGATCATGCGCGTCCCGACCAGCACCTACCGCCTCCAGGTCAACGCCCGGTTCACGCTGCACGACGCCGCCACGACGCTGCCGTACCTGCACGACCTCGGGGTCGACTGGGTCTACCTCTCGCCGCTGCTGAAGGCGGAGCCCGGGAGCGACCACGGGTACGACGTGGTCGACCACTCCCTGGTCGACCCCGACCGGGGCGGGCGCGAGGGGCTGGTCGCGGTCTCGGCCGCGGCGAAGCGGCTCGGCATGGGCGTGCTCGTCGACATCGTGCCGAACCACGTGGGCGTCGCGACCCCGCGGGAGAACGCGTGGTGGTGGGACCTGCTGCGTCGGGGGCGGGACTCCGCGCATGCCGATGCGTTCGACGTCGACTGGGCCGACGGTCAGGGACGCGTCCGCATCCCGGTCCTCGGTGACGACGGCGGCTCGGCGATCGAGCTCGACGACACCGAAGGAGTCGTGCGGTACCACGACCACGTCTTCCCGCTCGCTCCCGGTACGACGACGCTGGAGGAGCAGCACTACGAGCTCGTGCATTGGACCGTGGCCGACACCGGGCTCAACTACCGGCGGTTCTTCGCGGTCACCACCCTGGCGGGGATCCGGGTCGAGGACCGGTCGGTGCTCGACGACTCGCACGTCGAGATCCGGCGCTGGTTCGACGACGGGCTCGTCGACGGGCTCCGCGTCGACCACCCCGACGGCCTCCGCGACCCTGCGACGTACCTCGACGTCCTGAGCGAGCTGACCGGCGGCACCTACGTCCTGGTCGAGAAGATCCTCGAACCGGGCGAGACCCTGCCGAGCTCCTGGGCCACCGCCGGCACCACGGGCTACGACGTGCTCGGCCTGGTCGACCGGGTCCTCACCGACCCGGCGGGGCAGGCGCCGCTGACCGCGCTCGAGGCGCGCCTACGAGGCTCGGCCCTGGCCTGGCCCGACCTGACCCACGACACGAAGCGGGCCGTGGCCGACGGCATCCTCGGCTCCGAGGTCCGACGTGTGGCCCGGAAGGTGCCGGCGAAGGGTGGTTCCGACCTGCTGGTCGACGCGCTGGACGAGCTGCTCGCGTGCTTCCCGGTCTATCGCTCCTACCTCCCCGGTGGCGCCGAGCACCTCGCCACGGCCTTCAGCGACGCCCGGCGACGCAGGCCCGACCTGTCCGCGACGTTCGACGCCCTGGAGCCGGTGCTGGGCGATCCGGCGCACCCGGCGGCGCTGCGCTTCCAGCAGACCAGCGGAGCGGTGATGGCCAAGGGGGTGGAGGACTGCGCGTTCTACCGGACCTCCCGGCTCACCTCGCTGACCGAGGTGGGTGGCGACCCGAGCGAGTGGTCGGTCACGGTCGACGAGTTCCACGCGGCGATGGACGTGCGGCAGCGCGAGCGGCCGCAGGCGATGACGACCACGTCGACGCACGACACCAAGCGCGGCGAGGACGTGCGGGCCCGGATCGCCGTTCTCGCCGAGATCCCGGACCTCTGGGCCGGCGCCCTCGACACCCTGCTCTCGCTCGTCCCTCTTCCCGACGCGTCCTTCGGCAACCTGCTCTGGCAGGCGGTCCTCGGCGCCTGGCCGGCGTCGCGTGAGCGCCTCCACGGGTACGCCGAGAAGGCGATGCGCGAGGCCGGCGACCGGACGTCCTGGACAGCGCCCGATGCGACGTACGAGGGCGCGGTGCACGCGGCCGTCGACGCCGCCTTCGACCATCCGGCCGTCACGGCGGTCCTCGAGGACCTGCTCGAGTACGTCGCGGGTCCGGGCTGGAGCAACAGCCTGTCGACCAAGCTCGTGGCGCTGACCATGCCGGGCGTGCCCGACGTCTACCAGGGCAGCGAGCTCTGGGAGCAGTCGCTGGTCGACCCCGACAACCGCCGCCCGGTCGACCTCGGTGTACGTCGCCGCGTGCTGGATCGGGTGCTCGCGGGCGAGCGACCCGTGCTCACGCCCCACGTCGACGACCACGGTCACGCCAAGCTGCTGCTCACCCAGGCCGCGCTCACCCTGCGACGCAACCAGCCACACCGGTTCACGACGTACCTCCCGGTGCATCCCCGGGGGCAGGCCGGCGAGCACGCGCTCGCCTTCGACCGAGGAGGAGCGCTCACGGTGGCGACCCGGCTGCCGTTCGGACTGGCCACGCGCGGCTGGGGCGAGACGGTGCTGCCGCTGCCCGAGGGCGCGTGGGCCGACCTTCTGACCGGGCGTGAGTACTCCGGCGACGCGCCTCTCCACGAGCTGCTCGCGGACTACCCGGTCGCCCTCCTGCTCCGGGAAGAAGCCGGATGAGCTTCTGGACCCACGACCACGGGCCGTTCGCGGTGTGGAGTACACGCGCGAAGCGGCTCCGCCTGTCGGTGGGCGATGCCATCGTCGAGATGAGCCGCTCGGGAGGCGACTGGTGGATCCCCGACGGCGTTCTGGACCCGACGGAAGGACCACTCGACTACGGATACCTGATCGACGACTCGGACGTGCCACGACCCGACCCGCGGTCGCGGCGCCAGCCGGCGGGCGTCCACCAGCGCTCGCGAACCTACGATCCGACCTCATTCCCCTGGACGGACCGGGCCTGGACCGGACGGCAGCTGCCGGGGTCGGTGATCTACGAGCTGCACGTCGGCACGTTCACCCCCGACGGCACCCTGGACGCCGCGATCGGGAGGCTCGACCACCTGCGTTCGATCGGGGTCGACCTGGTCGAGCTGATGCCGGTCAACGCCTTCAACGGCGTGTGGAACTGGGGATATGACGGCGTCGACTGGTTCGCCGTCCACGAGGCGTACGGCGGGCCTCCGGCGTACCAGCGCTTCGTCGACGCCTGTCATGCCGCGGGGCTGGGCGTGGTGCAGGACGTCGTCTACAACCACCTGGGTCCGTCGGGCAACTACCTGCCGCAGTTCGCGCCGTACCTCAAGCAGGGGCGCAACACCTGGGGCGACCTGGTCAACCTCGACGGCGAGGCGGAGGTACGCCGCTTCGTCCTCGACAACGTCCACATGTGGTTCGCCGACTATCACGTCGACGCGTTGCGGCTGGACGCCGTGCACGCGCTGGAGGACTCCTCGCCGACGAACATCCTCGAGGAGATGGCGATCGAGACCGCCGCACTGTCGGCCCACCTCGCACGACCGCTCACGCTGATCGCCGAGTCGGACCTCGACGACACCACCCTGGTGACGCCGCGCGAGGGCGGCGGGTACGGGCTCGACGCGCAGTGGAGCGACGACTTCCACCACGCCCTCCACGTCGCACTGACCGGCGAGACGCTCGGCTACTACGCGGACTTCGCGCCCCTGTCGGCACTGGCGAAGGTGTGCGAGAAGGGGTTCTTCCACGACGGCACGTGGTCGTCGTTCCGCGGTCGCGACCACGGCGTGCCGGTGGACACCGCACACATGCCGACCTGGCGGCTGGTCGTCTGCAGCCAGGACCACGACCAGATCGGCAACCGGGCGCGCGGCGACCGGCTGACCGAGCACCTCGACGACGACCAGCTGGCGTGCGCGGCGCTGCTCACCCTGTGCGGGCCGTTCACGCCGCTGCTGTTCATGGGTGAGGAGTGGGCAGCTTCCACGCCGTTCCAGTTCTTCACCTCCCACCCCGAGCCCGACCTCGGGCGGGCCACCGCCGAGGGCCGGCTCGTGGAGTTCGAGCGGATGGGCTGGGATGCCTCCGAGGTGCCCGATCCGCAGGACCCCGCGACATTCGAGCGGTCGAAGCTGGACTGGTCGGAGCTGTCGGGCGGACGGCACGCGCGGCTGCTGGCGACGTACCGAACACTCGCCGCCTTGCGGCGGTCGCTGCCCGAGCTCACCGATCCGTCCTTCACCTCCCTGGCGGCCACGGCGGACGAGGCGACGCGGGTGTTCACGCTGCGGCGAGGCGGGTTGCTGATCGCGGTGAACTTCGGGACGACCCCGGCGACGCTGCCGGAGTCCGGCGCGCTGCTGTTCACGACTCCGAGCGCGGCCACCGTCGACGCACAGGGCATCACCTTGCCGTCGCACGCGGGCGCGCTCCTTCGCCTGACCTGACCCGTTTTCGCAATTAGGGTGTTCGCCGTGGAACGTCTGGAGACAGCCGACCTGGTGCTCCGCCCGCCGGTCGAGGAGGACGCGCCCGAGGCGTTCCTGCTGCTCAACGACCCGGACGTGAAGCTCTGGAACCCGGGCGGAGAGTGCCCCGACCTCGAGGCGGCTGCGGCCTGGTGCCGGGCCGGCGGGGACTGGTCCAGCGGCACCCATGCCACCTTCCATGCGGTGGACCCGGAGACCGGGACCATGCTCGGCAACGTCAGCCTGTTCGCGATCGACACCGACGACCGGGTCGCCAAGATCGGCTACCGGGTCCTGCCGTCCGCGCGTGGGCGCGGCGTCGCGCGCCAGATGGTCGACGCCGTCACCCGCTGGGCGTTCGAGTCGCGCGGTCTGATGCGCGTCCAGCTCGAGCACTCGGTGCACAACAGGGCGTCCTGCCGAGTGGCCGAGGCTGCCGGCTTCGTCCACGAGGGCACCACCCGCTCGGCGTACGCCGTGCCCGGGAGCGAGGTCCGCGAGGACTGCCACATCCACGGCCGGCTCCCCAGCGACCCGGGGCTGTGAGCGCACCACCGATGGGAGCCGAGCCGGAGGGGAGCTCCGTGGTCGCGCTGCGCCGACCCGCCACGTCGACCGTGCTCACCTACGACGACGGTCCCACCCCGGGCGTCACCGATCGGCTGCTGCCGGTGCTCGCCGAAGCCGGCGCGACCGCCACCTTCTTCGTCCTGCTCACCCGGGTGCGTGCGCACCTCGGCCTGTTGCACGAGGTGCTGGCCGCGGGACACGAGATCGGGCTGCACGGGTCGGACCATCGTCGGCTCACGACCCTGCCGGCCGAGGCCATGCCCGCCCGCTTCCGCGACGCCAAGGCCGAGCTCGAGGATCTCGCGGCGGTCCCGGTGCGGTGGTCGCGCCCGCCGTACGGCGCACAGGACCTGGTCTCCTGGCGCGCCGCCCGCGACGCCGGCCTGATGCCGGTGCTGTGGAGCGTCGCCTGCCGGGACTGGGAGACGCATCCGGCGGAGAAGTACCTGGCCGAGCTGCGCTCCACCGATCTGACCGGCCGCGTCGTCCTGTTGCACGACGGGTTCGCCGACGAACGCGACGGCGTCAACGACGGTCCGGAGCCGGTGCTGGACCGGATCGAACTCACCCGCGGCGTCCTCGAGGCGGTGGCCGCATCGGGCCTCACCGGCCACAGCCTGGGCTCGGCCCTCGAGGACGTCGAACCCGAGCGTGCCCCCTGGCTCGAGGAGCTCGGCGATCCTGCCTGAGGCTCTGGAGTGAGCCCATCACTGCGTGCTACGTCGATGAGCGCAGCGCGCTCATCGAGCCGGTGCTCGGGGCCGCCTCAGGCGACCGTGTCCGCTTCCGCCTCGGGGAGCGGTTCCGGCTCGACCCCGCCCGGGGCGTCCGGCTCGATGACGCGGGTCGGCATCAGGAACGCCACCGCGAGCAGAGCCGCGGCGATGAACGCACTGACGACGTAGACGTCCTGGATGGCCGGTTCGAGGATCGCACTCGACACGTGCGCCACGTCCGGACTGCTCGAGCCGAGGGCATCGCTGACGTGGCTGTTCACGATGGCTCCGAAGACTGCGACGCCGATGGCGCTGCCGACCGACCTGGAGAACATGTTGGCCCCGGTCGCGACACCCCGACGCGCCCACGACACCGCTGTCTGCGCGGCCACGACGCCTGGGCTCGCGACGTACCCGAAGCCGATGCCCATCACGAAGCACGCGGCGGTCAGGTGCCACAGTGAGCTGTCGCCGTCCACCGTGGCCAGGATCAGCGCGCCGATGATCGTGATCGCGCCACCGAGAACGAGCGTGAACCGGAAGCCGAACCTCAGGTAGAGCCGGCCCGCGGTCGCGGCCGCGATCGGCCAGCCGATCGTCATCGCCGCCAGGACGAGTCCGGCCACCACGGCACCCGTGCCCAGCACCTTCTGCGAGAACAGCGGCACGTACGACGACAGGCCCATCATCAAGACGCCGACGAGCAGCCCGCTCGCGTTCGACACGTTGAGCACGCGCATCCGGAACACCCACAACGGCAGCACCGGCTCGACCGCTCGGGTCTCCACCAGCACGAACACGCCGAGCAGCACCACGGCGGCCGCGAACAACCCGATGCTGGTCGCCGAGCTCCACCCCCACTCGACGCCGCCCTCGAGCAGAGCCAGCAGGAGCAGGGTCCCGCCGAGGCCGAGCAGCGTGGCGCCGAGGTAGTCGATCCGGTGCCGCTTGCGCTCGACGTGCTCGTGGAACCGGCGCCAGAGCGTCCACATGGCCGCCGCCCCCAGGGGCAGGTTGACGAAGAAGATCCACCGCCACCCGATCGTCTCGGAGAACACCCCGCCGAGGGTCGGCCCGATCAAGGCCGCCATCGCCCACACGCTGGCCAGGTAGCCCTGCACCGTCGCTCGCTCCTGCAGCGAGTAGATGTCGCCGAGGATGGTCATCCCGATCGGACCGATCGCGCCGGCACCCAGGCCCTGCACCAGCCGGAAGACGATCAGCGCCGTCATGCTCCACGCGAAGCCGCACAGCAAGGAGCCGACCACGAAGAGGCCGACACCCAGCAGCATCAGCGGCTTGCGCCCGTACAGGTCGGCGAGCTTGCCGTAGATCGGCACCGAGATCGCCTGGGCCAGCAGGTAGATCGAGAACAGCCACGGGAACGACGTGAAGCCGCCGAGGTCGGACACGATCGACGGGACCGCGGTCGCCAGGATCGTCGAGTCGATGGCGAACAGTCCCGTGCTCAGCATCACCGCGAGCAGGATCGGTCCACGCTCGCTGCGCAGCCCCACCTGGGCGCGCCCCACCGGAGGCGTGGAGGAGGTCGTCACGTGGCGGCAACCTACGCCCACGCGGCTGCATTCCCCAGCCGGTCTCGTTCCCGCGATGGACGACGCGCATCGCACTCGAGCAGTACCGTCGGAGCAACGGGAGGTGCGGCATGCGGTTCAGGTCACGCACCGCGGCCGCGGGCAGGGTGTACGCCGTCACCGGCACGAACACGGTGTCGTTCGCGGTGATCGCGAGCGACCGCACGAAGGCCGGCCTGCTCGGCTTCGCCGTACGCCGTTATGACCTGGCCGCGGGCACCGACGAGTGGATGTCCGGCTTCAAGGTCTTCGGTTCCCTGATCCCCGAGCCCGATGCCGACACCCGGGTCAGCACGCACGACCAGCCGGTACAGAGCTTCACGTGGGACGACTTCACGTGTCAGCCGGACAGCCGCTACCGCTACGTCTTCCACCCGCTCAAGGGCACGCCGTCCGACCTCGACCGCTCGGCGACCGCGCTGACGCTGACCATCCGCACCGAGCCGTTGTACGGCGAGCGCCACGACGTGTTCTTCAACCGCGGCGTCGCGAGCAGCCAGGCCTACACCAAGACGTACGGCGACACCCGGATCGCCGACCTCGACCCGGACCGGCAGAAGCAGGCGCTCGGCTGGCTCAGCCGCGACCTCGACGACGCGCTCCTGCGTTTCGTGGATCAGACCCAGTCCGGTGACCGGCTGCTCGGCTGCTTCTACGAGTTCGCCTACGAGCCCGCCGCGACCGCCCTCAAGAACGCGATCGACCGCGGAGTCGACGTCCGGCTGGTCGTCGACGCCAAGCAGAACGGCACCGCCACCACCGCCGACTTCCCGCGCGAGGAGAACCTGGCGACGCTCGCGTCGGCGCAGATCCCGATGGACCGGGTGGTCCTGCGCGAGGCGCGCAAGGCCGACATCGCGCACAACAAGTTCATGGTGCACATCCCCGCAGGCTCCGTGCCGACCCAGGTGTGGACCGGCTCCACCAACCTCACTCTCGGCGGCATCGCGGGTCAGACCAACGTCGGCCACTGGGTCCGCGACCCGGCCACGGCCCTCGCCTTCCAGGGCTACTGGAACCTGCTGTCCAGCGACCCCGGTGGCCGCTCGGACGACACCCGCTCGCAGGCGATCGCCAAGAACGCGGCCTTCCGCTCGGCGGTCGAGCAGCTCTCCCCCGTGCCCGCGGACCTGCACGACGCACCGGCCGGAGTCACGCCGGTGTTCAGCCCACGCAGGACCACCGCCGTGCTCCAGGAGTACGCCGTACTGCTCGACAGCGCGGCACGCGAGGGCTGCATCACCTTCGCCTTCGGTGTCGGTGCCGCGTTCAAGGCCCTGCTGTCGGACAACACCACGCAGAACGCGATCGTCTTCATGCTGCTGGAGAAGCAGGACAAGCCCGACCCGAAGCACCCGACCGCGTTCGTCCGGATCAACGCCCGCAACAACGTCTACCAAGCGTGGGGCTCGTACCTCGAAAACCCGGTCTACCAATGGGCGAAGGAGACCAACGCCGCGCTCCTCGGCCTCAACAGCCACGTCAGCTACGTGCACTCCAAGTTCATGCTGATCGACCCGTTGGGCGACGACCCGATCGTGGTCACCGGCTCGGCCAACTTCAGCGACGCGTCGACGACCGACAACGACGAGAACATGATCGTCGTCCGCGGCGACCGCCGGGCCGCCGACATCTACACCACCGAGTTCAACCGGATCTTCAACCACTACTACTTCCGCAGCGTCACCGAGGCCACCGCCGGCGAGCCGCAGTCGGTCCTCGACGCCAGCCTGTTCCTCAGCGAGGACGACAGTTGGGAGCAGAAGTACGCGCCGGGGTCGCTCAAGTGCAAGCGGCTCGCGCTCTACCAGGCCATGACCGGCTTCACCCGCGCCTGACGCCGAAGTGGGCCCTCTCCCGCGCCCAAGAGGGAGTTCTCCGAACCCCAGGTGGGAGTTCTCCGAACCCCAGGTGGGAGTTCTCCGGCCCCAGCACTGGAGTCTCCGAGCCCGACTCACCGTTGACTCCGCCGGGTGAAGCCCACCTCGGCCGCGGACAGGCCACACCTCGGCCGCGGACAGGTCACACCTCGGCGGCGGACAGGTCACACCTCGGCGGCGGAGAAGGCCCACTTCGGGCGATCAGTAGTACCAGGGGAACGGCGACCAGTCGGGGTCGCGCTTCTCCAGGAACTGGTCGCGTCCCTCCTGGGCCTCGTCGGTCATGTAGGCCAGGCGGGTGGTCTCGCCGGCGAAGAGCTGCTGGCCGACCAGGCCGTCGTCGATCAGGTTGAAGGAGTACTTCAGCATCCGCTGGGCGGTCGGGCTCTTGCCGTTGATCAGGGTTCCCCACTCCAGGGCGGTGGCCTCCAGCTCGGCGTGCGGGACGGCGCGGTTCACCGTGCCCATGCGTACGCCGTCCTCCGCGGAGTACTCCTGGCCGAGGAAGAAGATCTCGCGGGCGAACTTCTGGCCGACCTGCCGGGCGAGGTACGCCGAGCCGAAGCCGCCGTCGAACGAGCCGACGTCGGCGTCGGTCTGCTTGAACCGCGCCTCCTCGGCACTGGCCAGGGTCAGGTCGCAGACGACGTGCAGCGAGTGCCCACCGCCGGCGGCCCAGCCGGGGACCAGGCAGACCACGATCTTCGGCATGAAGCGGATCAGCCGCTGGCACTCCAGGATGTGCAGCCGGCCGAGCCGGGCCTTGTCCACGGTGTCGGCGGTCTCGCCCACCGCGTACTGGTAGCCCGCCTTGCCCCGAATGCGCTGGTCTCCGCCGGTGCAGAAGGCCCACTTGCCGTTCTTCCGGCTCGGCCCGTTGCCGGTGAGCAGCACGCAGCCGACGTCGCTCGACGTCCGTGCATGCTCCAGGACCCGGAGCAGCTCGTCGACCGTGTGCGGGCGGAAGGCGTTGAGGACGTCGGGTCGGTCGAACGCGACGCGTACCGTGCCGTGGGCCCTGGCCCGGTGGTAGGTGAGGTCGGTGAGGTCGTCGAAGCCAGGGACGTCGTCCCACTGCTCGGGGTCGAAGATCGCGCTGACACCCTCGATCGCGCTCATGCGGACAACCTAGTGGTGCCGGAATGCGTGCGTGGGACTGCCGGTTATCCCTGACATGGCACTCGAAGGCACCTACGTCCCCAGCTCCCAGCAATGGGTGCGCGACCAGGTCGCGGCGTACGAGGAGTCCGACGGCGAGCGCGCCAACACCCTGCGCGACACCGGCTACCCGATCGTGGTGATCACCTCGATCGGTGCGAAGAGCGGCCGCCTGCGGAAGAACCCGGTGATGCGGGTCGAGCGCGACGGCGCGTACGTCGCGATCGCGTCCGTGGGCGGGTCACCCAAGAACCCCGAGTGGTACCACAACTTCCTCGCACACCCCCAGGTCGACCTGCAGGACGGCGCGGAGAAGCACACGTACGACGTCCGGCTCGTGTCGGGTGCGGAGCGCACGCAGTGGTGGGACTACGCGGTCGAGACCTGGCCGACGTACGGGGAGTACCAGAAGCGGACCGAGCGGGAGATCCCGGTGTTCCTGCTGGAGCGCGCGGACTGAGTCCTACGTCGCGCGCGCGATCGACGCGGCCAGCCCGACCAGATGACCGAGCCGAGCGAGCTCGGAGTCGAGGAACTCAGGGCCGCCGCGGCGCCCGATGGCCACCACCCGCGCCTGCCCGAGCGGGGCGATCGCGACCAGGTCGTCGCCGATCGTCTGCCGGGCGAGCCCCGAGTCCGGCTTGAGGTCGATCGAGGTCGGCGCCCCTTCGCTGGCGCGCTCGATCTCGAAACCGTTCTCGGTGACAGCGACCCGGGCCGCCCACTCGCACCGGAAGGCGACCGGCAGAGCCTCGACCACCCGGTCGAGGGCGATCTTGGGGTCCGCGGTCAGGGATTCGACCACCTCGAGGTCGGGAAACAGGTTGCCGCCGGCGAGGTAGCGGCTGATCCACAGCACCTTCACTCCGTCGACGGCGTTGCACGCGGACACGACGGAGTCGGGCATCGTGCCTTCGACCATGTCGAGGAGCACGTCGTCGACGTCGGTGCCGTCCACGCGCTTCTCGACGATCTCGATCGACTCGATGTCACCACCCGCGGCGCCGATCGCGCTCGCCAGACGGCCCAGCGACCCGGGCACGTTCGGCAGCTCCACCCTCAGCAGCAGCATGCCCCGACCCTAGCCAGGTCACGGGACGGTCAGGTCTCGTTGCCCGGGGAGTGGGCCAACCGCGGGGCCAGGCCACTGGCCCGCTGCGCCTCCCGACGTACGGCGAGGCGCACGGCGTCGGGCGTCGCCACCACGGTCACCTTCTGCTCGGCGCGGGTCAGCGCCGTGTAGAGCAGCTCGCGGGTGAGCAACCGCGAGTCGTCGGGCGGGAGCAGCACGGTGACCGTGGCCGCCTGGCTGCCCTGGCTCTTGTGCACGGTCATCGCGTGCATGGTCTCGACATCGGTGAGCCGCGAGGTCGCCAGGTCGCGATGACCACCGGGTACGGCGATCGCGGCCCGCAGGCCTTCGTCCGTGGCGACGACGACCCCGGTGTCGCCGTTGAACAGGTCCAGCCCGTAGTCGTTGCTGGTCAGCAGCAGTGGCCTTCCGGCGTACCACTCCTGACCCCAACCGCCCCCGATGGGCAGCCCGGTGTGCTCGGAGAGGGAGCGTTCGACGAGCCGGTTCCAGTGGCCGACGCCCCACGGGCCGTCCCGGTGGGCGCACAGCAGGCGGTGCCGGTCGAGGATCGCGACCGCCTCGCTCGCGTGGCCGGACGCCGCGGCCTCGCGCAGCCGCAGGGCGTGCCTCACCAGCCGGTCACCGAGCCCGGCGAGGACGTCGGGATCGGACGCGTCGAGCAGCTCGACATGGTCGCCGCCGGTCGCCAGGAGGTCGAGCGCGGCGTCCGCGTGGCCGTCGCGCACCGCCGCGGCGAGCCCGCCGATCTCCGGGCCGAACCGGTGGGACGTCGTCAGCGCGGCCACGACCAGGGGATCACGGCGGGTGAGCCCCGCCACCAGGTCGGCGAGCACCGCCCCGGCCTCCACCGAGGCCAGCTGGTCGGGGTCACCGACGAACACCAACCGGCAGTCGGCGCGTACGGACTCGACCAGGCGGGCCATCATCGTCAGCGACACCATCGAGGTCTCGTCGACCACGATCACGTCGTGGGGGAGCCGGTTGCGCCGGTCGTGGCGGAACCGGTTGCGGCTGCCGCGCTTCCAGCCCAGCAGCCGGTGAAGTGTCTGAGCGACGGGCTGACCGACCGCGTCGCGGTGATCGTCGAACGGCGCCCCGGCCAGCGCCGTCCGCACCGCCTCCTGCAGGCGCGCCGAGGCCTTGCCGGTCGGTGCGGTGAGCGCGATCCGGAGCGGCCGGTCGGACTGGTCGGCCAGCAGCGCCAGCAGCCCGGCGACCGCGGTCGTCTTGCCGGTGCCCGGGCCACCGGTGAGGACCGTGGTCCACTGCCGGGCCGCCGCGAGCGCGGCCGCGCGCTGCTCGTCGTACCTCTCGTCGAAGAGGACGCGCGCCACCGTCTCGAGGCGTGCCTCGTCGACCGCCGGAGGCGGCAGCGACAGCCGTGAGACGAGGTCGTCGCGCACCTGGCACTCCTCACGCCAGTAGCGATCGAGGTACAGCACGCCGTCCTCGACGCGCACGACGCCGGCCTGCGCGACGCGGCTGGCCGCCACCCGGTCGACCCAGCCGTCACCCGGCCAGGCCAGGCCCGGTGGCAACGCCTCGGCGGTCAGCCCGGGCAGCTCGAGGCAGACCGAGCCGTGCCGCAGCGAACGCACCGCCAGGGCAACCGCCAGCGCGACGTCGTCGTCGGGCTCGGCGGCCAGCGCCTGGATGCGCCGGGCGGCATGGACGTCCGCGGCCTCGACCACGCCCGAGGCGTTGAAGCGGCCGAGCACGCCGGACAGCCCGAGCGCGAAGCGGCGGTCGTGCGGGTCCTCGGTCTCGAAGGGCTCGATCATCTCGCGGTCCCTTCGAGCAGGTCGCTGAGGTCGGTCACCAGCGCAGCGGGCGGTGACCAGTCGAAGACGCCCGCGACGCGCCCGTCGATGACCGGCGTCTCGGGGCCACACATGCCGCGCAGGAACAGGTAGAGGACACCGCCCAGGTGGAGCGACGCGTCGTACGACGGCAGTCGCCAGCGCAGATAGCGATGAAGGACGACGGAGTACAGCAGCGCCTGGAGGGGGTAGTGGCTGTGCAGCATCGCCCCGGCCATCTCGGCGCGGCCGTAGTCGGCAGATGTCAACGGCGTCCCGGGCTCACCGAGCAGGTTCGTCTTGTAGTCGACGACGACGTATCGATGACCGCCGTCGTCAGCACGGCCGTCCGGCACGCGCAGGACCACGTCGATCGACCCGGACAGGTAGCCCCGCAGCGCCTGCTCAGCGAGCGGGCCGACGAGCTGGTCGGCGTACGGCGCGAGCGGGTCGCCGGCGGAGAGGTGGCGGCGCAACAGTCCGGCGACGTCGCCGAGACGTACGTCGTTGCGAGCCCGCTCGGGGCGGTCGCCGCCGGTCAGCGGGAACTCGAAGTCGAGCTCGCAGAGCCGGTCGCGCACCGGGATGTCGACCAGGCGGAGCCCGGACGCGAGCGGACCGAGAGGCGTGTGTTGCGACGGGACCAGGCCGTCGGCGATCGCCTCGGCGTCGACGCCGACCGGCCACCAGGACAGCTGTTCGCGGGTGCGGGCCAACAGCTCCTCGCGCAGATCGGGCGCCTCGGGGTCGGCCAGCTCCAGGACACCGTGCACCAGGCTGCCGAAGGTCGCGCCCGCCGGGAGGTCGGCCATCGGGCTCGAGCGAGGACGCTGGGATCCGACGGAGTCGGAGCGCGGCGGCCGCGGCGAGACGGAAGCGCGCTCGCTCGCGAGGTGGCCTGACATCTGCTCGTCGTCTTTCGGTTCCACCTCGACTTCCGAGCTCACCCCGGCCGGCTGCTCCTGGACCCGGATCAGCCCGGAGTACGACGTGCGTCGCCACTCGGTGTCGACCTCGCGGTCGAACACCCGGGCGGCCAGCTCGCCCACCGGGCCACGCGCGGCCTCGGGCGCCGCGTCCGACACCCTCGACACCTCGGGCGACGGCCCGCCGAGCTCGTGGAGCAGGCCGAGGATGCGAGCGACGTACGCATCGTCCTTGACGCCCTGGCTGTCGGGCACCTCGGCCTGTCCCGGCTGGCGTCCGAACAGGAGTCGGTGCAGTCCGCCGTCGGGGGTGTTCCGGGTCGGGGCCCACCAGGTGACGACCTGCGACTGGGCACGGGTCAGCGCGACGTACAGGTCGCGCAGCTCCTCGCCGGCCTCCTCGCCGAGATGTGCCTCCTCGTGGGCCGACCACTCGGGACCGCCACCGGAGACGTCGACCATCCGCGTGCCGTGCTCGTCGTGGTAGCGGGCCACGTCGACCGACCGGACGAATCTCATCGACGCGAAGGGCAGGTGGACGACGGGGTACTGCAGGCCCTTGCTCTGGTGCACCGTCGTGATCTGGACGGCCGCCGCGTCGCTGTCGAGACGCCGGACCCGTTCGGACGCGGCGTTCTCGCGCTCGGACCTCAGCCACTCCAGCAGCCCGGTCAGTCCCAACGACTCACGGCGGGCGGTCTCGTGGAGGGTCTGCGCGAGGTGCCGGAGATCGGTCAACAGCCGCTCGCCGCCGACGGTCCCGAGCACGCGGGCGGTCAGCCCGCGCTCCTCGGACGCCTCGAACAACGCCGCGACGCCGCGGCCGCGCAGCAGCAGGGCCCAGCCGCGCAGGCGGTCGGCGAGCCGGTCGGTGAGCTCATCTCCGCCGGCGTCGAGCTCGGAGAGGGTGCGGCCGAGGAACGACGTGAGGGCGGCGGCGCGGACTCGGCCCGAGCGATGGGGTTGCTCGAGTGCTTCGAGCAGGGCCAGCCACTGGTCGCCGGCCGGGGACGTGAGCAGCTTGGTGCCGCCGCCGACGACAGCAGGGATGCCACGAGCGACGAGCTCGGCCCGCACCAGCTCGGCATGGGACCACTCGCCGACCAGGACCGCGACGTGTCGAGCGGCGATCGGCTCGCCGTCCCAGGTCGCGTCGGAGGCGAGCAGCCCCGCGATGTCGCCGGCGCAGTCGGCGGCGATGTGCCGTCGCGCGTCGTCGGCGCGGATCAGCCCGCGGGCCAGCTTGAAGCCGCGCCGCTCGACGTGACGCACCCGGAACGGCGCCGGGGACGGAGCCCCCTCGAGCCGCGAGCCCGGGTGGGACGCGGTGACCTCGCGGACCATGATCCGCGGGTCGCCGAGGGCGGCGCCACGCAGCACGACCTGGAGGCGTGCGACGAGGTCGGCGTCGCTGCGACGGTTGGTGTCGAGCGTCGCCCGGGTGGACGCCGTGCCCGCGGCCGCGAGATAGGTGACGACGTCGCCGCCACGGAACGCGTAGATGGCCTGCTTCGGGTCGCCGATCAGCACCATCGTGGCGTGGCCGGAGAAGGCCCGGTCGAGCACCTCCCACTGCTTGGGGTCGGTGTCCTGGAACTCGTCGACCAGCACGATCTTCCAGCGTTGCCGCATCCGCTCCCGAGCGGGCGCGTCGTCTGCGGTGAGCGCGTCGGCGAGGCGGCCGAGGAGGTCGTCGTACGACAGGATCCCGAGGCGTCGCTTGCGCCGGTCGACCTCGCGGCGCACCTCGCCCGCGAACGCGACGCGCGCTCCCGCCTCGGACTCGCTGTTGCTCACCGACGCCAGCTCCGCATGGGCGTCGCCGACGACGGTGCGCGCCAGGGTGAGCGCGGCGTCGCGGCCGAACGGCGGATCGGTCGTCTCCCCGCCGAAGGTCTTGAGGTAGACGTCGTCGACCACCTCGACCACGAGGTCGTCCAGCGACTCGACCAGGGTGGCCCCGGTGTCGGTGTCGCCGGCGACGCCGAGCGAGCGCAGCACGGTCTGGCAGAACTGGTGCGTGGTCGCGATGGTCGCGGCGTCGAACGACGCCAGCGCGTCGCGCAGCCGCTCGTGCCGGAGCCCGACGTCCTGCTCCAGAAGGGTGCCGATCACCGGATGGCTCCGGTCGGCGGTCGCGGGATCGGCCAGCGCCCGCTCGGCGTGCACGAGCTGGTCGCGCACCCGCTCGCGGAGCTCCTGACTGGCGGCGCGGCCGAACGTGATCACGAGGAGCTGGTCGAGCGCCACGCCCTGCTCCGCGACGTACCGGGTGACGAGAGCGGCGACGGTGAAGGTCTTGCCGGTGCCGGCGCTGGCCTCGAGCAACGTGGTGCCGGTCGGGAGCGGACCGGCGAGGTCGAAGGACTCCATGCGCGACCTCACCAGCTCCCCTGCTCGGCCTCGATCAGGGGGCTCCACACCCGCATGGCCAGCGCACCGAAGCGACCGGTCTCGCCGGGAAACTCCTCACCCGGTGCCGGGCTCTCACGGACCTCGGGCGGCTCCTCGAGCCGACCCCAGATCTTCAGGACGGCGGGCTCGGACTGCTCGCCCGGGAACTTCCCGTCCCTCCAGTCGTAGCCCGCCTTGACCAGCGCATCAGGTACGTCGGCCCGGGTACGGCGTGCGCGTGCGTAGCCGAGCGAGGCCTTGAGGGGCATCGGCAGCGGCGCACGGAGCCCGCGATCACGCAGCGCGACCAGGTCGCGGAGCACGGCGAGCGAGGTGTGGTCGAGCGGACCGAGCTGCGAGGTGGCGACCGCGTCGCGTGAACGGCTGTGGGGACGCCCGAGCGTGTGCGCGGTCCAGTTGCGGTCGGCGTTGGCCGCCGACAACGCCAGCAGGTGCACCCACGAGGACATGCGGTGCTTGGCACCGAGCCGGGAGTAGGTCACCGGCACGAGCCGGTCGCCGTACACCTCGGGGACGGTGCCGACGAGCCGGCGGCCGCCGCCGAGGTCGACGGCGACGTCGACCGCTCGTGGCGTGGAGGCTCTGAGCTCCGCAGCCGCCTCGTGCAGAGGCGCGGTGCGCTCGAGGATCCGCCCGAGCATCCGCCAGCCGAGCTGGCCCGGCGGCAGCTCGCCTCGTCGCCACTCGCGCTGCTTCACCACGGCCGGGTCGAGGCCGGCGAGCAGGTCGGTGAGCACCCGGTCGCCGACCGCCCACTGGGCGAGGTTGTCGATCTCGACCGGGAGAGCGTCCTCCGGCTGGTCCTCGTCGATGGACAGGGCGACGTCGACGCCGTCGCGGCCGAGGAAACCCTTGACCGGGTCGGTCCAGAAATGCACGAGGTCAGCGAGGGACACGTCATCGGCGTGGGCCGGGCCGAGCGTTGCGTCGAGGAAGGGCACCGGCGGGGTGCGCGGTCCCGAGGCCGCCCGCGCGCCGGCCGCGGCGGCGGTGTCGAAGGAGAAGGTCTCTCCGGCCACGAGGCCATCGGGCGAGACGTTCTTCGGGTCGAACGGCTGCAAGGGATGGCGGACGGAGACGGCCTCGGAGATCGAGCGGCCGTCGCCTGTGGACCCGGTCGTGTCGAGGGCATCCAGCACCTCTCCCAGCGGTACGGCGGGAGGTCGCGGCTGCCCGGAGAACTCGTTGGCACCGGTGTAGGTGATCACCAGCGTCTGGGTCGCCGCGAGGATGGCGTCGAGCAGGAGCTGGCGGTCCTCGCTGCGGGCATCGCGCTCGCCGGTCATCGGGTCGCGGGCCAGTACGTCGTCGCCGTCGATCGAGCCCTGTCTCGGGAACACCCCGTCGTCGAGCCCGAGCAGGCACACGACCCGGTGGGGCACCGACCGCATCGGCACCATCGTGCAGACCGTGAGCGTGCCGGTGCGGAAGTTGGCGCGCGTCGGGCGACCGGCCAGGCGGTCGGTGAGCAGCGCGCGCACGTCGGGCAGGCGCAGGTCGACCGCGCCGAGGCCGGCGGACGCGCGTCGTACCCGGCCGAGCTCGCGGTGCACCTGCCCGGGCTGCCAGCCGTCGAGCGACGACACGGCGGTCAGCGACGCCACCCCGTCGTCGAGCGCCTCGAGCCAGTGGTCGAGCGGGTGCGTCCCGGTGAGCCGGTCGGTAGCGGCGCGCAACCGTGCGACGTACTCGGTGAGGCGGCCGACGAGGTCGACCTGCGCGCTGCCGACGTCGTCGAGCGGCAGCGCGCGGTCGAGCCAGGCCGAGGAGTCGTCGGACAGGGCGACGCCGGTGAGCAGCCGGTCGAGACCGAACTCCCAGGTGTTCGCGACGTAGTCCTGCAGTCCGAACTCCGTGCGATGAGTCGCATCGAAGGCCCACCGCACGCCGGACTCCCGCGCCCAGATGTCGAGCTGCTCGAGGTCGTCGTCGCTGAACCCGAAACGCCGGCGCACCGGCTCCGCCCGGGCGAGGTCGAGCACCTGCGTCGCCGGCGCACGCCCGCCCGCAACGTCGAGAAGGGCACGGGCAACGGCGAGCAGCGGGTTGGTCTGCACCGGCGAACGGTCGGCGAGGCGGACCCGTAGCCGGTGCGCGGGATGGCCGGTCTCGCCGACCACGTCGCCCAGCCCGAACCCGGCCTCGATCAGTGGGGCGTAGGTGTCGATGTCGGGGCACATCACGAGCACGTCGCGCGGCTCGAGGGTCGGGTCATCGGCGAGCAGTCCGAGCAGGACCTCGCGCAGCACGTCGACCTGACGGGCGACGCCGTGACACGCGTGCACCTGCACCGACCGGTCGCGGGGCTCGAGGGTGCGGCCGGAGGGACGGGCCTCGTCGGCGGCGAGGTCGGCCTGGAGCCAGCCGAGCAAGGTGTCCGTGGTCGGGGGTGACGGCTCCTCGGTGTCACTCGCAGGGTCGGCGACCGCGAGCGCCCGCTGGAGCTCCCTCGTGTCGCGCCCGAGGCTCGACAGCAACGGGTGGCGCACGACCTGATGACTGTCGTCGGCCTCCCTCTCGATGGCGCCCCGGCGCCCGACGAGGAGTGCCCAGAGGGCCGGCGACGGATGCGGCAGCCAGACGTGTACGTCGCGCCCGTCGCCCAGCGCCGCGAGCAGGTCGATCTCGGTCACGGAGAGCCGGGTGTGACCGAACAACGAGAGCCGCGTCGGCAGGTCGAACGCCTCGGGATCCTCGCGCAGCGCCTCGACCGTGTGCCGGTGGCGCTCGACCGGCGACGGCGCCGCCACCCGCTCCACCAGGCGACGCCAGAGCTCGGGCTGCCAGGACAGATCGTTCGCCAGGGCACGACCGGTGCCGTCACCGGCGCGGCCCTCGGACCAGTCGGTGACGAGGGACGGCCGTTGCCCGGCGTACGACGCGAAAAGTCCGGCGAGCCGACGGGCTACCGAGAAGCGCCGCCCCAACCGGAGGTCTGCCTCCTCCCCGATCAGCCCGTGCCCGAGGTGTCGCGCCAGGGTCGCCGCCCACGGCTCGCCGAGGCAGTCGTCGAGCACCTCGAGGAGCGGCCAGGCGAGCGCGTCGGGTGCCCATGGGTCGTCGTCCCGGGTGCCGGTGATCTCGGCGACGAGCGAGCCGGGTGACCGGAACTCCACCGCGGCGCAGACCCCGTCGCCGGTCGGTCCGGCGCCGAGCAGGTGTGAGAGCCGCTGGCTCAGCCACCGCTCCATCCCGCGCGCCGGCACGACGACCAGCTCGCTCGCGAACGGGTCCGGCAACGGCGCCGCGAGCAACCGCCCGAGTCCGTCGGCCAGCGCGTCGGCGCGGACCGCTCGGTGCAGGTGGAGGCTCACGGGACGACACTAGGCGGACCGTCGGACAGCACCCTCAGGGACGTCCCAACCGGGATGGGGGACGCGTTTCACCCTTACAGGTGAGCACGCCGGGGTGCGTCCGGCCCATACTCTTCGGCCGTGGCCATCCGACTCGCGATCGTCAACGACTACGAGGTCGTGGTGCACGGCCTGGTCTCGATGTTGCGCTCCTACAGCGACCGGATCGAGGTGGTCGAGGCGGATGTGAACGCCCATCCGGTGTCGGCGGTGGACATCGCCCTGTTCGACACCTTCGCCCAGAGCTTCCGCGATCGCGAACGCATCGCGCGTCTGGTGCGCGACCCTCGCATCGGCAAGGTCGTCGTCTACACGTGGAGCGCCGACGACCCGACGGTGAGCCAGGGACGCGTGCCGGGCATCTCGGCGTACGTCAGCAAGCGGCTCGCGGCCGCCGAGCTGGTCGACGCCCTCGAGAAGATCCACGCCGGCGAGCCGGTGCGTCTGCACGACCCGGGCCGCGGTCCGCTGGTCGGCGGCGACTGGCCGGGCCGCGAGGAAGGCCTGACCGCCCGGGAGTCCGAGGTGCTGTCGCTGATCACCCAGGGGTACTCCAACAACGACATCGTCGACACGACGTTGCTGTCGATCAACTCGATCAAGTCCTACATCCGCTCGGCGTACCGCAAGATCGGCGTCACCTCGCGGTCGCGCGCGATCCTGTGGGGCATCGACCACGGGTTCCAGCCCGACCGTGCTCGGTTGAGCGGCGACCAGCTGTCGCCCGACGAGCGCTGAAGTACCGAGGAGGTGCGCCATGGCACCACCAGTCAGCCGCGACGGCCGCGACGAGTCGGAGGACGAGCGGCTCGACCGCAACTGGAACGAGCTCCTGCAGGAGCTGAGAATCACCCAGACCGGCCTTCAGCTGCTCTCCGGATTCCTGCTGACGCTGGCGTTCACCCAGGTGTTCGGCGGCTTGGACGATCGGCAGAAGGCGCTCTACCTCTCCTTGGTCGTGATCGCCGGCATGGCCGTCGGGCTGAACCTGATGCCGGTGATGATGCACCGGCGCGTCTTCGGGGAGCACGTCAAGGGGCGTGTGGTGAGGGTCGGTCACGTCGTCGCGCAGATCGTGATCGCCGCCATCGCCGTCCTCGTGGTGGGGATGGCGACCCTGATCTTCTCGGTCGTCGTCAGCTGGACCGCCGGCATCGTCGTGGCGGCGTTCCTCGTGGTCGTGCTGGGCGTGCTGCTAGGCGTCCTCCCGTCGCGTCTCGATCCGGGGCGGTGAACCGGCTTCACTGGTCGGAAGCGCGACCGGCGCCCGACGCGCGGGGAGCAGCATCCGGGCGCACAGCAACGCCCAGAGCCAGGCGTAGACGAACGCGGTCACCACGTCACTCACGTGGTGGGCGCCGAGGTACAGGCGGGAGACCATCGTGTACGCCGGCACCACCAGCAGCAGCACCAGTAGCGCCTTCGCCACCCGGGTGTAGGCCCAGAGCAGCGCGGCGAGTGCGGCCGCGATGGCGGTCGCCGTACCGGTGTGCCCGGACGGGAAGCTGGCGTCGGCCACCAGCCCCGACTGGAGGATGGGCACCGGGGGACGTGGCCGCGGGTCGAGCGACGTACCCGCCAGGTAGAACAGGCCCATGCCGGCGTCGAGCACGCCGACGAACACCAGCGGCCACCAGGTCCGCCGCCAGACAGCGAAGACGACGCCGAGTAGGACCAGGACGACGAGTCCCGTCACCGTCTCGCCGACGAGGGACCCGGCATCGGCGACGTGCGTCAGCCCACTCGTGCGCTGGTCGACGAACCAGCGGTTGACCGGGTTCTCGTGCCGCATCGTGTCCTCGAGCGGATGCGTGATCGCCCAGCCGAGGGCGACGACCCCGGCACAGATCACCGCGAAGCCGAGCACCAGGCAGGCGACCGTCCGGCCGAGCGGTCGCCCGGTGGGCGGGGCGAACCTGCTCGGGGCGGACATGCGCCGGATTCTGCGCGGGGCCTGCTCGTCCCGGCTTCACCGCAAGGGGTGATGCCGGCTCGCGCGACGTTACGGAGGAAAATCGGAGACGCGGACCATCGACCGGGGCGGGGTCTGGTCCTAGACTCGCAGCCGGACGGTGCGTATTACGGAATGAGACGCATGATGCGCAACAAGGCGAGGGCCGCGGACACGACGGTCCGGCTGCTCGAGAACACCCGCTACGAGGTGCTGCCGACTGCCTCGATCGAGGACAAGGTGCTCGAGCACGTCCCCGTGGAGCGCACCATCACCGTGACCGCCTCGCCGAGCAAGGGTCTGGAGCCGACCCTCGACCTCGCCGAGCGACTCACCGGACACGGGTACGTCGCGGTCCCGCACCTGGCCGCGCGGATGGTGCGCGACCGTGCCGAGCTGATCGAGATCTCCGAGCGCCTCACCGGTAAGGGCATCACCCGGGTCTTCGTGCCCGGCGGCGACGCCGACCCGCCCGGTGCCTACCCCGACGCGCTCAGCATGCTCGAGGACCTCGCCGAGATCGGCCACCCGTTCACCCACGTCGGCATCACCGGCTACCCCGAGTCGCATCCCACCATCAACGACGACCTCACCATCCAGTCGATGTGGGACAAGCGCCGCTTCGCGACCCACGTGGTCAGCAACCTGACCTTCGACCCGTCGATGCTGGTCGGCTGGGTACGCCGGATGCGTGCCCGCGGCATCACCCTGCCGATCCTGCTCGGCGTACCCGGCCCCGTCGACCGGGCCAAGCTGATCTCCATGGCCGGCAAGATCGGCGTCGGCGAGTCGACCCGCTTCCTGGTCAAGCACAAGGGGACCTTCGCCCGGCTCGCCGCACCCGGCGGCTTCACCGGCGAGAAGTTCCTGCAGAAGTGCGCCGCCGAGCTTGCCCCACCGGAGCTCGGCGTCGAGGGCGTGCACGTCTTCACGTTCAACCAGATCGCCGAGACCGAGAAGTGGCGACGGGAGCTCCTCGAGCAGCTGACCACCGGCCGCTGACCGCGTTGACACGGCACGCAGGCTGCGTATCTTCGAAACCACCACCGCCGCGCTGAAGACTGTCGTCATGCTGGCCCGACCTTTCGCATCACCGTGATCCGCGACGTGACCCTGATCGGGTCCACGACGTTCGTGTTCATCGGCACGGTGCTGAGGATGTGGGACTCCATGGCGGAGGCCGACAAGGACGCCGAGTTCCTCCCGCGCACGTCCACCCAACGGATGCACCATCTCTTCAAGTTCTTCACGATGCTCGACCGGGTGGAGGATGCGGTCGCCCCGGACCGGTATCTGTACTACCTGAGGACAGCACAGGGCTGGTTCTTCCTGGCGGTGGGTTCCTTCGGGGCCCTGGTTCTCGCCATCGGCCATGTGGTCTTCTCCTGAGTGCCATCGCACGCTCGAAGCCGGAGATCCCCCGCGTCTGGCGTGGGGTTGGACACTTGGTGCGTGGTCGAGGTGGATCCCGAGCGGTTCGAGGTGATGGTGAGCGAGGCGCTCGACGGCATCCCCGAAGAGCTGGGCGAGCTCATGAGCAACGTGGCCGTCACGGTGCAGCACGACGGTGGTCCGAGGGGACTGTTGGGGCTGTACCAGGGAGTGCCCTTGACCCGTCGGTCGGGGTTCTACGCCGGCGCCCTGCCCGATCGGATCACGATCTACCGGCGTGCCATCTGTGCGATCTGCACCAGCGAGCCCGAGGTCGTCGAGCAGGTTCGGCGAACGGTCATCCACGAGGTGGGTCACCACTTCGGGATCGGCGACGCGCGGCTGCGTGAGCTCGGGTGGTGAGCGTCGGCTGCGCGGACGATCAGACCGGCGGCTCCGGGTCGTGCCGGCGCCATGTCGATGCGGGCGCTGACGCCTGCCCGTTCGGAGTTTTACCGATCGGGTCCGTAACCCCCGACCCGGGTCCTCGTTGACCCCAGTGATCTCGGTGCGCGTCCCCCCGCGCAGTGTGCCCCGCGGTGTCCATTCCCCCGCGGGGCACACTGATGCCCGCTGCTGAGCTCAGTCAGCACTCGATGACGTTGACGGCCAAGCCGCCGCGGGCGGTCTCCTTGTACTTGGTGCTCATGTCGCGGCCGGTGTCGCGCATGGTCTTGATCGCCTTGTCGAGGCTGACCTTGTGGCTGCCGTCGCCGTTGATGGCGAGGCGGGCCGCATTGATCGCCTTCACCGACGCGATCGCGTTCCGCTCGATGCAGGGGATCTGGACCAGCCCGCCGACGGGATCGCAGGTGAGCCCGAGGTTGTGCTCGATGCCGACCTCCGCGGCGTTCTCGACCTGGGCCGGGCTGCCGCCGAGGACCTCCGCGAGCCCTCCGGCGGCCATCGAGCACGCCGATCCGACCTCGCCCTGGCAGCCGACCTCGGCACCGGAGATCGAGGCGTTGGTCTTGAACAGGATGCCGACGGCGGCCGCGGTGAGCAGATAGCGCACGATGCCGTCGTCGTCGGCGCCGGGGACGAACTTCACGTAGTAGTGGAGTACGGCGGGGATGATCCCCGCGGCGCCGTTGGTCGGCGCTGTGACGATCCGGCCGCCCGAGGCGTTCTCCTCGTTCACGGCGAGGGCGTAGAGGTTGACCCAGTCCATGACATGCAGCGGGTCGGCGTACCCCTGGGCCGTCAGGTCGCGGTAGAGGCCCGGTGCGCGACGCGGGACGCGCAGCCCCCCGGGCAGGACGCCCTCGCGGTGGTACCCGCTCCGGACGCACTCGGCCATCACCGACCAGAGGTGCAGCATCCCCTCGCGGATCTCGGACTCGGTGCGCCAGGCCGCCTCGTTGGCGAGCATCACCTGGCTGACCGGCAGGCCCTCGCGCTCGCAGATGGCGAGCAGCTCGGCCCCGGTGGTGAACGGGTAGCGGAGCGGGGTCTCGTCGACCACGACCCGGTCGGCACCGGTCGCCGCCTCGTCGACGACGAACCCGCCGCCGACCGAGTAGTAGGTGCGGAAGCTGATCTCGGCGTCGTCGGCGTCGTACGCCGCGAAGGTCATGCCGTTCGGGTGGGCCGGGAGGCTGCGGCGTCGATGCATCACGAGGTCGTCGTCCACGTCGAACGGGACCGTCGTCGTGCCGGCCAGCCGCAGGGACCCGGCGGCCCGGATCTCGTCGAGGCGACCCGCGGCCCGGTCGGTGTCGGTCGTCGCCGGGTCCTCGCCCTCGAGACCGAGGACGACGGCCTTGGGCGATCCGTGGCCATGACCCGTGGCGCCCAGCGAACCGAACAGCTCGGCCCGGATGCGGCGCACGTCGCCGAGGCGACCGGACTCGGCCAGCCCGTCGGCGAACCGTTTGGCCGCCCGCATCGGCCCGACCGTGTGGGACGACGACGGCCCGATGCCCACCGAGTACAGGTCGAACGCGGAGAGAGCCATCAGCGGGATCCTTTCGATACCTTGCGCGCGTGGGAGCGGAGCCGGGGGTGGTGTCGAGGGTCGTGGTCGTCGACCACTACGACTCCTACACCTGGAACCTGGTGCACCTGGTCGCGAGCGTCACCGGGTCGCTCCCGGACGTGGTCCAGCACGACGCCACCACGGCCGCGCACGTGCTCTCGTTCGACCACGTCGTGCTCTCGCCGGGGCCGGGTCATCCGGCCGACCCCGCCGACTTCTCGGTGGGTCGTGAGGTGCTGCTGGCGGCGAGCGTGCCGGTGCTCGGGGTGTGCCTGGGCATGCAGGGCCTGGTCACGACGTACGGCGGGGTGGTCGAGCGGGTCGAGCCCGCGCACGGCGAGGTCGCCGAGATCAGCCATGACGGGGCCGGGCTCTTCGCCGGCATCCCGTCGCCGTACGCCGCGGTCCGCTACCACTCGCTGGCCGCGACCCGCGTGCACGACGACCTGGTCGTCACCGCGACCTGCCCCGGGCCCGACGGCACGGGCGAGGTGGTGATGGGCGTGCGTCACCGGACCCTCCCGTTGCAGGGCGTGCAGTTCCACCCGGAGTCGGTGCTCAGCGAGCACGGCGCCCGGCTGGTCGCCAACTTCCTGGAGGTGGACCGATGAGCGACCCGGTCACCCGCTTCGCCGAGCTGGCAGCGACCCGCGACCGCTGCTTCTGGCTGGACGGCGGCGGCGCACGCCCCTGGTCGGGCCGGCGCTCGCTCCTCGGCTGGCTCGAGGAGGACGACGTCTCGCTGACGTACGACGCGGCGCGCGGCGAGGTCACCCGGCACGCCTCCGGTCGGTCCGAGGTGGTCGGGACCGACGTCTTCGCGGCGCTCGAGGAGCACCTGGCGACCGACCCGCCCGATGTGCACTGGGTCGGCTACTTCGGGTACGCGAGCCGGCCCGACCTCCCGGCGCTCGTCCGCCCCGACGCACCGATGCCGGACGCGGTGTGGATGCGGACCCGGCATGTGCAGGTCTTCCACCACCCCGAGGACCTCGTCGAGACCGAGGCCGCCCCGGTCGGGCGACTGCCCGACGTCGCCGTCCCGCATGAGTACGCCGCGGCGTTCGCCGAGGTGCAGGAGCAGCTCCGGGCGGGCAACAGCTACGAGGTCAACCTGACCCACCGGCTCGACGTCCAGAGCGACGTCGACCCGGTGACGGCCTACCTCCGGCTGCGGGCGGTGAACCCCGCGCCGTACGCCGGCTTCCTGCGGCACCACGGCCGGTGCCTGCTGAGCTCGTCGCCCGAGCGGTACGCCACGATCGACCGCGGGCGCACCCTGGAGACCAAGCCGATCAAGGGCACCACGCCCCGCGGAGCGACTCCCGAGGAGGACGAGCGCCTGCGGCGCCGGCTCGCCACGGATCCCAAGTTCCGTGCCGAGAACCTGATGATCGTCGACCTGCTCCGCAACGACATCGGGATGGTCGCCGAGCCCGGATCGGTCGAGGTGCCGGTGCTGATGGAGGTCGAGTCCTACCCGTCGGTCCATCAGCTGGTCTCGACCGTGCGCGGTCGGCTGCGCGACGACGTCACCACGATCGGGGCGCTGCGGGCGTTGTTCCCGGCCGGCTCGATGACGGGCGCCCCCAAGCTGCGGACGATGGAGGTGATCCGCGACGTCGAGGCGACCGCGCGCGGGGCCTACGCCGGCGCGTTCGGCTGGATCTCCGGAGCCGGCCTCGCCGACCTCGGCGTGGTGATCCGGACCCTCACCACGGCCGGCGACGGCAGCTGGGAGCTGGGCACCGGCGGCGCGATCACGGTCCGATCGGACGCGCACGAGGAGTACGCCGAGTCGCGCTGGAAGGCGGAACGGCTGTTGCGGGTGTTCGACTGACGTCATGGCGTGCTCACGGGCTGGGCGTCAGGACGCTCTCGAGCAGTCCGGCCAGGGCCGTGTCGAGCCGGCCGGTGCCGGTGGGCACCACGGTCAGCGGCAGCCCGATGCGGTCCGCCGCCTGCTGGGCGAGCGTGCGCAGCTCGGCGTCCGGCTCCTGCGCCAGCCAGACGACCCGCGTGTAGTGGCCGAAGTAGTCGTCGCGCAGCTCGGGCCAGCGGTCGAGACCGAGCTCGCGTACGACGGTCCGTTCGAAGGAGCGGACCAGGAAGTCGGTGAGGAGATAGGTGCCGGGCTCGGCGTCGAGCCGTTCGGCCAGCGCCGACTCCCCGTCGTACAGGTCGTAGCAGTGCAGCCCGGGCAGCCGCCGCAGCCCGAGCTCGTCGCACACCGCGTCGACCGCGCCGTACGTGCCGCAGTCGGCGTACCCCACCGCCACCGCGTCGTACGTCGCGGCCAGCTCGGTGGCCAGGCGGCGCACCTCCTCGGCGATCAGCTGCGGACGGTTGTGCAGGAGTGGAGGCAGCGGGTGGATGTCGACCGGCCAGTCGTGGCGCGCGACGATCGACGCCGCCGGCTGGGCCAGTGCGCCGCAGGCGACCAGGGCGACCCTGCCGGCACGGGGTCGGTCAGCTCGGGAACGCAAGGAGGTCGACGAACCGGTCGTTGAAGTCGGTTCGGTCGGAGAGCTCGACATAGGTCACCTCCTCGAGCAGGGCCAGCGCGCCGGCGCGCTCGCGGATCGAGAGCAGCGCCATCTTGGCGCCCTCGCCCGCGACGTTGCCGGCCGCGACGATGCGGAGCACCGGCAGCTGGGGTACCAGCCCGATGCGCACCGCCGACGCCGCGGACAGGTAGCTGCCGAACGAGCCGGCAAGCAGTACCTGCTGGATGTCGCGGTGCTCGAGCCCGAGCTCCTCCATCAGCAGCGTCCAGCCGGTCGAGATCGCGGCCTTGGCGAACTGGAGCTCGCGTACGTCGCGCTGCGTCAGCACGACTCCTTCCGTCGGATCCGCATCGAGGCGCTCGCGGTGGAGTACGAAGACCCGCTCCTTGCCGATGAAGGTGAGGCGGTCGGCCAGCCCGGGTGCGACCTCCTTGGCCACCTCGTCGGAGACGAAGCGACCACTCGCGTCGAGCAGGCCGACCTTGACCAGCTCGGCGACCGCGTCGACGAGACCGGAGCCGCAGAGGCCGCGCGGTGGCACGTCGCCGATCACGCCGAGCTCGACGTCGGGGTCGTCGGGTGCGAGCTTGACGACCTCGATGGCACCCTCGGCCGCGCGCATCCCGCATCGGATCGCGCCGCCCTCGAAGGCCGGCCCGGCCGGCGCTGCCGTCGAGAGGATCCGCTCGCCGTCGCTGAGGACGATCTCGCAGTTCGTACCGACGTCGATGAACAACCGCACCCGCTTGTCGCGGTCCATGCCGGTGGCGAGCATGCCGGCGACGATGTCGCCGCCGACGTACGCCCCGAGGGCCGGGAACAGCGCGACGCGCGCCCCGGGGTGGAGCTTCAGGCCGATCTCGCCGGCGAGCACGGTCGGCGGCGTCGCCGTGGTCTGGACGAACGGCGCGACGCCGAGCGGCTCGGGGTCGATGCCGAGGGCCAGCGCGGTCATCGTCGCGTTGCCCGCGAGCGCCGCCTCGTAGACGTGCTGCGGGTCGACCCCGCCCTCGCGGCAGACCTGCTCGGCCAGCTCGGAGAGGGTCTGGCCGGCGGCGTCCTGGAGCCGGCCGAGGGCGGCCGGGTCCATCATGGTCGCGCTGATCCGGGAGATCACGTCGCCGCCGAACGGCTGCTGCTTGTTGAGCATCGAGGCGACCGCGACCGGCGTGCCGGTCACCAGGTCGAGCAGGGTGGCGACGACCGTCGTGGTGCCCAGGTCGAACGCGATCGCGTGCCGGACGGCGGTCGTGTCACCCGGCTCGACGTCGATCAGGGCCTCGTCGACGACGACGGCGGTCACCTTGAAGTCCGCCTGCCGCAGCACGCCGGCGAGTCGGCGCAGGGCATGGAGGTCGGCCACCGGCTCGAGGTCGTCGATCGCCTCGAGGAGCCGGTCGAGGTCGGGACGCTGGTCCTCGAGGGTCGGCTCGGAGAGCTCGACGTACCGCTTCTGGACCGCGGGCCGCAGGATCACCTGGCGGCCGACGCCGACGGTCGCGGCCTTCGGCCGCGTGGTCAGCGGCGGTACGACGACATCGTGGTCGCGGGTCGCCTGGACCAGGCAGGCGAGCCGCCATCCGTCGTCGATCTCTCGCGGGGTGAAGGTGCGCGCGTCGTGCCGGGTGACCGCGGTGGCCGGCGAGACGCGCACCTTGCACTTGTGACAGGTGCCGTGCCCGCCGCACGTGGAGTCGATCGCGATGCCGTTCCACGACGCGGAGTCGAAGACGCTGACGCCCGGCGGCACCCGCACCTGGCGCTGCGCCGGCGGCGCCTCCTTGTCCTCGACGGTGAAGGACAGCTGGACCCGGCCGGTGCCGTCGTGCGCGGCCGGCTCGACGCCGGCCGGGGCGAGCAGCCCCTCCCGACGCACGGCGTCGAGCGAGAACTCCGGTCGCTCCGGCTCACTGTCGGTCATGCCGTCCTCACGCACCACTCCTCACGCGGACGCGGCCTGCTTCGCGCGGTGGGCGGAGATCCAGGCCGTCCCCCAGTCGTCGTGGTCGAGGAACACGTCCGCGGCCTTGATCGCGTCGACGATCTGCGGCGTGCGGGCGTCCATGATCGCGCTGGTCAGCCCGGAGGCCATCGCCATCGGCAGCCAGGCCGCACCCAGCGTGTGCCGATCGGGCATCCCGAACGACACGTTGGACGCGCCGCAGGTCATGTTCACGCCGAACTGGTCGCGGATCCGGCGCATGCACTCCATGGTCACCACGGAGGTCGTGGTGTCCGCGCCGATCGGCATCGCCAGCGGGTCGATCAGGATGTCGGCCGCGTCGAGGCCGTACTCCCCGGTGGCGACCCGGATGATCTTCTCGGTGAGGGCGAGCCGCTTGTCGGCCTCCATCGGGATCTCGTCGTGGTCGTTGGGCAGGGCGATGACCGCTGCGCCGTACTTCTTGACCAGCGGGAGGATGGCGGCGAGGCGGTCGTCCTCGGCGGTCACCGAGTTCACGAGGGCGCGGCCCTGATAGACCGAGAGACCGGCTTCGAGCGCCTCGACCACGGAGGAGTCGATGCAGATCGGCAGGTCGGTCAGCGACTGCACGAGCGTGATGGCCTTGGCCAGCAGCTCGGGCTCGTCGGTGAGCGGCACGCCCATGTTCACGTCGAGGACGTCGGCGCCGCCCTCGACCTGGGCGACCACGTCGCGCTCGATCGCGGACAGGTCGCCGGCCCGTAGCTGATCCTGGAAGATCCGTCGGCCGGTCGGGTTGATCCGCTCGCCGATCAGGCAGAAGCGGCGGCCGTGCCCGATCACGACCTCCTTGGTGGCGCTGCGGAGCACGGTCTCCTTGGTCTCCGCGTTCGTGCCCGTCATGCCATCGCCTTGGCACGGCGCTGGTTGAGGAGGTCCTTGGCGCGCTTGACCGTGGCCGAGGCGTCCGCGGCGTACCCGTCGGCACCGACGGCGTCGGCGTACTCCTGGGTGACCGGGGCACCGCCGACCATGATCACCACGGACTCGCGCAGGCCGGCCTTCTCGAGCGCGTTGATGTTGGCCTTGAACATCGGCATCGTCGTGGTGAGGAACGCCGAGAAGCCGACGATGTCGGGGTGGTGCTCCTCGATCGCGGAGACGAACTTCTCCGGGGCCACCTGGACGCCGAGGTCGATCACCTCGAAGCCGGCGCCCTCGAGCATGATGTTGACGAGGTTCTTGCCGATGTCGTGCACGTCGCCCTTGACCGTGCCCATCAGGAACTTGCCGACTGTCTCGACGCCGGTCTCGGCCAGCAGCGGGCGCAGCCGCTCCATCGCACCGGCCATCGCCCGGCCGGCGATCAGCATCTCGGGGACGAAGAAGTCGCCACGCTCGAAGCGGGCTCCGACCTCCTCCAGGGAAGGGATCAGCGCGTCGAAGAGCAGGGTCTGGGGCTCCATGCCGAGCGTCAGACCCGCCTCGGTGAGCTCGAGGACGCGGGGGGCGTTGCCGACCAGCGTCTCGTCGTAGAGGCCTTGGAGGATCTCCTCGGGTGTGTTCATGCAACGCCTTCCTTCGTGACGTGATGGGTGTTGCCGTGGAGCACCGCGGCGACCTCGGCCGCGCGGGTGACCAGGTTCCGGCCGAGCTCCTCGGTCCGGTCCTCGAGGCGGCTGGTGGGACCCGAGATCCCGAGAGCGGCCACGACGTCATCGTGCGCGCCGTGGACCGGAACGGCGATGCCGGTGAGCCCGACCTCGAGCTCGTCGACGGTCACGGCATAGCCGCGCCGGCGCGCAGCGGCGCCGTCGCGATCGAGCTGCGCGTGGGTTGTCAGGGTCTCCGGCGTGAGTCGAGCGACGTCGTGCCGGGGTACGTCGAGGACGCCCCACGCGAGGAACACCTTGCCGAGGGCGGACGTGTGGTTGGGCACGTCGACCTGCGTCCAGTCCCGCGTCCCGAGCAGGTAGCGCGAGTCCACCTGGGCGACCTGCACGACCTTGTCGCCGCGCACCACCGACAGGTGCACGGTCTCCTGGGTGTCGCTGCCGACCCGCTCCATGACCGGGCGGGCGATCCGGACCAGCTCCTCCCACGGGTCGTGCCGGGCGGCGTACAGCCAGAAGAGACGGCCGGCGACGTACCCGCCGGTGTCGTCGCGCTCCAGCAGCCCGCCGCGCTCGAGGGCGGCGAGGATCCGCGAGGTCGTCGACTTGGCCAGCCCGGACGTCTCCTGCAGATCCGCGAACGACAGCGGCTCGTCGCCCTGGACCACCATGGACGCGAGCTGCACGGCACGGTCGAGTGCCTGTGTCCCGCTGCTCGCCGGCTCGGTCACCGCAAAACTCACCTCGCAGAAGGTCTTTCGTGATGGTTCCATGATGTGGAACTGTGGTCCCACATCATGAGGTTAGACAGGAGGATCGATGTTCCGCAACCGGATGCCCCGCTACGAGGTGCTCTCCGAGGACGCGATGGCCACCCTCGACCAGGGCTGGCGTCGGCTGATGTCCGAGATCGGCGTCGAGTTCATGGACGACCGCGCCCTCGACCTGTTCCGTAGGGCCGGGCAGAAGGTGGAGGACCGCACCGTCTTCCTCGACCCCGACTTCGTCCTCGAGCAGGTCGCGAAGGCGCCGAGCGAGTTCGACCTGCAGGCCCGCAACCCCGAGAACACCGTGCACATCGGCGCGGACGCGATGGCCTTCGGTGCGGTCTACGGCCCGCCGTTCGTCCGCGAGGGCGAGGTACGTCGCGACGGCACGATGGAGGACTTCCGGAACTTCTCCCGGCTGGCCCAGAGCTTCCCCGTGCTCGACAGCGCGGGTGGTGTCGTCACCGAGCCGAACGACACCCCGCTCGACAGCCGCCACCTCGACATGGTCTATGCGCTGCAGACGCTGACCGACAAGATCTACATGGGCAACGTCGTCAGCGGCACGAACGCCGCCGACACGATCGCGATGACCGAGATCCTGTTCGGCTCCCGGGAGACGATCGAGGAGACGCCGGCGATCATCTCGCTGATCAACTGCAACAGCCCGCTGCGCTGGGACGACCGGATGCTCGAGGCACAGTTCGAGTACACCGCCGCCAACCAGCCCGTCGTGCTCACGCCGTTCATCCTGATGGGGGCGATGTCGCCGGTGACGATCCCGGCTGCGCTGGTCCAGCAGATCACGGAGGCGCTGTCCGGCATCGCGCTGTCCCAGCTGATCCGCCCGGGCGCCCCGGTGGTCTTCGGCTCGTTCCTCTCCAACATCGACATGCAGTCCGGGTCCCCGACGTTCGGGACGCCGGAGTCCGGGATCGGCCTGCTCTGCACCGGCCAGATCGCGCGCCACTTCAACCTGCCCTTCCGCACCGGCGGCGGCCTGACCTCCTCGCAGGTCCCCGACGCGCAGGCCGGCTACGAGGCGCTGATGACGCTGCTGCCGACGTTCCTGGCGGGCGCCAACTGGGTGATGCACTCCGCCGGCTGGCTGGAGGGTGGCCTGGTCGCCGGGTTCGAGAAGTTCGTCATCGACGTCGAGCTGGTGCAGATGCTCCAGCACGAGTTCACCCCGCTGGAGATCGACGAGGCCTCGATGGCCTTCGGCGCCCACGAAGAGGTCGGGCACGGCGGACACTTCCTCGGCGCGGCGCACACGATGGAGCGTTTCCGCACCTGCTTCTACCGGCCGATGCTCTCCTCCTCGGAGAACTACGAGCGCTGGATGCGCAACGGCGCCAAGGACACCGCGACCCGCGCGGGCGAGATCTACAAGCAGAAGCTGGAGGAGTACGAGCCCCCACCGCTGGACGACGCCGTCCGCGAGGAGCTCGAGGCCTACGTGAACCGCCGCCGCACGGAGCTGGGGGACTGACCCCTCAATGACGACCTCGACCGTCGAGCCGCTCGGCGACTACGTGCTGACGCTGGCGTGCGTCGACCAGCCCGGCATCGTGCATGCCGTCACCTCCTTCCTCCTGGAGAACGGCGGCAACATCCGCGAGAGCCAGCAGTTCGGTGATCGCGAGAGTGGTCGCTTCTTCATGCGGATCGACTTCGAGACCGCACGGGCGTCCGACGCCGGCACGCTGCACGAGGCGTTCGCGCCGACGGCGGCGCAGTTCGCGATGAGCTACGACCTGTGGTCGGCCCAGGCGCCGTACCGCACGTTGATCATGTGCTCCAAGCAGCTGCACTGCCTCAACGACCTGCTGTTCCGAACGTCGACGGGCGACCTCCAGATCGAGGTGCCGCTGGTGGTCTCCAACCACCGCGACGCCGAGCCGATGGCGCGGCACTACGGCGTCGACTTCCACCACATCCCGATCACGCCCGACACCAAGGCCCAGGCGGAGGCCGAGCTGATGGGACTGGTCGACGATCTCGACATCGACCTGGTCGTGCTGGCCCGCTACATGCAGATCCTGTCCGACGACCTGTGCCGGCATCTGAGCGGCCGTGCGATTAACATCCACCACTCGTTCCTGCCGAGCTTCAAGGGCGCCAAGCCGTACCACCAGGCCTTCGACCGCGGCGTGAAGCTGATCGGCGCGACCGCCCACTACGTCACCGGAGACCTCGACGAGGGCCCGATCATCGAGCAGGACGTCACGCGTGTCGACCACACGCTGAGCCCCGACCAGCTGGTGGCGTCCGGCCGCGATGTCGAGGCGCAGGTACTGTCGCGCGCCGTTCGCTGGCACTCCCAGACCCGGATTCTGCTCAACGGAAGCCGTACGGTGGTGTTCCGCTGACACCGAGTCGGCCGCAAAACAGGCATCACGTTCACTCCGAGCCGGTGTTTGTTGCGTGTTGCGGGACATGTCGCGCGATGCGCAACTCATGACCTAGGCTGCGCCCCATGTCGGCGGTGCCAGACGCCCCACCACCTGCCGGGACCGCTGCCCCGGTGCAGTCGGTCGACCGGGCGATCACGATCCTGGAGCTGCTCGCGCACGACGGCGAGTCCAGCGTCACCGAGATCGCCGGCGGGCTCGGCGTCCACAAGTCCACCGCGTTCCGTCTGCTGGCCACGCTCGAGGCGCATCGCCTGGTCGAGCAGATCAACGACCGCGGCCGCTACCGGCTCGGCGTCGGCAACCTGCGGCTGGCCGGCGCCACCACTGCCAGGCTCGACGTGGTCACCGAGGCACGGCCCGTGTCGCGGCAGCTGGCGACCGACACCGGCGAGACCGTCAACATCACCGTGCGGTCGGACACCTCTGCCCTGTACCTCGACCAGGCCGCCGGGTCCTCGGCGCTGCAGTCCCACAACTGGGTGGGCCAACGGATCCCGCTGCACGCCACCAGCAACGGCAAGGTGCTGATCAGCGAGCTCGCCGAGGAGGACCTCGCGCAGGCGCTGCCGGACCTGCCCCGTTTCACAGACTTGACGATCACGTCGCGGCGCAAGCTCCTCGACGAGCTCGCCGAGGTACGGCGACTCGGGTACGCACTCGCGGTCGACGAGCTCGAGCTCGGCCTGACCGCTGCGGCGGCGCCGATCCGCAGCGCCCACGGCGACATCATCGCCTCGATGAGCATCTCCGGACCCACCTTCCGGCTGGACGACGGGCGTCTCGCCGAGGCCGTGCCGATGGTGGTCGCGGCCGCGCTCGAGGTCTCGCACCGCCTCGGGTGGGGGCGGCGCAGCTGACCGTCCTGATCGCGAAGCCGCCGCCCCTCTCCCCAAGGGCACGGCGGGGTGACAATGTGGTCGTGACCCTTGACGTGTGGCCTAGGTCACCTATCCTCCGTTCATAGGGATCGTTGCGACATAAGCACCGAGTTGCAGATCACGCAACTCGCCTTCCCTGTCGCAAAATGTGGGAAGAAGGCGCGGCAGATGCCAGAGCTCTTCGTGGACGGGGTCTGGGAGGAAGCGTCGGCCGGCGGCCGGCGCGCCATCCACTGCCCCGCCGACGGGTCGCTGGTGGGCGAGGTCGACGAGGCCACCGCCGCCGACACCGAGCGGGCGATCGCCGCGGCGTACCGCGCCTTCCACGAGGGCCCATGGCCGGCCACGTCGGCGCGCGAGCGCGGCGACCTGCTGCTGCGCACGGCCGATCTGCTCGAGCGGGACACGGAGACCGTGGCCCTCGCCGAGTCGCAGGACACCGGCAAGCGCCTGGTCGAGAGCCGGTACGACGTGGCCGACGTGGTGGCGGTGCTCCGGTACTACGGCCGGGTCGCGGCGGAGGACGCCGGCCGCGTGGTCGACACCGGGAACCCCGACGTGGTCAGCCGGATCGTGCACGAGCCGGTGGGTGTGTGCGGGCTGATCGCGCCGTGGAACTACCCGCTGCTCCAGGCGTCCTGGAAGGTCGCGCCCTGCCTGGCCGCCGGCAACACGTTCGTGCTGAAGCCGAGCGAGCTCACGCCGCACACCTCGATCCACTTGATGCGCCTGCTGGCCGAGGCCGGGCTCCCGGCCGGCGTCGGCAACCTGGTGCTGGGCGCCGGCCCCGACGCGGGTGCGCCCCTGGCCACCGACCCCCGCGTCGACCTCGTCTCGTTCACCGGCGGCGTGCAGACCGGCCGCGGGATCATGGCCGCTGCCGCCGCGACCGTGAAGCGAGTGGCCCTCGAGCTCGGCGGCAAGAACCCCAACATCGTGTTCGCGGACGCCGACGTCGACGTCGCCCTCGACTACGCGCTGACCGCCGTCTTCCTGCACTCCGGGCAGGTGTGCTCGGCCGGCGCGCGGCTGCTCGTCGAGGAGTCGCTGCACGACCGCCTCGTCGACGCCCTGGTCGAGCGGGCGCAGATGATCCGCCTCGGCGGCCCGCACGACGAGAAGGCCGAGACCGGAGCGCTGATCAGCAGCGCACACCGCGACAAGGTGGCGGCGTACGTCGCAGCCGGCGTCGCCGAGGGTGCGGTCCTCCGCTGCGGCGGCGCCGCGCCCGACGACCCGGCCCTGGCCGACGGGTTCTACTACCTGCCCACCGTCCTCGACGGGTGCACCAGCAGCATGAGCGTCACCCAGAACGAGTCCTTCGGCCCGGTGCTCACCGTCGAGACCTTCAACAGCGAGGACGAGGCGGTCGCGATCGCCAACGACTCGACGTACGGCCTGGCGGGCGCGGTCTGGACCCAGGACGCCGGCAAGGCGCAGCGGGTCGCGGCCCGGATGCGGATGGGCACGGTGTGGATCAACGACTACCACCCGTACGTGCCGCAGGCCGAGTGGGGCGGGTACAAGCAGTCCGGGTTCGGCCGGGAGCTCGGGGAGGTGGGTCTGGCGGAGTACCGCGAGACCAAGCACGTCTGGCACAACATCCGGCCGTCCGAGCAGCGATGGTTCGACGGCGCATCCGATGGCCCCGACGGTGCGGGGTGAGGCGATGACGGACCGGTACGACGTGGTGATCGTGGGCGGCGGGTCGGCCGGCTGCGCCTTGGCCAACCGACTCTCCGCGGACCCCGGCACCAGCGTGCTGCTCCTCGAGGCCGGCCGGTCCGACTTCAAGATCGACCCGTTCATCCACATGCCCGCGGCGCTGACGATCCCCATCGGGAACCGGCTCTACGACTGGAAGTACGAGTCCGACCCGGAGCCCCACATGAACGGGCGCCGCATCTACCACGCCCGCGGCAAGGTGCTCGGCGGCTCGAGCAGCATCAACGGGATGATCTTCCAGCGCGGCAACCCGCTCGACTATGAGCGCTGGGCGGCCGAGCCGGGCATGAAGGAGTGGGACTACGCCCACTGCCTGCCGTACTTCAAGCGGATGGAGACGGTGCTCCTCCCCGACGGCCGGGTCGGCGCCGACGACTGGCGCGGCGGCGACGGACCGCTGGTCCTGGAGCGCGGCCCCGCCGAGAACCCGCTCTTCGGTGCGTTCTTCCAGGCCGCCCAGGATGCCGGCTACCCGCTCACCGACGACGTGAACGGCTACCGCCAAGAAGGGTTCGCCAGGTTCGACCGCAACCTCCACCGGGGCCGTCGCCTCTCGGCTGCCCGGGCGTACCTGCACCCGGTGAAGAGCCGGAAGAACCTCACCGTGCACACGCTGTCCTTCGTCACCGGCGTCCGGTTCCGGGGCAAGCGCGCGGTCGGCGTCGACTACCAGCGCGGCGGCCGCCTCCGCCGTCAGGTCGACGCCGGCGAGGTGATCCTCTGCGGAGGAGCGATCAACACGCCTCAGCTCCTGCAGCTGTCGGGCGTCGGGAACGCCGACGACCTCGGGAAGCTCGGCATCGACGTGGTCGCGGACGTACCGGGTGTCGGCCAGAACCTCCAGGACCACCTCGAGGTCTACGTCCAGTACGCCTCCAAGCAACCCGTCTCGATCGCCCCGGGGCTGCGCCTGCGGGCCCGCCCCGGCATCGGCTACCAGTGGCTGGTCCACCGGCGCGGGCTCGGTGCCACCAACCACTTCGAGGGCGGCGGCTTCGTCCGGAGCAACGACGACGTCGACTACCCGAACCTGATGTTCCACTTCCTGCCCGTCGCCATCAGGTACGACGGAAGCACTCCGGCCGAGGGCCACGGCTACCAGGTGCACATCGGTCCGATGTACGCCGACACCCGCGGCCACGTGAAGATCCGCTCGACCGACCCGCGCCAGCACCCGTCGATGCTCTTCAACTACCTGTCGACCCCGACCGACCGCAAGGAGTGGGTCGAGGCGATCCGGGTCGCGCGCGACATCCTCAACCAGCCAGGCCTCGCGCCGTACAACGCAGGGGAGATCTCCCCCGGACCCTCGGTCGACAGCGAGGACGAGATCCTCGAGTGGGTCGCCCGCGACGCGGAGACCGCGCTCCACCCGTCGTGCACGGCCAAGATGGGGATCGAGGACGACGCCGTCGTCGACCCCACCACCATGGGAGTGCACGGGCTCGAAGCACTGCGTGTCGTGGACGCGTCGGTCTTCCCCTTTGTCACCAACGGCAACATCTACGCGCCGGTGATGATGGTGGCCGAGAAGTCGGCCGACCTGATCAGTGGCAACACCCCGCTGCCCGCCCTCGACGTCCCGTACTACCGGCATCGCGACCGCATGCCGCTCTACCCACCCGGCGACGCGCGCAACGCGGCCGCCACCGACGGGCCGGCCGACCCGGCCGGCCCGGCCGACAAGGAGGTCACCCGATGACCGCGCCCACGATGGAACCCGAGCACCGTCAGGCCACCGCCGGCAGCGCCGGCGACGCCGCTCTCAAGGTCGACGCGCTCTGGAAGATCTTCGGTGCCCGCGCCGACAAGATCATCGGCACGCCCGACGCCGACCTCTCGCGCAAGGACCTGCAGGAGAAGACGGGCTGCGTGATGGCGGTGAAGGACGTCTCGTTCGAGGTCGCTCCGCGCGAGGTGTTCGTGGTCATGGGTCTGTCCGGGTCGGGAAAGTCCACGCTGGTCCGGATGCTGACCCGGCTGATCGAGCCGACGGCGGGCTCGGTCCACCTCGGTGGTGAAGAGATCACGACGTGTGACGAGAAGGCGTTGCGCGAGCTGCGGCGCAAGCGTGTGGGCATGGTGTTCCAGCACTTCGGCCTGCTCCCCCACCGTCAGGTGATCGACAACGTCGGGTTCGGGCTGGAGGTGCGTGGCGACGACCGCGGGAAACGACGCGGACGTGCGCAGGAGATGGTCGACCTGGTCGGTCTGAGCGGCTACGAACGCTCCTACCCCGACCAGCTGTCCGGTGGCATGCAGCAACGTGTCGGACTGGCTCGCGCACTCGCCTCAGACCCCGACGTACTCCTGTTCGACGAGCCGTTCTCCGCGCTCGACCCGCTGATCCGGCGCGACATGCAGAACGAGGTCATCCGGCTGCACCACGAGGTCGGCAAGACCATGGTGTTCATCACCCACGACCTCGCCGAGGCGCTCAAGCTCGGCGACCGGATCCTGATCATGCGCGACGGCGCGGTCGTCCAGGTCGGCCGGCCCGACGAGGTGGTCGGCGCACCGGCGGACGACTACGTCAAGGACTTCGTCTCCGACGTCCCGAAGTCCCACGTCCTGACGTTGCGCTGGGTGATGCGCGACCCGAAGCCCGGCGAGGCGGAGGGCGGACCGTCCCTGCCGGCCGAGACCATCGTCCGTGAAGCCGCACGCGCCGTGCTCGCCGCCGACGGTCCCGTCCGCGTGGTCGAGGGCGACCGGGTCGTGGGCGTCGTCGACGATGAGGACATCCTCCGGGTCGTGGTCGCGGAGGATGTCGAGTCGTGACCGCCGTCGAGACCGCCCCCGAGCCTTCGGCGACGCCGCCCCCGAAGGAGGAGCAGCCGCGCGCCGTCGCGCGAGACAAGCGCCACACCGGGTGGAAGCTGCTCGCGATCGCCGTCGTGTGGGTCGTGGGCTGGTCCCTGCTCAAGGGCCAGAACACGCTGTACGTGCCGTTCCAGCAGCTCAACGGCTTCGACACCTGGATCAACGGTCTCCGCGACGACATCCAGGCAGCGGCCCAGACCAACTGGTTCTTCCACGGCGTCATCGGCAACATCTCCGACTTCTTCAACTGGCTGGTGACCCAGATCCAGCAGCTGGTCAGCATCCCCTCGCCCCCGCGCCCCGTCCCCGAGATCGGATGGCTCGGCGTCGTGGCCCTGCTCGGGTGGGTCGGTCTGGCGGCCGCCGGCGTCCGATGGGCCGGGTTGGTCATGGTGACCGTCCTGCTCTTCGGCCTCTGCGGCTTCTGGCAGGACGGCGTCGACACGTTGATCATCACCGTGATCGCGGTCGTCACCTGCATCGTGATCGGGATTCCCCTCGGCATCGCGATGGCACGACGCAAGTGGCTCTCCCCGGCGATCACGCCGGTGCTCGACATCATGCAGACGATGCCCTCGTTCGCCTATCTGGCTCCCTTGGCCCTGATCTTCGGGATCGGCGCCTCGTCGGCGGTGGTGCTCACGATCATCTACGCCCTGCCGCCGCTGGTCCGCATCACCGAGCACGGCATCCGGACCGTGCCGGACACCACGATCGAGGCGGCGGGCTCCATGGGCCTGACCAAGGGCCAGCTCCTGCGCAAGGTCCAGCTGCCGATGGCTCGGCGCACCATCGTCGTGGGCATCAACCAGTGCACGATGGCAGCGCTGTCGATGGCCGTGATCTCGGCCTTCGTCGCCGGGCCCGGTCTCGGACAGGACGTGATGAACGCGCTGCAGAACCTCGACGTCGGTACCGCGGCGGTCTCGGGCGGCCTGATCGTGATGATCGCGATCATGCTCGACCGCACCACCACTGCGGCCAGCGAGCGCCGCGAGCGCGTGCAGGGCCGGGTCGCCTCCGTCTCCGGCATGAGCGTGATGCTGACGAACGTCGTGCTCGAGCGGTTGCCGCGCTGGGCGAGCGAGGACGCCCGGGTGAGTCGCAGGCGGCCGTCGGCGCTGATGCGCCGGATCAGCCTGGGCCTGGTCGCGATCCCGGTCATCGTGTGCGTCTACCTGTCGCGGCAGTACCTCAACCTGGCCCAGTTCCCCGAGAGCTGGGATTTCGGGAGCGACATCGCGCAGAAGATCAACGACTTCGTCAACTGGTTCGTCAACCAGGTCGACACCGTCACGACCGCCTTCAAGAACCTCGTGACCTACGGCCTGCTGAACCCGCTCCAGGACCTGATGGCGCAGTCGCCGTGGTGGTTGATGGCCTTCGTCCTGCTGTCGGTCGGGTTCGTGCTCGGCGGCATCCGCGCCCTCGTGGCGGTCGCCGTCTGCGAGGCGATCATCCTCGGCACCGGGCTCTGGAACGACTCCATGATCACCCTGACCATGACCCTCGTCGCCACGATCCTGGTGATGATCATCGCGCTGGTCCTGGGCGTCGCGATGGGTCGTAACCGGATCGCGGACGTCACGATCCGTCCCTTCCTCGACACCTTCCAGACGATCCCGTCGTTCGTCTACCTGGTGCCGGCCCTGGCGCTGTTCGGTGTGGGCCGCTTCACCGCCATCGTGGCGGCGGTGGCGTACGGCGTACCGATCGCGACCAAGCTCGTGGCCGACGGCATCCGTGGCGTCTCGTCCACCACCGTCGAGGCGGCTCACGCCTCCGGCATCACCGGCTGGCAGATGATCCGCAAGGTCCAGATCCCGATGGCCCGCGAGTCCCTGGTGCTGGCCACCAACCAGGGCCTGCTGTATGTGCTCTCGGTCGTCGTCATCGGCGGACTGGTCGGCGGAGGCAGTCTGGGCTACCTCGTCGTCTCGGGCTTCTCACAGGACCAGCTCTTCGGCAAGGGGCTCGCCGCCGGCATCGCCATCACCGCACTGGGGGTGATGCTGGATCGAGTCGCGCGCTACTCCGCCGCCCGTTACGGCCGCGGCTGAACAGCATCACTCCTCTCGGACACCTCATAGGGAAGAAGGAAAC
>NZ_DASXQG010000051.1:0-83046 GCF_036493135.1 Nocardioides sp. | reverse complement strand
TCACTGTCTCCCCCACTTTGTCCTAGGGAACCACTGATGACAACGGGCTTGGTCGAGACCGTGAACGCCAGCTCGACGACGGCCTCGTCCATGACCTGGAGCCCGTCGAGCAGAAACTGTGGGTTGAAGCCGGTGGTGATGTCCTCGCCCTGGATCGTGGCCTCGATCGACTCACTCGCCTGGGCCTCGTCGCCGGAGCCGGCGTCCAGGGTGAGCGTGCCGTCGGAGAAGGCGAGCTGGACCGCGGTGTTGCGTTCGGCGACGAGAGCCACCCGCTTGAGCGACTCGATCAGGGCGGCCTTGTCGACCGTCGCGGTTGTCTGGTGCTCGTTGGGGAACAGGCTGCGGACCTTGGGGAACTCGCCGTCGAGCAAGCGGGTCGTCGTACGACGCGTGCCGCCGGGCGCCGAGCCCTCGAAGCCGATGATCCCCTCGCCGGTGCCTCCCGCGGCCAACGCGATGGTCACCTCGCTGCCGGCGGTCAGGGAGCGTGCGGTCTCGCCCAGGACCCGCGCCGGGACCAGGGCCGCCAGGGACTCGTCGGGGCTGTTCGGGTGCCACTCCAGCTCCCGGTGGGACAACCGGAACCGGTCGGTGGCCAGCATCGAGATCGTCGAGCCGGAGATCTCGATGCGCACCCCGGTGAGCACCGGCAGCATGTCGTCACGCCCAGCCGCAGTGACCGCCTGCTGCACGGCGTGGGCGAAGACGTCGCTGGACACCGTGCCGGTGGCGGCCGGCATGTCCGGCAGCGCGGGGTAGTCCTCGACCGGCATCGTCT
This sequence comes from Nocardioides sp., assembly GCF_036493135.1. GTDB lineage: Bacteria > Actinomycetota > Actinomycetes > Propionibacteriales > Nocardioidaceae > Nocardioides. The sequence goes on along the minus strand of NZ_DASXQG010000051.1, from coordinate 82,265 downwards.
GCAGGCTGAACCTCGCCGAGCCGCAGGTGAGACTGACGCGGGAGCCTTCGAGGACCATCTCGACCGGCTTGGCCGGCAGGCTCCGACAGATGTCGGACAACAGCCGGCCGCTGACCAGCGCCCTGCCCTCGTCGGAGACCTCGGCGGACAAGGTGGCGCGGGCGGATGTCTCGTAGTCGAACGTCGACAGCACCAGGCCGTCGTCGCTGGCCTGGATCAGCAGCCCGGAGAGCACCGGAACGCTCGGGCGAACGGGCAGGCTGCGTGCCGCCCAGGCGACGGCATCCGCGAGTACGTCGCGGTCGACGCGGAACTTCACTTCACGGGGTCCTTCGCAAGGCTGAGGAGCGGGCGGCTCGGAGGAGAACCGCATCCTGATGACGCTGTGGGAATTCTGGACTGTGCATCCTGCCACGCGGCACCCCCACGCGGGAGTGGCGGTCGCGTTTGTCGGATTTGTCCCCAGGAAGGCCGGCGCGCAGTGGTTCTGGATCGTCGACATCCATCTCTAGGTCCGTGGGAGTAGTAGCAACGGTGGAAACTGTGGACGAACGACATCGGCCGAGGTCAGCCCCCGATTTCGTGTGCACAGGGGGTGTGCAACGAGCGGTGTGAACTCCACAGCCGGTTGTGGTGCCGGCCGGTGCGCACGTCCGCGTCGTACGCCGTTCCACAGCACCTGTGGACGACGCGCCGGGGTCTCCCACACCGCAGCCCACATCTTGCAGCCGTGTAGTTCGCTCAGGCAGACCGCGCCTGCAGCTTGACCCTGTTGGTGAGCTCGCTGACCTGGTTGAACACCGCGCGCCGCTCGGCGAGGAGCTGGTTGATCTTGCGATCGGCATACATCACCGTCGTGTGGTCGCGGTTGCCGAACTGCGCGCCGATCTTGGGCAGCGAGAGGTCGGTGAGCTCGCGGCACAGGTACATCGCGATCTGCCGGGCCATCACCAGGTGCCGGCCGCGGCTCGGGCCGGTGAGCTCGTCGATGGAGAGCCCGAAGTACGCCGCGGTCTGGGCGATGATCAGGGCCGCGGTGATCTCCGGCTCGCCGCCCTCCGGGATCAGGTCCTTCAACACGATCTCGGCCAGAGTCATGTCGACCTCCTGGCGATTCAGGTTGGCGAACGCGGTGACCCGGATCAGCGCACCCTCGAGCTCGCGGATGTTGGTCTGGATCTTGCTGGCGATGAACTCGAGCACATCGGCGGGCGCGGAGAGCCGGTCCATCGCGGCCTTCTTGCGCAGGATCGCGATGCGGGTCTCGAGGTCCGGCGGCTGCACGTCGGTGATCAGGCCCCACTCGAACCGGTTGCGCAGCCGATCCTCGAGCGCCTCGAGGCGCTTGGGCGCCCGGTCGGAGGTGAGGACGATCTGCTTGTTGGCGTTGTGGAGCGTGTTGAAGGTGTGGAAGAACTCCTCCTGGGTCTGGGTCTTGCCCTCCAGGAACTGGATGTCGTCGATCAGGAGTACGTCGACGTCGCGGTAGCGGCGCTTGAACCGGTCCTGCCGGTCGTCACGGATCGCGTTGATGAACTCGTTGGTGAACTCCTCGCTCGACACGTAGCGCACCCGGGCGCCGTTGTAGAGGGATCGGACGTAGTGGCCGATGGCGTGGAGCAGATGGGTCTTGCCCAGCCCCGAGTCGCCGTACACGAGGAGCGGGTTGTAGGCCTTGCCCGGCGCCTCGGCGACGGCCACCGCGGCGGCGTGCGGGAACCGGTTGGACGAGCCGATCACGAACGTCTCGAAGGCGTACTTGGGGTTGAGCCGGGTTTCGCCGGGCGCCGTACGGAGGGGCTCGTGCGGCATCGGCGTGGTCGAAGAGACAAGGCGATCTGTCGACATGTCGACGGATGGACTCATCGATTCATCGAGGGAGGGGGTCGGCCGGGGGCCCTCGGTGAGCGCGGGATTCACGGTGACGGCCAGCCGGATCTCGCGGCCGAACCTCATGGTCAAGGCGTCTTCCAGCTGTCCGCGCAGCCGGCCCTCGAGCTGGGTGCGCGTGAAGTCGTCCCCGACGGCGATGATCGCGGTGTTGCCGTGCCATCCGGCCGGCTCGCTGGCCTTGACCCAGGCCTGCTGGTTGGGCTGCAGCTCCTCGATGACGTGCTGCCAGGCCGCAGCCAGGTCGGCGTCGTTCTCCACAGGAAGTCCCGCTCTCTGCTCGTCGCGCATGCCCGATGGCCCGGCCGTTGGAGGGCCACCGGTTCCACAGGTTTGTCCACACCTTGTGAACGTTGTTGCCTCCTTGTGGAAACAACCCGTCGAGACGCTCACAGTTGACCTACAGATGCAGGATCACCGCAGGTCAGAGACCCATTGGGGTCCGCTGCCGACGGTGCCGACGCAGCTGCGGGGAAGGGCCGAACCGAACGCGGGGAAACTCGACGAGGTCCGAACATAACCCTGGTCGCGACCGCCCGGCAAGGCGCTATCCACAGGTTCTGAGGCGTGCTCGAGCGCCTGATTTGACCTCACCGAGACGCCCCGCGTACCGTTTCTCGGTCACCCGGTGTCGACGGGTGCCGCATGTCCATGCCGCCGGCGGTCCCGTACGGGCGAAACCGCTACGTTGCATGGGTGGGCGGTGCTGGCCGAAACCACGGACTCTTGGGTTCCGATCAGCCCCGTCCGACGCATCGGACGGTCTGGCCGAACGAGCCGGCGTGACCGTCCCTGACCCCATCGGAGAGAACCGTGAGCAAGCGTACGTACCAGCCGAACAACCGCCGCCGTCACAAGGTGCACGGATTCCGGCTGCGCATGCGCACCCGCGCCGGGCGCTCCATCCTGTCTGCGCGTCGCCGCAAGGGCCGCAAGAGCCTCGCGGTCTGAGCCCCCGGCTCGACCGACCTCGTGACCTCGCGTCCGTGCTCCCGGCGCCGCACCGCCTCACCCACGGCGATGACCTGCGCCGTGTCTCACGCGACGGGCAACGCAGCGGGAGCGACACCCTGGTGGTGCACCTGCTCACTCGTGTTGCCGAGTCGCCCGGCACCGCGCGCGCCCCGGCGCGGGTCGGTTTCGTGGTCAGCCGCGCCGTGGGGAACTCCGTCCTCCGTCATCGTGTCCAACGTCGGCTCCGGCACCTGTGCCGCGACCGCCTTGACGAGCTTCCGCTCGGGAGCGAGCTCGTCGTGCGCGCCCTCGCGCCGGCCGGGCGCGCGACGTACCAGGAACTCGGCGCCGACCTGGACCGTTGTCTCCAACGGGCCCTCGACCAGCGGCCCGGGACGGTGAGCTGACCAGATGCGCTACCCCCTCATCGGCTTGCTCCGGCTGTACCGCTTCTTCATCAGTCCCCTCTACGGCCAGGTGTGCCGCTACCACCCGTCCTGCTCGGCGTACGCGCTCGAGGCAGTCACGGAGTACGGCGCTCTCCGCGGTTCCTGGCTGGCCGCCCGCCGACTGCTCCGCTGCCACCCGTGGGCGGCCGGCGGCTACGACCCGGTGCCGTCCCGCACCCCCACTCAAGGAGCCTGACCCGTGTCGCTCGGCGAAATCGGCCACTTCCTCCTGACGCCGCTCTACTACGCGATCTCGGCGGTGTTGATCGCCTGGCACTGGCTGTTCAGCCTGGTCCTGCCCTACGACAGCGGTGCGTCGTGGGTCCTGTCGATCATCGGCCTGACCGTGGTCGTGCGCGCTGCGCTGATCCCCCTGTTCGTCAAGCAGATCAACGCCAGCCGGAACATGCAGCTGATCCAGCCCAAGGTCAAGGAGCTGCAGAAGAAGTACGGCCACGACCGGGAGAAGCTGGCCCAGGAGACGATGGCGCTCTACCGCGAGAGCGGTACCAACCCCTTCGCCTCCTGCCTACCGCTCCTGGTGCAGTCCCCGATCTTCATCGCGCTGTTCCGCCTGATCGACCAGGCGGCGAAGCACGACCAGGCGAACGGCCTCCTCACCTCGCAGGCGGCCTTCAGCCTGGGCCACGCCAAGTTGTTCGGGACCATCCCGATCAGTGCGACGTTCCTCAACAACGACGGACTGTGGCAGGTCAAGCTCCTGGCCGCGCTGCTCGTGGTGGCGATGACGGCGACCACGTTCACCACGCAGCGCCAGCTGATGACCAAGAACATGCCGTCGGATGCCATGACCGGCCCGTACGCACAGCAGCAGAAGATGTTGCTCTACGTGCTGCCGGTGGTCTTCGCGGTCGGTGGCATCGCGTTCCCGATCGGCGTGCTCGTCTACTGGACCACCACCAACGTGTGGACGATGGGTCAGCAGTTCTACGTGATCCGTCGCAATCCTGCACCGGGCACCCCGGCGTTCGAGGCGAAGCAGATGCGTGATCGGGCCAAGGGGGTCGTCGTCGTCGACCCGGCGCCGGACGACACACCGGCGGACGAGGCCCCCAAGCAACCGCGTCCGCCGCGGCAGCAGCCGAAGCGGCAGACGAAGCAGCAGCGCAAGCGCTCCAGCGGCCCCAAGCCCAGGGGCGCGGAGAAGGACGACGGCACGAGCGAGGGGAAGACGGCATGAGCGAGACCGAGCAGAGCGACGACACCCAGCTCCAGGAGGAGGTCAGGGTCGCGGAGGGAGCGGAGGAAGCCGCCGCCACGGACGAGGGTGAGACCTCCACGCTCGAGGACCGGCTCGAGCACGAGGGCGACATCGCGGCCGACTACCTCGAGGAGCTGCTCGACATCGCCGACCTCGACGGCGACCTGGACATGGATGTCGAGGGTGAACGTGCGGTGGTCTCGATCGTCGGCGCCGACCTCCAGCAGCTGGTGGGCGAGAACGGCGCGACGCTCGACGCGCTCCAGGAGCTGACCCGGCTGGCGGTCTATCGCGAGACCGGGGAGCGGTCGCGACTCATGCTGGACATCTCGGGCCATCGTGCGGCGCGTCGGCGGGAGCTCGAAGCGCTGGCCGCCGACACCGCCGCACAGGTGAAGGAGTCCGGGGAGCGCGCGGCATTGCGTCCGATGACGCCGTTCGAACGCAAGGTCGTGCACGACGCCGTGGCCGCCGCCGGCCTGTCCTCGGAGTCCGAGGGCGTGGAGCCTCGGCGATACGTGGTGGTCCTGCCTGCCTGATGGCCGATGTTTCACGTGAAACGGTCCCGGCCCCGGATCCGGCGGTCGCCGCGCAGGTCTTCGCACCCGGTCGGCTGGCCCTGCTCGAGCGCTACGCCGGTCTGCTGGCCACCGAGGGCGTCACCCGCGGCCTGATCGGACCGCGGGAGGTGCCGCGTCTGTGGGACCGACACCTGCTCAACTGCGGTCTGCTCGCTCCCCTCATTCCGGACGGCGCGACGGTCGCCGATCTCGGCTCGGGGGCCGGCCTGCCCGGAGTGGTGCTCGCGATCGCACGGCCGGACCTGACGGTGACCCTGGTCGAGCCGATGGCACGACGGGTGGGCTTCCTGGACGAGGTCCGTGCCGCGCTGCAGCTGCCGAACGTCGAGGTCGTCCGTGCCCGGGCCGAGCGCTGGCCTGAGAGCGGGCGCTTCGATGTCGTCACCGCGCGCGCCCTGGCGGCCCTGCCGAAGCTGCTGGCCTGGTGCCTGCCCCTGGTCGCCGAGCACGGGGAGCTGCTGGCCATGAAAGGGTCGTCGGCACAGGACGAGATCGTGGCGGCCGCCCCAGAGCTCCGGCGTTGGCGAGCCCGCGCCGAGGTGGTGACGTCATCGGTCCCGGGGTCCTCGGTGACCACGGTGGTACGGGTGGTACGGCAGCCCGGGACGGCGATAGGTTGACGAGCGGCGAGCGCTCGCCGGGAGCGAAGGGAACACGCGTGACTCAGGACCCGACCGCGGGGGCGGTGAGCGAGGCCGGAACCGACCTCGGATGGCCGGATGAGGGGCCAGAGGTGAATCGGGATTCAAAGTTTTCCACCGGGCTGGGGTGGCCCGCTGAGCGTGCGCATCCACAGGAAGACCCCAGTTTTCCACAGTCCACGGTGACTAGCCCGATCGGCGGCGAGGGCATCGTCGTTTCACGTGAAACCACCGGGGACGCCATCGGTTCGGCGTACTCGGAGGTCCACGAGGAGGCCCCGCCGGACCCCATACCCAAGGCCGACAGCGCGGTCGCCCGGGCCCGAGTGATTCGGACAGCGGGCGACTTCGCCAGGGTGGCGGCCCGGTTGGACGACGGCAACACCCCGCTGGCACGGATGGCGGAGGACACGGTGCGAGCCCGGCAGGAGGCCGCCAACCGGCCACCGATGCCGCGCCCGGAGGCGACCAGGATCGTCGTGGTCGCCAACCAGAAGGGTGGGGTCGGCAAGACCACGACCACCGTGAACGTCGCGGCCGCACTGGCCCAGCTCGGGCAGCGGGTGCTGGTGATCGACCTGGACCCGCAAGGCAACGCGTCGACGGCGCTCGGCGTCGAGCACCAACGCGGCGTGCCCTCGGCGTACGACGCACTGGTCGACGGGGACGAGCTGGCCGGCCTGGTCTCCCCGGTGCCGGACCTCCCGCGGCTCGAGGTCGTCCCGGCGACGATCGACCTGGCCGGCGCCGAGATCGAGCTGGTCAGCCTCGTCGCCCGCGAGAACCGGTTGCGCAAGGCGGTGATCGGCCACCCGCGCGTCGGCTCCGCCGAGGACGTCGGGGAGGACCGCTACGACTACGTGTTCGTCGACTGCCCGCCGTCGCTGGGCCTGTTGACGCTCAACGCACTGGTCGCCGGCGACGAGATGCTGATCCCGATCCAGGCGGAGTACTACGCGCTGGAAGGCCTCGGGCAGCTGCTCGAGACCGTCGAGATGGTCAAGGCGCATCTCAACCCACGCCTGGTCGTCTCCACCATCATCGTCACGATGTACGACGGGCGCACCCGGCTGGCCGCGGGTGTGGCGCAGGAGGTGCGCGAGCACTTCGGCGACGAGGTGCTGAAGACGGCGATCCCGCGGTCGGTGCGGGTCTCGGAGGCGCCGTCGTACGGCCAGACGGTGATGACCTACGATCCCGCGTCACCGGGCGCGCTCTCCTACCTCGAGGCGGCTCGCGAGATCGCCCGGAAGGGGGCACCCCGATGACACAGGACCGGCAGCGCCGAGGCCTGGGCCGTGGTCTGGGCTCGCTGATCCCGACCGGGCCGGCGCACACGGAGGAGCCCGCCCGGGCCGGGGCGGCCACCGACACCGAGCTCCCACCCGTCCCGGCAGGCGCCTACTTCGCCGAGCTTGCGATCTCCGAGGTCTCCCCGAACCAGGTGCAGCCGCGCCAGGTCTTCGAGGAGGAGGCGATGGCCGAGCTGGTCCACTCGATCAACGAGGTCGGCCTGCTGCAGCCGGTGGTGGTCCGGCGCACCGGCGACACGTCGTACGAGCTGGTGATGGGGGAGCGTCGATGGCGGGCGGCGCAAGAGGCGGGCCTCGACACGATCCCCGCGATCGTCCGCCAGACCGACGACGTCGACATGCTGCGCGACGCCCTCCTGGAGAATCTCCACCGGTCGCAGCTGAACCCGCTGGAGGAAGCGGCCGCCTACCAGCAGCTGCTCGAGGACTTCTCCTGCACCCACGACGAGCTGGCCTCGCGGATCGGCCGATCGCGTCCGCAGATCAGCAACACGATCCGGCTGCTCAAGCTGTCTCCGGCCGTCCAGCGCCGGGTCGCCGCCGGCGTCATCTCGGCCGGCCACGCCCGGTCGCTGCTGGCGGTCGAGGACCCCGATCTCCAGGACCGCCTCGCGGCTCGCGTCGTCTCCGAGGGCATCAGCGTGCGTGGTCTGGAGGAGATCGTCGCGGTCGGCGAGACCGCCAGCAAGGACACGCAGGTACGCCGTCGCAAGCCCACCGCACCCGGCCTCCAGGACCTCGCGGACCGGCTGTCCGACCGGCTCGAGACCCGGGTCAAGGTCGACCTCGGCCAGCGCAAGGGGAGGATCACCGTCGAGTTCGCGTCGCTCGACGACCTGCGCCGGATCGTCGACATCATGGACCCGCGCAACCGGACCGACCGCCCGATCTAACCGGTTGATCGATCTAGCGATATGTCGACAAATCGACGTGTCGACTGATCGAGAAGGACACGTTTACGCAGGTCAGCGCGCCTGCGTGGCTCGTCGTTCGGCCCGGCGCAGGCGCTCGTCTGCGTCCAGTCGGGCCGCCTCCTCGAGGGTCGGCGCCGACCCGCCGTACGACGCGGGGAGCCACCAGGCACCGTCCTCGTGCTGGGGATAGGAGCGGATCGCGTCATCCAGGAGGCCTTGCAGCGCGAGCTTGAGCTCAGCCGTCCGGGCGATCGGGTCGGCCCCATCGGGGACCATCGGCGCACCGACGCGGATCGAGATCGCGGTGCCCCGCGAGAGGTCCCGGTCGTGGTCCTTGGTCATCAGTCGCTGGGTGCCCCAGAGCACGAGCGGCACCAGAGGGACGCCGGCGGACGCCGCGATCCGGACGGCTCCGGTCTTCAGCTCCTTGATCTCCATGGCCCTCGAGATCGTGGCTTCAGGGAAGATCCCGACCAGCTCGCCGTCGGCCAAGAGGCGCTCGGCCACGGCCAGGGACGACTCCCCGTCGGCCCGGTCGACCTCGATGTGGCCACAGGCCCGCATCACCGGGCCGCTGACCCGATGGTCGAACAGCTCGCGCTTGGCCATGAAGCGCACCCGTCGTCCGAGCCGGTCCGGGGCGACGCCGCCGTAGATGAAGTCGACGTACCCGACGTGGTTGACCGCGAGCAGCGCGCCCCCGGTGAGCGGCAGGTGCTCGAGCCCGCAGATGTCGATGCGCTGACCGAGTGCCGCGAAGCCGAGCTTCGCGATCCGGATGATCGAGGAGTACACGAGCTCGGCCACGTCAGGCTCCTGCGCGTCGGGTCGCGAGGAAGTCGGCGATCCGGCCGATCGCCTCGGCCAGCACGTCGACGTCGGGCAACGTCACGAGCCGGAAGTGGTCGGGGTCGAACCAGTTGAACCCGGTGCCGTGGGTGACCAGGATCCGCTTGGCGCGGAGCAGGTCGAGTACGAACGACTCGTCGTCGTCGATCGGGTAGACCTGGGGGTCGAGTCGCGGAAAGCAGTACAGGGCGCCCCGCGGGCGCACGGAGGTGACGCCCGGGATCTCGTTGAGCAGGCGGTCGGCCAGCATCGTCTGCTCGTGGAAGCGGCCGCCGGGCACGATCAGGTCGTGGATCGACTGGTAACCCCCGAGAGCGGTCTGGATCGCGTGCTGGGCGGGCACGTTGGCGCACATCCGCATGTTCGCGATCAGGGTGAGGCCCTCGAGGAAGTCGGTCGCCAGCTCCAGGGGGCCGGAGATCATCACCCAGCCGGCCCGGTAGCCGCAGACGCGGTAGGCCTTGGAGAGGCCGCTGAAGGTCAGGCACAGCACGTCGTCACCGGCGTACGACGCGGCGTGGTGATGCACCGCGTCGTCGTACAGGACCTTCTCGTAGATCTCGTCTGCCATCACGACCAGGTCGTGGCGGCGGGCGATGTCGACCAGGCCCCGGACCGTGTCCGCGCTGTAGACGGCGCCCGTGGGGTTGTTGGGGTTGATGATGACGATGGCGTGCGTGTGCTCGGTGATCTTCGACTCGATATCGGCCAGGTCGGGGTCCCAGCCGTTGCTCTCGTCGCACCGGTAGTGCACCGGGGTGCCGCCGGACAGCGTGACCGCGCCGGTCCACAGCGGGTAGTCGGGAGCCGGCACCAAGATCTCGTTCCCGTCGTCGACGAATGCCTGGAGCACCATCGAGATCAGCTCCGAGACGCCGTTGCCGATGAAGACGTCGTCGACCGTGACGTCGCGCAGGCCGCGCTCCTGGTAGTAGTGGGCGACCGCCGTACGGGCGGGGTAGATGCCCTGGCTGTCGCTGTACCCCTGGGCCTCGGGCAGGTGGTGCACGACGTCGGCGACGATCGCGTCCGGCGCCTCGAACCCGAACGGCGCGGGGTTGCCGATGTTCAGCTTCAGGATCCGATGGCCCTCGGCCTCCAGGCGCTGAGCCTCGACCAGGATCGGTCCACGGACGTCGTACCGCACATGCTGCAGCTTCTGGCTCTGGCGGATCCGACGCACGCATCCATCCTCCCAGCCACCGCCACGCGCCTACGATGGTGTCCGCAGCCGTGCACTCGACACGTGTCCGGGAGGAGCCCATGTCGCGCAAGGTCGTCAGGATGACGCTGGACCACCTGGCCGAGCTCGATGCGCCCTGCCGCGAGTGCGTCTTCTGGGAGCTCGACCCGGTACGCCGCGGCCGCGTGGACGAGCCGGCCGCCGAGAAGGAGGCCTGGATGTCGGCGGTCCTGCGCGACTGGGGCTCGTGCGGCCGCGTGGTGCTCGTGGACGACCGCGCTGTGGGCTACGCGCTCTACGCGCCGCCGGCGTACCTCCCCGGTGCCGGCGCCTTCCCGACCGCTCCGGTCTCCTCCGACTCCGTCCTCCTGTCCGCCGTGTACGTCGAGCCCGACGCCCGCGGCGGAGGGCTGGGGCGGATGCTCGTGCAGGGAATGGCCCGCGACCTGATCGAGCGCGGTGGGATCGGTGCGGTCGAGGCCTTCGGCGACACCCGCGGGCCGGGTCGGCCGGGAGCGCGCAGCTGCGTCAACCCCGTGGACTTCCTGACCAGCGTGGGGTTCAAGACCCAGCGAGCGCACGCGACCACCCCGCGGATGCGGATGGACCTCCGCACGACTGTGACGTGGCGCGAGGAGCTGGAGGGGGCGCTGGAGCGATTGCTCGGGGCCGTGCGCCCGGCGCCCAAGACCACGGCCGACCATCCGCGTACGACGACGCGGGGGTGAGGATCGCCGTCGGTGTCACCGCTGAAGCGGTGAATCCGACGGTTCCGGCGGTGCCACGGCCAGGGAGCATCAGGAAGGGCCAGGAACCCCGGTCATCGGCCGAGCCCGGAGACGGCGAAGGGCGGGCGAGCATCTCTGCTCGCCCGCCCGTCGTACGGATCAGTCTGGCTCGCCGATCAGGCGATGAACTCCTCGAGCTCGCGCAGCAGGGCGGCCTTGGGGCGGGCCCCCACGATCGACTTCACGACCTCACCGCCCTGGTAGACGTTGATGGTCGGGATGCCGTTCACGCGGTAGGACGAGGGGACGACGGGGTTCTCGTCGACGTTCATCTTCACGAACGTGATCTTGTCGCCGTGCTCGTTCGCGAGCTCGTCGAGGATCGGGGACACCTGACGACACGGACCGCACCACTCGGCCCAGAAGTCGACCAGGACCGGTTTGTCGGACTTCAGCACCGTCGTCTCGAAGTCGGCGTCGGTGACGGCAGGCAGGTTCGCCACGGGAGTTCCTTCCATCTAGATGTGGTCGGCACCCCTCGTCGGGGGTGTCAACTCGTACAACATCATGCCGCCGACCGTTGTTCCCCCGGCGGAGGCGCGGCTGGTGGTTGGCCGATCACTCAGACCGAGGCGGTGACCGGCTCGGTCGTGGGCTGGCCAGCGGTCGCCTGGTCGAGGTCGGCGAGGTACCGCTCGGCGTCCAGAGCCGCGGCGCAGCCGGTGCCGGCGGCGGTGACCGCCTGGCGGTAGTGGTGGTCGACCAGGTCGCCGCAGGCGAAGACCCCGGCCAGGTTGGTCGCCGTGGCGGGGTGGTTGACCACGACGTACCCGTCGTCGAGGTCGACCTGGCCCTCCAGCAGCTCCGAGCGCGGGTCGTGGCCGATCGCGATGAACAGCCCGGTGACCGGGAGCTCGCTCTTGGTGCCGTCGACGGTGCTGCGCAGGGTGATCGACTCCAGCTTCTCGTTGCCGTGGATCGCGGCGACCTCGGAATCCCAGATGATCTCCAGCTTCGGGTCCGCGAACGCCCGCTCCTGCATGATCTTCGAGGCCCGCAGCTCGCCACGGCGGTGGATCATCGTGACCTTGCTGCCGAAGCGGGTCAGGAACGTCGCCTCCTCCACGGCCGAGTCGCCCCCGCCGACGACGGCGATGTGCTGGTCGCGGAAGAAGAATCCGTCACACGTGGCACACCACGAGACGCCGCGGCCGGAGAGCTCCTCCTCGCGCGGCAGCCCCAGCTTGCGGTACGCCGAGCCCGTAGCCAGGATCACGGCCTGGGCGGAGTAGGTGTCGGTGGCGGTGCTGACGGTCTTGATCTCGCCGGTGAGATCCATCGACACGATGTCGTCGGAGACCAGCTCCGCGCCGAACCGCTCGGCCTGGGCGCGCATCTCGTCCATCAGCGCCGGGCCCATGATCCCGTCGCGGAAGCCCGGGAAGTTCTCGACCTCGGTGGTGTTCATCAGGGCGCCGCCGGCGGTCACCGAGCCCTCGAAGACCAGGGGGTGCAACGACGCACGCGCGGCGTACACCGCAGCGGTGTAACCGGCCGGGCCGGACCCGACGATGATGACGTTGCGGACGTCCTGCGTGGACTGCGTCATGGATGAACTGCTCCCAGCTGCCGGTCAGGGTCTGGTCGGGCCACCGGCGGGACGTCACGACCAAGATGTAGAACGCATCGTAGGCGAGCCGGATTCCCTGGTCAGCCCGCTCGCTCACGGCGCGGGGAGCGTGGTCGAGCGCACGGGTCGTGGGTTGCCGCAGATGTACAGGTCGACGACCTGGGAGCTGCCCTCCACGTGCCGGTACACCAGCGCTGCTGGCGCCAGCTGGTACTCCGCAGGCACCGTGGACGCACTCTGGGGGACAGCGAGGCAGGAGGTGCCACCGGTGGCCATGTTGGTGCTCGTCTCGTTGAGGAGGCGGCGCCCGGCGAGTGCGTCGGCGGAGAAGTGCTGGGGTCGGACGACCAGCCGACCGTTCCGCAGGTGAGCCTTGCCTCCCTGGATGGCCTGGGGCGTGAGGGCTTGCTTGTTGGAGTTGCCGGTGTCACCGAACTCGCTGGAGGCCCCGGAGTTGTCCTCCGCCGCGGTGGCGGCCGAGGAGCCGCTCGAGCCCACATGCACGTGCGGGGCGATCACCACGCCGCCCACGACGATGGCCGCGGCGGCGACCAGCAGCCCGGCGGCCCTACGCCGGCGGTCGGCGGCGATCGGGATCACCTCGGCGGCGGGCGGGTGCGGTCTCGCGGCGGGCGCCGCGTCCGCGGTGTCGCGAAGACCTGCCAGGACGGCGTCCATCCGGGTCGCGACGTCGTCCGGCATCGGGTCGACGTGCCTGGCGTCGGCGAGCAGGCGGCGTACCTCCGCGATCTCGGCCGAGTCCTCGGACTCGGGAGAGTCGGGACGATCGGTCACGGGGCACCTCCTTCGCCGGCGTTGCTGGATGTCGGGGTGGGTTTCGGGGGAACAGGGATCGGACGGGTGGCGGCGGCGTCCGGTTCCGGGTGAGCCGGGTCACCTGGCGGTCCGGTCGCGGCCAACCGATCACGGAGCAACCTCGCCAGGCGTTCGCGCCCGCGCGCGCAGCGAGACTTCACGGTGCCCTCCGCGCAGTCCAGCATCACCGCCACCTCGGCGACGGCGTACCCCTCCATGTCGACCAGGACCAGCGCGGCCCGCTGCTCGGCGGGCAGGGTCGCGAGTGCAGCGAGCAGGGCGCGACGGCGGTCATCGGCGATGGCGGCCTGCTCGGGGTCCTCGCGGTCGCCGGTGGCCGTGCGCACCGAGCCCCGGCCGCCGGGCTCGTCGAGGTCGTCGGGCAGGGCCTCGGTACGGCGTACCTTCGCGGCCCGGATCCGGTCGAGGCAGGCGTTGACCACTACCCGGTGCAGCCACGTGGTGACGGCCGCGTCGCCGCGGAAGCTCTCCGCGCGGCGGTACGCCGAGATCAGCCCGTCCTGCAGGCCGTCGGCGGCGTCGTGCGGGTTCCCCATGGTGCGCAGCGCGACCGCCCACAGGCGGTCGCGGTGGCGGGTGAACAGGCGTGCGAAGGCGTCGGGGTCGCCGGCGACGTGGGCGGCGAGCAGCTCGGCGTCGGTGGGCTCCTCGTCATTCACCCTTGACCACCGCTTCGGCGATACCGCCCTGGAAGCCTCCGCCGGGCACCGCCGGGAGCTTGGTCAGCCAGACCACGACGTAGCGACCGGTGACCGGCTGGTCGAACGAGACGGTGCCCTTGGTACCGGTGACGACGATGCTGCCCGAGACCTTGAGCCCGTCGAGGTTGGCCGGGTTGGTGGGCGAGACGTAGATGCTGACGGAGGTGGGCGAGCCCACGGTGGTCAGGTCGACCTCGCTCACATCGTGGCTCGCCCCGAGGTCGAGGACGAGCCCCACCCCGGTCTTGAGCCCGGCCGGGCCGAACTGCTGGATGTAGCGCAGCGTCGTCCACGCGGTGCCGGCGTCACCGTCGACGGCGAGCGCGGCCTCCTGGGGGTTCTCGCCGTTGCCGCTCTGTGGGTCGAAGTCGCGCGCCGTGACGCCGGTGATGGACGTGGCCGAGGGAGTTCCCGAGGAGCTGGGCGACTTGCTCGGCCCCTGGGTGGTGTCCTCCTTGGTGGTGCCCAGCGGGGTCTTGCCGCGGCCGAGGTTGAAGGCGATCACGCAGGCCACCAGGACCAGCAGGCAGGCCGCGATGATGCCCGCGAGACGCAGCATGCTGGTGCCGGGCGCGGGCCGGCCGTCCTCCTCGTCCTCGTCGACGTACGCCGGGAGGACGCCGCTGCCGGTGCCCACGCCGGTGCCGGTGCTCTCCCACGGCCAGAACCCACCACCGCCGGCGCCGTGGGTGACCGGCGCGGACCGGGGTCGGCGTACCGGCTCGCCGTCCTCGGGGTCGGGAGCGAAGAGCGGGCGCTCGGGCGGCGGGTCGAAGGCCGGAGGCGGTGCCGGCTTCTCGGTGTGGTGGCGTAGCCACTCCACCTCGTCGGTGTCCTCGTGGAAGATCGGCATCCCGGCCTGGGTGGCCAGGGCGTCCTCGGTCGCCGCCTCATCGGCCGCCTCGGCGCCGTCCGGTACGTCGCTGACCTCGCCCTGGTGGGCCCCGCCCGTCTCGGCGGCCGGAGGCTCGGCCTCCCGCGGAGGCGGATCGGGCAGCGGCGGCAGGACGACGGTCCCTTCGCCACGCTTGGCGTGCTCGATGCGGGCGAGCCAGGCCTCGGCAGCCGCCGCGGACGGGCCGAGGAAGTCGCTCAGCGAGTCGGCGAGCATCGCCGCGGTGACCTCGGTCTCGCCGCCGTGGTTGAGCACGTGGTCGCACAGGGAGTCGAGGGTGCGGGGGATGCCCGCGCGCACCTGGCGAGGTCGCAGCACGTGGCCGTGGGATGACGGGGCAGGGTGCACCGCCGACCGGCTGACCCCGGCCCACTTCCCGGTCATCGCGGCGTACAGGAGCCCGACCAGGTCGGCGATGTCGGTGGAGATGCGGCCGGCCGGCAGGCCGTGCAGGGCGGCGTCGACGGCGAAGCCGATCAGCCTGACCGCGCCGTCGGTGTCGATCAGGACGTTCTCGGGCACCAGGCGCCCGTGGGCGACCTGGGCGTCGTGGGCGAGGGCGAGCGTGTCGGCGACCTCCGCGATGATCCACGCCGCCACCGTGGGGGAGAGCGGGCCGACGTCGGCGAGCAGGATGTCGAGGCTGGTGCCCGAGCCCCACTCGTTGACCACGAAGCAGCGCTCGTCCGCCTCGTCGATGTCCAGCACCCGGAGCATCCGGCGGTCGAGCACGGTGGCCGAGGTGCGGGCCGCCGCGCGGAGCATTGGAGCCCTCTCGTCGTCGCAGGCGATGATGTGGACCGCGACGTCGCGCTGGAGCACCGAGTCGAAGGCGCGCCAGAACCGCCCACCCTCGCTCTCGGTGAGCAGGTCGGTCAGTCGGTATCGGTCGGCGAGCACGTCGCCGGGCCGGGTGTGCCCTTGCACCAATCCCCCTCGCGTCGCTCGCTCCCCCATGTTAGGAGGCACGAGCCCCCGGAATCCGGCGCATCACAGTCTCGAGGACACTCGTGACCTCGGTGATCCGCATCAGCCGGGCCAGGACGACGAACAGGCCGAGGTCGATCCCGCCCAGGACCACCACCCGGACGGCCGCCAGGGCATGGGAGAGGTCGTCGGTGTGGCCGGGCAGCACCCGCCCGACGGCCCCCGCCAACGCGGTCGAGACCCCGGCGGCGATCAGGATCCGGGCCAGGAACCGCACCAGGGCGGGCGTCTGGAGCCCACCGAGTCGTCCGCGGAGCATCACGTAGGAGACCGTGGAGCCCAGCAGGTACGACGCGCCGTAGGCGATCACCAGGGCCGGTGACGTCTGGGCGGCGGTCGCCTCGTTCACCAGCAGGATCGCGACGACGACGTTCGTGGCACCGATCGCGCACTGGATGAAGAACACCGTGCGGTTCAGCTCGAGCGCGTAGAAGCCCCGCAGCATCAGGTAGTGCACGGTGAAGAACACGATGCCCGGCCCGAACAGGATCATCGAGGGCACGTAGTGGTCGAACGTGGACGCGGTCGCGCCGTACCCGAACAGCACCTTCGAGGCGTCGTACGCGAGGAGGGGGAGGGCGAAGGCGAACGGGATGACGACCGCGAGGGCGGTGCGCAGGGTGCCGGCGAGGGTGCCCGCCAAGCCGGGCAGGTCGCCGTCGTCGGCCTTCGCCGAGAGGCGGGGGAGGATCGCGGTGGCCAATGAGACGGTGATGATCGCGTGGGGGACCATCACGAACAGGAACGCCGCGGCGTACACGGTGTAGCCGGTGGCATCCGACGCCGCCTCCTGGTGGTGGCGTCCGACGTGCTCGCAGACCGAGCGGGCGGTGCCGCCGGAGGCCAGCCGGACGACCACGGTGTAGGCGACCTGGTTGACGATGACGAAGAGCACGGTCCAGATGCCGAGGCGCAGGGTGTGCCCGAGACCGGTGCTGCGGAAGTCGTAGCGCGGCCGGAAGCGGACGCCGGAAGCGCGCAGGATGGGCAGCAGGATCACTACCTGGGCGACGATGCCGAGGGTCGCCCCCCCGCCGAGGACCAGCTCCTGCGCCGGGGTGAACGCCGTACAGCCGGCGCCGGCGTCGAGCGCCCCGAACCAGAACAGGTAGAGCACCAGCACCAGGATGCCGATGACGTTGTTGGCGATCGGCGCCCACATCATCGGCCCGAAGCGCCCACGGGCATTGAGCACCTGGCCGAGCAGCACGAACATCCCGTAGAAGAAGACCTGTGGCAGGCAGTAGCGGGCGAACGTGATCGCCGAGTCGCGCTGTGCGGCCAGCGCCGGGTCGTTGTACGAGTCGTTGAGGTAGAGCCTCATCAGCAGCGGAGCGGCGATCACCAGGATCACCGTCACGACTCCGAGGAAGAGGATGGCGAGCGTGATCACCCGGTTGGTGTAGGCCTCGCCGCGGTCCGTGTCGTTCTTCTGCGCCCGCACCAGCTGGGGAACGAGCACCGCGTTGAACACACCGCCCGCCAGGAGGATGAAGAGCATGTTCGGGATCGTGTTGCCGATGTTGAACAGATCGGCGTGCAGCTCGTTGCCGATGGCGGCCGCGAGGAGGACGTTGCGGACGTAGCCGCTCGCCCGCGAGACGACCGTGCCCGAGGCCATCACCGCGGACGAGGCGAGGATGCCGCGGGTCTCTTCGGAGTCGCTCACGCGGAGGGTCCACCCGATCGGGCCCGGACGACGCGTCGGACGAGCCGGACGATGATCGTGGCGAACAGGAGCGCGACTCCGGCTCCGATGATCACCCAGATCAGCCGGCTCACCTGCTCGGCCCGCATGGGGAACGGGTCGGCCGCGCCGATCGGGCGACCGTCGGGCGTGGTGAGCTCGAGCCTCACGGTGTGGACGCCGCGCTGGTGGGTCGTCGCGTTGAGCAGCACCGTGGTGCGGCCGTGGGGCGCCAGCGGAACGACCTCGCCACCGGTGATCGTCAGCTGCGGGTCGGAGACGGCCCGGACCGTGACCGTCACCGGAACGTCGAGCTCGTTGCTGACGATCGCCGAGAAGCGGCCCGACGTACCGGCCAGGGTGACCGACTCCGGCGCGGCCAGGTCGATGGCGTCGAGGTTCGCGCCGACCCAGTGGTCGATGCCCTGCATCCGGTACAGCGCCAGCAGCGGCTCGCGCTCAGCGGAGTACGACGCGTTGCCGGTGACCTCGTCGAACAGCTCCTTGGCCAGCGCGCCGTTCTCGGCCAGCACCGACTCGAGCTTGCTGCCGTTCTCCAGGATGTCCTGCGCCGTCAGATAGAGGTCCGGGTCGAACTGCGGGGTGTCGGACGGAGGCTCCAGCAGGCGGGTGGCGTCGAGCGGGGTCGGGGTCCCCGCGGTGGCGCCGTCGAGTGTGGTCAGCCGAAGCCACGGGACGTCGAGCCCGGAGAAGAAGCCGGGACCCAGCGGCCGCCGCGTGTCCGTCGGCAGCTCCACCACGAGTGGCTGCTGGTCGTCGAGGACCCGGAGGGCGGCCTCGGACAGGATCCGCTGACGCAACGCCAGCGAGCTCTGCGGGTCCACCGGACCGGGCCCGCCTTGCGCGGCCGACGGCGAGGCCAGGATCACCCGGTGCCCGTTCACCCGGTTGATCACGTGCGTCTGGTCCTGGACCCCCGTGTCCGGCAGCAGCACGGTCGTGTCGTGCGGAAGACGGGAGATCGTGTCGCCGGTAGTGCGGCCGTCGGGCGGGGCGTCGACGGTGCTCAACGGCAGCCCCCACGGGCGGAGGGAGTGGCCCGTGCGCTTGAACCCGGCCCGCAGCAGTGGCACGTCGTACGCGGCTGCGCTGTCGACGGCGAGGTCGCCGTAGGGAAGACCCAGGATCTCGCCGGTGTCGGCGCCGAGCAGCGCGTGGAACCGCTGGAGCCAGCGCTTGGCCGCGCGGGCGGTCGCGGGGGTCGGGACCGTCTCCGCGGCGCCGGACGAGCTGGCCGAGCTCGAGGCGGTCGGGGACGCGCTCGGCGACTCGTTGCCCTGGCCGGGCTGCTCGGGAGCGGTGAGTGTCCGGGCCGGGTTGCCCTCCGCCAGACGACGTACGACGTCGGGCACGGCCGGGTCGACCAGCCACGTCAGCGGCCGTTCGCTCGCCGCCTTCCCGATCGCGACGGCGTTGTGAAGTGGTCCGGACCGGAGGCTCTGCGCCCAGAGCCCGGGGTCGACGACGGCGCCGTCCGGTCCGCGGGCGACGCCCGCACGGACCGGGACGACGAGCGCCGCGTCCTCGTGCTCGGCGTTGGCGAGCGCGGACTGCGGCACGTAGGGAAGGAAGGTCCGATCGCGCCCGACCGCCACCCGTGTGCCGCCCGTGCCGTTGTCGCCGAGCACGTGGACGCCGAACCAGTAGACGCCCGGTGACGACACCGGCAGCGTGGACTGCGGCAGCTTGACCTTGAAGGTGGTGCTCTGGCCCGGGGCGAGCGAGGCGATGCTGTCGAAGGTGCCGGGCACGGTGATCCGGTGGCCGACGTCGGCGTTGAGCGGGGTGCTCGCTGCGTCGTTCAGCTCGGCGGTCGTGGTGAGCGGTGTCGAGCCCATGAAGCCATGCACGTTGATCGCGGTCCAGGTCTGGCGCGACACGTTGGTGAGGGTTCCGCGGATGATGATCGGCCCTGTGTCGGGCACGTAGTCCGGGCTGATCGACCTGATCCGGGGTACCAGCGGTTGCTCCGGATCGGTGGGCGCGGACGCGCCTCGAGCGCTCGGCGTCGGCCCGACGAGGCCTGCGCCGAGCACCGCCAGGACCGTGGAGACCACCACCGCCGCCACCACTGCCGCCACCACTGCCAGGGCATGCGGCAGCGAGGACGGGCGGAGCACGCCCCGATGCTAGTGGTGCGCGTCCGCATGCCCCGGGCCCCCGCGCACCCCACTACGCTGTGCCTCCGTGTCCGAAGCAGACGATCGCCGACCGCGGGGGAGCGTTCGTCTCGCCGACGCCCAACGCAGCGTCGCCGCGGAGCTCGACCGGATCGGACCGGTCCTCGACGAGCTGGGCGGACTCTTCGACAAGGCCGGGCACGAGCTGGCCCTGGTCGGCGGCCCGGTCCGCGATGCGATGCTCGGCCGCCGCCACAACGACCTCGACTTCACGACGTCCGCACGCCCGGAGCAGATCGAGCTCCTGCTCGCGGGTTGGGCCGACGCCACCTGGGACATCGGGCGGGCGTTCGGCACGATCGGGAGTCGCAAGGGACCGTTCCAGGTCGAGATCACGACGTACCGCTCGGAGGAGTACGACGCGGCCTCACGCAAGCCGTCGGTCGACTTCGGCGACAGCCTCGACGGTGACCTCGGCCGTCGCGACTTCACCGTGAACGCGATGGCGGTACGGGTGCCGTCCCGCGAGTTCGTCGACCCGTACGGCGGCGTGGTCGACCTCGCGCATGGCGTGCTGCGGACGCCGGGGCGACCCGAGGACTCCTTCTCCGACGACCCGCTGCGGATGATGCGGGCCGCCCGGTTCGCCGCCCAGCTCGGCTTCGAGGTCGACCCGGCGGTGGTCGGGGCGATGACCGAGATGGCCGGCCGGATCGAGATCATCTCGGCGGAGCGGGTCCGCGAGGAGCTGGTGAAGCTCGTGCTTGCGGCGTACCCACGGCTCGGGCTGACGCTGCTGGTCGACACCGGGCTGGCCGCGCTCGTGCTGCCTGAGCTGCCCGCCCTGATCCTGGAGAAGGACGAGCACCATCGGCACAAGGACGTCTACCAGCACACGCTCACGGTGCTCGAGCAGTCGATCGACCTCGAGGACCGCCTCGGAGGACCGGACTTCGTCTCGCGCTTCGCCGCGCTGATGCACGATGTGGGCAAGCCGCGCACGCGCCGTTTCCTGGCGGACGGGTCGGTGACCTTCCACCACCACGACGTCGTCGGTGCGAAGCTCACCCGCACGCGGATGCAGGCTTTGAAGTTCTCCGGCGAGACCACCGATGCGGTCTCGAAGCTGGTCGAGCTGCACCTGCGCTTCCACGGGTACGGCGACGGGCAGTGGACCGACTCGGCCGTGCGGCGCTACGTCCGCGACGCCGGGGACCAGCTCGAGCGGCTGCACGTGCTGACCCGTGCCGACTGCACCACTCGCAACGAGCGCAAGGCCGAGCGGCTGCGGCGTACCTACGACGAGCTCGAGGCGCGGATCGCGCGGTTGTCGGCCGAGGAGGAGCTGGCCTCGATCCGGCCCGACCTCGACGGCACGCAGATCATGGAGATCCTCGACATCCCGCAGGGCCGCGACGTCGGCGCGGCGTACCGCTTCCTGCTGGAGCTCCGCCTCGACGAGGGCCCGCACGCGTACGACGACGCCAAGGCAGCGCTGATCGCCTGGTGGGCCGACCGCGAGTGACGACGCCCGGGAGGTCGAGATCCGGACCGCGGCACGTCATGACCGCGGACTCCGCCGTGCGGCTGCTGGGCGCGCTGAGCGAGCACGGGGTCGATGCGTGCGTCGGAGGTGGCTGGGCCGTCGATGCGCTGCTCGGGGAGCAGACGCGGGAGCATTCGGACCTCGACCTCTGGGTTTCGGCCGCGGAGGTCGAGCCGCTCTTCGTGGCACTCGCGGAAGTCGGAGTCGACCGGTTGTTCCCGTGGCCCGGGGACCGGCCGTGGAACTTCGTGCTCCATGACGGCGCTGAGCTGCGGATCGACCTGCACCTCTACGAGTGGGTCGACGACGGGTCGTGGCACTACGGCAGCGTCGTGGGCGGCGAGCGCGTTCCCGCCGAGGCGCTGGGAGGGCACGGCGCCATCTCCCGTGCGCCGGTGCGGTGCGAGGACGCCACGTGGTCGATCCGGTGGCACTCCGGCTATCCGCTGCGACCCGTGGACCGGCACGACGTACCCCTGCTGTGTGAGCGGTTCGGGATCGAGCTGCCCGAGGAGTACCGGGCTTGAGCCTGGATGCTGAGCCCGCGCCGACCTGTGGAGGGCCCGCCCGCCGGGTCGGCGGTCGCTGCTAGACAGGACACATGACCACCACGACCGACGTGCGGGCCGACGCCGAGCGACATCTGCGCGCCCTGGTCGGGCGCGAGGACGCCGTCCTGCGCGACGACCAGTGGGCCGCGATCGAGGCGCTCGTGGTCGACCGACGTCGCGCCCTCGTGGTCCAGCGCACCGGCTGGGGCAAGTCGGCGGTCTACTTCGTGGCCACGCTCCTGCTGCGCGCCCAAGGCGCCGGCCCGACCGTGATCGTCTCGCCGCTGCTGGCATTGATGCGCAACCAGATCGCCGCCGCCGAGCGGGCCGGCATCCGCGCCGTCACGATCAACTCCACGAACGTCGAGCAGTGGGAGGAGATCCAGACCGCGGTCAACGCCGGTGAGGTCGACGTGCTGCTGGTCAGCCCGGAGCGGCTCAACAACCCCGGCTTCCGCGACGAGGTGCTGCCGCGCCTGGCCGCGACCTGCGGCCTGCTGGTCGTCGACGAGGCGCACTGCATCTCCGACTGGGGACACGACTTCCGGCCCGACTACCGCCGCATCCGCACCCTCCTCGCCGACCTGCCCGCCGGCATCCCGGTGCTGGCGACCACCGCCACCGCGAACGCCCGGGTCAGCGCCGACGTCGCCGAGCAGCTCGCCACCGCCGACGCGTCCAGCGACGCGCTCGTGCTGCGCGGCTCGCTCGACCGTGAGTCGCTCCGGCTCGGTGTCGTCCGGATGACCACTCCCGAGCAGCGCCTGGCCTGGCTGGCCGACCACCTCGACGAGCAGCCGGGGTCGGGCATCGTCTACTGCCTGACCGTCGCCGCGACGCAGCAGGTGGCCGACTACCTCCGCGCTCGCGGCCACGACGTCGCGGCGTACTCCGGTCAGACCGAGCCCACCGAGCGCCTCGGGCTCGAGGAGCGGCTCGCGACCGGTCAGGTCAAGGCGCTGGTGGCGACCAGCGCGCTGGGCATGGGCTTCGACGCGACGCTCGGGTTCGTGGTCAACCTCGGGGCGCCGCAGTCTCCGGTCGCCTACTACCAACAGGTCGGTCGCGCCGGACGTGGCACCGACAGCGCCCCGGTGGTCCTGCTCCCGCAGCAGGAGGACAAGGACATCTGGGCCTACTTCGCCTCGCTCGCCTTCCCCCGCGAGGACCAGGTGCGCCACACGCTGCGCGTTCTCGCGGCGGAGGGAGTGGCGAGCACCGCCACCCTGGAGACCTTGGTCGACCTCGGCCGGAGCCGCCTCGAGCAGATGCTGAAGGTACTCGACGTCGACGGCGCCGTACGCCGGGTCCGGGGCGGCTGGGAGTCGACCGGCGAGGAGTGGACGTACGACGTAGACCGTTACGCGCGGGTGGCCGAGGCGCGTGCTCGCGAGCAGCGGGCGATGCTCGACTACCTCGACACCGACCGGTGCCGCATGTGGTTCCTGCGCGACCAGCTCGACGATCCCGACGTCTCCGAGACCACCCGGTGCGGGCGCTGCGACACCTGCGGCGGGCTCGAGCTCTCGACGTCCGTCTCGGCGCCGGCCGTCGAGGAGGCACGCACGCGACTGGCCCGTCCAGGCGTGGTCGTCGAGCCGCGGGTGATGTGGCCGACCGCGCTGGCCAACCTCGGGCTCGACCTCCGCGGGCGCATCGGCGAGGGGGCGGAGCCCGGTCGGGCCGTGGCCCGGCTGACCGACCTCGGCCACGGCCAGGCGCTCCGCGAGCTCTTCGCCGAGCCCGTCTCCGACCAGCGCGTGCCCGAGGGTCTCGTGCACACCGTCCTCGAGGTTCTCCACGATTGGCGGCCACAGGTCGAGGGCATCGTCGTGGTGGAGTCCGCCGGCCGACCCACCCTCACCGCCGACCTGGCCGCCGGGCTGTCTCGCCACCTGTCGAAGCCGATCATCGGCCGTTGGGCGATCGCCGACCCGACCGTCCATCCGGGTCAGGGAGCGATGAACTCCGCCCAGCGGGTGGCCGCGGTGACGCGGAGGTACCGGCTCGAGGCCGACGTCCCGCCCGGGCCGGTCCTGCTCGTCGACGACCAGGTCGTGACCGGCTGGACGCTGACGCTGGCCGCGAGAGCGCTGCGTCAGGCCGGGACGACCGAGGTGCTGCCCCTCGTGCTCGCGGCGCGCTCCTAGGCGCCCTGCCCGGTCACGGGCCGACCGGCAGTCCCTCCAGGCGCCGATAGGTGTAGGCGGCCCCGAACACCACCACCGGCACGGCGACGAGCAGGCCGACGATGAGCACGATGAACCCGATCGCGACGCAGATGGCGGCCAGGATGAGGAACAGCAGGGCGTGGCCGAAGTTGTGCCAGACCATTTTCACGCTCGCCTGGATCGCCTCTGCGGCCTCGAGCTGCTGGTCGACGATGAAGAACAGGGTGTACGACGTGAAGAAGGCGATCAGGACTCCGGGCAGGTAGCACAGGACGGTGGCGATCGCGGTGGCCAGAGCGATGAAGATGGCCGCGAAGACCACCTGCATCTTGTTGTAGCCCTCGAACAGCTCACCCAGACTGAATCCCTCGCCGTCGATGACCCGCAGGGCTCCGCGGTAGATGCCGGCAAGCATGATCTGCGCGACCAACGAGATGAGCCCGGCACCCAGCCCGGCACCCAGCAACTGCCGCCAGAACGACTGACCGCAGTCCACGGTGGCCTGGCCGCCGATGTTCCCCGTCTCGCAGGACTTCGTCCCGAAGAACCCGCCTCCGGCCACGAACGCGAAGATCAGGCCCACGACCACCAGGACGACGAGGACCACGATCATCGGGACCAGCAGCGTGCTGGGACCGGCCTTGAACTTCCGCCAGCCGTAGGAGATCGCCTCGGTCGCTCGGTACGGCGTGCCGTCCACCGGGCCCCCGAAGGCGGCAGGGTCAGTCGGGTCGCTCATGGCAGGCAATCTAGGGGTGCAGGTGTGCACCTGTCACTGGTCACAGGGACCCAGGGTTGGGTCCGTCAGGCGACCACCGGTTCGTTCTGCAGCCGGCGGTAGGTGTAGGCCAGGCCGACCAGCACCACGGGTGCGGCGACGAGGAGACCCACCAGGCACAGGCAGGCGCCGACGACGATGACCACGGCGGCGAGCAGGTAGAACACGATCGTGCTGCCGAGGTTGTCGGTGACCAGCTTGACGCTCGCCTTGATCGCGTCGACGGCACCCATCTGCTTGTCGACGACGAACAGGATGGTGAACATCGTGAGGAACCCGACGATCAGGCCCGGGATGTAGCACAGGAACGAGCCGATCGCGGTGGCGACCGCGATCAACACGGCTGCCAGCGCGACCTGTCCCTTGTCCCACCCGTCGAACATCTGGCCCAGGCTGAACGGCTTGCCGTCGGTGACGTTGGTCGCGCCCTTGTAGAGGCCCGCGGCCGCGACATTGAAGACCACGATGATGACCGCTGAGATCAGCGCCCCGCCGAACAGCTGGGTGACGAAGCTCGGGCTGCACTGCCCCGACACCGACACTCCGCCGACGACCCGGGTGCAGTCGTGGGTGGACAGCAGGGTCCGGTAGACGAGGATCTCGAGCAGGACCGAGATCACCACGAGCACGACCCAGACCACGATCATCGGGACCAGCAGCGTCGTCGGGCTGGCGGTGAACTTCCGCCAGCCGTAGCCGATCGCCTCGGTGGGGCTGTACCCCGCCGGCTGAGGCTGGCCGTAGGGGCCGGGCGGTGGAGGCGCGCCGTACCCCCCGTCGCCGTACCCGCCACCACCCGCGGCGCCGCCGGCGCCGCCGTACGGGTCGCCACCCGATGGTGGCGGCGGAGGCGGTGGCGCCGGTGCGTCGTACCCGCTCGGGGGCGGCGGGGACGGCGCGTCGTCGGATCCTTCGGGCCGCGGGGGCTCGGTCGGGTCGCTCATGCGGGCGAATCTAGGGGTGCCGACGCCCCCTGTCACGGTCCGATCGGGCCGAGAACGAACCGGACCCCGGTCCGCCGAGCGGCGGGACCGGGGTCCGGTTCGGAACGAGTAGTCGTCAGTACGGCGAGCGGGTCACTCCTCGCCGCGGATGAAGGCCTCCACCCGGGCCCGGCCCTCGTCGTCGGGCAGCTGCACCGGCGGGCTCTTCATCAGGTACGACGACGCCGAGATGATCGGGCCACCCTGGCCGCGGTCCATGGCGATCTTCGCGGCGCGGATCGCGTCGATGATGATGCCGGCCGAGTTGGGGGAGTCCCAGACCTCGAGCTTGTACTCCATGTTCAGCGGGACGTCGCCGAACGCGCGACCCTCGAGGCGGACGTAGGCCCACTTGCGGTCGTCGAGCCACGCCACGTAGTCGGACGGGCCGATGTGGACGTTGCGGTCGGCGATCTTGCCGCCCAGCGAGCCGTGCAGGTTCGAGGTCACCGACTGGGTCTTGGAGACCTTCTTGGACTGCAGGCGGTCGCGCTCGAGCATGTTCTTGAAGTCCATGTTGCCGCCGACATTGAGCTGGTAGGTGCGATCCAGGGCGACACCGCGGTCCTCGAACAGCTTGGCGATGACACGGTGGGTGATGGTCGCGCCGACCTGCGACTTGATGTCGTCGCCGACGATCGGCACGCCGGCCGCCTCGAACTTCGCCGCCCACTCGGGGTCGGAGGCGATGAATACCGGGAGCGCGTTGACGAAGGCCACGCCGGCGTCGATCGCGCACTGGGCGTAGAACTTGTCGGCCTCCTCGGAACCCACCGGGAGGTAGGAGACGAGCACGTCGGCCTTCGCGTCCTTGAGGCTCGCCACGATGTCGACCGGCTCGGCGTCGGACTCCTCGATGGTCTCGAGGTAGTACTTGCCGAGGCCGTCGAGGGTGTGGCCGCGCTGCACGGTCACCCCCAGCGGCGGTACGTCGCAGATGCGGATGGTGTTGTTCTCCGACGCCTGCGTCGCCTCGGAAAGGTCGAAGCCGACCTTCTTTGCGTCGACGTCGAACGCGGCGACGAACTCGACGTCGTGGACGTGGTAGTCACCGAACATGACGTGCATGAGACCCGGGACGTTGCCCGCGGGGTCGGCGTCCTTGTAGTACTCGACGCCCTGGATCAGGGACGTCGCACAGTTGCCGACGCCCACGATTGCTACTCGTACCGAACCCATGGGGGTTGTTCCTTCCCTTGCGGTGTTTCAGGTGGTCGCGTCGGCCGCAGGGGCCGCGCTCGTGATGGTGTCCTCTGTTGCGGGAGCCCCAGGCGGCCCGTCGAGGGACCGGTCGGTGGCACGCTCGGCGTTGATGAGGTCAGTCAGCCAGGTGACCTCGCGCTCGACGGACTCGATGGAGTGGCGGCGCAGCTCGGACAGGTAGCGGTCGTCGCCGCTGCCACCCCGGCCTGAGTGGCGGGCGCGGTCGAGCCGTTCCTGCAAACGGGACAGGCGCCCCTCGAGAATGCGCAGCCGGACCTCGGTGTCGGTGCGGGAGAAGAAGGCGAACCTCATGTTGAAGGAGTCGTCCTCCCACGCGGCCGGACCGGTGTCGGTGATCTGCTCGCCGAAGTACTGCTGGCCGGCGGCGGTGATCTGGTAGACGATCCGCTGGCGACGCGAGACGCCCGGTGTCGTCGCGGTGACCTCGTTGATCAGACCGGCCCGCAACAGCCGCTTCAGAGCGTGGTACAGCGAGCCGTAGGAGAGCAGCCGGCCCCAGCCGAGCAGCAGGTTGAGCCGCTTGCGCAGCTCGTAGCCATGCAGTGGAGACTCGTGGAGCAGGCCGAGCACGGCCAGCTCGAGCGATGCCGCCTTGCGTGCCATGGTCGCCTCCCTCCGTCTGTCTCGTGCCGACCCACCCCGTTGAGGACTCGGGACTCGGGGTGGGCGTTATGCCTCGCAACGTTGTGTCGCTGCGTTCTATCGCGCCAACGTATCAGCACGATATATCGCGGATCAAACTCGCGTCGTTTCGGCCCCCTTCGGGCCCGCCCCGTACCCTCGACCCGACGGCGGGGGCTGCTGTGGCACGACCACGGGTCCGCCCGGGCCCCGCGCCGTCGCTGAGCACTGTTTCCCCGACGCACGTGGAGTGATCCGTGACCGCCAAGCGCAGGGCCGAAGGCCCGGCCGTCAAGCGCAAGCCGAAGCCGTCCGGCCCCGGCAGGAGCCCCGCCAAGCGGCGCGCGCTGAAGATTCTGAAGTGGTTCCTGATCGTTGCGCTGGCCGGCACTCTCATGCTGATCGGCGTCTTCGTCTACCTCTACAAGACGACGTCGATCCCCGACCCGAACAAGGACTTCCAGACCCAGTCGTCGTTCGTCTACTACGGCGACGGCAAGACCGCGATCGGTCAGTACGCCACGCAGAACCGGCAGATCATCCAGCTCGGCGACATGCCCAAGCAGCTGCAGAACGCCGTCGTGGCCGCCGAGGACCGGACGTTCTGGACTAACCACGGCATCGACCCCAAGGGCATCATCCGGGCGGCGTTCAACGACGCGCGCGGTGGTGCGACCCAGGGCGCGTCCACGATCACGCAGCAGTACGTGAAGATCCTCTACCTGACCCAGGAGCGGTCGCTGGACCGCAAGGTGCACGAGGCGATCCTGTCGCTGAAGCTCCAGAAGCAGCTGAGCAAGCAGAAGATCCTCGAGGGCTACCTCAACACGATCTACTTCGGCCGAGGGGCCTACGGCGTCCAGGCTGCGGCCCAGGCGTACTTCGGCGTCGACGCCGACCAGCTCTCACTCCGGCAGAGCGCGGTGCTCGCCAGCGTCCTGAACAACCCGTCGCAGTACGACCCGTCGAACGGCAAGTCCAACAAGGAGGCGCTGCTGGCGCGCTACCGCTACGTGCTGGGCGGGATGGGGTCGATGCACACGATCTCGGAGGCCAAGGCCACCAAGGCGGAGAAGCACCTGCCGAAGTTCCCGGTGTTCAAGGAGTCCAGCAGGTACGCCGGACAGAGGGGCCACATGCTGTCCCTGGTGCGGCAGCAGCTGCACGACCTGGACTTCACCGACGACCAGATCGACGGTGGCGGACTGCGGGTCTACACGACGCTGACGAAGAAGGCGATGGACGCAGCGCTCGCGGGGGTCAAGCAGGTCCGGCCGGACATCAGCGACCGCCAGCTGCACGTCGCCGTGGCGACCGTCCAGCCGGGCACGGGGGCGCTGCTCGGCTTCTTCGCCGGGCAGAACTACCTGCGTTCGCAGATCAACTGGGCCGAGGCCGGCGGCATGGTCGGCTCGACGTTCAAGCCGGTCTCGCTGGCCGCGGCGATCACCGACGGGTACTCGCTGAAGAGCACCTGGGAGGGCAACTCGCCGTACACCTTCCCCGACGGTCTCGAGGTCCACAACGAGGGTGAGGGCACCGGAACCAACTACGGCTCGAGCGTCTCGTCCGTGACGGCGATGGAGGACTCGATCAACACCGCGTTCGTCGACATGTCCGCGAGCATGAAGGACGGTCCGCAGAAGATCCTCACGATGGGCAACAGGATGGGGATCCCGCCCAGCGACCCCGACCCCCACTACCCGGGCATCCCCAACTCCACGCGCGACCTCGACGCGGACGCGCTGATCACGTTGGGCAAGGCCCGGATCAGCGCGATCAACATGGCCAACACCTACGCCACGATCGCCAATGGCGGCCAGCGTGCCGACGTCCACGTCATCAACAAGGTCACCGACAGCACCGGCAAGGTGCTCTACCAGTACAAGCCGCACACCACCGAGGCGATCCGGCCCGACATCGACCGCGACGTCAGCTATGCCATGCAGCAGGTGGTCCTGAACGGCACCGGGACCAACGCCCAGGCGATCAACCGCCCGGCCGCCGGGAAGACCGGCACCGCCACCAACGACAACGGCGACGTCTCGTCGTCCTGGTTCGCCGGATTCACCCCACAGATGGCCACGGCGGTGATGTACGTCCGCGGAGACGGCGACAACGCGCTCAACGACTGGCTCCCGCCGTACAACGGTGCGGCCGGCTACTTCGGCGCCGGCTACCCGACGGCCACCTGGGCAGCGGTCATGGAGCGAGACCTCGTAGGTGTGCCGGTGGAGTCGTTCCCACCGGCGGCCAACGTGCCGGCCAAGCAGACCGACCACCAGCCGGCCCCGCCGCCTCCACCCCCGACCACGCACCACACCTCGTCGGCACCGACGACGTCGAGCGCGCCGACCAGCAAGCCGACCTCCTCGGCCCCGACCTCGTCGGCGCCGACGTCGACCGCGCCGACCAGCAGTGGTACGCCATGCCTGCCGGTGAACTGCCCGTCGAGTTCGACGACCCCGACGACAACGCCCGCGAGCGCGCGGCCGGTGGTCATGTCCTCGCGTGAGCCCTGGTGGTGACCGACTTGTGACGGGTGAGGGTGGCGACCGCGGGCCGGCAGTCCGGCCGACGGCCGACGACCCCTTCGTCGCAGCGCTGAGCCCCGGCATCGGCGGCCCGGCGGGCGAGCACGTCGGGCGACATCCCTGGTGGACGCCGGTGCGGGTCATCCTCGTCCTGACCGCGATCTGCTTCTCGCTGGGCATGGTGCAGAAGGCGCCGTGCTACGACGCGCAGTGGACCAACAGCCAGAGCCGCTACTCGGAGATGTGCTACTCCGACCTCCCCTATCTGTACGTCGGGCGCGGCTTCGCCGAGCTGGACTGGCCCTACTCGAACTCCATCCAGGTGCGCGACCGGTACGACGTGATGGAGTACCCGGTGGGGATCTCCTACTACGCCTACGCCACGGCATACGTGACGCATTGGCTCAAGGGCTCGCCCGACCTCGCCGCACGCGGTGCCATGTCGCAGGGCCAGCTGTACGCCGACCACGAGGTGGTCCGCGAGAGCATGCTCTTCACCGCCGTGAGCTCGGTCGGGTTCGGCATCTGCGCGCTGCTCGCCGCGTGGGCGCTCACCGGCGTCAACCGGCGACGACCATGGGACGCCGCGCTGTTCGCGCTCTCGCCGGTCCTGCTGTTCGAGGGCCTGATCAACTGGGATCTCCTGGCCGTGGCCTGCGTGGCCGGTGCGCTCTGGGCGCAGGCGCGCGACCGCCCGGGTCTCACCGGTCTCCTGATCGGCCTGGGCACCGCCTTCAAGCTCTACCCGTTGTTCCTCCTCGGCGGGTTGCTGGTGATCTGGGGGCGGGAGCGCCGATGGCGGGACCTGGCCGTCGCCACCGGGACCGGCGCGGTCACCTGGGCGCTGGTGAACGCGCCGGCGTACCTGTCGGGCCACCACGAGTGGAGCGTCTTCTGGACCTACAACAAGCACCGCGGTGCCGACCTGGGTTCGGGATGGCTGGTGCTCCAGCAGATGGCCGGCACGACGTTCTCGTCGCCCACGATCAACCTCGCGTCGTGGATCATCTTCGGGGTCTGGTGCGTGGGGGTGGCGGCGCTCGGCGTGTGGGCGCCGCAGACGCCACGGCTGGCGCAGCTCGGCTTCCTGGTCGTGGTCGGCTTCCTGCTGGTGAACAAGGTCTACTCACCCCAGTACGCGCTGTGGCTGCTGCCGCTCGCGGTGATGGCGCGGCCGCGTTGGCGCGACCAGCTCATCTGGCAGGCCGGTGAGATCTACTACTTCGCGTCGGTCTGGTGGTACCTCGGCACCTACCTCAACCCGGGCGGCGGAGGCGATCCCGGGTTCTACTGGCTCGCGGTCGGCATCCGGATGGCCGCACAGCTCTACCTCGCCGTGATCGTGGTGCGCGACATCCTGATGCCGGAGTACGACGTGGTCCGCACCCGCCGGCCGGCCTGGGCCCGGCACTCGTTCTGGCCACCGACCGAGCCGGGGCGGTTGACGCTGGGCCGGGCACCCGGCGGAGGCTAGGTCCACCCGGGGAGGGAGCCCGCCACGTTCACGCCGTACTCGCCGTCGCACCTGGTCGTCCTCGCGCTCTTCGTGGCCGGGACGATCGGGCTGCTGGTGGCCGGTCCGCGGCTGCGCGGCACTCCTCGGGAGCGGCAGGTCTCGGTCGTGCTCGCCTGGGGCAACCTGGTCTTCGGGGTGGTCTCGTCGGTGCTCGGCCTGTTCCCGTTCCGCGTTCATCACTCGCTGCCGCTGCAGATCTGCGACATCGCGTGGGTCTTCGTCGCGTGGGCCTTGCTCACCCGACGTCCGCTGGCGACGGCGCTGACCTACTACTGGGGCCTGACCCTGTCGGTGCAGGCGCTGGTGCAGCCGACCCTGACCCAGGCGTTCCCCGACCCGAACTTCTTCGTGTTCTGGGGCAAGCACGTGCTGATCGTGTGGGGCGCCGTCTACCTGTGCCTGGCGCTCCGGCACGGTCCGGACTGGTCGTCGTACCGGCGGGCGGTGGGGTGGACGTTCGTCTGGCTGGTGGTCGTCCTCTGCCTGAACGCCGTGCTCGGCTCCAACTACGGCTACGTCAACGGCAAGCCGTCGGAGGCGACGGTGCTCGACGTCCTCGGCCCGTGGCCGGTGTACGTCGTGGCCGAGATGGCGATCATCCTGGTCGGCTGGGCGCTGATCACCCTGCCGTGGACCGGGCTCCCGCGACGCGGCGGAGTCAGGCGATGACGACCGCGTCGAAGGTGGTGGCGGTGTAGCGCACCCGGACGTCGATCTCGTCGCCGACGGCCGGGACCCGCGGACCGTGCGGGAGGAACAGCATCGAGGCCTGCATGTGGGGCGGCTCGGCGAACAACCGCTGCTTCCCGTCGACGGTGAACGGAGACCGCACGAAGCCGACCGCGTCGAGTCCGCCGCGGGCCAGGGTCGCCGCCCGGGCACGGATCGAGTGGTCACCGGTGGGCGCCTCGAGGCCGATGCCGTGGGCGGTGCCTCCGGAGACGACCAGGATGTGGCCGGCCTTCGGCGCCGTACGCCCGCGGTAGCCGAACACGTCGCCGCGTTCGACCTCGTGGACATCGAGCACGGTGGCGGTGACCGTCAAGGCGCCGCGGTCGCCGAGCCAGAGGTCGGTGCCGATCCGCGGCCGCACCTCGAAGTCGGCGTACGACGTGCGCAGCGACGCGAGCTCGCGCGGGGTCAGGTGGCTCACCCACAGCCGACGCGTCGACAGTCCGGAGGCGACCACGTCGTTGACCAGCCCGACGACCTCGGTGAGGTGGGCGCCGGCGGCGAGGGGGAGGTGGAAGGCGACGCCCTCGACCGTGGCCGGCCGTCGCTCGAGGAGCTGAGCAGCCGAGCGCAGCTCCTCGGTCGACATCCCGTGCCGGAGCATGCTGGTCATCCGCTCGAGCACGACGCGGGCATCGGGGTCGTGGTCGAGGAGCGCGAGCAGGTCCGCGAGCCGGCTCACGGTGTGGATGACGCGCCGACGCGGGAGGTCGTCCGGGACCGGCGAGGCGGTCGGGCGCCACGGGGTGAGGACCAGGAGATCGCCGCCGAAGCGCTGCGCCACGTCGGGCAGCTCCTCGTAGGTGCCGACCGCGAGGGTGTCGGCGCCGAGCCACTCGGCCTTGCGGGCCAGCCGGCCGAGGCCGAAGCCGTAGCCGTTGCCCTTGGCGACCGGGACCAGGCCCGGCGTCTGGTCGGCGACCGTGCGGAGGTGTCGTCGCCAGCGGTCGCCGTCGACGGTGAAGGTGAGGCTCATCTGCGGCCCGGGATCAGGGAGCGTCGGTTCAGGTAGAGCGCGAATCCCTTGTAGAGAGTGCGGTTGAGCGGAAGATCCCACTCGCCGACCGTCTCGACGGCCTCGCCGCCGGTACCGGTCTTGAACTGGATCAACCCGATGTGGGGGTCGTCGGCATCGAGGGTGTCGGTGATGCCGCGCAGGTCGTAGACCTCGGCGCCCTGGGCGATCGCGTCGCGGATCATCGCCCACTGCACGGCGTTCGAGCCGCGGACCTCGCGCTTGTCGGTCGAGGAGGCGCCATAGGAGTACCACGCGTGTCGTCCGACGCGGACCGCGAGGGTGGCCCCGACGAGGTCGCCCTCGTGGTGGGCCAGCCAGAGGGTGATCCGGCCCGGGTCCTCCGCGACGAGTGCGTCGTACATCGTCTCGAAGTAGGTCAGCGGCCGCGGCGTGAAGTGATCACGCTCTGCGGTGTGCACGTAGAGGTCGTGGAACGCCTTCAGGTCCTCGGCGCTCCCGGTCGAGATCACGACACCGGCCTTGTCGGCCTTGCGGATGTTGCGCCGCCAGAGCTGGTTCATGCCGGCGAGCACGTCGTCCTCGGTACGACGCGCGCCGTCGTCGTCGACCAGGGGGATGACGAACGTGTACTGCGGCTGTCCCGCGGCGAACCCGCCCTCGGCGACCTGTCGTCGCCAGCCGAGCGCCTCGAGCTGCTGGACGACGCGGGCCCCGATCGCCGAGCGGACGAGGGGTGCGACCTCGGTCAGGCTACGGACGCTGTCGTCGGCGATGCCGGCCTTGACCTGGTCGGCGCTCCAGCGGCGGGTGACCACCGGCGGGCCCATCCGCACGCCGAAGGCGCCCTGCTTCTTCAGGTGCTCGGTCATCGGGCTCAGCCAGTCGCCGAGGTCCTCGCTCGCCCAGTCGAGCACGGGACCCTCCGGGAGGTACGCGAGGTAGCGCGCCAGCCTGGGCAGCTTGCGGTAGAGCACGAGTCCCGCGCCGACCAGCCGCTCGCCGTCGTACCAGCCCAGCGACTCGCCCCGCCACTCGGACTTGACCGTCGCCCACGCCGGTGTCTGCAGGAAGCTCGCCCATGGCTGCGCAGCGATGAACGCGCGATGCTCGTCGGCGGAGATCGGGCGGACGGTGGGGACCACGGCGACGAGGCTACCGGGGTGTATCAGGGGAGGACGTCGGCGCTCCTAGGGGTTGAACGGCCGCACAACAGCGCGATACCGCCGGCCCCGCCGGCTCCACAGCAAGGACCGCACGACGGTGAACCTCGCACCGATGACCCAGCCTGCGCCCGCCCGACCCATCGGTCGGCATTGTCGGCGACGGACTGCTCCGCCATGCTCCTGCGAGGATCTTGATCGCCCAGCGACGTCCCCAGGAGGCATCCGATGACCGATCCGCACCTCCAGGACGAGCAACTCTTCGCCGAGGTACGCCGCGCGACCGATGCCATCGACCCCGTCCCTGACGGCATGGTCGAGCGGATGGTGGCCGTGACCCGCGACATCGCCGACCACGACCCGGACCTCGAGCTCCAGATGCTGCTCGTCGTCGAGCGCTTCGCCGAGCTGGTCGGCACGCGCGGTGGCGCGCGGTCCTACACGCTGCGCTTCGGCGGCGAAGGCATCGACCTCCTTGTCCGCGTCGGCGTATCCGAGGAGGAGGGCCGCGCGCGGCTCGACGGCTGGGTCGTCCCGGCCGCGAGCGGTCCGGTGCAGATCCACGAGGTCGGCGGCGATGGCCGCACCTTCGAGGGGATGGCCGCCGACACCGGGCGATTCGAGTTCCCCGACCTGCCCACCGGCTTCTACCGTGTCTCCCTCAAGCTCGCCGACGAGCAGACGTTCGGCACCCCCGCGTTCGAGATCTGACCCCACCCAGCAACGCAGCGAGGACCCACCATGCCTGATTCCCGCAACGTCCCCTTGGCACGCGAGCCCCGGATGCCACGAGGCGCACACCTTGACGCTGCGGACGCGCGCATCCTCGACCCCGATCGCGCCCCGGTCGTCGACGGGGTGAAGGGGAGCCCGACGGCGTACGTCGGCACCCGGCTGATGATCGCCAAGGGGGACCGGCTCCAAGAACATGTCGACCTGCTGACAACCGCCGCCGACAGCCTGGACTGGCGGGTCAAGCTGGAGTCCGAGCCGGCGAAGGCCCGCAAGCTCCCGCTCGGGGTACGTACGGTGCGCATCACTGGGCCTTCCACTCCGGTGACGCAGATCCCGGATGCGTGGGTGCTCCTCCAGACGGCTCGCGCGCTGCACGGACGCAAGGCAATGCGGGGTGTGGACCTCGACCACGTGGTGTCGACCACGCCGTTGACGCCAGATCCCTGGGACGTGCCGCACTCGCCCGACCCGTCGGCGTGGATCCAGCCGCAACCGTGGGACGTGCCTCATCCGTGGGACGTGCCCCACCCCGACGGTTCCACGGGGGCGTCGGCAGGGCTCCTGAGCTACGGCGTCCTCGGCAGCGGCGGCCGCCAGCCGATCGCGTACGCCGGCCCCAAGCCCACCCGGTTCCCCAACTCCGCGATCAACGGACGCCGTCCCGTCGTCGCACTGCTCGACACCGGCTGCTACCCGCACTTCTGGTTCGACGGCGGCGTCGTCAAGACCAATGTGAAGCTCTACGGCCACCACATCGGCGACGCCGATCCGGCAACGGACCCCGAGCGCCACGGCGACCTGAACGGTCCGTTCGACGGCTCGATCGACCGGATCGCCGGTCACGGCACGTTCCTGGCCGGTCTCGTCCACCAGGCCTGTCCGGACGCCCAGATCCTGTCCTGGCGCGGCATCCCGGCGGACCGGCCTCTGGTCGAGTCGGAGTGGCTGACCACGCTGGCGCAGATCACCGAGCTGGTCCGTCTCGAGCGCGATGGCCAGCGCGGCGGTCACCCGATCGACGTACTCAGCCTGTCGATGGGCTACTACCACGAGAACAAGGCGGACGAGCTCCTCGACCCCATCCTGCTGACGATCCTCGAGGAGCTCGCCGCCCTCGGTGTCGTCGTCGTCGCTTCGGCCGGCAACGACGCCACCGACCGCCCGTGCTACCCCGCCGCCTTCGCGCCATGGAGCAACCGCAAGGGCCCCGTGCACCGCCACCGTGATCGTGTGCCGGTCGTCTCCGTGGGGGCCTTGAACCCGAACACGTCGGACGCGCTCTTCAGCAACGCGGGCGCCTGGGTACGCAGCTACGCACCGGGCGCGTCGTTGATGAGCACGATGCCGCCGTTCCAAGGGGGCCTGCAGCCCACGGCGAAGACCTGGGTTGACGGGCGGCTCCGGGAATCCGTCGACCCCGACGATTTCCGCTCGGGGCGTCGACGCGACGGCGAACAGCGCGGCGGCTTCGGCGTGTGGAGCGGGACGTCGTTCGCGGCACCCCTGATGGCGGGCGCGCTTGCCGCCGCGATGTCCAAGAGCCTGATGAACCGCAAGAACCCACCGCAGGGCGCGGCGGCGGCTGTCCGTCGCGGTTGGCGGGCGGTGGAGCGCCTCACCGACATCCAACGGCCAGAATAGGCGGGTGCGGAGCGCCCACGAGCTCCATCAAGCGGGCCTGGAGGCCCTCGTCGGTCGGCGGCTGCCTGCTGCCCGCCGGTTGTTGGAGCGCGCCCGCGAGGAGGCTGTCGAGCCTGACGTGCTGGCCAGGATCGAGGCGAGCCGCGCCTTCCTGACCGTCGAGCTCGGCGACCACATAGGGGCGCTCCGGGTCTGCGACGAGGCGCTGGCGATGGCGGGAGTCACCTTCGAAACGCTGGGGGTTCTGCACAGCCAGCGAGCGCTGATCTTGTTGCGGCAGGGCGAGACCGCCGAGGCGCTGGACGCGTTCGGCGTCGGCATCGCGATGCTGACCGACCCCGTCGAGCTCGGGAAGGCGCACATCAATCGGGGCAACGTCCACCTAGCGCGCGGTGCCGGCCGCCACGCGGCCGAGGACTTCGCCACAGCGGTCGCGTTGCTCAAGCCCAGCGGAAACGAGCTCGAAGCCGCCATGGCCGAGCACAACCTCGGGTACGCCGACCTCCTGAGCGGGGACCTGGTCTCGGCGCTGCACCACATGGACGCGGTACGGCCGGTCCTACTGCCGCTGAGCCAGGTCGGAGCCGCGATCTGCAACCAGGACCGGGCCGAGGTGCTGATGGCCGCGGGCCTGACCCGGCGCGGGCTGGCCGCCCTTGACGAGGCTGCGCGGACCTATGGCCAGCACCGGATGCCACATCGCCGTGGCGAGGCCGAGCTCATCATCGCCCGGGCGACGCTGGCCGACGATCCGTCACGTGCGCTGGGGGCGGCTCGCGCTGCCCGGGCCCGCTTCGCTCGGATGGACGCTCCGGCGCTCCGGCTCAAGGCCGAGGCCCTGGTCCACGGCGCCGAGGTGCGGCTCGGACGCACGGGTCCGTCTCTGGTTCGCCGGGCCGAGGCGCTCACCACCGAGCTCGAGGCCCTGGCCCTGCGTTGGTGGGCGCTCGACATCGAGCTCGACGCCGCGTTGGTGTCGATGAGGAGGGGGGAGCTCGACGACGCGCGTCGACGCCTGGCGGCGATCCGGGTCCCGGCGCGCGCCCCGCTCGGCGTACGGCTGCGCGAGCGGGACGTGCGGGCCGCGCTCGCCGAGCGCGCCGGGCGGCGGGCCGACGCCTTGCGTCACTTGCGGCAGGGCCTCGCCGAGCTGCACGAGTGGCAGAGCTCGTTCGGCAGCCTCGACCTCCAGACGATGGTGACCGGGCACGGTCGCCGCCTCGCCGTCCGTGGGATCCGGGTCGCTGTCGCGTCGGGATCGCCGGACGCGCTCTTCGAGTGGTCGGAGCGGGCGCGGATGCTGGCCAGCCGGGTGCAACCGGTGCGGGTGCCGGGCGATGAGCAGTCCCAGACCGACCTCCAGGAGCTGCGCTCGCTGGCGACCGCGGAGGACCAGACCAGGGTCGGCGCGTCGCGCCAGGCCGAGCTCCGGCAGCGGGTGCGGGAGCGGGCGTGGCAGAACCGTGGCTCCGGTGAGTACGACGATCCCGTCACGCTGTCGGACGTCCAGGCTCGACTCGGGCCCGAGCGGGCGCTGGTCGCGCACGTGGTGACCAACCGGGAGGTCGCCGCGCTGGTGGTCACCTCGGCGACGGCCTCCGTCGTCGATCTCGGACCGCGCTCCGCTCTGGACCTCCTCACCGGTGGCCTCCTGCCCGACCTCGACATGGCGGCGGCCGACCTGCCGGGCCCCTTCGCGGATGCGATCAGGTCCGAGCTCCGCAGCCGGCTCGGGCGCCTCGACGACGTGCTGGTCGCGCCGCTGGTCGAGGCGATCGGAGATCGAGAGCTGGTCCTCACGCCCTCGGGTGTCCTGGCCGCCGTCCCGTGGTCGGTCCTGCCGAGCAACCGCGGCCGACCGGTCACCGTGGCGCAGTCGGCGACGTCGTGGCTGTCGCGCAACACGGTCGCTCTGCGATCGGCGTCCGCGGGGTTCGTCGCGGGTCCACGCGTCGCCCAGGCCGAGGCCGAGACCTCGGCGGCCGCATCCACGTGGCCGCTCGCGACCGTCCTGCACGGGGCCGAGGCGACCGCATCGGCGGTGAGCGAGCTGGCCGGGTCCGTCGACGTGCTCCACGTGTCGGCTCACGGGCGGCACTCCTCGGAGAACCCGCTGTTCTCCGGGTTCGAGCTCGCGGACGGCCCGTGGTTCGGTTACGACATCGACCAGCTCACGTCGGTGCCCGACGTGGTCCTGCTGTCGGCGTGCGAGGTCGGCCGCTCCACGTTGCGCGGTGGCGAGGAGCTGATCGGGATGACCGCGGCGTGGCTCCACGCGGGATCCCGGTGCGTGATCGCGTCGGCCGCGGCCATCAACGACGCGGTCGCGCACGACGTACTGGTGTCACTCCACCGCGAGCTGTCCGCCGGCCATGCGCCCGCGGCCGCGCTGGCGCGTGCGCTCAGCGAGGTCGACCCCGACGGGCCGCCCGCGCCGCTGATCTGCTTCGGGTGAATCTCTAGGGGTCGAGGTCGGCCCGATCAGCGGACTTGGCCGACATCACCACCGTTCACAGCCGGGAGCGGACCGCTTCGAAGTCCGCCACGTGTTCGTCGGCCCCACCCGGGGTCTCGAAAACCACCGGCACACCCGCGTCGCGGACGACCGACGTCAGAAGGTCGGGGTCGATCTTCCCGGCGCCGACGTTGGCGTGCCGATCGGCGCCGGAGTCGAACTCGTCGCGGCTGTCGTTGCAGTGCACCAGGTCGATGCGGCCGGTGATCGCGCGGATCTCGTCCACCACCGACTCCAACGGGATGCCGCCGGCGTGGGCGTGGCAGGTGTCGAGACAGAACCCGACGTCGTCCGACCCTGATGCCGCGCCGGCGATCGCGTCGAAGACGCCCTTGATCCGGTCGAGGTAGCGAGCCATGGCGTTGTCGCCGCCGGCGGTGTTCTCGATCAGCAGCGGGATCTTGATGTCGGTGGCCTCGATCGCCTTGCGCCAGTTGTCGAAGCCGACGGCCGGGTCGTCGTCGTTGTTCACGTGGCCGCCGTGGACGATCAGCCCGCGTGCGCCGATCTCGGCCGCGGCGTCCATGTGCTGCTGGAGGAGCTTGCGCGACGGGATGCGGATGCGGTTGTTCGTGGTGGCGACGTTGACGATGTACGGCGCGTGCACGTACAGCCCGACGCCCGCGGCCTCGGCGTCGGCCCGCAGCCCCTCCGCGCCGCCGGCGTATCGGATCTCGGGGCCCTTGTAGCCCTGCGGGTCGCCGAGGAAGAACTGCACGTGCAGCGCATGTCGCGCCTCCGCCTCCGCGATCGGGTCGGTCTGCTCGACATGCGCTCCGAGGGGGATGGTGCTCATGCCTGCCATCGTAGGAAGCCGGACCGACAGCGCGCTCACCGCCGGTCAGTGGCAGGCTGAGCCCATGAACGCCGTGGTCCTGATCGTGTTCACCCTCACCCTGGTCGGCATCGTCGCCGCGGGCGTGATGACCATCGCCGTGGCGCTGAATCGCGAGAAGACGGGCTGACTGTCATAACCGCGCGATCGCGCCATTAGAGCAGTGAATTGCGCCGGTCGGCTGTCATAACCGCGCGATCGCGCCACTAGAGCAACCACCCGACCCGCCTGGAAGACTCAGTGCGCCCAGCGGCTCGCCGCCGCGACCTCCTCGGGCGACGCCCCGTCGAACAGCTCCAGCTCCGACTCGCGTACGGCGCGGATCGCACCCGCCAGCGGCTCACCGAACGCCGAGGCCAGCACACCGTCCGCGACGAACGCGTCCAACGCCTCGCGCATGTTGTCGGGCAGCCGCCTGATCCCGCGGGCCGCCAGCGCTTCGTCGTCGAGCGAAGCCGGGTCGACGTCGACCGGGTCGGGCAGCGTGGCACCACCGTCGAGGCCGGCCGTTCCGGTGGCCAGCAGCCCGGCGAACATCAGGTACGGGTTGGCGTGCAGGTCGAAGCACTTCACCTCGAGGTTGGCCGCCCACTCCTCGCTGCCGTGCGAGCCGGTGACCATGCGCAGGGCCGCCTCACGGTTCTCCAAGCCCCAGCACGCGTAGGCGCCGGCCCAGTGCTGCGGCACCAGCCGGAGGTACGACGCCACCGACGGCGCGCCGATCGCGAGCAGCGCCGGCAGGTGCTCGAGGATCCCGCCCGCGAACGCCGTCGCCTCGTCGGTCAGCCCGAACGGCCCCGAGCCGGACGCCATCAGGTTCCGCTCGTCGCGCCCGAGGCTGAGGTGGACATGGCCACCGTTCCCGACCCCGGCCGCGTCCACCTTCGGCGAGAACGACGTACGCAGGCCGTGCCGCGCGCCGACCGCACGGATCGTGTGGCGGACCAGCACCGAGGTGTCGGCGGCGTGCACCGGGGACTCCGGCGACACCGACAGCTCGAGCTGTCCCGCGGCGTACTCCGGGTGGAACTGCTCGACCGCCACGCCCTGCTCGGCGAGAGCGGTGAGCACGTCGCGTCCGTAGTCCGAGGCGTTCGCCAGCCGGGTCAGGCCGTACGCCGGACCGGCCACCGCGGGCAGGTACTCGTCGCCCTCGTACGACACCACCCACTCGATCTCGATCGCCGACAGCACGCGGATCCCCCGGTCCGCGAGCCCGTCGGTCAAGCGGGTGAGCAACAGCCGCGAATCGATCGGGTAGGGGTCGCCGGTCTGGGCATACCGGTCGCCGGGCGCCCACGCCCAGCCCGGCTGGGCGGCGAGGACGACCAGACGGTCGAGGTCCGGGAGGATCCGCTGGTCGCCGATCGGGGCCCGGCCACCCGGTGGCGCGGCCACCCAGTCGTCGAAGCGGAAGTAGTCGAAGGCGGTCGAAAAACCGACGCCCCACGCGGCCAGCGCCGGCAGCCGGTCGAGCGGCACGGACTTCACGCGCGAGATGCCGGAGTTGTCGACGAAGCTGGTCGCCACCGCGACGACGCCGCGGTCGGCGAGCTCCCGGACCAGCCCCTCGGCGTGGGTCAGGCGACGGTCACGGTCGGCGAGGTCCACGCGACTTCCCTTCGGATCCATGCGTTCCGGCGGGACACGCACACGGATTGGACACCTATGGACAAAGGATAGGGCCGGGATCACACTCCGTGGAGGTCAGTTCTCGACGAGAGGATCCCCCGATGACCGCACCGGTTCGTGAAGGTACGTCGCTTCGCCGCTCACTCTCGGTCTGGCAGGCAGTCGGCCTGTCGGTCGCCCTGATGGCGCCCAGCATGGCCGCGAACATCAATCCCCAAGGCACCGCCGGCCTCGTCGGCCGCGCGACGCCGCTGGCGTTCTTCCTGGCCGCGATCGCGGTGCTGCTGATCGCCTACGTCTTCGTCCGGCTCTGCCAGTACTACCGGCACGCCGGATCGGTGTACGTGTTCGCCGGCTCGACGCTCGGCCCGCAGGCCGGCGCGATCGCGGGGCTCGGCCTGATGGGCACCTACATCTTCTACGCCCTGGTCACCTCGTCGGCCGCCGGCATCTTCGGCGCGTCGTTCCTCGACATCATCGGCGTCTGGAACAACCAGCCCGACTGGGCCGGCTTCCTGGTCGGGTTCGTGGCACTGGCCCTGGCGCTGTTCCTCGCGATCGTCCCGGCCAAGCGCGCGGCCGAAGTGCTGCTCAGCGCCGAAGGCATCACCGTCGCCCTGATTGTGGTCGTCTCGGCGGTCGTGCTCGTGCGGATGCTGGCCGGCAACGCGCCCGGCGACGCGGAGTTCACGATGAAGGTCTTCTCGGTGCCGCCGGGGACCCCGACGTCCGACCTCTTCCTCGGCATCATCTTCGGCCTGCTGTCGTTCGCGGGCTTCGAGGCCGCGTCGACCCTGGGGGAGGAGACCAACGACCCGCAGCGTGACATCCCGCGGGCGATCCTCTGGACCGCGATCTTCGGCGGCGTCTACTTCACCGTCGTCACCGCGATCGAGATGATGGCGTTCGGCCCGGACGACAAGGGGGTCGCGAACTTCATCGCGTCACCCGCGCTCGTCGGCGACCTCGGGACGTCGTACATCGGCTCCTGGGTAGGTGACCTGATCACC
The DNA here is from genome assembly GCF_036493135.1 of Nocardioides sp. Taxonomy (GTDB): domain Bacteria; phylum Actinomycetota; class Actinomycetes; order Propionibacteriales; family Nocardioidaceae; genus Nocardioides. The sequence continues at coordinate 39,500 of NZ_DASXQG010000051.1, read as the reverse complement.
CTGGGCGCCTGCGTGTCCGCGTTCGCCTGCTGCCTGGCCTGCGTCGTCGGCGCCTCCCGGCTGTTGTTCGCGATCTCACGCGACTTCTCGCCCGGCCATCCGCTCGGCCGGACCGGCACCAACGACACCCCCGCGGTCGCGGCGATGACGGTGACCGGCGTCGTCCTGGTGATCGGCCTGATCTGCGCGGTGTTCTTCAACGCGAAGCCGTTCGACACGTTCCTGTGGAGCGGCACGATCGGGACCCTGATCCTCCTGGTGGCCTACGTCCTGGCGACGATCGGCTGCATCAAGCTGATCTGGATCGACAAGAAGATGCCGCAGGTGCCGACCTGGGAGATCGTGATCCCCGCAGCGGCACTGGTGGTGATCGGCTACACGATCTACCGCAACGTGATCCCCTACCCGACCTCCGGTCCCGCCCAGTGGTTCCCGGTGGTCGCGTTCGGGTGGGTCCTGCTGGTGGCGCTGGTCGCCTTCCTGGTGCCCGGCTTCGCGCAGCGCCTGTCGAGCGGTTTGCGGGAGCTGGACGAGGAGAGCGAGCCGGAGATCCTGGGTGGCTGACGCCGCGGACCTCACCGCCCACCTGGTCGACCTGGTCGACCACCACTGCCACGGCATCCTCACCGCCGATCTGGACCGTCCCGCGTTCGAGGGGCTGATGAACGAGGCCGTCCGCGCGGCGCCGCTCGGGACCACGTTGTTCGACTCCACGCTGGGCTGGGCGATCCGCCGACATTGCGCGCCGCTGCTCGACCTGGAGCCGTTGGTGCCGGCCGACGCGTACCTGGCCCGGCGTACCGAGCTCGGCGGCGCCGAGGTCAGCCGACGGTTGATGGGGGCCGCGGGCATCGGGACCCTCCTGATCGACACCGGGCTCGGGCCGGACGGGCTGACGCCGATGGATGAGCTGGCGGCGCTGTGCGGTGGTACGGCATACGAGGTGGTCCGGCTCGAGCGGCTCGCCGAGCGGGTGCTGGCGACGGGCAGCCGAAGCTTCCCCGGAGAGGTCGAGGACCGGTTGCGCGCCGCGCGGAAGGCCGGCGCGGTCGGGGCGAAGAGCATCGCGGCGTACCGCGTCGGGCTCGAGCTGCCGGCCACCAAGCCGTCGGATGACGAGCTGCGGCGGGCCTTGTCGAGGGTCGACGGCCGCCGCCTGGCCGACCGGACGGTCAGCAGCTGGCTCGCGCACACCGCGATCGAGGTCGGGCTGCCGTTGCAGTTCCACGTGGGGTACGGCGACAGCGACCTCGACCTGCTCGACTGCGACCCGCTGCGCCTGACGGCGTTCCTGCGCGCCACCGAGGAGCGCGGGGTGCCGGTGCTGCTGCTGCACAACTGGCCCTACCACCGGCAGGCGGCGTACCTCGCCCAGGTCTTCGACCACGTCTTCATGGACCTCGGCCTGACCACCCACAACACGGGGGCTCTGTCGACCGGGGTGCTGCGTGAGACCCTCGAGCTCGTGCCGTTCGGGAAGCTGCTGTTCTCCTCCGACGCCTACGGACTGGCGGAGCTCTACCGGCTGGGCGCCCTGCTTTTCCGCCGCTCGATGTCGACGGTGCTCGGCGAGCTCGTGGCCTCGGGCGATGCGACGTCGGACGACGCGGCGTACGTCGCGGCGCTGGTCGGCCGCGAGAACGCACGGCGGGCCTACGCCCTGTGATGGGCCCGGCGACCGACGAGCTGGCGTCACGGTGGCGGGCCGCCGTGCAGGCCCTGCTCCCGGACGCCGTCGCGCTGCGGCACGAGCTGCACGCCTCTCCGGCGCTGGGTGGGCACGAGACTCCGACCGCGCAGACCGTGGTCGACTGGATCGGCCTCGGTGACGGCTCGGTGGTGGCACAGACCGGGCGGCTGTTGCCACTGCCCGGCAGCACAGGTCTGGCGATCGCGGTGCGGGCCGAGCTCGACGGCCTGCCGGTCGAGGAGACCACCGGCGCGCCGTGGGCGTCGACGAACGGCGCGATGCATGCGTGTGGGCACGACGTCCACCTCTCGGGGCTGGCGGCCGTGGTCCGTGCGGCCGCAACGATCGATCTGCCCCGTCCGCTGGTCGCCGTGCTCCAGCCTCGCGAGGAGGGCGTCGACTCCGGGGCGAAGGACATCGTCGACGAGGGCGGGCTCGACGGGATCGAGGCGGTGGTGGCCGCCCACGTGCAGCCGCGCGTCGACACCGGTGTGATCGCGGTGACGCCGGGGCCGGTGAACGCCGCGATGGACGCGTTCCGGGTCGAGGTCAGCGGGCGCGGCGGCCACTCCGGCTATCCGCACACCGTCGACGACTCCGTTCTCGCCGTGTCGGCGGTCGTCGTGGCGCTGCAGCAGGTGGGCGCACGCAGGATCGACCCGACCGCCGGGGTCGCGTGCATGGTCACCCAGGTGCATGCCGGCACCGCGGACAACGTCGTGCCGTCGCGGGCGGTCTGCTCCGGGACGGTCCGGACGATGCGGTCCGACGATCGCGAGACGGCGCACCGGGCGATCGAGGAGATCGCGACGTCGGTGGCGGCCGGGTACGGGTGTCACGCGTCGGTGACGATCGGCCGGGGCGAGCCGGTGCTGGCCAACGACGTCGGGCTCGCCGTACGCGCCGGCGAGATCCTGAGCGAGCTCGGCCACGCGGTCGACCCGACCTTCCGGTCGTTCGGGTCCGACGACTTCGCGGCGTACTGCGAGCAGGTGCGTGGGTTGATGGTGTTCGTCGGCACCGGCGCCGAACGCGGTGGGCTGCACGACGCGTCGTACCTCCCCGATGACGCGTACGTCGCGACCGTCGCCGACGCGCTGATCGCGGGCTACTGCGCGGCGCTCACGCCCTGAACCCGGACCCGCTCCAGGACGGTCAGTCGTCGCCCCAAGTAAGGGCGTGGGGCAGTGGTGGTGGGCCATCAGTGCACCGTAGGTTGCTCCGTATCTACGGCCCGAGGGCCTTCCTCCTGTGCTGTGGAACCGGCGCTCCGGATCGGCGCGCCGTCAGTCGGAACCGGGAGAATGAGGACACCAATGACTGACCAACACGGGGAGAACCCGTCCGAGCCTTCGGGTGAGGGCTCACCTCCGCCGGACGGCTCGGCCACACCACCGCCGGCAGCTCCGGAGCCCTCGGGTGGATCGCAGTCCGGACTCGGTGCCACCTCGGCACTGCAGGGGGCGCACAAGTTCGACCTGGGCATCATCGCCGCGGGTGTGATCGCGTTCCTGGCCGGCTTCATGCCGTTCTACACCGCGTCGGTGAGCGCCGCCGGTATCTCCGCCTCGACGTCAGGGTCGGCGTACCACGGGTTTTTCGGCTGGTTCGCGGTCTGGGTTGCCCTGGCCGGCGCCGGGGTGGTGGCGGCCGCGCTCTTCGGCATCAGTTTGCCGTTAGCGGTCCACCAGGCAGCGGTCGGGTCGTTCGGCCTCTCGCTGGTGTGCCTGATCCTCGCCCTCTTCATCTTCCCGGGCGGCGACTGCAACAGCGTCAGCGGCCTCGGTGGCCTCACGTGCGACACCGGCCACGGCTTCGGCTACTGGCTCGCGGTGATCGCGGTGCTGGCAGGCCTCGGGCTGTCGGTGATGCGGATGCGGGAGTCGACGACCACGACCAGTCCCGCCTGACCGGTTCAGCACCTACGACGGGCGTCGACCGATTCGGTCGGCGCCCGTCGCGCTGCTAATCTTCTGCAGTTGTCCGGCCCGTCCGGACACGGCGGTGGCCGACCCGCGTCGTACGCCGTGTGTGTTGAACGAGAACGCAAAGCCCTCCTGCCACGGATGGTCCGTGGCCGCTCTAGTCCAGAGGAGGTGGAGACCGCTGTGCGTGCCTATGAAGTGATGGTCATCCTCGACCCGAGTCTCGAGGAGCGGACGGTTGAACCGTCGCTCGACAAATACCTCAACGTCATCCGCAAGGACGGCGGCAGCGTCGAGACCGTCGAGGTCTGGGGCCGGCGCCGCCTGGCCTACGAGATCCGCAAGAACGCCGAAGGCATCTACGCGGTCATCAACCTCACCGCGGAGCCGGCGACGGTCAAGGAGTTCGACCGCCAGCTCGGCCTCAACGAGTCGATCCTGCGCACCAAGGTGATGCGGCCGGACGCTCACTGAGCATCCTGTGGATCGATGGTGGCGCTTGTCGGTGCCACCGGCGAACATGAGCCAGAACGCACTCGCACTTCCCGAGGAGACCTGACATGGCAGGCGACACCCAGATCACCGTGGTCGGCAACCTGGTCGACGACCCCGAGCTCCGCTTCACGCCCTCGGGGGCCGCGGTGGCCAACTTCCGGATCGCCTCGACGCCGCGCACCTTCGACAAGCAGGCGAACGAGTGGAAGGACGGCGAGGCGCTGTTCTTGACCTGCTCGGTGTGGCGACAGGCCGCGGAGAACGTCGCGGAGTCCCTGCAGAAGGGGATGCGCGTCGTGGTGCAGGGCAACCTGCGCTCGCGGCAGTACGAGACGCGTGAGGGTGAGAAGCGCACCGTGTTCGAGATCCAGGTCGACGAGGTCGGTCCGTCGCTGAAGTACGCCACCGCCAAGGTGACGCGGACGCAGCGGTCGGGCGGCTCGTCGTACGGCGGCGGCCAGCAGGGCGGTCAGGGCGGCCAGGGCGCTCCTTCGGACAACGACCCGTGGGCGACGCCGGCGCAGGGCCAGCAGCAGCCCGCGAGTGGCGGCGCCGCTCCGGCGAGCGACCCTTGGGCGACCCCGGGCGTGAGCTCCGACGAGCCGCCGTTCTGATCCACACTCCCGTCGATCGAGTCTTCGAGCGCGCGGGACCCACAACTGAATACCAGTCCAAGCCCACCATTCCGGCTCAGCTCTCGTAGCGGCCGGGCTCGCTGAAAGGGAGCACCACAATGGCCAAGGCAGTCATGCGCAAGCCGAAGAAGAAGGTTTGCCAGTTCTGCAAGGAGAAGGCGACCGGTGTCGACTACAAGGACACCACGCTGCTCCGCAAGTTCATCTCCGACCGCGGCAAGATCCGCGCGCGTCGGGTGACCGGCAACTGCGTCCAGCACCAGCGCGACGTGGCGATCGCGGTGAAGAACGCCCGCGAGCTCGCGCTGCTGCCGTACACCTCGACCGGTCGCTGAGGGGAGCCGAGACGATGAAGATCATCCTGACCCAGGAGGTCACCGGCCTCGGACAGCCCGGCGACGTGGTCGAGGTGAAGGACGGCTACGGCCGCAACTACCTCCTGCCGCGTGGCGTGGCGATCCGCTGGACCCGTGGCGGTGAGAAGACCGTGGAGTCGATCAAGACCGCCCGTTCCTCGCGCGCCGTCCGCGACCAGGAGCACGCCGACCAGTTGAAGGGCAAGCTCGAGTCCGCCCCGGTCGACGTGAAGGTCAAGGCCGGCTCGGCCGGTCGCCTGTTCGGCGCCGTCACGACCACCGAGATCGCGGGCGCCATCGCCGGCGTCGTCGGTGAGGACGTCGACCGTCGCACCATCGCGCTGGCCAACCCGATCAAGACGCTCGGCGCCCACTCGGTGTCGGTACGTCTCCACGACGAGGTCTCGGCGACGGTGTCGCTCAACGTCATCCCCGCCTGACCCATCCACCTCGCCACGGCCCGCCCGGACCCCGGTCCCGGCGGGCCGTGGTGCGTCCGGGTGTTGCGGGAGCGGTGAGCCAGGACCGTTGTGGGGTGCCGAAGCGGTTCCGGCTCACCGCTGCTCGGCGCTAGGGGCGGTGGGTTGGGCCCAGGGGCGGGCGGCGTACCGGAACAGCAGGACGACGAAGAGCAGCAGGGTGATGCTGCCGACGACCCCCAACGCGTCGTCGAGTCCGTGGAGACCGCCGCCGAGCACCACGGGCGGCAGGAGGACCACCACGACGAACAGCGTCACCGCGGTCTGCAGCCACGCGCGGGCGCGCTGGTCGCCCGCCAGCCGGGCCTGCTGGGCGAGCGCGTGGGCCAGCACGATGACCGTGGCCAGCTCGGGGAGCCCGGCCGCCCAGGCCAGGGCGAGGTCGGTGACGTTGAGCGAGTCCCGGACCTCGGGGAACCAGACGACCACCGACACCAGCAGGCTGAGCGTGGCCAGGGCCCGCAGACCGCCGCGCTGCGGAAGCGGCAGCTGGGCCAGGCCGACCAGCACCAACACCCAGCCGAACGGGTCGGGGAGCAGGTCGAAGCCGTGCACGGGTGCCGCCAGCAGCACGATTACCAGGCCCATGGCCACGGCCTGGAGCGGCCTCACGGCGGTCAGGTTAGCCGGGGTTCTTTACCCCTGTGCATGAGCGGTGGATATCCCCCGTTCAGACCAGGGGTGGGGCAATGTGTCGACAAACCAACGTGCGAATCCCAGATGGCGAAAAGATGAACGAGTCATTCGGCGACTTTTCCGCCTGCACACCTGTGGAAGCACATACGTGCAGGTCAAGAGCGTGACAAGACGCGAGTCTCCGACCTTGTCCACACGTTGTCCCCCGGCCCGGCCACAGCCCGGGGCGTGTCGTCCACGTGCGGACCGCGGTTATCCCCAGCCCCTGTGGACAACGTGCTTCCAACGCGCCCTGCCCGGCACCTAGATTCCCCTGTCGACGGGTCGGCGGGAACGGGTGGGCCCTCGGCAGGGACGGTACGTCGTCGCTGTCGGTGGTCGCCCCTAGCGTCACACCCGTCACAACCGCCGGGCGCATGGGGCTCCCGCGGTGCCCCCGGAAGGAGCTGCTACGTGAGCATCACGGAGCAGGGGCCGTGGGACGTCCCGGGCGTTCCTGAGGCACCACGCGACGACTGGGGCGACGGCCCCGCGGCCTACGAGCCGGGTGAGCGGCCGAGCCGTCCCGGAGACCGGACACCCCCTCAGGACAACGCCGCCGAGCAGAGCGTGCTCGGCTCGATGCTGCTGTCGAAGGACTCCATCGCCGACGTCAGCGAGGTGCTCCGGGGTGCGGACTTCTATCGTCCGGTCCACGAGGTCATCTTCGACGCGATCATCGATCTCTACGGCCGGGGCGAGCCGTCCGACCCGATCACCGTCGCGAACGAGCTGCAGCGCCGGGGTGAGCTCGCCCGCATCGGAGGCGCGCCGTACCTCCACACGCTGTCGGCCAACGTCCCGATCGCGGCGAACGCCGGCTACTACGCCGAGATCGTCCGTGAGAAGGCCATCCTGCGGCGGCTGGTCGACGCCGGCACCCGCATCGTGCAGATGGGATACGCCGGCCAGGGCATCGTCGACGACGTCGTCGACGCGGCACAGGCGGAGGTCTACCAGGTCACCGACCGGCGCTCGTCGGAGGACTACGCGCCGCTGAGCGACATCCTGGACGGCGTCCTCGACGAGATCGAGGCGATCGGCAATCGCGACGCGGGGCTGTACGGCGTGCCCACCGGCTTCGCCGACCTCGACGACCTCACCAACGGCCTGCACAACGGCCAGATGGTGATCGTCGCGGCGCGTCCCGCCATGGGCAAGTCCACCCTTGCCCTCGACCTGTGCCGCGCGGCGTCCATCCAGAACAACATGGCCTCGTGCTTCTTCAGCCTGGAGATGACCAAGTCCGAGATCACCATGCGCCTGCTGAGCGCCGAGGCGAAGGTGCCGCTGAACCACATCCGCAACGGCCAGCTGAACGACGACGACTGGCAGAAGCTCGCCCGCAAGATGGCCGAGATCTCCAGCTCTCCGCTGTTCATCGACGACTCGCCGAACATGACGATGATGGAGATCCGGGCCAAGGCCCGCCGGCTCAAGCAGCGCCACGAGCTGCGGCTCATCGTCATCGACTACATGCAGCTGATGACGTCCGGCCGCAAGGTCGAGAGCCGCCAGCTGGAGGTCTCGGAGTTTTCGCGCCAGATCAAGCTGCTGGCCAAGGAGCTCGAGGTGCCGATCATCGCCCTCTCGCAGCTCAACCGTGGCCCCGAGCAGCGCGGCGACAAGCGCCCGATGATGAGCGACCTGCGCGAGTCAGGATGTCTGACGGCCGACACGAGGTTGATGCGCGCCGACACGAACGCCGAGATCACGCTCGGTGAGCTGATGGCGTCCGGTGCGACCGAGGTGCCGGTGTGGTCTCTTGACGACCGGCTGAAGCTGGTGCCCCGCACGCTCACGCATGCCTTTCCCAGCGGCGTCAAGCCGGTCTTCGAGCTGACGCTGTCGTCGGGTCGCCGGATCCGCGCGACGGGCAACCACCAGTTCCTCACCTACGACGGGTGGATGCCGCTGTCAGAGCTGGCTCCCGGCGCGCGGTTGGGCTCGTTGCGTCACGTGCCGCCTCCGCTCGACGTCCGACGCCGCGACGACGACGAGGTGGTGCTGCTCGCTCACCTGCTCGGTGAGGGCTCCTTCGTCAAGCGGCAACCGATCCGCTGCGCCAGCATCGACGGGGCCGACCTCGCGGCCGTGTCGGAGGCCGCTCGGCGGCGGTTCGGGATCACGGCCGAGCCGGACGAGTGTGCCGCGGCCCGCGTGACCACGCAGCGCCTGGCGGCGCCGTACCGAATGACTCATGGGCGACGACACCCGATCGCGGCGGGGCTGGACCAGGACGCGCTGTTCGGACTCCGGAGTCACGAGAGGTTCGTCCCGGACTGGGTCTTCGGGCTTCCCAAGGAACAGGTCGGTCTCTTCCTCCGCCACCTCTGGGCCACCGACGGGTCGATCGGGTACGACGCCGAGCGCCGGCTCGGCCGGATCGACTACGCCTCGACGAGTCGTCGCCTGGTGGACGACGTTGCGAGGCTGTTGCTCCGCTTCAACATCTTCGCCCGGATCAAGCGGGTCAAGAAGGCCGGCGGCCGCGACTCCTGGCACCTCTCCATCGACGGCGTGGAGAACCAGCTGCGCTTCTGCGACGAGATCGGCGTCCATGGGCAACGCGGCGCGCAGGCGACCGCACTCGCCGAGCAGCTGCGCGACCTCCACCCGAACACCGACCTGGACACAGTGCCCCAGGAGGTGTGGGGCCGGGTCCGCGAGGTCCTGGCCGAGAAGCAGGTGACCCACCGGCAGCTCGCCGCCGCGACGGACACCCGGTTCTACGGATCCACGATGTCGAAGCACGCCCCGAGCCGCGAGCGGCTGGCTCGGGTCGCAGCTGTCCTGGACGACGCCGAGCTCGACATTCTCGCGACCAACGACGTCTTCTGGGACTCGATCACCTCGATCGAGCCCGCGGGGACGGAGCCGGTGTACGACGCAACGGTGCTGAAGACCCACAACTTCGTGGTGAACGGACTCGCGGCCCACAACTCTCTCGAGCAGGACGCCGACATGGTCATCCTGCTCCACCGCGACGACGTCTACGAGAAGGAGTCGACCCGCCCCGGCGAGGCCGACCTGATCGTGGCCAAGCACCGCAACGGCCCCACCCGCGACATCGTCGTCGCCTTCCAGGGCCACTACTCCCGCTTCGTCGACATGGCCCACTGATGATGGTCCCGTTGCTGAGCCGGTGGTACGACGTCCGCCTCGACCCCCGGTTGGTCAGCGCCCGCTGACTGGCCCGGCCTTAGGCTGCCCGCTGTGACCGGCTCGTCGAGCAACGCCCCGCAGAAGGACCGGGACGAGCGGATCCTCGACGCCGTCCTCCGCCTGCTCGCGCAGCACGGCATCTCCGGAGTCAGCATCCGCGCGGTGGGCAGGGAGGCCGGGGTCGCCCCCGGGCTCGTCGGCTACTACTTCGAGGACAAGACCGCTCTCATCCGTGCCGCCCTCCGTCGGATCGAGGAGCAGGACATCGCACTGGTGACCGCCGTGCGTGGCTCCTCGCCGCAGGCCCGGCTCCGGACGGCTCTCAGGCGAGTCGCGAAGCCGGAGTTCCTCACCACCGAGTACCTCGCCCTGCGACTCCAGCTGTGGGCGCTCGCCCAGGCGCACGACGACTTCGCCCACATCAACACCACCGCCCAGGAGCGCTACCGCTCCGGCCTCGCCGACCTGATCAAGGCCGCGCGCCCCGAGCTGACCCGCGCGGAGTGCGGCAAGCGCGCCGCCGACGTCGACGTCGTCCAGAACGGACTGTGGTTGACCGCCTTGCTCGGACTGGACCGTGCCTCCCTGAGACGCGCGGTCGCCCGGTGCGAGGAGATCGCCCTGGGACCCTGACCCACACCCGACGTTTGTACGAGCGTCCAAGAAATCATTGAACGAACGTCCAAGGGGGGCCTACGCTCGGCCCATGATGATGCCGGTCACCCAGGACGACGTCCGCGACGTCGCGGCAGGCTTCCACCCGGACCCGTCACGCTCGATGTCGTTGCGATCGCAGGCCTACCTCGAGCAGAAGTGGCTCGACGCCGAGCTGACCGGGGTGTTCGCCCGCACCTGGCAGTGGATCTGTCACGCCGGTCGCCTGTGTACGCCGGGCAGCTACGTCACGGCGACCGTGGCCGGGATGCCGGTCGCGGTGGTCCGCGACCGAGAGGGCGAGCTGCGGGCGTTCTACAACGTCTGCCAACACCGCGCCCACGAGCTCTTGTCGGGTGCCGGCACGACCCGCAACATCGTCTGTCCCTACCACGCCTGGACCTACGACCTCACCGGCGCTCTGAAGGCGGCACGGCGGGCCGACCGCATGGAGACCTTCGACAAGTCGAACATCTGCCTGCGTCGCGTGCAGGTCGAGGAGTTCGGCGGGTTCGTCTACGTCAACCTCGACCCGGACGCACCGGCGCTCGCGGACCAGGCCGGCGACCTGGCCGCCGACATCGCGCTCTGGGCCCCCGACGTCACCACGCTCAGCCACGCCAAGCGGCTGACGTACGACGTGGCCACCAACTGGAAGAACGTCATCGACAACTTCCTGGAGTGCTACCACTGCCACATCGCCCACAAGGAGTTCGTCGACCTGGTCGACATGAACACCTACGAGGTCAGGACGCACGGGATCTGGTCCAGCCACTTCGCGGAGGCGGGCAAGCACCAGAACGCGGCGTACGACGTCTCCGGGGCAACCGTGAACCAGCACGCCGTGTGGTGGCTGTGGCCCAACACCTGTCTCCTGCGCTACCCCGGTCGTGGCAACTTCATGGTCTTCCAGGTCCTTCCCGACGGACCCGAGCGCACCCTCGAGACGTGGGACTTCTACTTCGAGACAGCCGAGCCGGAGGAGGTCGAGGCCCAGTCGGTGCGCTACGTCGACGAGGTCCTCCAGCAGCAGGACATCGCACTCGTGGAAAGCGTCCAACGGGGGATGCGCACGCCGGCGTTCGACCAGGGCCGGATCGTGGTCGACCGGGCTGGGTCCGGTCTGTCCGAGCACGGCGTACACCACTTCCACGGGCTGCTCATCGACGCCTACCGGAACCTGGTCGACCTCACGCCGGAGACCGAGCATGTCGCCCCCTGACGACGCCGTGGCGGTCCTGGGCGGCGGTCTGATCGGTCGCAGCTGGACGGCGTTGTTCCTGGCAGCGGGAAAGTCGGTCGCCGTCTTCGACCCGGACCCCGCCACCGAGTCTCGGGTCCACGCCGCGGTCGAGACCGCCTGGCCGGTGCTTCAGCAGCTGGGTCTGGCTCGGTCGGGAGAGCCCGACAGCGACGTCGTCGTGAGCCGAGACGCCCGCACCGCCGTCGAGGGCGCGCAGTTCGTGCAGGAGAGCATCCCGGAGCGGGTCGATCTCAAGCACGAGCTGTACGCCGTCATCGAGCCGGTGCTGGCTGACGACGCGGTCGTGGCCTCGTCGGCGTCCGGGCTCACCCTGAGCGAGCTGCAGCGCGGCTGGAAGGACCCGAGCCGACTGGTGCTCGGGCACCCGTTCAACCCGCCACACCTGATCCCCCTCGTCGAGGTCATGGGCAACCAGCGCACCGCCCCCGGCGTGGTCGCCGCCGCTCGCGCCTTCTACGAGTCGGTGGGCAAGGTGACCATCGAGCTCCGGCGAGAGGTACCCGGCCACGTCGCCAATCGACTGCAGGCGGCTCTCTGGCGCGAGGCGATCCACCTGGTCAACGAGGGGGTCGCAACGGTGGCGGACATCGACACCGCGGTCGCCTCCGGCCCCGGACAGCGCTGGGCCGTGATGGGCCCGACCCTGCTCTTCCACCTCGGCGCCGACGAGGGCGGCCTTGCGACCTTCTGTGAGAGGTACGCCGAGAGCTTCCACCGCTGGTGGGACGACCTCGGCACACCCCGACTGGACGACGCGACCGTCCACCGGCTGGTCGAGGGGGTCTCGCGGGTCGTGCCCGAATCCGATCTCACCGAGCTGTCGGCTCGGCGTGACGCCATGCTCATCTCCGTGCTCGCGGCGACCCACGGTGGCGAGAAGCCTGGCCAGGACGCTAGGCATGACGCATGAGCCGACACCTGAGCCGACACATTGCAGTCGTGACCGGCGGCAGCCGGGGGATCGGGCGTGCGGTGGTCGAGCGGGTGTCCGCCGACGGCGCCCGCGTGGCCACCTGCGGGCGCGGCGACCGGCCGGCGTACCTCCCCGACGACGTGGTCTGGATCCGGGCGGACGTCGCGAAACCGGAGGACGCCGATCGGCTCGTCGCGCAGGCCACCGAACAGCTCGGACCCGTCTCTCTCCTGGTCAACAACGCGGGTGTCCTGGTCGCGAAGACCGTCGCCGAGTCGACCGACGACGACTGGGACCTGCAGGTGGGAGTGAACTGCCGCGGGGTCTTCAACATGTCCCGAGCCGTCCTGCCGGGGATGACCGGGCACGGCGGGGTCATCGTGAACATCGGCTCCATCTCCGGGGTCGTCGCGGACCTGTCGAGTGCGCTGTACAACGCCTCGAAAGCGTTCGTCCACGCACTGACCCGGTCGATCGCGATCGACCACGGTCCGCAGGTGCGCTGCAACGCAGTGCTCCCCGGATGGGTCGAGACCGACATGGCCGACGAGGGATTCGACCTCGCGGGCGATCCCGCCGCGGCTCGTCGCGACGCGATCGTCCGGCACCCCGCCGGCCGGATGGGTCGCCCGACGGACATCGCGAACATCGTGGCCTGGCTGGCCGGCGACGAGGCGGCGTGGGCCACCGGTCAGTGCTTCACCGTGGACGGGGGTCTGACCGCGGCCTCGCCGTTGCGGCCGGGGTCGTTCTGAGCCAGGCGGGTTCAGAGCACGTCGCTCAGGTCGAGCGTGGTGATGCGCTCGGGGTCGGTGAGGATGTTGATCTCGACGATGCGGTTGCTTCGGATCACCGGGCAGAAGACGGATACCGGCCGCCCGTTGCGCAGCGAGACCAGACCGACCGCACCGTTGACGAGCACCCAGACCTGCTCCGGCTCGTGGCCGGCGCGCCGGAACGCCGAGGCCTGAGACGCGACCTGGAGCGCGCCACGCACGATGCCCGACTCGCCGCGAAGTCCGCCGTCCGCACGCAGGACGACGTCCGGGTCGAGTACTTCGAGCAGGGCGTCGAAGTCTCCGTCGCGAGCAGCGGAGGTGAACGCGTCGAGAACGCGGCGCTGGGTCGCCAGATCCGCGGCGGGGGGTGGCGTGGACCGGACCCGGCGCCGAGCGCGGCTGGCCAGCTGGGTGGCCGTGGCCGCGGTGCTACCCACGATCTCGCCGATCTCGTCGAAGGGCACCCCGAACATGTCGTGCAGGACGAACGCCATCCGCTCGCGCGGGTTCAGCGTGTCGAGCACCACCAGCAGGGCCAAGGTCACCGCGTCGGACTGCTCGGCGGACGCCGCGGGGTCGGCGTCGAGGCGGGTCACGACCGGGTCGGGGAAGTGGAAGTCCAGCGGCTCCTCGCGTCGTGACTTCCGCGACCGGAGGAGGTCCAGGCACACGCGGCTCACCACGGTCGTCAGCCAGCCGCGCAAGTTGACCACGTCGTGGGTGTCGGAACGCGCCAGCCGCAGCCAGCCCTCCTGCACGGCGTCGTCCGCCTCGGTCATCGAGCCGAGCATCCGGTAGGCGACCGAGTGCAGATGAGCGCGGTGCTGCTCGAAGTCCTCGGCCAGCTTCTCCTGAGTAGGCATCTGTCAGGTTCCTCCTTCGCGGTCCGTCACCTCAGTTGACGAACCGAACAGAAAAGACATGACAGGAGAAGCACCATGGAAGCACGGATGCCCCATCCCGTCTTCGTCGTCCCGGCCGCTTTGAAGGCGCTCACGGCGTACAGCCGGGCCGGTGCGGCGCTCGGGGTACCGACCGAGACCATCGAGATGGTGAACCTGCGGGCGAGCCAGATCAACGGCTGTAGCGTGTGCGTCCAGCTCCACTCGACCAGCCTGAAGAAGGAAGGGATGAGCGACGAGCGGCTGTACGCCGTGGCGGCGTGGCGCGACGCGCCGTACTTCACCGATGCCGAGCGCGTCGCTCTCGAGCTCACCGAGGCGCTGACCCGCCTCGCGGACCGCGGCGACCCCGTGTCCGACGAGCTGTGGGACGAGGCCGCACGGCACTACGACGAGCAGGGGCTGTCCGCCCTGCTGATCGCGATCAGCTCGATCAACGTGTGGAACCGGCTGAACGCCGCGACTCGTCAGGTGGCGGGCGCCTGGTCCGCCTGAGCAAGACTCGGGCCATGACCGACATCTCGCCCCAGACGGCCGCCGGCAAGGTGCTCCTCCACTTCGCGATGAGTCTGGACGGCTTCGTGGCCGGACCCGGACACTCGATGGACTTCTTGTCCCGCGCGACGAACCGCCCGGGACTGGTCCAGGAGTACGTCGAGACCACCGGCGCGATCCTCGCGGGACGTGCCGGCTTCGACAGTGCGATCGGTGACTCGCGGCCCTACGGCGGAGCGTGGCAGGGGCCGATCTTCGTCCTCACCCACCACCCCGAGGACGCGATGCCGACCCCCGACATCACCTTCCTGTCGTGCCCGGTCCAGGAAGCGGTGGGGATCGCGCTCGAGGCCGCGGGCGGGAAGAACGTCGAGGTCTTCTCGCCGACGATCGGCCGGCAGCTGTTGCAGCTCGGCCTGGTCGACGAGCTCGACCTGCACGTCGTACCGGTGCTCCTCGGCGACGGGATCCGGTTGTACGACGCGCCTGGTGGCGAGCCCGTGCACCTCCGACGCGACGACGCCGAGCCGACCCGGACGGTCAGCCTCCGGTATCGACCCGACGGCGGCGCACCCGACTGCGCAGGTGGGTGACGCGGTGCTCGAGGCTCTCGATGTCGGGGGTCGTCAGAGTCCGGACCAGGTCGAGCTCGACGTGCCCGGTGGCGGGTCGTCGGGCGCGGCGTGGGTGAGCACGAAGATCGGCACGCCGTCGTGGTGGTCGCCGTCCCAGCCACCGGCGAACTCGAAGGTACGCCGCCCGACGATCACCGCGCCGGTCTGCATCACCTCGTCGAAGACCAACGCGCTCGGGCCGTCGGTGGGTCGGTACGACGCGGCGTCGGGGCCCCCTCTCCCAGCCACGCGTGGAGCCGCTCACCGCCGTCACCGAGCCCGTGCCCGGCCGAGGAACCTCGGTGTCCGCCGCGACCGTCGCGCGGACGAGGATGGGCGAGGTGACCACGCCGCCCGAGCCCCCCTTCGTCGACGAGCACGCACGATCCGTCGCGGCCACGCCCGAGCGCACCTGGGCGGCGCTCCACGACTACGTCGAGGGCCTGACGACCTCGTCCCACGGCGTCCTGTTCCGAGTGCTCGGCACGGTGCCCCGCAGCGGGTTCGAGGTGGTCGAGTCGGCTCCACCCCACGAGATCGTGCTGGCGGGACGCCATCGCTTCTCGACGTACCGGTTGGTCTTCCGCGTCGACCCGGAGGGCGACGCCTCGCGGCTGCGCGCCCTGACCTACGCGGTGTTCCCCGGCCCGCACGGCTGGGCCTACCGCACGTTGCTGATGCTCAGCACCGGCCATGCCCGGGCCACCCGCGGGATGCTGCGCACGGTCGCGAAGCGCGCCGAGGGATGACGCTCACCGCCAGGGCGTCGTCCTGACCAGCTGAAGTGCGCGCTTGGTGACGAACGGCTGGTTCTGCCGGTACAGCCATGGCCGGCCGATCCAGAGGTAGCCGTCGACGTACTTCCTCGCGAGCCGATCGGTGGCGGCGGACAGGCCCCAACGGTGGGCGGCGGAGTGGGCCGTGGGCGGGATGCCGAGCGTCGCGCAGGTTCTCGAGGCGGGGGTGGTCCTGGACCCGCAGACCTTCGGGTTGTCGGGGTCCCTGCCGGTGTAGGCGCCGTACTCATAGGGATGCCCGTTGGTGGAGGTGTTGATGACCGCGGTCCGGCCCGGGAACCCCTTCCGCGCCAGCGCCCGCGCGATCGCGGCGGCGCGTGCGACCTCGGCGGTGGTCGAGTCGAAGTGCGTGCTGTTCAGGGCGAAGCCGTGGGCGTGGCGGATGCCACCATGCACCAGGATCCTCACCGCTGCGTGGACACCGCCCTGAGCTCCCGCATGCGGCCAGTCGGCCGCGCCAGCCTCGACGTACACGCTGGTGTGCGGCTGCGCGGAGAGCACCTTCGCGGCGTACGCGACCAGCTTCGACGGCACCTTCGAGCCGTGGGGTGCGCAGAGTGCGAACGGCCCGTCCGGCTGTAGCACGATCGCGGCGTGGGCGCTGCCGACGGCGCCGGCGAACCGGTCGATCCACGTCTTGTACGACGCGCGCTCGGCCCGGGTGGGAAGCCGGCTGCAGGCGGCCTGCTCCCACGGCACCATCCGGAAGACCGTCATCTGCACGAGCGTCGAGGGATCGCCGGCCTGTGCGTTCGCGACGTACTCCTGGACCCGCTGGGCGATCTGGTTGTTCGGGATCCAGGCGCCGAACCACTTGGCCTTCGGGGCCAGCGCGATGTAGCCGAGCAGCTTCTTGTGCCTGCCAGTCGCGTTGACGTAGGGCGCCCACGCCATCTCCTGCGGGCCTTCGTAGGTGCCCCACGGGCGACCGGCGAGCGGGTTGCGGCCCGACGTCGCCCGGGCGCCCGACGAGGACACCGACGACGACACCGACGACGACACCGGCGACGACACCGGCGACGACACCGGCGACGACGTACTGGCTTTGTGGTGCGTGGAGTGCGGAGAAGTGGACAGGGCGCCGGCGGCAAGGCTGATCAGCACCGCCGCAGGCAGGAGCACGCTGGGCATCGGGGGGTCACCTTCTCGGGGGGACCCCCAGCATCACCCGGAACCGGCGTCGCCGCCAGGGATCGGCGAGGCTCGTGCTGGTCGTGCACCCGGAGGACCCGGACGACAGGAGAGCCGGCCGCGGAGGGTGCGGCCGGCTCTAGGTGGATGGAGCGGTGGTCTGTGTTGTCGAAGGCGGACAGTCGGAGGCGGGCACCTCAGCGGTCGCGCTGGTTGAGCAGGTAGTCCTGGTACGGCTGGGTCCGGAGGAGCGCGCGGTTGGCGGCCACCTGGTCGCCCCACGCGTAGCGCGCGAAGGCGCGGAATCGCTGGATCTTGCTGGTCTTCTGGGTTGTGGTCATGCACCCAATGATCCCGGTACAGACTGTTCAGCACAAGCGAATGTTTCTAACGAACCATGCAGTTGTGCTGTATGATCAGGAGCATGATCGACGTCCAGCGTCTCCGCGTGTTCAGGGCGGTCGTGGCGAGTGGTTCGGTGCAGGCAGCGGCCGACCACCTCGGCTACACCCCGTCCGCAGTCAGCCAACAGATCTCGGCCCTGCAGCGCGAGACCGGGCTCGTGCTCTTCGAGAAGGCGGGGCGCGGGATCACCCCGACCGCGACCGCCAAGGTCCTCGCGGCCGAGAGCGAGGACCTCATGGACAGCCTCAACCGGCTGGGCGGTGTCGTCGACCACCTCCGCGAGGGGCGCACCGGCAGCTTGACGATCGGCGCGTTCTCCTCCGCGGCGCAGTTCTGGCTGCCCGCCGTGGCAAAGGGCCTGCGCCGGGACTTCCCCGAGCTGGTCCTGGACCTGACCCTCAACGAGCTGGGCCCCGAGTCGCCGGCGGCGGGCCGTCGCGACCTCGACATCACCACCGAGGACGCCGATGTGGACGGCGTCGAGCGGCCGGGCCACAGCCGGCACGTGCTGACCGAGGAGGGCTACCGGGTCGCGGCGCCGCGTGGCCACGAGCTCCTCGACGAGTGGGACACCCAGGTCCCGCTCGGGGCCCTGGCCGGCCAGCCGGTGATCGACAACGACTACCACGGGAACACCTGCACCCGGATCATCCGCAACGCCTGCCGGGCCGCCGGGTTCTCGCCGCGCTACGTCGCGCGCTCGGAGGACCATCACACGGCTCTCGCGTTCGTCGCGGCCGGCGTCGGCGTGACCATCCTGCCGGCCCTCGCCGTACCGGAGTCGATGGCCGGAGTCGACAGTCGCGAGCTGGTGAACCCGACTCCTCGGCGGCGGATCGTGGTCCACGTCCGCGACGGTGCGGCGGACGCCCCGCAGGTACGCCGTGCCCTCGAGCTGCTCGACGAGGCCGTGGCGAAGACGGCAGCGCGCCGCTCCGTCCTCACCTGAGCGACGACGCTCACGAGATCGCTTCCCCGACCACGACACCTTGTCGTCGCTGACCAGGGCCTCGATGCACTAGCGTCACCTCATGCTCATCCTCGGCATCATCCTGTTCGGCATGATCGTCGGTGCCGGGGCGCAGCTGATCCTCGGTCGCGAGCGCCGTGGCGTCGACTGGTCGATGGCGATCGTCGCCGGCCTCGTGGGCTCGTTCATCGGCGGTCTCCTGATCAGCCTGCTCGCCGGCGACGGACTCCGCCTCCGCCCCAGCGGCATCATCGGGTCGCTCGCGGGCGCCCTCGTCGTCACCGGAGTGTGGCGGTGGATGCGCAGCCGCAACGCCGGGCCCGGCACCCCGACGTCCCGCTCCGGCAACCCGGCCAAGGCCGCCGCGAAGAAGAAGCCCGGCACCCACTGACGCAGCACCGCACGGGGTCGACGTCGGTCGACACCGTGCGGTGGCGCGAGGGCCTGCTCAGGCCGCCAGCTCCTCGAGCTCGGTGTGCTGACTCTCGACGACCGACGGTGCCGGCGTCTCGCGGGTGGCCCGGGCAGCCAGTACCAGCACCACGCCCATCACCGCGACTCCGACCAGACCGGCGACGTGGAACGCGTCGGTGAAGGAAGTCTTGACCGAGGCGAGCAGGGCAGGGTCGTGCTGTCCCTCGCGGATGCCGTCGATCACGCTCTGCTCGGCGGTGGAGCCGGGCAGACCCAGCCGCGCGCGGTAGACCACCGTGCCGAGCGAGCCGAGGACGGTCAGGCCGAGGGCGATGCCGAGCTCGTTGGACAGCTGGGCCAGCGACGCGCTCGAGGCGGCGCGCTCCGGCGGAGCCGAGCTCATCACGCCGTCCATCAGCATCGGGAAGGCGGCGCCGATCCCGAAGGTGGCCAGGCTGGCGCCGGTCGCGACGACCGGGCGCCCCGCGGCGCTCGCCGGCGCCACGACGTACAGGGCGAACCCGATGGTCATCACCGACATCATCGAGACCACGACGGTGCGCTGGGCAAGACGCCGGTTCAGCCAGGGGCCGAGGTTGGCGGCGGCGATCATCGACACCATCATCGGCAGCATCCACCAGGCGGCGTCGAGCGGCGACAGGCCCTGGACCTCCTGCAGGTACAGGTTGAAGAGCAGTGACGTGCCGCCCATCAGCAGCGCGGTCAGGAACAGCGCGGCGAGGGTACGGCGGACGCGGGGCCGGGCGAGGAGGCCGAGGTCCATCAGCGGGTGCGCGAGTGTGGCCTGCCGACGCAGGAACACGGTGCCCAGGACCACGCCGGCCACGAGCGCGACCAGCACCGAGGAGTCGAAGCCGCTGTTCACGGCGCGCTTGAGGGCGAAGACCAGGCTCAGGACGGCGAAGACCGACAGCGCGGCGCTGGCGAGGTCGAGCGGCGCGGGCACGTCGGCCTTGGACTCCGGGATCAGCCGAGGGACGACCGCGATGGTCACGGCCATCACCGGTACGCCCATCAGGAAGACCGAGCCCCACCAGAAGTGTGCGAGGAGCAGGCCACCGACGAACGGCGCGATCGCCATGCCGCCCAGGAAGACGGTCATCATGGCGCCCATCGCCTGGATCCGGGACTTCTCGTCGGTGAACAGGCCGCCGAGCAGCGCCATCGACGCGGGCAGGATCGCCGAGCCGGCGAGCCCCATCACGCCGCGGGCGGCGATCACCAGCTCCGGAGTGGTCGCGAACGCCCCGATCCCGGACGCGATCGCGAAGATCGCCGCGCACACCAGGATCATCCGACGGCGGCCGATCCGGTCGGCGATCGCGCCGGTGGTGAGCATCGCGCCGGCGACCATGAAGTTGTAGCTGTCGGTCATCCACAGCAGCTCGGTGGCGCTGGCGTGCAGCTCGCGGCCCATCGTCGGCAGGGCCACGGCGAGCACGGAGATGTCGACGGCGACCAGCAGTGTGGGCAGCGCCAGCACCGCCAGCGCGAGGATGCCGCGGGTCCGGCTCGAGTTCGTGGTGTCGGTGGTCATGAGAGCTCCTGGGTGAGGGTCGGTTCACCCGTACATCGAATGAGACGAAGAGCTTTCGACACGGCCCACGCGGAATTTCTCGCGCTGGGCAAAGAATCCCGAAAATCTGATGCGCCGAGGCCCGCGGAGGAGCAGCATGAAGGTGCAACGCGTCCGCCGCCGGCGGCCACTCCTGGCCCGGCCCGTGGTGCGTCGTACGGGGGGTTGAGACCGGACCTCAGCCTTCGAATCACATCGGGTCCGTCCCCTCTCGGGGGCGGGCCCGATGCTCTCTTCTTCCTGGCCGGTCAGCCGGCGAGGACCAGGTCCTCGCGCGCGGTCTCCTGCTCCGGCGCGTGGTGCGCCCGGCGCAGGGCCGCGAACGCCGCGACTCCACCGGCGACGACCAGGGCGGCGGCGAGCAGCAGTCCGGACCGGTAGCCGGTCAGGAACGCGTCGACCGGCGTGTGTCCAGCGGCGATCGAGGCACCCTGACGGCTGGTCAGCACCGCGCCGATCACGGTGATGCCCAGCAGGCCGGCGACCTCGCGGGAGGCGTTGAACACCGCCGAGGCGACTCCCGCCTGGCTGGTCGGCATCACGCCGAGGACCGTCGCCGTCAGCGGGATCGTCATGCCCCCTCCCAGGCCGATCACCGCGAAGCTCGGCATCAGCGAGAGGAACGACGCGTCCTTGCCCAACAGCGAGACCGAGCCGATCGCCAGGCCCATCGCCAGCATCCCGAAGCCGGTCGAGCGGTACGCACCGAACCGCGCGGCGACCCGGTCGGACACCACCGCCGAGCCCGCCATCAGCAGAGCCATCGGGACGAACGCGGCACCGGCCTTGGTCGGCGAGAAGCCGAGCACGCCCTGGAGGTACAGCGAGGTGAAGAAGTAGATGCCGAAGAGGCCGAACGCCCACAGCATCAGGGCGATGATGCCGCCGGTGAACTCCATCCGCCGGAACAGCCTGACGTCGAGCATCGGCTGCTCGACGCGGCTCTCGACGATGGTGAACGCCAGGGCGGAGGCAGCCGCGACGCCGAACGCGCTCAGGATGCCGGCGGAGTCCCAGCCCCGGCCGTGACCCTCGATCAGGGCCCAGGTGAGCGAGAAGAGCATGACCGTCGACAGGCCGAGACCGGCCACGTCCATGCGACGTACCTCGTCCTCGCTCGACTCCGTGATCGCCCAGGCGCCGAGCACCATGGTCGCGATGCCGATCGGCACGTTGATCCAGAAGATCCACTCCCACGAGACGTGCTGGGTCAGGAGTCCGCCCAGCACTGGGCCGACGGCGAGGGCGAGTGCGCCCACTCCGCCCCAGATGCCGACCGCCGCGTTCCGCTCGCGCGGGTCGGTGAACGTCGCGCTGATGATGGCCAGCGTCGTCGGGGTGACGGCCGCGGCACCGATTCCCTGCAGGGCGCGGGCCGCGATCAGGGTGGCGGGTCCGCCTGCGAACCCTGCGAGGAGCGAGGACACCGTGAAGACGGCCAGGCCGACGAGGAAGAGCCGGCGCCGCCCGAAGCGGTCGGCCAGCCGACCACCGGCGAGCAGGAGCCCGGCGAACGTGAGGATGTAGCCGCTCACCACCCACTCGATGCCCGCCGTCGAGAGACCCAGCTCGTGCTGGATGTCGGGGATCGCCACGTTGACGATGTTGTTGTCGAGGTAGGTCATGAAGGTGGCCAGTGCCACCGCCACGAGCGCCCAGCGGCTGCGGTTCATCACGTCTCCTATACGTCGTACATGTATGGCGTACAGGAAACCTTGTACGACGTATAGTTGTCAACCCTTATCGTGTATAGTTCTGCTCATGAGCCCCCGTACCGCCATCGCGACCGCGACCAGGACCGACCTCAGCCGCGCGGCGATCGTCGAGCGCGCGCTGACCGTGATGGACATCGAAGGCCCCGACGCGGTGACGATCCGCCGTATCGCGCAGGAGTTCGGCGTGACGCCGATGGCGCTGTACTGGCACGTCGCGAACAAGGAAGAGCTCCTGGCCGCCATGGGCGACGCCCTGCTCGCCGACGTGACGCCACCGCCCGCGACCGGGTCCTGGTCGAGCCAGCTGCGTGGCGTCGTGGAGACCCTGATCGAGCACCTCTCCCAGCACCCCGCCGCGGCCGGCCTGGTCTTCCCGCGGATCCTGGTCAGCGAGCCGGGACTCCGTCTCACGGAGTTCACGCTGACCCTCCTCGAGGACGCCGGCTTCTCCCGCGAGCAGGCCGCCGACCTCGCGCGGATGGGCCTGCAGACGGCGATGATGCTGGTCACCCAGCTCCCGGGTTCCGAGAGCCAGGCGGCCCAGGAGGAGCGCGACGACCTGCTCGCGCAGAAGCGCTCGCACATCGAGACCCTCCCCGCCGACCTCTACCCGCACATCCGCGCGGCAGCCGAGCCGCTGACCAACTGCGACGACGTGCCGGCGTACTACTCCTTCGGGGTCGACCTCTACATCGAGGGCGCCCTCGCCCTGATGCGAAAGGTCAAGCGGACCTCCGCCTGACCGTCCGGGAATACCCGCGACAAAGGCGCGACCGTCGGGGATGCTGACCCCTCGTGGCCCGTCGACTCGTCCCGACCGTGCTGCGGGAGGAGCCGCAGTACCGGCTGTTGTTCGGCAGTCAGGTGCTCTCCGTGCTCGGCGACCGGGTCACCAGTGTCGCGCTGCCGTTCGCGGTCCTCTCGGTCGGCGGCGGCGTCCGCGACGTCGCGATCACGTCGACCGCGCAGTTCCTGCCGTTCGTGGTGCTCGCGGTCCCGGCCGGGGTCTGGGCGGACCGGTGGGAGCGCAAGCGGATCCTGATCGGCTCCGACGCGGTCCGGCTGGTCACCCAGACCGTCGCCGCGGTCCTGCTGCTCTCCGGGCACGCCGAGGTCACCCACCTCGTCGTACTCGCCGCGATCTTCGGCGCCGCCGACGCGTTCTTCGCACCCGCGTTCAGCGGGCTGCTGCCGACCACCGTCAGTCCGGGCAACCTCCAACCCGCCAATGCCCTGCGCGGGCTCACCTTCTCCCTGGCGAACGTCGCCGGTCCGGTGATCGCGGGGGTGCTGATCGGCTTCGCCGGTGGCCCGGGCTCCGCGCTGGTCTTCGACGCCGCGACGTTCCTGGTCTCGGTGCTGCTCCTGCTGCCGCTACGCCCGGCTGTCGTGGCGCAGGCCGCCGTTGACGACGAGCAGGCCGCGCCCCCGTCGTTCCGCTCGTCGTTGCACGAGGGGTGGCAGGAGGTCCGCTCGCGGAGCTGGGTGGTCGGTTACCTCGGCGGCTTCTCGGTGTACCACGCGATCGTGCTGCCGGCGATCTTCGTGGTCGGACCGGTGCTGATGCAGGACCACTACGACGGCGCCCGGTCGTGGGCGGTGGTGACCGCACTGTTCGGGATCGGGAACATCCTCGGTGACATCCTGCTCCTGCTGTGGCGCCCGGCGTACGCCCTGCGGGTCGGGGCCCTGATGCTGGTGGGCGCGTCCTGCCAGGCGGCGATCATCGGCAGCCACCTGCCGGTGTGGGGGATCGGGCTGCTCGAGTTGCTCACCGGCATCTGCGTGACCGGGATGTTCACGCTCTGGGAGACATCGCTGGGCGAGCACATCCCGCCGACCTCGTTGTCACGGGTCTCCAGCTACGACTACCTGGCGTCCACCGGGATGATCCCGCTCGGCAACGTGGTGGTCGGCGGCATGGCTGCGATCGTCGGCATCTACCCGACACTGATGATGATGACGATCGTCGGGATCACCGCCGCACTGGTCGTGGTCTCCATCCCGTCGGTCCGCCACCTCCCCCGCGCCCCCGCCATCGCCGGGTCGTCCGCCTGACCGGCCACTAGAACCTCCACCCGGGCGGACGACCGAAGGAGCTCGCTGGGTCGTCCGCCTGACCGGCCACTAGAAGGTCCAGTGGGGCGGACGACCGGGGAAGAGCTGTCTGTCGGTGGTGCGACATACGGTCTACGCCATGGACATCATCCTGATCCCGGGCCTGTGGCTGACCGCTCGATCGTGGGACGACGTCGTCCCGCGGCTGGAGGCCGCCGGGCACACGACCCACGCGCTCACCCTTCCCGGCATGGAGGCGGTCGACGCCGACAGATCTCGCGTCACCCGGCAGCACCACGTCGACGCCGTGGTTTCTGCGATCGACGACGTGCCCGGCGATGCGAAGGCCCTGCTCGTCGGGCACTCGATGGGTGGCGTGCTCGCCTGGGCGGCCGCCGCCGCGCGCCTCGACCGCACCGCGGGGGTCGTCTTCATGGCCAGTGAACCCGGCATCCCCGAGCAGTCCGAGTCGATGTTCCCGGTCGACGGTGACGACGTGCCGCTCCCCGCCTGGGACTTCTTCGACGACGAGATGGTCGCTGATCTCGACGACGACCTGCGCGGTCGCATCCGCGAGGGATCCGTGCCGTCGCCGCTCCACGCCGTCATCGACGGGCTGTCGTTCGGGCAGGACGCCCGCTACGACCTGCCGGTCACGATGGTCACCGCGGAGTACGACGCGGCCCAGCTCAAGGAGTGGACCGACGCCGGCGAGTCCGGCACGGAGGAGATCGCCCGGCTTCGCAACGTCGAGTGGGTCGACCTCCACTCCGGCCACTGGCCGCAGTTCAGCCGGGTCGACGACGCCGCGCGGGTGATCCTCGAGGCGGCCGCCCGGATCTGAGTCTCAACTGTGGGCGACGCACCGGGTGGCCCATGGTCGCGCCTCGAGCCTGCCCTCGGGGATCGGCTCGCCGCACACCTCGCAGATCCCGTAACGGCCGTCGGCGACGCAGCGCCGCGCGCGTCGTACCTCGTCGAGCATGGTCAGCAGGTGCTCCTGCGTCGAGACCGCCGCCAGCCGGTCCACCGCCATCGAGGTGCCGTCGCCGATCCGCTTGCCGAACGAGATCGTGCCGACCTCGCCGGTCGGCTTCGTGAGCTCGACCAGCTCGGACTCCAGCTGCGCCTCGCGTTCGGCGAGCAGCCGGTCGGCGTCCTCGTGCACCCCGCCAGCGTAGGACCGCGCTGGTGACGACCATCCTCGCGAACGCATAGCCTGATCGGGTGAGCCGAGATCCCGCGCAGCCCTGTTCGCTCGTCGGGGCCGACGAGCTGACCGCATCCGACCCGACGCCTGGCATGAGCCGGCAGGTGGCGATGCACGCCGACGGGATGTGGACCGGCACGGTCGACACCGAGCCGCACGCCACGTCCGGCTGGCACCACCACGGCGAGTACGAGACGACGCTCTACGTCGTGAGCGGACGGATGCGGATGGAGTCGGGTCCCGGCGGCTCGGACGTCGTCGAGGCCGGACCCGGTGACTTCCTGCGCGTCCCGGCCGGCGCCATCCATCGCGAATCGAACCCGTCCGACGAGCCAGGCCGCGCGGTGATCGTCCGCTGCGGCACGGGCGAGCCGACGTACAACGTCGACGGCCCGGCCTAGGCGATGGACCGCCTGACACTCGGTCCGCTCGACTTCGTGTACTGCCCGAGCCGCGACGCGGCCGCCGACCTCGCGCACTGGACCGAACGCCTCGGCGCCGAGCCGGTCTTCGCGGTGGAGCGTTTCCAGACCCGGGTTGCCTGTGTGGAGCCCGGTCACGGACCGCCCGTGCTGTTCGCGGAGCACCTCCGCGCCGACCGCGGCGACTCGCTGCGCGGCCGCCGCGACTTCTGACCACGAGCCGAAGAGGACCCATGTCCACCATCACCCTGCCCGACCGGGTCCGCGGCGCGCTGGTGATCGCCGGCGTGGCGCCGTACGACGCCGAAGGGCTGGACTTCCCGGCCGGCAGGCGGGGTCATCGACACCTCTCGATCGGTGTCGGCGCAGCCGACCGGATGCTCGACGAGCTTTTCGCGAGCTGACAGGGAGGGCCGTGCGGGTGTCGGAGCCGGTAGCGCGCCGTGGGCCAGGCGTCGTGCTAGACGTCGATGACGAGCTGCGCCTGCGTGCGTTCGCGGGCGACGCGGACGTCGACCTGGCCTGGCCCTGGTACCGCGACCCCGAGACGGTTGCGCTCGTCGATGGGCCGGGGGACCCGCCGTACACACGCGAGCGCGTGGCCGCGATGTATGAGTCCCTGGCGGCGCAGGGCGAGGTCTACCTGATCGAGCGACGCATCCGCGACGCCTGGCAGGCCGTGGGCGATGTGACGCTCGCGCCCGACACCCTGCCGATCGTGGTCGCGCCGGGTGCCCGCGGCCAGGGCATCGGGCGACGCGTGACCCTGCGGCTGGTGGACCGGGCGCGGGTCCTTGGGTGGAGCGAGCTGCGTGTGCGCGAGGTCCTTCCGGGGAACGACGCCTGGCACCGACTCTTCTCCGGCCTCGGGTTCGTGCCGCGCGAGGACCCGCCGCCGGCGTACGTGCTCCGGCTCGCGCCGCTCGGAGGCCGACCCCGACCCTGAGGGGAATGGCCGCGGTCGCGTGACCGTTGGCCCGCCATGGCCCGCCACTGGATCGCCCATCGTCCCGGAGGGCTCGAGGTGTTCGAGCTGGTGGACGTCGACGTGCCGGCTCCCGGGCGCGGCGAGGTGAACGTGGTGGTGCGCGCATCGGGGCTCAACCCGGCCGACGCCAAGCACGTCGCCGAGGGCAACAACCCCGACGACTTCCCTCGGCCGGTGGGCTACGAGGTCGCCGGTGTGGTGACGGCGATCGGTCCGGACACCGAGCTGGCCTCCGGATACGGCGCGGTCGGTGACGAGGTGCTGGCGTTCCGGGTGCGCGGTGGCTGGGCCTCCGAGCTGACCATCCCCGCGCAGGATGTGTTCGCCAAGCCGCCGGGCGTCTCCTTCGAGCAGGCCGCGAACCTGCTGCTGGCCGCCACCACCGCCTCCGAGATGCTGCACGTGACCGGCGTGGGGTCCGGTGAGACCGTCCTCGTGCACGGTGCGTCGGGTGCGGTGGGGGTGATGCTGCTCCAGCAGGCCGCGCTGCTAGGCGCGCGGGTGGTCGGGACGGCGAGTCCGGCCCGCTTCGACGTCGTACGTCGCTACGGCGGCGAGCCGGTCGCGCACGGCGACGGGCTCGGGCAGCGCGTGCGGACCGCGGCCCCTGAAGGTGTGGCCGCGGCTCTGGACTGCATCGGGAGCGACGAGGCGCTTGCGGTGTCCCTTGCGCTCGTTTCCCACCGCAGTCGGATGGTGTCGATCGTGGCGCCCGGCGATCGGGCCGCCGCGGACGGTTACCACCGGATCTGGGGTGGCAGGCCGGCCAGCAAGGCGTACCGCGACTCCGTCCGCGCCGAGCTCATCGAGGCGGCCGGCGCGGGCAAGCTGGAGGTGCCCGTCGCCGCGACGTACCCGCTCGAGGAAGCGCTCACCGCCGCCGAGGTGCTGCAGGGCAAGCACCCCGGCGGCAAGCTCGCGCTGGTGCCCTGAGGGAAGCGCGCTCCGATCCGGCGATCGCCGGCGAGGTGACGTGCGATGCTCCGGACATGCTCTGGCGGGTGGTGATCATCCTGGTGGGTGGCGGGTACGTCGCCTACCGGTTCGCGCTCGCCGCCCAGATCCTCAAGGCCAAGCGGGTCGGGGACGTCGCACGGGAGCAGCAGCTGCGGACCCGCGGGTTCGGGGTCTACCGCTGGGTCGTCCTCTGCCTGCTGGTCTTCATCGTCCTGCTGACCGCCTTGTTCTGGCTCAACTCCCGCTGAGTCGCGCCAAGACCACGGCCAGGTCGCGCGCGAACCGGCGTACCGGGTAGCGCCCCGGGCGTGGGCGACCCGTGCGTCGTGGACGAAGACCAGATGTCGCAGGATGTCGACGACCGACCAGTCGCCCCGACCCGCTCGTGCACTGCGTCCTCGGGAGGCCCTGCGCCTGCGCCGTCGCCATCCGCCCACGGTGGACCCGCTGCGATGGCGCGCCAGACGCTAGGAGCCCGAGGCCGCGTCGGCGATCACGGCCCGCGCCGTGTGGGCACCGCGCAGGCACCGCTCGGGCATGGTGTGCCAGTAGTACGGCTGGCCCATCATCGCCAGCACCAGAGCCCAGCCGCGCGCCAGGCGCCAGCTGACGTCGTCGACCCCGAGCGCGCTGCGGAAGGTCTCGCGAGCGGCCGGGTCCAGCAGCTGCCAGGCCACCGAGAGGTCGTTGGTCGGGTCGCCGACCGAGAGCCCGCCGAAGTCGAGCACGGCGACCAGGCGCCCGTCGCGGAC
Organism: Nocardioides sp.; assembly: GCF_036493135.1. Taxonomy (GTDB): domain Bacteria; phylum Actinomycetota; class Actinomycetes; order Propionibacteriales; family Nocardioidaceae; genus Nocardioides. Next base: position 11,043 of record NZ_DASXQG010000051.1, on the reverse strand, counting down.
CAGCAGGTTCTCGGCGTTGAGGTCGCCGTGGTACCAGCGCGGATCGACCACGCGGCCCGCCTCGGGCATCCCCGACGTCTCGGCCCACACCCGCTCGGCGGCGGCCAGGTCGAGGCGCAGGTCGGGGAGGTCGCGGCACTCCCGCAGGTACACCCGCATGTCGTCGTCCATGGCCGCCAACGGGTCCCCGCGGTACCAGTGGAGCGCCGGATCGGCGAGCGCCTCCGGTGGGACCTCGAGACCGCCCAGCGCGTTCACGACCGCGGCGAGGTCGCGGGCGAGGTCGTGCCGCGGAGGCTCGCCGTCCTCGGGCAGGGTAGGTACGGCCCCGTCGAGGAACCGGACGACGGACCACTTCTCGGAGTAGCCCGCTACCGGCTCGCCGACGACCTCGACCTCGGGAACCGCGACCGGGATCACGTGCGCGACGTACGGGAGCCAGCGCTGCTCCTTCTCGATCGTCGTCGTCCCGCCGGGCTGACGCGGCACCCGCACGAGGAGGTCCTCGCCGAGCCGGAACAAGGCGTTGGTCGAGCCCGTGGACGCGAAGCGGCGCAGCGAGAGTCCGTCGTACGCCGGTGAGAGTGAGGCGAGGAGCCGGCGGACCAGGTCCTCGTCGACCTCGATCTCGTCCTCGTGCATCCGCGTCATGACCACCACCCCACCGGACCAAGGACCGCGCTGTCGACCGGGTTCCCATGACATCGCGTCCCGGGTACGCCGGCCGGTGATAGACCTGAGCCCATGACCGACTTCGCCGGCTCGATGGTCGACACCCCGCGACTGGGTCAGTACGTCTGGACGAGTGGACCGGCAGACGGCACACCGCTCCTCCTCGTCCACGGGAACATCACCACCGGCGGCTTCTGGAGGTACGTCGCGCAGCGGCTGCCGGCGGACGTGCGGGTGATCGCGCCGGACCTCCGGTCGTTCGGGCGCACCGAGCCGAAGCCGGTCGACGCGACCCGCGGGCTGCGGGACATGTCCGACGACGTGCACGACCTGCTCGAGACGCTGGGTCTCAGCGGCCGCGGCGACGTCCACGCCGCCGGCTGGTCGATGGGGGGCGGGGTGCTCCAGCAATACCTGATCGACCACCCCCGCGACCTCGCCAGCGTGACGCTGATGGCACCGCTCTCGCCGTACGGATTCGGCGGCTGTCGGGGCGCGGACGGTCAGCCGTGCACGCCCGACTGGGCCGGCACCGGCGGCGGCACCGCCGCTCCCGACTTCGTGCGCCGGCTGGCCGAGCGCGACGGCGGCAGCGACGACCCGATCAGCGCGCCCCGTGAGGTCCTGCTGACGTTCTTCGGCCCGGGCGCCAACCGACCGAACGTCGACGAGGACTTCCTGGTGTCCGAGCTGCTCGGCACCACCGTCGGCGACGACCACTATCCCGGCGACGCGCTGTCGTCGGAGCACTGGCCGAACACGGGTCCCGGCACGCGGGGCGTGATGAACACGATGTCCGGCAAGTACTGCGACACGAGCGCGTTCGGCGACCTGCGCGACGGCCCGCCGATCACCTGGCTCCGCGCCACTGCGGACCAGGTGGTCTCGGACCGGTCGATGTTCGACCTGGCCACCCTCGGCGAGCTCGGCGTCGTACCCGGCTGGCCGGGCGCGGACTCGATGCCGCCGCAGCCGATGGAGACCCAGCTGCGCAGCGTGCTGGAGCGGTACGCCGGCAACGGCGGGAGGTGGCGTGAGGTCGTTCTCGACGGGGTCGGTCACGGGATCCCGCTCGAGGTGCCCGACGTCGTGGCCGCCGAGATCGAGCGGACGATGGCCGATGCCTGACCCGCTCGACGTCCCCGTCTCCGGCGGGACACTGCGGGTCGCGGCGTGGTCCGGCACCGGCGCCCCGGTGCTCGCGATCCACGGCATCACCTCGTCGTCGCGGTCGTGGCCCTTCCTGGCCGGAGCGCTCGACCAGGCGGTCTTCGCACCCGACCTCCGTGGCCGCGGTCGCTCCAACCGGCTTCCGGGACCGACCGGGATCGCCCAGCATGCCGAGGACTGTGCCGCTGTCGTCGAGGCGACCGGCGGCGTCCCACTCGTGGTGGTCGGCCACTCGATGGGCGGCTTCGTCGCGACCGTCCTGGCGGCACGCCGTCCCGACCTGGTCCGCGGCCTGGTCCTGGTCGACGGTGGCCTCCCCTTCCCGGCCGCGGACGAGGAGGCGACGCTCGCCGGCCTCCGGCCGATCAAGCAGCGGCTGCTGACGACGTACACCCGCGAGGGCTACCGCGACTGGTTCCGCGGGCACCCGGCGTTCGCGCGGGACTGGACGCCCGAGACCGAGGAGTACGCCGACTACGACCTCCCCGAGGCGCCGGGCCGCCCGTCGGCGGACGCCGACGTCGTCGAGTCAGACCAGATCGACATGGTCCAGGGGACGGCGTTCGCCGATGCCCTGGACGAGCCGATGCCGCCACGGGTCTTCCTCCACGCGTCACGCGGCTTCGCCGACGACCCACCCGGGCTCTACCCGCGGCCGACGGTCGACGAGTACGCCGTGCGTTGGCCCGACCTCGACATCCGCCACGTCCCGGACGTCAACCACTACACGATCGTGCTCAGCCGTCGCGGTGCCGCAGCGGTCGCGCAGGCGGTGCGGGACGTGGGTTGACGGCCCCGCGGGTCGTCCGCCTGAGCGGATGTTCTAGTAGCCGCCCGGGCGGACGACCGTTGAAGTCGAGTCCACGGGCGGGAACTCACCCATCGCGTGGTCGGCGATCCGCTTCATCATCCACACGTCGATGCCGCCGCCGAGGACACCACCGGCGAGGGGGATCCCCCGGCCGAGGCGCGAGAACGCCTTCTCGCCGAAGCCGCGGAGCAAGCGGAAGGCGATGGCCTTGTTCAGGATCAGCAGGGCGGCCGGCGGCAGCTGCTGGCCGACCAGTCCGACCACCTTGCCGGAGCCGCCGGACCCGCCGGTGAGGCCGGCCTTGGCCAGCACGTCGTCCGCCTCGGAGCCGACCAGGGTCAGCAGTACGGCGGTCCGCACCTGCGGGTCGTCCACGTCGTACCCCTTGAGGTTCGCGATCGCGGCCACCATCCGGGTGGCGCCGACGTAGAACTCGATGACGTTCGCCGGCAGCGCGACCGGCATCGTCACGAAGCCGCCGACGCTGGTCACGAACCCTCCGACGCCCCCCTTGACGACGTGCGAGCGCACGATCTTCTTGACCGCACCTTCCGTCGTGCGCGTCTCGAGGCGTGCCACGTCGGCCAGCTCGCGCGCCGACTTGAGCGGGCCCAGCCCGTCGATCCCGGCATCGAGCAGCACCTGCACCAGGCGGCCGACGATCCCGTCGTCGCCGCGCTGGTCCGGCACCGGGAGAGGGTCGGGGTCGGTGCGTTTCAGCGACACGAGGCGGTCACCCGTTGCTCGGCGGTACGTCGGAGGCCGGCGGCTCGCCGGGCGCGTCACCGGGCCGCTGGTCGGCGATCTTCTCGACCCCGCGCTCCAACGATCCGCGCACCTGGCTGATCGTGTCCGCGTGCTTGCCGTCGGTACGGCTGTCGAGGGCACTGGCGGCCTTGTCGAACAGCCGCTCGAGGTCGCCCTTGTGCTCGTGGGCCAGCTCCCCGGCCTTCGCGACACCCTGGCGTACGGCGTGCTCCAGCGAGCTCGCGATCTCGGTGAGGTGGCGTTCGACCTCGTACTCCTCCATCTTCGCCCGGATCGTCTCGTGGAGCGGCGGCCTCTCCGAGGGGTCGTGCGAGGACTGGTCGGGCGGCTGGTCGGACATGGCACCTCCTGGGTGTCTGAAGCCTCCATCCTGCCCGTCCCGCGCGCCTCACCCAACCGGGCAGGTCCCGGAGCCGACCCCGAACCGGGCCTCGGGCCGCTCGGACTCCCCACAGCCCGATCAGGAGCGGACGAGTCGCGCGATCGCGTCGGAAGCCTCGGTCAGCTTCTCGTCGGCGCCCACGCCGGTGGCGACCGCGTCGCGGACGCAGTGCGCGAGGTGGTCGTCGAGGAGGTTCAGCGCGACCGCCTGCAGAGCCTTGGTCATCGCCGAGACCTGCGTGAGGATGTCGATGCAGTACTGCTCCTCCTCGACCATCCGCTGCAGCCCGCGGGCCTGACCCTCGATGCGCCGCAGTCGCTTCAGCACGTCGTCCTTGTCGCTGACGTAGCCGGGGTGCTCCATGGGGCCACTGTACCCGGGAGGGGTATCCCGGCGACGTTCGGTCCGTGAACGCCGCAGCACCGGGACGCCGGGCAGCGGTGACGATGGGAGACATGGTCGAGGAGACGAGTACGCCGAGCCCGTCACCGGACCGAGCGCTGCGCCGCGACATCCGTCGCGTGACGTCGATCCTGGGCGAGACCCTGGCCCGTACCGAGGGCCAGGACCTGCTGGACCTGGTCGAGCGGGTGCGCGGACACGCGAAGGAGGGGCGGCTCGCCGAGCTGCCGGACTTCGACCTGGCGACGGTGACCCGGCTGGTGCGGGCGTTCACGGCGTACTTCCACCTGGCGAACATCACCGAGCAGGTCCACCGCGGCCGCGCGCTGACCCGGGCGCGGGAGGAGGAAGGCGGCTGGATCGAGCAGGCGGTCGCTCGCATCGCCGACGCCGGCATCGCGTCGGAAGAGGTCGGCGAGATTCTGTGCCAGGTCGGCGTCCGGCCGGTGTTCACCGCGCACCCGACCGAGGTCGCGCGGCGTTCGACGATCGACAAGCTGCGGCGGGTCGCCGCGCTGCTCGAGGAGCCGGACACCCCGCGCCGTACCCGCCGTCTCGAGGAGGCCATCGAGCTGCTCTGGCTCACCGACGAGATCCGGGTCGAGCCGCCCGACCCCACCGACGAGGCGCGCAACATCGTCTACTACCTCGAGGGCCTGTCGGGGGCGGCGCTGCCGGACGTGCTCGAGGAGCTGCGCGACCAGCTCGCCACGATCGGCGTCGGCCTCCCGCCCGACGTGCGGCCGCTCCGCTTCGGAAGCTGGGTCGGTGGCGACCGCGACGGGAACCCTCACGTCACCCCGGCGACGACGCGCGAGGTGCTGACCCTCCAGGCCGTGCACGGCATCCGGCTGCTGCGCACGCTGGTGGACCGGGTACGTCGCGATCTCTCGGTGAGCAGCCGGGTCGGCGCCGTCTCCGACGACCTGCTCGACCGGCTCGATCGGCGGCTGCCCGGACTTCCCGAGGTCGAGCCGCGCTACCGGCGGCTGAACGCCGAGGAGCCCTACCGCCTCTTCCTCACCTGCGTCCACGTGCGCCTCGGTCTGACCGAGCAGCGCCTGCTCGGCGGCGGCCGGCACGCCGACGGGCGTGACTACGCCGACGACACCGAGCTGCTCGACGACCTCCTGGTGCTGCGCCGCTCGGTCCTCGAGCACCAGGGACCGGTCGTGGCCGGCGGCGAGGTCGAGCGCCTGGTCCGCACCGTCGCCGCCACCGGGCTCACCCTGGCCACGCTCGACGTCCGCGAGCACGCGGAGAAGCACCACCACGCGGTCGGGCAGCTGCTCGACCGCGTCGGCGAGCTCGGCACGCCGTACCAAGAGCTGGACCGGGCCACCAGGATGAAGGTGCTGAGCGAGGAGCTCGCCAGCCGTCGGCCGCTCGCCCGGAGTCCACTGCCGCTCGACGAGGACGCCTCCGTCACCGCCGAGACGTTCCGCGCGATCCGGTGGGCGCTCGACGAGCTCGGTCCGCGCGCGGTCGAGAGCTACATCGTCTCGATGACCCGCGACGCCGACGACGTGCTGGCAGCCGCCGTGCTGGCCCGCGAGACGGGACTGGTGGACCTCGGCTCCGGCGTCGCCCGGATCGGGTTCGTGCCGTTGCTCGAGACCGTCGACGAGCTCGAGCAGACCGAGTTCATCCTCGACGCGCTGTTCGCCGACGCGTCGTACCGCGAGCTGCTGCGCCTCCGCGGGGACGTGCAGGAGCTGATGCTCGGGTACTCCGACTCCAACAAGGCGGGCGGCATCACGACCTCGCAATGGCAGATCCAGCGCGCCCAGCGGCGGGCCCGCGACGTCGCCCGACGGTACGGCGTACGCCTGCGGTTCTTCCACGGCCGTGGCGGCTCGGTCGGCCGCGGCGGGGGCCCGACGTACGACGCGATCATGGCGCTGCCGTCGGGAACCGTCGACGGCGAGGTCAAGATCACCGAGCAGGGCGAGGTGATCAGCGACAAGTACGCGCTGCCCGCTCTGGCCCGGCAGAACCTCGAGCTCGCGCTGGCGGCCACCGTCGAGGCGAGCGTGCTGCACCGCACCGACCGGCGCACGCCCGGGCAGGCGAGGCGCTGGGATGCGGCGATGGACCGCATCTCCGACGCCGCCCATGCGCGCTACCGCCGCCTCGTCGAGGAGCCCGGCCTCGCGGAGTACTTCCTCACCTCGACCCCGGTGGACCTGCTCGGCGCTCTCCACATCGGGTCGCGACCCTCCCGACGTCCCGGCGCCGACACCGGCATCGACGACCTCCGCGCGATCCCGTGGGTGTTCGGGTGGACGCAGTCCCGCCAGATCGTCCCCGGCTGGTACGGCGTCGGCAGCGGCCTCGCGGCGGCCTCTCACGACGGGGACCTCGATGCGCTGCGGGAGATGTACGCCGACTGGCCGTTCTTCCGCACGTTCCTGGGCAACGTCTCGATGACGCTGGTCAAGACCGATCTCGACCTCGCGGCCCGGTATGCCGCGCTGGCGCCCGAGCCGCTGCGCCCGCTGCTGGACCGGATCCGGGCGGAGTTCGACCTCACCGTCGAGCGCGTCCTGGCCGTCACCGGCGACGAGGCGCTGCTCGACCGGGAGCCGACGCTGCGCACCACCCTGGAGATCCGCGAGAACTACCTCGAACCGCTTCACCACCTGCAGATCGAGCTGCTCGGTCGCTACCGACGGGGCGAGGACGACGCGGCCCTGGAACGCGCCCTGCTGCTGACCATCAACGGCATCGCCGCCGGCATGCGCAACACCGGCTGATCCTGGTCAGGGGATCGGCTGGTCGTCGTCCCGAGGTCCGAAGATGCTGAACCCGTCGAGCGTTCCCTGGTCGAGCCCCGTGCCCCACGCGGCGGTCTGCGACCGGGACCGACGGGAGAAGAACATCCGGAACTTCTCGTAGTCCGAGACCCCGGCCAGGGCGTCGACGTGCTCGCCGAGGGATGGCGTCATCGCCTCGACCACCGGCCGCCACATCTGCTGCGGTGGCGCACCCTTGGCCAGGGCCTCGTGGAGGTCCGCGTGGTGCACGGCGGCGTTCCAGACCAGGGCCGGCCGGTCGTTGCCGTCAAGACTCGCGACGACGGCGTCGACGCTCCCGCGCACCTCGGCGACGAGGCCGGCTGTGGTGTGTGCAGCGCGCTCGCCGACGTGCCGCTCGGTCCAGTCCGGCCCGGGGGCGCCGTCCATCCGGCCGCTCAACGCGTCGGCAGGAGAGCCCGCGAGGTGCGCGAGCAGGTCGTGCACCGTCCAGTCGGGTGTCGCCGGCACCCGGGTCGACAGCTGCTCGGTCGACAGGCCCTCCGCGAGGGCCGTGACGGCGTCGATGTTGGCCCGGTACACCTCACCCCAGTCGGTCATGGCGCCAACCTAGGGCCGAGATCGCAACGGGTCGAGAAGGCCCTTGTCTGACGCGTCAAGCTCGCGTACTGTCGCGATATATCGCGAGCGTTCGGCGATACGTTCACCGAACGTTTCGCTCCTGACATTCAACACCGGAGGGACACCGCATGGGACGCGACTGGGGACGCGAGTTCGAGACGCTCTTCCAGCAGCACTGGAACGCCGGCCACGGTGGCGGCCGTGGCGGACGGGGTGCACGTGGCGGTGAGTGGGGCGGCTGGCAGTGGGGACCTCCCAACCGGCGCTCGGGACCGCCCCCCTGGCTGACCGGGCTGTTCGGCCTGGCCCAGCAGGAGCACACCCGAGGTCCGCGGGTACGCCGCGGCGACGTCCGTGTCGCGATCCTCGCGGTGCTCGCCGACGGGCCGCGGAACGGCTACCAGGTGATCCAGGAGATCTCCGAGCGCACCCAGGGAGCGTGGCGCCCGAGCCCCGGGTCGGTGTACCCGACCATCTCGCAGCTCGAGGACGAGGGCCTGCTCGAGGGCGACGACGAGCGGGGTCGACGTACCGTCCAGCTCACCGCGTCCGGCCGCGCCTACCTCACCGAGCACGAGGACGAGATCGAGGAGGTCTGGGCGCCATTCACCCGTCAGCGCGAGGCGCGTGAGGGGCGCGAGGGGCGTGAGGCCCGCGACGACGAGGCCGGTGCCGACTTCGCCAGCCTCAAGCCGGAGCTCGGGCGGGTCATGAACGCGGTCTGGCAGATCATCACGACCGGTACCGACGAGCAGCGCCGGGCGGCCATCGGCGTCCTGCTCGAAGCGCGGCGAGGGCTCTACCAGATCCTGGCCGACCACCCGGGTGACGAGGTCGACGAGGTCGACGAGGTCGACGACCTCGGCGACCGTGAGGAGGAGTGGTGAACGACCGACTGCGCATCGGTGACGCCGACCGCGAGGCGGCGGCGCGCGAGCTGGGCGAGCACTTCGCGATGGGGCGGATCACCGTCGACGAGCACACCGAGCGGCTGGAGCAGATCTGGTCGGCTCGCACCGCAGCCGACCTGGCGCCGGCCTTCCGGGACCTGCCACGACCGCGCGTGGGAGCACAGGCACCGCCGCGCTCGAGCACCCAGCCGACCGTCCGACGCGGGGCGGACTGGCGGCCGGCGCTGCCGCACATCCCGTTCCCGTTCAAGGTGCTGGTGGCGATCGTGCTGATCTGGTGGGGCTTCCACCACCCGCTGTTCCTGCTGATCGCCGCGATCGTGTACGTCGTGTTCATCCGGCCGCTCATCCGCCGACGCCGCCGCCACGGGCGCTCGGGCCACTCGGGCCATTGGGGCCGTAACCGCTACCAGACCGGCTGGCACTGAGTCATGCTGTTGACCTGGCGTTTCCGCCCAAGGGGCACTTCTCCGCTGCCGAAGTGGGACTTGTCCGCCGGTGAGGTGGGAGTTCTCCGGGAGAACTCACACCTCGACCCCGGAGGGGCCACACCTCGGGCCAGTCAGACGCCGATGGCCCGGTTCACCCAGATGTCGCCGACCTCCATGCCGACCTTCTGATAGAGGCCGAGCGCGCCGGTGCGGGAGTCGGTCGACAGGCTGGATCGCAGCGCGCCGTGTTCCCGGCCTCGGGCGAACGCGTCGACGAGCAGCGCCTGGGCCAGGCCCCGATGCCGCTGGTCCTTGCGTACGGCGAGCGCCTGCACGTAGGCCTCCATCACCGGGTCCGGTGACATGATCACCCAGGCGGTGCCGACGATCTCGCCGCCGGCGTCCGTCACGACGCGCAGGCACCAAGGCTCGAAGCCGGGCCTGCCGATCACGGACGCCTCGAAGTCGGCGTACGACTGACGGTCGCGCTCGGACCACTCGAGGAACGCGTCCTCGATGACGTCGTGGAACTTCGGGTACTCCTCGGGCTCGGCCGCGCGGATGGCGTAGCCCTCGGGGAGCTGGCGGTCCTGGATCTTCTTGCCCTCCGGCAGGTCGAGCACCCAGCTGTGCCAGCGGACGCGATAGCCGAGCTTCTCGAGCAGTCGGTCGCCGGGCGACCCCTCCGGCACCGGGCTGCCGTAGCCCGTGCCCCCGAGGTCCCGCACGGTCTGCTGCATCCAGCCGGCGATCGCGGTGCCGATCCCGCGGCGACGAAAGTCGGGGTGCACGGCTGCGTCGCCGCGGTCGTGGCCGGTGATCTCGCCGTACCCGACCATCCGTGCGCCGTCGAAGACGCCGATCGTGTGGGTGGCGATGTCCCAGCTGGGTCGCCCCCAGTCGCTGATGATGTCGGCCAGCTCGATCTCGGTCTTGCCGATGTCCGACTGCTCCTGCGCGGCCGCCACGTCGTACACCGCCTGCGCGTCGTTCTGGGTCAGGACCCGGGAGGTCAGCCCCTCGGGCAGGTTCAGGTGGCTCATGGCGCCGTATCAGATCATCGACCGGCCTCGGACGCACGTCAGTTAACGCCGACCCGTCACAAGTGGGCGTCGAAATGACATCGACCCGGCAGAAGTGTTCTTCACACTTCTGCCGGGTCGGGCGCTCTCAGATGTTCACTTCTGCCAGGTCAGCGCTGTACGGCGCGCGCTTGTGCCGGGTGAGCGTTCACTTCTGGATGGCGGAGATGTCGAACTCGAGCTTGATCTTGTCCGACACCAGGAAGCCGCCGGTCTCGAGCGCGGCGTTCCAGGTCAGGCCCCACTCCTTGCGGGACAGGGTGGTGCTGCCCTCGAAGCCGATGCGCAGGTTGCCGAACGGGTCGCGCGCGGAGCCGGTGGACTCGAACTCGATGCTGATCGGCTTGGTGGTGCCGGTGATGGTCAGGTCCCCGGTGATCGTCCAGTCGTCGCCGTCACGTTCGACGTTCGTCGAGGTGAAGGTGATCTCGGGGTGGGACTCGATCTCGAAGAAGTCGGCGCTGCGCAGGTGCGCGTCGCGGTCTGCGACTCCGGTGTCGATGCTGTCGGCCTTGATGGTGAGCTCGACCTTGCTGTTGGCCGGGTTCGCGGTGTCGACGCGGGCCGTGCCTTCGAACTCCGTGAAGGCGCCGCGCACGGTGGTGACCATCGCGTGTCGCGCGCTGAAGCCGAGGCGGGTGTGAGCGACGTCGAGGGTGTAATCACCCGCAATGTCCTCGATGACGGTGGTGGCGGGGTCGAACGGGCTGTTGGTCATGATCTGGGGTTCCTCCTGGGATTGAAGTTTCAACCACTTGCCGAGTTCAACGTTCAACCACCTCAGGTATTCCCCGGCCGAGGTGATCCGGGTCACGCCTGGCCGGAGTCGACTCCTGCATGCCAGGCTGAGCCATGCCCGACTCCCGCCACCAGATCCATCTCTCCGAGAACGACCAGCCGACGCGCTGGTACAACATCCTCCACGACCTCCCGACGCCACCGCCGGCCGTGCTGCACCCGGGCACCGGACAGCCGGTGGGCCCCGACGACCTGACCCCGCTGTTCCCGATGGACCTGATCCTGCAGGAGGTCTCCGG
>NZ_DASXQG010000050.1:0-26245 GCF_036493135.1 Nocardioides sp. | reverse complement strand
GTACGTCGAGCTCTGGCTCAAGGACGCCGGTCGGCACGGCGGGCCCGGCTACCTCGAGGCGTACGACGCGTGGCTCGGCTGGTTCGACGAGCAACGCATCGTCGGGGTCGGCTTCGGCTGGATCAACCTGCGCAAGGGTGGGTCTGCCACGGCGGGGGCCAGAGAGCTCCTCGACCACCCGTACGCCCTGGAGCAGCCGGTCGCCCCGGCCGTCGAGTCCTGGGCCGTCGCCCAGCACACCCGGATCGACGAGGGCAGCCGGCTGAGCCTGGGCGTCGACGTCGTCCAGGAGACCAGTGGCGACCCGGGCGCCGAGCACCCGGAGACGATCGTGCTGCGGCAGCGTCGCGGCCTGTGCCGCGCCCGCCAGGTCGACACCGTGGAGGCCGCACTCGCCGGCGCCAGCGACGGTGAGCTGTCGGTCGTGCAGATCCTCGACGCCCTCGCCCTGCTGCTCGACCGCGAGCGCGCCGAGCTGGCCGCGTCGTACCTCCCAGTGGTGCGGAGCCTGGTCCGCGACGGCTTCCTGGCACCGGTCTGAGGACCCGGCTGACCAGGTACTTCCCGGGCATCGGGAACAAGGAACTGGATCCGACGCGCTACCGTGATCGGCCGTGAGCCCGGGCCACCCCGTTGAGTGAGCCCGGGTCACCCGAGATTTCGCAGTCAGGAGAAGCAGTGGCACACAAGCTGGTGATCGTCGAGTCGCCCGCCAAAGCGCGGACGATCGGCGGCTACCTGGGCGACGACTACGTCGTCGAGTCGTCGGTCGGTCACATCCGCGACCTGCCCAACTCCGCCGCCGACACCCCGGCGGCGATCAAGGACAAGCCGTGGGGGCGGCTCGCCGTCGACGTCGACAACGGCTTCGTCCCCTACTACGTCGTACCGCGCGACAAGCGGAGCCACATCGCCAAGCTCAGGGGCTTGCTCAAGGACGCCGACGAGCTCTACCTCGCCACCGACGAGGACCGCGAGGGCGAGGCGATCGCTTGGCACCTCCTCGACGAGCTGAAGCCGAAGGGCATCCCGGTGCACCGGATGGTCTTCCACGAGATCACCCGTGCGGCGATCCTGGCCGCGGTCGATAACCCGCGCCAGATCAACGACGACCTGGTCGAGGCCCAGGAGGCGCGCCGCATCCTGGACCGGCTCTACGGCTACGAGGTCAGCCCCGTCCTCTGGAAGAAGGTGATGTCCGGCCTGTCCGCCGGCCGTGTGCAGTCGGTGGCGACCAGGTTGGTCGTCGACCGCGAGCGGGAGCGGATCGCGTTCCGCGTCGCGTCGTACTGGGATCTCGAGGGCACCTTCGACGCCGGCTCCGGCAAGGAGCCGCGGATGTTCCCGGCCAAGCTGCACAGCATCGACGAGGTGCGGGTCGCGGGCGGCTCCGACTTCGGCAACGACGGCGAGCTCAAGGACAAGCGCCAGTCCGACCGCGTGCATCTGGACCGCAGCGCGGCCGAGGGGCTGGTCGCCGCGCTGCGCGACACGTCGTACGACGTGCGCTCGGTGGAGTCCAAGCCCTACCGCCGCCAGCCCTATGCGCCGTTTCGCACCACGACCATGCAGCAGGAGGCCAGCCGCAAGCTCGGCATGACAGCCTCCGCGACGATGTCGGTCGCCCAGCGGCTCTACGAGGGCGGCTACATCACCTACATGCGGACCGACTCGACGACCCTGTCGAGCTCGGCCGTCGCTGCGGCGCGGTCGCAGGTCCGTGAGCTGTTCGGCGCGGAGTACCTCCCCGACGCGCCCCGTACCTACGCCTCCAAGGTCAAGAACGCCCAGGAGGCACACGAGGCGATCCGACCGTCCGGCGACCGCTTCCGCACTCCGGCGGAGACCGGGCTCACCGGCGAGCAGTTCCGGCTGTACGAGCTGATCTGGATGCGCACCGTCGCCTCCCAGATGAAGGACGCCGTCGGCCACTCGGTGACGATCCGCATCGGCGGCGGCACCTCGGACGGGCGCGACGTGGTGTTCTCGGCGAGCGGCCGCGTGATCACGTTCCACGGCTTCCTCAAGGCGTACGTCGAGGGCACCGACAACGACAAGCGCAAGGACGACGCCGAGACGCCCTTGCCCGACCTGCACGAGGGCGAACCGGTGTCCGCCGCGTCGCTGACCCCGCAGGGGCACGAGACCAAGCCGCCGGCGCGTTACACCGAGGCGACCCTGATCAAGGAGCTCGAGGACCGCGAGATCGGCCGGCCGTCGACGTACGCCTCGATCATCGGCACGATCCTCAACCGCGGCTACGTCTACAAGAAGGGCACCGCTCTGGTGCCGGCGTGGATCGCGTTCTCCGTCGTACGCCTGCTGGAGGAGCACTTCCCGCGGCAGATCAGCTACGAGTTCACCGCCGGCATGGAGGACGTGCTCGACGAGATCGCGGCCGGGCGCGCCGACCGGATCACCGAGCTCGCGGAGTTCTACTTCGGCTCCGATCGGGTGATCGGTCTGCACCAGCTGGTGAACGAGCTCGGAGAGATCGACGCCAAGGACCTCGCGACGTTCCCCGTTGGCGGGCCGGACTCCGGCATCGTGCTGCGGGTCGGCCGCTACGGGCCCTACCTCGAGGGGCCGGGCCGGGCCGACGGCGAGGCAGGCGGCGAGGCCGGCGCGGCGGTGCGTGCCAACGTGCCCGACGACCTTCCGCCCGACGAGCTCACCCTGACCAAGGCCAAGGAGCTGCTCGCCAACCCCGCGGGGGAGGAGAAGGAGCTCGGCGTCCACCCCGACACGGGACTGCGTGTGGTCGCCAAGAACGGCAGGTACGGCCCCTACGTCACCGAGCAGCTGCCGGAGGACGCGCCGAAGAACGCCCGGCCCCGCACGAGCTCACTCTTCGAGTCGATGTCGCTCGACACGGTCTCGCTCGACGACGCCGTGAAGCTGCTGTCGCTCCCACGCGTCGTCGGCACCGATGCCGACGGAGTCGAGATCACGGCGCAGAACGGCCGCTACGGCCCCTACCTGAAGAAGGGCACCGACTCGCGGTCCCTGCAGTCGGAGGAGCAGCTGCTCGGCATCACGCTCGACGAGGCGCTGGCGATCTACGCCCAACCCAAGCAGCGCGGTCGTGCGGCCGCCGCTCCGCCGCTGAAGGAGCTCGGGTCCGACCCGGTCTCGGGTGCGCCGGTCGTGGTGAAGTCTGGCCGGTTCGGCGACTACGTCACCGACGGTGAGTACAACGCCACCCTCCGCAAGGAGGACACCGTCGACGCGATCACCCTCGAGCGGGCGGCCGAGCTGCTCGCCGAACGACGTGCGAAGGGTCCGGCGAAGAAGACCGCCAAGCGCGGCGCGAAGAAGACGACCAAGAAGACGACGGCCAAGAAGGCGACGAAGAAGACGACGAAGAGGGCCGCGACAAAGCGGTAACACGACTAAGTCAATAAGAATAGTTGTGTTAAAGTCTCGCGCATGACCCAGCCGACGTCGAGTCTCCGCCCGTCCCGTCGCGGCCTGATGGCCGCTGCCACCGCCGGCGTGGGTCTGCTGGCGCTGCCCGCGGAAGCCCTTACGCAGCGTGCCTCCGCGGGCGCGCCGTACATCGTGAAACCCCTGCCACCGGAGTGGTTCATCGACTACGGCACCAACGCGGAGATGCGGTGGGACTCGGTGAACCCGCGCCGGTACCTGACCAGCCAGGACCGGTCGTTCGTGCGCGACCACACCGCCACGCCGCTGGGTCGGGATCGGGAGCGTCAAGTGGCTCGGCTCGCTGGAGGTGTCGACGGCCGAGCAGACGTCTCCTTGGAACACGACCTGGTATCGGATGACCGGGGGCAACTACCCGACCGACACTCCGCCGTTGACGGTCAACCCCGTCCGATCGGCGTTCGAGCTCGCGTGGGGCGAACAGCTGGTGGGTCGTCACGTGGTCACCGTGACCGGTCGCTCCTGGAGCGGCGCGGGCCAGATCGCACACGTGGACGTCAGCACCGACGGTGGCACGACGTGGGACCGGGTCCGCGAGTCATGGTGCGAGCGACGTGGCGGCTGGACGCAGTGGAGCTACGCGTGGCGCCGTCCGACGCCGGGTGACCATGTGCTCATGGCCAGGGCGACGGACATCACGGGACGGCAGCAGCCGCTGGTCACGCCGTACAACAGCAACGGGTACTTCTTCGACGCGGTGGTGCGACACCCGGTCACCGTCGGGTGAGGACGGGTCGTCCGCCTGAGGGGCCACTAGGGGTTCCTGTGGGGCGGACGACCGCCTCGGTACGCCGTTCCGCGCTTCGTGCGCTGCGGTATCGGACAGCGTCGCTGCGCTCCGCGGGGCACCTCGCGAGCAAGCTCGCTTCGGCGTCAGCTGCGGCCGTCCCCCTCCCGGCTCCGCCGGGAGGGGGACGGTCCTCGCTAACCCCACCAGAACGCGGTGGCGATGATGGCGTAGAGCACGATCAGCGACGCTCCCTCGAGCCACGTCGACTCGCCGTCGAACGCGATGAACGCGGCCAGGATCACCGACAGCATCAGCACGACCACGAGCAACGGCGAGAGCACCAGGGTCAGCGAGGCGAGCCCGAAGATCTGCGAGATCAGCACCAGCGCCGGGGCGAGCACGAGGGCGATCTGGATCGGGCTGTTCAGGATCACCGAGAACGCGTAGGCCGACTGGCCGCGCGCCGCGAGCTGGACGCCGACGACGTTCTCGACCGCGTTGCCGGCGATCGCGACGACCACGAGGCCGGCGAAGGTCTGGCTCACCGACAGCGAGTCCATCGCCGGCTGGAGCGCGTGGACGAACCAGTCGGAGACGAACGCCGCCGCCACCCCGGCCCCGGCCAGGAGCCCGAGCGCCAGCGGGAGGGGCCAGCGCGGCGCCTCGTGCGGCCCCTCATCGGTGTCGCCCTCGTCCCGGCGCAGCGAGAAGGGAAGGGACAGCGCGAACAGCGCGAGCAGCAGTACCGCGACGATCACCGAGAACGTCGTCTCGTGCGCCGCCGCCGGCGTGTGCAGCCAGTGGGTGAAGGACGGGATCGCCATCGCGGAGACCGACAGCAGCATCAGGACCACGATCGTGCGGGCCCGCTCCGAGCCGAGCTGCTGGGTGCCGTGCTTGAGGCCGCCGACCACGAAGGCGATGCCGAGGACCAGCAGCAGGTTGGCCAGGATCGACCCGACCAAGGCCGCACGCACGACGTTCACGAGCCCGGCCTTGAGGGAGAAGATGCAGATGAACAGCTCGGGCAGGTTTCCCAGAGCCGACTGCAGGACGCCGGTCGCACCCGGGCCGAACCGGTCGCCGAGCTGCTCGACCGACCGACCGACGAGCGCCGCGAGCAGGCACACCGCCGCCGCTGAGACCACGAAGGCGACCACAGGGTTCCAGTGGCCGTAGTCGGCGATCCCGGCCAACAGGGTCAGCGCGGCTCCGCCGCCGAGCAGCACCTTGTCCGAGGTCACGATCGTGGGGGTGGCAGTCGTCGCGGCTGTCATGGGCGTCACCGTAGCGAGAGCCGTGGGCGGTCTCGACTACGCTCGACCACCGAGCGAAAGGGCGGGCTGCGTGCACACCACCACCGGGGTCTTCGTCTGCTTCGAGGGCGGCGAAGGGGCGGGCAAGTCCACCCAGGCGCGGGCGCTTGCCGGCACGCTCACCGACAGCGGATTCCACACCCTGCTCACCTTCGAGCCGGGTGACACCGCGGTCGGCAAGGAGATGCGGCGCATCGTGCTCGACCCGGCCACCGGCGAGCTGTCCCACCGCACCGAGGTCCTGCTCTACGCCGCCGACAAGTCCGAGCACGTCGACACCGTGGTGCTGCCCGCGCTCGAGCGGGGCGAGGTCGTGATCACCGACCGTTACGTCGACTCGATGCTGGCCTACCAGGGCGCCGGCCGCGCGCTCGACCTGTCGGAGGTCGACACCGTGGCCCGGTGGGCCACCCGCGACCTGCGCCCGCACCTGACCGTCGTCCTCGACCTCGACCCCGAGCACGGGCTCGGCCGGTTCGACGAGCGCGACCGGATCGAGGGGGAGTCGCTCGACTTCTTCGTGCGGGCACGCGAGGCGTTCTTGTCACTGGCGGCGGCGGACCCCGACCACTACCTCGTGGTCGACGCGAGCCGCCCGGCCGAGGACGTCGCCGACGTCGTACTCACCCGGGTCGACCCGCTGCTGTCCCAGGCGGTCCGATGACGACCGCTACCGGTGCGACCGTCTGGGACACCCTGGTCGGACAGCGTGGTGTCGTCGAGTCGCTGCGCGCGGCCGCCGCGGGCAAGGGGATGAACCACGCCTTCCTCTTCACCGGCCCGCCCGGATCCGGCCGCTCGAACGCCGCGGTCGCCTTCGCCGCTGCCCTTCAGTGCGAGGAGCAGCCTCCGGGCTGCGGCACGTGCCACTCGTGCCACACGGTCCTGGCCGGCAGCCATGCCGACGTCACCGTCGTCCGCACCGATCGGCTGTCGATCGGGGTCGACGAGGTGCGCGAACTGGTACGCCGTTCGGCGCTCGCCCCGGTCGGCCGGCGCTGGCAGGTGATGATCGTCGAGGACGCCGACCGCCTCACCGAACAAGCCGCCAACGCGCTGCTCAAGGCGATCGAGGAGCCCACCGATCGCACCGTGTGGATCCTGTGCGCCCCGACGGTCGAGGACCTCCTGCCGACGATTCGTTCGCGCTGCCGGCTCGTCACCCTGGCCACCCCGTCGCCCGAGGAGGTGGCCGGCTTCCTGGTCCGTACCGACGGCGTCGACCCCGCGCTCGCGTCGTACTGCGCGCGCGCCAGCCAGGGTCACATCGGCCGGGCCCGAGCGCTGGCCCGCGACGAGCGCGCGCGCAACCGCCGCAAGGAGGTCGTCTCCATCCCCGCCCGGCTGACCAGCCTGGGCTCGTGCATGAACGCCGCACAGAACCTCGTCGAGACCACCCAGGAGGAGGCCGACCTGATCACCGGCGAGCTCGATGCCCGCGAACGCGCCGACCTCGACACGTCGTACGGCGTGGTGGAGCGCGGGCGCCGGCCCCGCGAGTACTCCCCGGCCGCCGCGGCGCTCGAGCGGGCCCAGAAGACGCGGGCCAAGCGACGCCACCTCGACGTGGTCGACCGTGGCCTGATGGACCTGGTGTCGGTGTACCGCGACGCCATCGCGATCGCCACAGGCGGTGGGGGCACGCTGGTGAACGAGGAGATCCGTCACGACATCGAGCAGGTCGTGCGCACCTCGAGCCCCGAGCTGAACCTTCGCCGGATCGGCTGGATCTTCGACGCCCGCGAGCAGATGCTCGAGTTCAACGTGCCCGTGCCACTCGCGCTCGAGTCGTTGATGGTCGCCTTGAAGGTGCCTGCTCGGTGAGACGGGCTGTCGCGGCGATCACCTTGGTGGTGGTCGTGCTCCTCGTGGCGGGCCTGGCGCTCGTCGCCACCGGCGGAAGCTCCGACAACGGCGCGGCGGGAGGCCCGACTCCGGTCACGCCGTTCGGCGGGCCGCCGGCGACGCGACCACCGTCGCCGGACCTGGCGCGCTTCTATGGGCAACAGCTCGACTGGTCCGGCTGCGGCGACAACGAGTGTGCCCGGCTGACCGTGCCGCTCGACTACCGCAAGCCGGATGGGCCGACGATCCGGCTGTACGTCCTCAAGGTGCCGGCGTCCGGGTCGCGGATCGGCTCGTTGGTGGTCAACCCGGGCGGGCCGGGCGCTGCCGGCTCGTCGTACGCCGCGGGACGAGGCACCTATTTCGGCGACCCCCTGCTCGAGCACTTCGACATCATCGGCTTCGACCCGCGCGGCACCGGCCAGAGCTCGCCCGTCGAGTGTCTCGACGACCACGACTTCAACGAGTACCTCTCCTCCGACCCTGACCCGACGACACCCGCAGAGATCGAGGAGTTCCGGCGGCAGCGGCAGCGGCTCGCCCGCGGCTGCGCAGCGGAGTCGGGCGCGCTGGCCGGTCACGTCTCGACGGTCGAGGCGGCCCGCGACATGGACATCCTGCGGGCGGCGCTCGGAGATCCCCGGATGAACTACCTCGGGGCGTCCTACGGCACCGAGCTGGGCGCGACGTATGCCCAGCTCTTCCCGCAACGCGTCGGCCGCTTCGTGCTGGACGGTGCCGTCGATCCATCGCTCGGCACCCGCGCGGCAGCGCTCCAGCAGGCCGCTGGGTTCCAGCGGGCCCTCGACGCGTACGCCGCGAACTGCGTGCAGTCGGGGGTCGGCTGCTTCCTGGGCAGGAGCGTCGCGGAGGTCCAGCAGACCATCAGCTCCGTCCTCGACCGGATCTCGCACCAGCCGCTGCCGACCAGTGACGGGCGTGAGCTCACCGCTGGGAATGCCTTCTACGGGATCGCGGCGACGCTGTACAACCGCAGCTACTGGATCCTGCTGAGCTCCGGGCTGAGGAGCGCACTGGGTGGCGACGGCTCCCTGCTGATGAAGCTGGCGGACGCGTACGCCGAGCGCAACGCCGACGGCACCTTCCAGAGCAACTTCCTCGAGGCGTTCTACGACATCTCCTGCGTCGATGACCCCTACTCCATCCCCTACCGCGAGGTTCCCTCGCAGTTGCCGGCCTTCGAGAAGGCGTCGCCCGTGTTCGGTCGCGTCTATGCGTGGGGGCTCACGGCCTGCGACGGCTTCACCCCGCGCACCGACGAGAAGACGCCGGTCATCCACGCGCCCGGCGCGCAGCCGATCGTCGTCGTCGGCACCACGCGCGACCCGGCCACGCCGTACCGCTGGGCCGTCGCGCTGGCCCGCCAGCTCGACTCCGGCGTGCTGGTCAGCCGCAACGGCGACGGCCACACCGGGTACCACCAGGGCAACGCGTGCGTCGACCGGGCGGTGGAGGGATATCTCGTCTCGGGCATCGTCCCGAAGGACCGGTTGTCCTGCTGATGACCACCCGAGCCCGTCGCGGGACGTCATACGTTCTGGCTGCTAGAGCGACCAGAACGTATGACGTCCCGAGGCACCCGCCGATTCCGTCCGCCCCGACTCCCCTCCGTATACTCACCGCCGTTGCCCGGCCGTCAGCCGACCGGGAGCAGGCCGCCTTAGCTCAGTCGGTAGAGCGATTCACTCGTAATGAATAGGTCGTCGGTTCGACTCCGACAGGCGGCTCCACGAGGTGACCAGACGAACCCCCCGAGTGACCACGGAAGTCCCGTCGCGGGACGGCGGCATTCGAGCTCGCGCACCCTCCCTGTCGATGCGGCCGGCTGACGCGAGCCAACGCTCTGGTCTGGCCCGCTCACTATGCTCCCTGGCGTGACCGTGGATGACTCTCGGGCGTCGCCTGACGGGACGTCTTCGGAAGACCACAAGGGGAAGAAGGGTCTGCCGCTGTGGCAGGAGACGATCCTTCTGCTGGCGGTCGCGATCCTGCTCGCGGCCGGCGTCAAGGCGTTCTTCGTGCAGTCGTTCTACATCCCGTCGGGGTCGATGGAGCCGGGGTTGGTCAAGAACGATCGGATCCTGGTCGAGAAGCCGTCGTACTGGTTCGCGGGGGCGCCGCAGCGCGGCGACGTCATCGTGTTCAAGGATCCCGGAGGATGGCTCGACGCCGAGGAGTCCGCTGGGCCGTCCAGCCTGGTCGAGAGGGCGATGGCCAAGGTGGGGCTCTACCCAGCCGGTGGTCACCTCGTGAAGCGCGTCATCGGTGTACCGGGCGACACGATCCACTGCTGCGACCAGCAGGGCAGGCTCGTCGTGAACGGACATCCACTCGACGAGTCGGCGGAGGTCGCGCGCAGCGGCCAGAAGTGTGACGGCCCCGAAGTCGATAGCTGCGCCCGGGCCTGGACCGTAGGGCCGGTACCGAGCGGACGCTTGTTCGTGATGGGCGACAACCGCGCACATTCCGCCGACTCGGCGTACCACGTGTGCCATCCGCGGGCGGTGGGCTGCGGCACCGGGCCCGTGTTCGTCCCGACCTCCGACGTGGTCGGGAAGGTTGCCGCGCTGGTGTGGCCACCGGGTCGGGCGCACCTCTTGCACCGCCCGGCCGGGTTCTCCGCCCTGGGTCGCTGATCCTCTGCTCGTCCGCTCAGGTGAGTGAGTCGTGTCGCGGCATGGTGCGCTTCGGCTCCGACGCCGGTGCGGCAACCTGCCGGTGATCTCTCGGATCTCCCGCCGCGCGGCGACGTTCGGGCGACAATGACGGCATGGAAGCCACGGAGCTCACGGGCCCTCCGGGGCCATGGGAGCCCCCCGACGTACCCGGTCCGCGACGGTCCGGGGAACGACGCGACCCCATGGACGCCGAATGGCCGTGGGAGACGCTGCGGGCCGAGCAGGAGGCGCGGCCCGGCACGTTCACCGCGGCCATGCGCCAGGAGTACCGGTGGGACGACGAAGCGTTCACCCGGCTCGAAGAGGCGATGCGGGCGGCCTGCGAGGTGCTGGACGGCGACGGCACCATCGAGCGCTGGGTGGGCGAGGGCTTCTGGTGCTGGACGGCGGTGATCCCCGAGCTGACCGAGCATCCGCGTTTCCAGCCGCCCGACCCGCACTACCTGCGCCGGTGCCTGGCGCGGCTGCGCGACCTCGGGTCGTGGTTCTTCAACGGCACCTCTCCCTACGGGCCCGGACACCCCTGGGAGCCGGTCCAGCCCGTGCGGCCCTGACCGGCCGCGCACCACGACTCCGGGTACGGCGAGCCACCCCCGGCCAGCGGCGACTGCTATCCAGACCAGGGACGCGCGGAGTAGTTTGTGGCCCGCCTGAGAAGTCGGGTCGGGGTCGTTTCAAAGTCCGGGATCAACCTGCGACACCGCAACGCACCGGGTGAGGGAGTCCCGGGCCGTCCCGCCTTCTCGTAGCGGCGTCGGGCGGCGCCGTGGTTGGGGGAGGTTCACGGTGGCGCGACTGCTCCACAGGCTCGGCATGCTCTGCGCGCGCAAGCCGCTGATCGTCATCGGCGCCTGGGTGGTCATGCTCGTGGTCGTCTTCGGCGCGGTGGCCAAGATCGGCTCGCTGACCAGCAACGACCTCTCGCTGCCCGGCACCGGGAGCCAGGAGGCCAAGGACCTGCTCCAGGACAAGTTCCCGCCCCAGCAGAACGGCGCGAACCCCATCGTCTTCGACATCACGTCCGGGAAGCTCACCGACCAGCAGTACACGCAGGCGATCAACGACTCCGTCAAGGCGATCAAGAAGCAGCCCCACGTCTACAGCGTCACCAACCCGCTCAGCAGCAGCGGTCAGACCGCCGGGTTGCTCTCCAAGGACAAGCAGACCGCCTTCGCGCCGGTCCTCATGGACGTCGCCTCCAGTGACTTGACCGAGGAGATCGCGCAGAACGTCGTGGACGCGGCCGACCCGGCCAAGCGGGCCGGCATCGACGTCCAGGCCGCGGGCAACATCGGGACGACGCTGTCCACCCAGGAGTCCGAGACCAGCGAGGTCATCGGCATCCTGGTCGCGATGCTCATCCTCAGCCTGGTGCTGGGGAGCCTGGTGACGATGGGCATGCCCATCCTCACCGCGATCGTGGGGCTCGGCGCGGCCCTCTCGGTGGTCGGGTTGCTCGGTCACGTGCTCGCGATCCCGACGAGCGGTCCGACGCTGGCCACGATGATCGGGCTCGGCGTCGGCATCGACTACGCGCTGTTCCTGGTCACCCGGCATCAGGAGCAGCTACGCGACGGCATGCCGATGAACGACTCCATCGCCAACGCAGTCGCGACCGCGGGAAGCGCCATCGTGTTCGCCGGCGGCACCGTGGTGATTGCGCTGCTCTCCCTGTACGTCGCGGGCATCCCCCTGGTGACCGCGCTCGGCCTGGCTTCCGCGGTCGGTGTCGTGGCCGCAGTCCTTGGAGCGATCTCGTTGCTCCCAGCACTCCTCGGCCTGCTCAAGCACCGTGTCCACTGGGTGCGGCTGCCGAGGTTCCTCGCCCCGCCGCACGTGCCCGGAAAGGGGATGTGGCACCGGTGGGCGGGCGTCGTACGCCGACACCCGATCATCGTCAGCGTCGTCTCCCTGGCCTGCCTGGTGCCTTTGATCATCCCGGCGTTCTCCCTGGAGCTCGGGCAGGAAGACGTCGGCGCGACCAACCCGGCCACCACCGAGCGCAAGGCCTACGACCTGATCACCGCCGGGTTCGGCGTGGGCTTCAACGGCCCGCTCCAGGTCGCCTCCCAGCTCGAACCGGCGGCGACGCCGAGCGCTGAGTACACCCAGAAGTACAACAAGGCGACGTCGCTGCAGAAGCAGCTCGAGAAGGACCAGAAGCAGCTGCCCAAGCAGCAGAAGCAGCTCGAGCAGCAGCAGAAGCAGCTCGAGGCGCAGCAGGCGAAGCTCACCCAACAGGGCAACGAGCTGAAGGCCCAGCAGGCATCACTCACAGCGCAGGGCGACCAGCTCAAGGCCCAGCAGGCGTCGCTGGAGCAGCAGGGCGCGCAGCTGCAGCAGCAGAAGGCGAGGCTCGAGGCCCAGCAGCGCAAGCTCGAGGAGCAACAGGCCGCGCTGAAGAAGAAGGGCGAGGCCCTGGCCGCCCAGATCAAGCCGCTGGCGACGAAGCTGGGTCGCCTGGAGATCCGCGAGCAGGTCCTCAGGCGACGCATCGAGCACGCGCAGGGTCACCCGCAACGCCTCGCGCGGCTCCACCGCCGGCTCGACCGGGTCCTGCAACGCGAGGCGGTGGTGCGCCAGGAGCTCGCGCCGCTCAAGCGGCAGGCCGAGCAGCTGGCCGCCCAGGTCCGCAAGCTCCAAGCGCAGGCCGCGGCCCTGCAGCGCCGGGCGGACCAGCTCCAGGCGAAGGCCGACGAGCTCAACCGGCGAAAGGCCGCACTCGAGGCTCAGGCCGCCTCTCTCCAGCGTCAGGGCGACGCGCTCCAGGTGCAGGCGAACAAGCTGCAGCATCAGGCCGATGCGCTCCAGGCCCAGGGCGACCAGCTCCAGGCCGAGGCCGAGGAGCTCAAGCAGAAGCAGAAGCAGGCCCAGCAGCAGCAGCAGGAGGCGCTCAAGCTGCAGGACCAGCTCACCGCCATGGTCACCGCCGCCGGTGGCGACGCACGCGGGACCGACCCGCGCGTGGTCAACCTGCAGAGCGCGCTGACGGCGACCACGGGCGTCGTCTCGCTCACCCCACCGCAGCTCAACAAGAAGGGCGACGTCGTCCTGCTGTCGGCGGTTCCCTCGACCTCGCCGGCGTCCAACGCGACCGCCGACCTGGTCAAGAAGGTCCGCAGCGACGTGCTCCCGCCGGTCGACGTGAACGGGATGACGTCGTTCGTCGGCGGCTACACCGCGTCGTACGTCGACCTGGCCGCCCTGATCAGCGCCCGGCTGCTGCTGGTGATCGGGACCGTGATCCTGCTCGGCTTCCTGCTGCTGATGGTCGCGTTCCGATCACTGCTGATCCCGCTTCAAGCGGCGCTCACCAACCTGCTCTCAGCGGCCGCGTCCTTCGGGGTCCTGACCGCGGTCTTCCAGTGGGGCTGGGGCATCTCGCAGGTCGGCATCGACACCCCGGACTCCTCGGTCCCCATCGCCAGCTACGTGCCGCTGATGATGTTCGCGGTGCTGTTCGGCCTGTCCATGGACTACGAGGTCTTCCTGGTCAGCCATGTCCAGATGCACCACCACGAGGGTGAGGAGGCCAGGCAGGCCGTCGCGTCGGGGCTCGGCTCGAGTGCCAGGATCACGTCCGCTGCGGCGCTGATCATGGCGTCGGTGTTCGCCAGCTTCATCCTCAACGGCGACCCGGTGATCAAGCAGTTCGGGGTCGGGCTCGCCACGGCTGTCCTGCTCGCCGGCATCCTCGTGGTGACCCTGGCCCCGGCCCTGATCGTGCTGTTCGGCAAGGCCGCCTGGTGGCTGCCGGCCTGGCTCGACAAGGTGCTGCCGCACATCTCCGTCGAGGGCGAGACCATGCCTGCCTCCGACCCGACCCGGGCAGATGACGGCGACCTCGGCGACGACGACGGCGACGCGGGCGACTCGGGTCCGACGGAGCCCGCCGCACGAGCCCGGCGTGAATGACTGAGCCCGGCTAAGCGGTTTCCGAGGCAACGGGCGCGAGCTGCTGGCCCGGGTCGACCGCGTCTCCGCCGCGGCGGCGCGGGATCGTCGCGGCGATCGCGACGCCGACGAAGGCCGCGACCGCGCCCACGACGAAACAGGCCTGGAACGCACCCTGGCTCGGCAGCAGGAAGCCCCCGAGGGTCGTCGTCGAGCTGGTGAGCATCGTCGCCATCACCGCCGCGGCCAGCGTGGTGCCCACGGAACGCATCAGCGCATTCACGCCGACGGCGGACGCGGCCTCGCGTGCCGGGGCCGCGTCGAGGATCAGCGTCGGCATGGCGGCGTAGCCGATCCCGACTCCCGCGGCGGCGACGCACGAGGCGATCAGCAGCTGCCAGGGAGCGCCCATCAGCGCGGGTGCGACGACGTAGCCGGCCCCGAGCACCGTGCCCCCGATCATCAGCGTGTGCTTGGCGCCGGTACGCCGCATCAGGTTGCTGGACACCGGCGCGAACACCATCATCATCAGGCCCGCCGGGGCCATCCACAGACCCGCCTCGAGGATCGTCTGGCCGAGCCCGTAGCCCGTGGCCGACGGCAGCTCCAGCAGCTGGGGGACGACGATGGACTGCGCCATCATGCCGAAGCCGATCGCGACCGCCGCGATGTTGGTGAGCAGGATCTGCGGGCGCGCGGTGGTGCGGAGGTCGACCAGCGGTTCGCGCTGGCGCAGCTCGAACGCGCCCCAGGCGACCAGTACGACGAGCCCGCCGACGATCGCGCCCCAGGTACGCCCCGAACCCCAGCCCCAGTCGTTGCCCTTGGAGACCCCGACCAGGAACGTGACCAGTCCGACCGCCAGGCCGAGGCCGCCGACCACGTCGAAGCGACCCGGCTGGGCGTCGTGGATGTGGGGCACCAGGAAGATCGTCGCGAGCATCACCACCAGGGCCAGACCCGCCGACACCCAGAACATCAGGTGCCAGTCGTGGCCGTCGGCGATCCAGGCGGCCAGGGGGAGCCCGATGGCGCCGCCGACGCCGAGGGTCGCACTCATCGCGGCGATCGCGGTGCCGGTGATGTGCGGCGGGGTGAACTCGCGCATCAGCGAGATGCCGACCGGGATGAAGCCCATCGCGAATCCCTGCAGGGCGCGGCCGGCCAGCACCGGCAGCAGGCTGCTGGTCATGGCCACGACGACGGAACCGGCCACCAGCAGAGCGGCGTTGACGACCAGCACGCGCTGCTTGCCGTAGAGGTCGGCGAGCCGCCCGGCCACCGGCATTGACACCGCGGCCGCCAGCAACGTGGCGGTGATGACCCACCCGGCGTTCGAGCCGGACGTGTGGAGCAGCTCGGGGAGCTCGCTCTGGATCGGGATCACCATCGTCTGGGTCAGCGCGGCGCTCAGGCCGCCGAAGCAGAGGGCGACGACGGCGATGACCGGGTTCGGGGCGGGGCGCGCCGGACGCAGCGAGGTCACGAGGTCTCCAGGGATCGATCGGGTGCAGCCCGAGGCTAGCAGGTCGTTGCCATTGACAACTAATTCTTGCGGAACGCCGCGTCCCGGCCCGGATGCGCGGCACTAGCATCGGCAGCCACAGGCGCCCGGGCGCCCGAGGTACGGGGAAGGCATGACGACACTGACGCCGGCGCGGAGCCTCGCGGTGGGGCGCGGCCGGCGCGCGCTCGGCGCCGTCGCTCTGCTGCTGGTGGCCGCCTTCACCGTCACCACGCTGCCGGGCGTGCGGTCGACGACGACGTTCCACGTCCTGTACGACGGCTGGCTCCAGGGCAGCGGGTACGTCGTGCTCGCGCTCGTCGCTCTGGTCCGGCCGCTGTCCACCAGCGTGAACCGCACCCTGTGGTGGCTGGTCGCGGCCGGTGCCGTGCTGCATGCCCTGGGGTTCGTGCTGTTCCTCGGGTACGTCCGCCTCCTCGACAACTCGCCGTACCCCTCCGTCGCCGACGCGGCGTGGATCGCTGCGGACCTGGTCATGCTGGCGGCGCTGTGGGTGCTGCTGCGCACCCGGATCCGCTCGCGGTCGGTCGATGTCGCGCTGGATGCCCTGGTCGTGGGCCTCACCGTCGGCGGGGTCGCCGTCCTGCTGCTCTACCGGACGCTCGTCGACATCGCCCACCAGTCCGACCCCGGGCAGATGGTGACGACGGACCTCCTCTACCCGATCCTCGACATCGCGGCTCTGGTGATCGTCACCGGCGCCCTGGTCAGGCTCGGCTGGCGCTCGATGTCGACCGCCCTGCTGGCCACCGGCATCGCCGCCGAGGCGATCGTCGACGCGGTGTTCGTCTACCAGGCGAGCGCCGGCACCTACCACCCGGGCATGTTCCTGGCGGCGCTGTCGCTGATCGCGGCAGCAGCCATCGCGTTCGCCGGGTGGGCGCCCGAGGGTGAGCAGCGGGAGATGCCGGGCTACGAGTTCTCGAGGGTCGCGGTGGCGGCGGCCCTGGGGCTGGTCGCGGTCGCCGCCCTCGTCTACGCAGACCTCCGCGACGTACCTGTCGGCGGCGTCGTACTGCTGGCCGCCGCCCTGGTGGTCGGCATCGGACGAGCCATGCACACCGTCGCGCGGAACCGCGGGACGGCGGAGTCGGCGATCAGCTTCAAGGACGCCCAGGTCGTGCGCTTCCAGTCGCTGGTCGAGACCTCCGACGACTTCATCGCGATGGCCCGGCCCGACGGTCGCATGATGTACGTGAACCCTGCCGGGCGGAGGCTGGTGGGCATCGAAGGTCGAGACGTGAGCCGGATGACCATCGCGGACTTCCTGACCGAGGAGGGTCTGGTCACCTCGGTCGAGGTCGAGCAGCCGGCCGTCGTCCGGCACGGTCGCTGGTCCGGGCAGTCGACACTGCGTGACCACCGCGGTGGGCCGCCGATCCCGGTCGCGATCTCGAGCTTCCTGATGCGTGACCCGGAGACCGGCGACCCGTTCGCGCTGGCCACCGTCCAGCGCGACATCTCCGACCGGGTGGCTGCGCAGTCGGCCCTCGAGTGGCTCGCGGAGGAGCGGCAGCGCCTGCTGGACCGCCTGGTGCAGGCCCAGGAGGACGAGCGCGCCCGGATCGCGTCCGACGTCCACGACGACTCGGTGCAGGCCCTCGCGGCCGTCGAGCTCCGGCTGGGCCTGCTACGCCGTCAGCTCGGGGACGCCCGACCCGAGCTGCACGAGACGGCCGAGACCCTGGCCGGCACCGTCCGCGACGCGATCGGGCGATTGCGCGCCCTGCTCTTCGACCTGGAGTCACCGGCGGTGGGGACCGACCTGGCGACGGCGCTCGGCGTCGCCGCGGAGGACGCCTTCGAGGACCGGATCCGCTGGCGGGTCACCGGCAGCTCCGAGCTGGACCTGCCGGAGAGCCTGCGCGTCACGGCGTACCGGATCGCGCGGGAGGCGATGTCCAACGTCGTCAGGCACGCCGACGCACGCGAGGTGGTGATCCGGCTGAGCCGGGTGGGCTCCGGGGTCGAGGTCGCCGTCGAGGACGACGGACGCGGTTTCGACCCGGTGACGGTGGAGCCGCGCCCCGGCCACCTGGGCATCCCGGCCATGGCAGACCGCGCCACGATCGCCGGCGGGCGACTCGAGGTCGAACGGCGGGACGAGGGCGGGACGCGGGTGCGGATCTGGCTCCCGTCGCCGCTGGACGACCTCGGGAAGGACCTGGAGGGCTCCGTCTGACCGTACCGGGGGAGATGGGTCAAACGGAGCCCGCTCCGGTCCTCCGAGAGGCCCGCCGACGGCGTCACGGGGGGAACGCCGCCGGGCGGGGGCACTCGTCGGGGCGGCGATCCGACCGCCCTCGGGCACCGACGTGCGGCGACCGTGGGCAGGATCGATGCCGACCGACCGGGGGGAGGCCAGCCGACTTCCGGACCGCTCCCCGTGACGGGGGCTCACACAGGCTCGCGGCTCTCGCGCCCGGACGCATGAGTCGGGCGCGCCGACTTGGATAGCGCGGATCTACTAGACCGGCCAGGACACACGACGCTGGCGGGCGCGTCTCACAGGTCCGGGAGGAGTCCCTGGCGCACCGCGATCGAGAGCGCCTCCAGCTTGGAGTGGGCGCCCAGCTTGGCCGAGAGGCTGGCGATGTGGTTGCGCACCGTGTGCACGGAGACCACCAGGCGCTCCGCGATGGCAGCGTTCGACAGGCCCTCCGCCACCAGCGCCAGCACCTCCCGCTCGCGGTCGGTGAGCTCGTCGGCGGAGCGGACCTTGACCCTGCCGAACCGCGGCAGCAGTCGGGCCAGGAGCTCCGGAGAGATCACCGACTCGCCGGCGGCCGCCGCGCGCACGGCCGCGGTGACCTCGGCGAGGCTGCGGGTCTTGGACAAGAAGCCCGAGGCACCGGCGTCGATCGCGGCCAGGAGGACGTGGTCGGCCGCGCTGGCGGTCAGGACGACGACCCCGATCGACGGGTGTACGGCGCGGAAGTCGGGGATGGCAGCGACGCCGTCACCGTCGGGCATCCGGTGGTCCAGCAGGACGACGTCGGGCTGGGTGGTGTCGATCAGGGCACGAGCCTGCTCCAGGGTCGTGGCGACGCCCGCGGTGGTGATGTCGTCCTCGGCGTCGAGCACCATCGCCAGACTCGCCGCCAGCACCTCGTGGTCGTCGACGATCAGCACCCGGATCGGGCGTTGGTCCGCTCCGGTTGAGCTCTCGTGTGCCTCGGACACGTCCGCTCTCCCTCACGCCTCGCCCTCGTCCACGGTGGCACACATCTAGTACATCCGCACTACTGGTCCTGGACCTGCGAACGCATGCGGCCGGTTGCAAAAAGCAGCACCTTGTTGAGAGTGACCTCGCCTTGTTCCCGGTGCGCGCCCGCCGGCGTCCCGGCGCTCGGCGCGTGAGCACGATCCGCGTGGTCGTCGCGGACGACGACGAGACGATGCGCCGGGCCATGGTCGACGTACTGGAGGCCCACGGCGGGTTCAGCGTGGTCGGTGACGTGGCCACCGGCGTCGGCCTGACGGAGCTGGTCGCCGCCGCGCAGCCTCAGCTGGTGGTTCTCGATGTCCGGATGGCATCCGGTGGCCCGGCCGCGGCCCGCGCCCTGCGCGCCCAGCCTCCGCACCCGGTCGTGGTCGCGGTCTCGGCGAGCAACGACGTGTCCACCGTGGCCGAGATGTTCCGGGCCGGCGTGAACGGGTTCCTGGCGAAGGGACATCTGGGTACGACGTTCGCCGACGACCTGGTTCGCTGCACCCGCGGCCAGGTGCTGATCGGTGTCCCTCATGGCGTCCACGTGCTCCGCGCCCTCGGCAACCGCCCTCCCGAAGGCCCGGTGGACTGAGCCCGGAAGAAATCACCGGCGGACCGATGAGTTCTCCGTCGCCCCGTCGTTCCACGTGATGACAGCCCTGCCACAGTGGGCACCCACACGAAGGAGAACGACATGGACTGGAAGCTGGAAGTGGTCATCGCCCCGGTGTCGGACGTCGAGCGCGCTCGGGCGTTCTACGTCGACACGCTCGGGTTCCGGCTCGACAGCGACTTCCACCCGAACGACTCGTTCCGCGCGATCCAGGTGACGCCCCCGGGGTCGGACTGCTCCATCGTGTTCGGGACCGGCCTCGGCGGCGGTGTGGCTCCCGGCTCGCTGAAGGGCACGCACCTCGTCGTCGACGACATCGAGGCCGCCCACGTCTTCCTCGAGGAGAAGGGCGTGTCGAGCACCGGACCGCAGCACTTCCTCGACGGCGTGCAGACCCCGGGCGTCGAGCCGAACCGCGCCGACTACGGGACCTTCATCTTCTTCGATGACCCCGACGGCAACTCCTGGGCCATCCAGGAGGTCAAGCACCACGCCCGCTGATGGACGACGCCAACGACATGGAGGCCGCCTTCGAGCGGCACCGACGCGAGCTCCACGTGCACTGCTACCGGATGCTGGCGTCGTACGACGACGCCGAGGACGCGGTGCAGGAGACCTATCTTCGGGCCTGGCGCGGACGAGACGGGTTCGACGGTGACAACGTCCGTGCCTGGCTGTACCGGATCGCGACCCACGTCTGCATCGACCGCTCGCGGGCCCGGCAGCGCCGAGTGGCCGCCGGTACGGAGGTGAGCTGGCTGACGGCGTACCCCGACACCTTGCTCGACGAGGTGCCCGCGGACGCCGACCAGCCGGACCAGGCGTACGTCGCGCGCGAGACTATCGAGCTGGCGTTCCTGACCGCTCTCCAGGTGCTGCCACCACGGCAACGCGCGACGCTGCTGGCGCGGGAGGTGCTCGGGCTGCCGGCGGCGGACACGGCGCGACTGCTGGAGACCAGCGTGGCCGCGGCCAACTCGGCGCTCCAACGGGCGCGCGAGACGATGCGTCAGCACCTGCCGTCGCATCGCGGCGAGTGGTCGGCGAACGAGCCGAGCGCGGACGAGCGGCAGCTGCTCGCGACCTTCATCGACGCCCACGAGCGATGCGACGCCGAGGCCGCGGTGACCGCGGCGGCCACCGACATCCGCGTCACGATGCCACCGAACCCGGCGGTGTACGACGGGCTGGACGAGGTGAGCGTGCTGATCCGGCGAGGTCTCGGCCCCGACCGTGCCGGCGACTGGCGGCTCCTGCCGATCGGCGTCAATCGGATGCCGGCCGCGGTCAGCTACCTGCGCCGGCCGGGCGACTCGAGGTACCGGGCCTTCAAGGTCGACGTGCTGCGGATCGCGGACGGGCAGATCGCGGAGATCACGACGCTCGGCCCGGCGCGCCTGCTCGGCCCGCTCGGTCTGCCCGAGACCCTCGGCTGACCCTTCGGGCGACCCGGCAGGATGGGGCCCGTGGCTCACTCGCACCGCGCGGCTCCGGACGGTGACGTCACGATCGGCGGACACGTCCGGCTGATCCTCCACGTCGCGCTGGTGCTGGCGGCCCTGGCGACCGTCGTCGGGCTGGTCGCCCTCTGGCCCGACCACGGCGACGTCGACCGGGTGCGCGCCCAGGCGCCGTACGCCGCTCCCGGGGTCACGACCCCGGACGCCGAGGTGGTCTCGGTCGGCCCGGCCTGCCCGAAGGGCCGCACGGCGCAGGACTGCGACACGGTCCACGTCAGGGTGCTCGAGGGTGCCGGCAAGGGTGACCGGGCCGACGTCCAGGTGCCTCCCGAGGTCACGTCGTCGGGGATCTCCCGCGGAGACCACCTCGAGGTGTTCCGGACCCCGGCGAAGAACGGGCAGCCGGTGAGCTACACCTTCAGCTCCGTCCGCCGGACCGTGCCGCTGCTGTGGCTGACGATCCTCTTCGTGGTCGTCGTGGTGGCGGTGGCCGGCCGGCGCGGCGCGATGGCCGTGGTCGGTCTCGTGGTCAGCGGGGCCACGCTCTACTACTTCCTGCTGCCCGCCCTGCTGAGCGGCAAGCCCGGTCTCGCGGTGGCCTGTGTGAGTGCCTCCGCGATCATGTTCGTCGTCCTCTACACCACGCACGGCTGGTCACTGCGTACCAGTACGGCGCTGGCGGGCACTCTGGTCGGCATCGGGCTGACCGCACTGATCGGGAGCATCGCCATCGGCCAGGCCCACCTGACCGGCATCGCCGACGAGACCGGCGGGACCCTCTCGACGTTCGCCGGTGGCGGCCTCGACTTCCAGGGGCTGCTCGCCTGCAGCATGGTGCTGGCCGGGCTCGGCGTGCTCAACGACGTCACGATCACGCAGGCGTCGTCGGTGTGGGAGCTGCGGGCGGCCGCCCCGCACGCGGGTCGCCGGCAGATCTTCACCAGCGCGATGCGGATCGGGCGCGACCACATCGCCTCGACCATCTACACGATCGTCTTCGCCTACGCCGGTGCTGCGCTGGTCGTGCTCATGCTGCTCTACGTCTACAACAGGTCGCTGCTCGACCTGGCCTCGACCGAGTCACTGGCCGAGGAGGTCGCCCGCACCTTCACCAGTGCGATCGGGCTGATCCTGGCGGTGCCGGTGACCACGGCGATCGCGGCGTTGATCGCCGGGCCGGTCGAGGACCACGACGCCTGATCACGCGAACGGTCGACCAACCCGCTCTCGTCGATCATCCGCAGGTCAGGCGTCCGACACCTCCGCCACGACGTACGGCGTGCGCCCGGCGAGGCGGGTGACGACGACGCCCGTGACGGTCATCGCGAAGGCGACCCCGGCGAGCACCACGAGCTGGAACTGCGCGGCCTCGACCGGTGAGGCGCCGCCGAAGAGCGCACCGACGAAGGCGCCGGGCAGGGTCACCAGACCGGTCGACTTGGTCTGGTCGAGCGTCGGCAGCAATGCCTCGCGGACGGCCTCGTGCCCGATCTCCTCGTGCGCCTGGCTCGGGGTCGCCCCCAGCGAGAACCAGCCCTCGATCTCGTCGCGCCGGGCGTGCGACGTACGCCGGAAGTTCCGGCCGGCGAGCGTGGCGGCGCTCATGCTGTTGCCGATCACGATCCCGGCGACCGCGACCAGGTCACGGACGTCGAGGTCGACCAGCCGCAGCGCGAAGATCACCACGAGCGCGCAGCCGGCGCCGGCGAGGACACCGGCGACCGCGATCCGGCGGCCGTGCCAGAGGCCACGGATCCGGCGGGCCGAGGTCCACGACGCGGTGGTGAGCATCAGGACGACGAAGGCCGCGACCGTCCACGGGACGGCGAGGATGCCCCGAAGCAACAGCGCGACGATGCTCAGCTGGACGGCCGCGCGGACCACCACGACCAG
Source organism: Nocardioides sp. (assembly GCF_036493135.1). GTDB lineage: Bacteria > Actinomycetota > Actinomycetes > Propionibacteriales > Nocardioidaceae > Nocardioides. Next base: position 3,612 of record NZ_DASXQG010000050.1, on the reverse strand, counting down.
GGGGAACCAACCCAGCCCGATCCGGGCCCAGCGGGCGAGTGCGACGGTGAGGCCGGTCATCGTCAGCAGCCCGGCCCCGAAGGCGGCGTACGACGCGATCCCCTGCACGGGGCCAGTGTTCCGCACGGGGAACGTCCGTCGAGGAGCGCTAGTGCTCGTCGACGAGCACTAGCCTCGGCGCCGTGAGGTTGCGTCGGGGGATGGTGGCGATGATGGGCGCCGCGGTGGTGGCGACCTGCCTGACCTCGTGCGGGCACCACGACGCTCCGCCGTGGGACCACCTCAGCTGGCGCGCGGTCCGGCTCCCGGTCCCGGCGGGCGACCGTGCGCTGGTGCGCGGCGCGACCTGGTGCACCGACCGTTGGGTCGTGGTGGGCGCGACCGCCGACGGGCGAGGCAGCACGAAACCCGCGGTGTGGGCGAGCGGCGACGGCCGGCAGTGGCGGACGCTTCCGCTGAACCCTGAAGGCGACTTCTACGCCGCGCGAGCGGTCCTGACCTCGGTCGGCTGCGCAGACGGTCGGCTCGCCGTCCTCGGCGCGAAGCCCGGCGGCGCCCACGGCAACCCGCGCACCGCCACCTGGCGACAGCTGCCCGACGGCACGATGGCCGCCGTGCGGGCGCCGTTCGAGCTGTACGGCGGCCAGAACGCGGTCGCGGTCAACCGCCTGGTCGGCGGGCCGGGCGGCTACCTGATCGCGGGCACCCGGGTCACTGGCGCGGCGGTCTGGAGCTCACGCGACGGGGACCGGTTCCGGCTCCATGAGGGTGCGCCGGGGCTGGCGAGCACCTCGCAGCTGAGCACCCAAGCCCTGGACGCTGTCTGGTGGCACGGGGCCTGGACCGTGGTGGGAATGGCCAGCGACGACACCGGCCGACTGACCGCCACCGCCTGGACCGGCTCCGGCGCGGGTCGGTGGACGCCGACCACTTTGCCGGGTGGTGGCACGATCACGACCGCGGAGCGCCTGGCACTGACCGCCGAGGGGCCGGTCGCGGTCGGCCTCGACGACAAGGGGTTCGGGGTGTGGGCCGATCGGCAGGGCCGCTGGTCGCAGGAGTCGACGTTCGGCGCCGAGGACCCTGGCGGCACCTCCGCGGCGTACCTCAGCGGGGTCGCGTGGACCGGCTCGCTGCTCGCCGCGACGTACAGCGACGGGGCGAGGTTCCGGCTGGCGATCGGCGCCACCGGTGGCCTCGACGTCGTACCGCTCCCGACGACCGTGACCGTCCGGGGCGACCACACGGTCACCATCGCCACCCATCTCGACGACGCCGTGCTGCTCACCGACGACGGTGCGCAGGGCCGTGTCTGGCTCACCCGGGTGCCGCGGGCGACGGCCTGAGCTGTCACGTTTGGGCCGCGCGCGGTGTCTACATGTCAGAGGCACGCGAGACACAGCAACGAGAGGACCCCGTCGTGAGTCAGACCGCGACCGACACGTTCGTGACCCACCGCAACCTGCTCTTCACGGTCGCCTACGAGATGACCGGCTCGGCGGCCGATGCCGAGGACGTGCTCCAGGAGGCCTGGATGCGCTGGGCCGAGGTCGACCACGACGACGTCCGCGACGCACGCGCGTACCTGGTGCGGATCACCACCCGGCTGTCGCTCAACCGGCTTCGGACGGTCCAGCGCCAGCGCGAGGCGTACGTCGGCCCGTGGCTGCCCGAGCCGTTGCTGACGTCGCCGGACGTGGCCGAGGACGTCGAGCTCGCCGACTCGGTCTCGATGGCGATGCTCCATGTCCTGGAGACGCTGTCACCGATCGAGCGCGCGGTATTCGTGCTGCGCGAAGTCTTCGAGCTCCCGTACGACGACATCGCGTCGGCCGTCGACAAGTCCCCGGCCGCGGTCCGGCAGATCGCGCACCGGGCACGCCACCACGTCCACGCCAGGCAGCCGCGGATCGAGGTGTCGCTGCGCGAGCGCGAGGCCGTGGTCGATCGGTTCCTCGAGGTCGCGCGCGGCGGTGACATCCAGACGCTGATGGACGTCCTGGCTCCCGACGTCGTCCTGGTCACCGACGCCGGCGGCACGAAGAGAGCTGCTCTCAGGCCGATCCTGGGTCGCGACAAGGTGATGCGGTTCCTGGCCGGGGTCAACGACCCGCGGGCCGAGGCGGAGCGCCGTACCGTCAACGGCGCACCCGGCCTGTGCGTCCTGATCGACGGCGAGATCGACACCATCGTCACGTTCCTGGTGGAGGGCGGGCTCGTCACCGGCATGTACGTCGTCCGGAACCCGGAGAAGCTCCACCGCCTCGCCGAGCCGGTCAGCCTCGCCCGCTGATCCACCGACTCGGCGAAGGGTGCGTGGGGCGCGCGTCGTACAGTGGGGTGCACAAGACAGGGGAGCCCCGAGCGGGGCTGAGAGTGCGGCGGAGCCGCAGACCCTCCGAACCTGATCCGGTTAGCACCGGCGAAGGGAGTCAGCTCCATGGCTTTGATCCGTGCGTGCCTTCGCGTCCCCATCCGAGCGGCGGCGGGCGCGCTCGTCGCGGCCGCGCTTGCCGCGTGCTCCCTGGTCGGCGCCGACGACCGGTCCGAGGGCAGCAAGGACGTCGTCCTGGTGACCCACGACTCGTTCGTGCTCCCCAAGTCGCTGATCGCGCAGTTCGACCGGCAGTCGGGCTACCACCTCGTCGTCCACGCGGCGGGTGACGGTGGCACCCTGACCAACAAGCTGGTCCTCACCCAGGGCAACCCGACGGGCGACGTCGCCTTCGGCGTCGACAACACCTTCGCCAGCCGCGCGCTCGACGCCGACGTCTTCGCCACGACCGATGTCCGGCTCCCGGCCGGCGCCCAGCAGTACGTCGTGCCCGGCGACGACGGCCGTCTCGCGCCGATCGACAACGGCAACGTCTGCGTCAACATCGACCCGGGCTGGTTCGCCGACCACCACCTCGCTGCTCCGCGGTCGCTCGACGACCTGGTGAGGCCGGCGTACCGCGGCCTGACCGCCGTACCCGGTGCCACGACGTCCTCCACGGGGCTCGCGTTCCTGCTCGGCACGATCGGCAGGTACGGCGACGGCTGGTCGGCCTGGTGGCAGAAGCTGGTCGCCAACGACGCGACCATCACCGACGGCTGGACCCAGGCCTACGAGACCGACTTCACCCAGGGCGGCGGCCACGGCCAGGACCCGATCGTGGTCTCCTACGACTCCTCGCCGGCGTTCACCGTGGCCAAGGGCAGCCACACCTCCACCACCAAGGCCCTGCTCGACACCTGCTTCCGCCAGGTCGAGTACGCCGGTGTCCTCACCGGCGCGGCGAACCCGGCCGGCGCCAAGGCGTTCGTGGAGTTCATGCTCAGCCCAGCCGTTCAGCGAGCCCTTCCCGACGCGATGTACGTCTTCCCGGTCCGCCGCGGCACACCCCTGCCCACGGCGTGGGCGTCGTTCGCGGTCCAGCCGCGCCATCCGTACGTCGTGAGCCCGGCCGCGATCTCGGCCCACCGCGACGCGTGGCTGCGCGAGTGGAGCAACCTCGTGAGCAGATGACCCAGACCAGGCGGCTCGCCACGTTGGCCGTCACCGCCCTCGTGCCCCTGGCGGTGCTCGGTGTCTTCTTCGTGCTCCCGGTCTCGGGCATGGTCGGTCGCGGC
>NZ_DASXQG010000049.1:0-29832 GCF_036493135.1 Nocardioides sp. | reverse complement strand
GAGGATCCCGATCTCGCACCGGTGTTGGGTGTCCGCGAGGTCGGCGGCATGGTCGAGCAGCTCACCGCCCGACAGCTCGTCAACCTCCACCACATCCATGTGGTCACTCTGGCATGACCCACCGACAATCCGACCGCCCACAACCCCTTCTCCACAGGCATCCGGTCACGAACAGGTCACGATCCATGACAGCGGTGCACGGTTGCTCATGAGGTCGTGCACCGCTGATCCGGTTCCCGCGATCTCGACAGCCACAACGGTGCCCCAACGCCATTGTGGCCTGCGGGCTCACCGGGGGATGGGCGACGGTTTCTGACGCCGAGCCAACTCCAACTCGAATCGTTGCCGTCAGTTCTTGGCCGTCGGTAAACTTCGAGGAACACGTCTCGGATTCGCCCGGTCATAGGGAGTGACCATGGCCGAATTGATTGGCCTCGGGATCTTCGTTGCGACCGCCATGGTGCTGGTCTTCCTGGCCAGTCGGCGTCAGCGGCTCCACGGGGGCTCAATGCGTGCAGAGCATGGAAACCTCGGGCGGAACGAGACGCCACCCGAAGGTCGGTGGTTTCCCGGGCGAAACCTCCGCAGCAGCGGCAGGCATGGGATGGGGCGACGACGGCCGTCTTGACCATCAGACGGCATAGCGACCGCTCACTGGGCGAACCTCTTCTTGCTGACCTCTTTCTTGGCCATGGTGTTCGAGCCGGCCGTGAAAAGGGCTTGATGGCACCTGGTTCCCGTCGGGTCCGCCACGTCCGCGCGACCGAGCCCTGGTAGAAGGAACTCGATCACCCGCCCTTTCACACGCCGGGGCCAGATCAGGATCGGATGAAGCTGTCGAAACCTTGTTGGGGCACGTTGTTGACCTTGGTGAACACCCCGCCCACGTAGACCTTCGTGCCCGCACTTCGGATGGCAAACACGCCGAGACCACTGTTCGCCGCCGGATTCCAGGGTTGCACCCCGCCGGTGTAGGGATTCAACGACATGACCTTGTTGCGGCTGGCCAGGGCTGGCGCGCAGCCATCTGCCGCGACGCTGCAGATCTTGCGGAAGTGACCACCCACGAGAAGCGCTCCGTGGAACCACGCCAGGGTCTGGACACCGCCATCGGTGTGCACACTCCAGGCGCTACCGCCACGACGGGGTAAGGCCGCGACATAGCCGCCCGGACCGTTGCCGCCGGCATAGACGTAATGGGAGGCGACAACCAGCGACCACACCGGATGGTCCGGATGCGTGCGCATGGTCAGGACCTTGCCCGAGGAGGAGACCTTGGCCAGAAACGGATCTGGTTGACCGTTGATCTGGGTGAACGCCCCTCCCAGATACACCCGTCTGCCGTGTTCGGCCACCCGGACGCTCCTCACGGTGCCGTTGGTGCCCGGGTGCCAGGAGCGCACCAGGTGCCCCTTCAGATTGACCGCGGCGACATGCTGGCGCGGCTTGTGCTTGGCGATGTCGAAAGCGCCACCCAGATAGAGGCGCGACCGACTCCGGGCGAGCGCGAGGACAGCGCCGTTGGTGTTGGCGTGGAAGCCGAGCGCCGAGCCGGTCTTGGCGTCGACCGCGCCGAGATTGTGATGGGCAGCGCCGGCCAGGGTCGTGAAGCTGCCACCGACGTAGATAGTGCGCCCGTCAAAAGAGGCTGCCAGGGCGGCGACCGAGCCGTTCGGATGCGGGTTCCAAGCCCGAAGCCTCCCGTTGTCCACCCGGAACGCGGCGAGGTGGGCACGGGAGGTCTCCCTGGTCCCCGGAGCCGCGCCATGCGGGCGAACCGCGGTGAAGTCGCCACCTATGTAGACGGTGTTCCTGACCACGAGGATGGACGTGACCCGACCATTGGTCTGGTACGTCGGCCTCGACGTGCTGCTCAGCCTCGGCGCCTGCGCATCGGCCGAGGCGATCATCGGAACAACGGCGAGCGGCGTGATCGTTGCAGCAGTGGCGGCGGCGGCGCGCTGTAGAGACCGACGTACACGCATGGTTCCCCCGATACGAGATCGATCGACCATGCTGTCACAACCCTCGGGGTACGACCAGAACGTGGTGCCCAGAGCGGGGTGCGAGGAGTCGTCTTGATCGGGCGATCCCTTCTCTCCTGCATTGAGGCAAGGTCGGCGGCATGACCGCGTCCCAGGTCTTCGTCGGTCTTTCGCTCATCCTTGCCTTGGCGGTGGCCTGTCAGGTGGTCGCTGCGAAGGTCGGCGTACCGGCGATCATTGTGTTGCTTCCGGTGGGTTTCGCGGCTGGGGCGCTCGTTCCGTCCGTCGACCCGGACAAGCTCCTGGGGACGGCGTTCGAGCCGCTGGTGAGCCTCGCCGTGGCGGTCATCTTGTTCGACGGTGGCCTCGACCTGGTGCTCGACGACCTGTCCGGACACTCCGGTGTCGTCGTCCGACGCCTGCTCGTCCTGGGCATCCCGATCACCTGGGGAGGTGCCGCCCTTTTCGCGGGGTTGCTCTTCGGGATGTCGATGCAGACCGCGGTCATGCTCGGAGCCATCCTGATCGTCTCCGGCCCCACGGTAATGGGCCCCATCCTCGATGCTGCAGCGCCTGGCCGCCGGCTGGGGGTGATCCTGACTCATGAGGGCACCACGATCGATCCCATCGGCGCGTTGATCGGGGTGGTCACCTACCAGATCCTGATCACGCACCACGCCCACAGCGTGGCGCGGGGCCTGTTCGGCTTCGCCGGCCGCATCGCCGTGGGCCTGGTGGGAGCAGCCGTCGGGCTGAGCGTCTTGTGGTTCTTGCTGAAGAAGGTGCGGCTGACCGGAGTCCTGGCGGCCGAGGCGATCCTGGCCACCGTCCTCACCACGGCTGGGTTGTGCGACGCACTCGCCCCGGACACCGGCCTGGTGGCAGCGATCGCCATGGGAATGGTCATCGCCAACGTCTCCGGAGCGGACGTGCCAGAGGATCGCCGGCAGCTCAAGACCATCGTTCAGCTGACCATCGGGTTGCTGTTCATCGCCATCTCCGCCACCATCACGCCGGCGTCGCTCAAGGGGGCCGTTCTGCCGTCCATTGCGTTGGTCGTCCTTCTGGTGATCGTCGTACGACCCGTCGTCGCGCTCGTCGCGACCTGGCGGACCGACCTGTCCCCCCAGGAGCGCATCTTCGTCGGTGCCATGCATCCGCGCGGAATCATCGCCGCATCCACGGCCGCAAGCTTCGCGCCCCCCTTGGTCGCCGCCGGGCTGGGCGGTGCCGACAAGCTCCTGCCGGGGACCTTCCTGGTCATTGTGGGAACGGCTGCGGCCTATGGACTCGGCGCAGCGCCCCTCACCCGAGCCCTCGGCCTGGGCGACTCGCCGAGCGAGTCGGGCGTACCGGACGGCCCCGGCGGGGCTTAGCCCCGATCCAGGCTCAGGCGCCGGCGGCGTGGGTCGGCCGTTGTTCAGGTCACTGGTGCGGAAGAATGTGGGGAAACGAGGGCGTCCGGTGAGGGGTCACATGGCTGAGCATGGTCACTGGCGACAGATGGCCTCCGACTATGAAGCGGCACGTAGCCGGCCGGATTCACTCGATTCGCTGGTCGAGCGGCCGGCCGAGTTGGACGTGACCCAGCCGGCTTGGCGGTGCTCGATGTGGGGTGCGGAAACGGCGGCAAGTCGCTGGAGCTGTATGCGCGTGGTGCGTCGCGCGTCGTGGGCCTCGACGTCACCGACGGATTTCCGCCGGTGACGGAGGGTGCGGCCGTCCGGTTTCAGCACCACGACCTGTCGAAGCTGGCTGACTTCGTGAGTGACGAGTCTTCTCGATTCGATCGAGTGCTCTTCCTTTCGTCCCTCGGCTACGCCGACGACGAGGTCTCGACACTCGTGGCTGCGCGGCTGCTGCTGCGACCGGGGGGCGCCGTGGTAGTGGCCAGAACCAGTCCGATTCGCTATGCGGCGGAGCGATCGGAACGTGAAGGCTGCGGCCTCGGCACCGCATATCACGACTCAGAACCGTGGGCCTACCGGCCCAGCTGGAATCCATCCGTCGTGCTCTCGCGTCGCACCAGAACGTTCTCCGACATGCTCAATACCGTCTACGCCGCTGGCCTCCGGGTGACCGAATGCAAAGAGCCCCAGCTGACAAGCGAACAGGCCGAGCGTTATCCCACAAGCAGGCGTGGATGGATCAATACGTAGGGATCGTGGTCTTCCGACTCGTCGCCATCTGAGCGCTCACCCGGATGGCTCAGTCCGGGATCGGCAGCGGCCGTCCGGGGACCGGGCTCGTGACCACGATCGACGACACCGTCTGCCCGTGCTTGAGGAACAGGTCGAGCACCTCCTCGAGCCCGGCGACCGTCGGGGCGTGCAGCTTGATCAGGAAGCAGTCCTCGCCAGTGATCCGGTGGCACTCGCTGACCTGCTCGGTCGCCACGGCCAGCTCCGCGATCCGGCCGAGCTGCCCCGGTGCGGGTCGAAGCCGGACGTACGCCGCCACCGGCAGCCCGAGCGCGGCCGGGTCGACGTCCATCCGGAAGCCGGTGATCACGCCGGACCGCTGCAGCCGTTGGACCCGCTCGCTCACCGCCGGCGCGGACAGCCCCACGCGGCGGCCGAGCTCGGACATCGAGAGCCGTGGGTCGGCATGCATCTCGCGCAGGAGGCGCCGGTTGGTCTCGTCGAGCTGTTCGTGGAGTTCGAGGTCGGTCATCGCATTCACCTTCGATTCCCAAGGAGATTACGCCAAAAGCCTCCGATCAACCCTTCAGTCGCGCGGTTCGCCTTACCAGGATGGAGTCGTGTCCAGCAGCGTCTCGGAACCTGTCATCACCTCAGTCCTCCCGCAGAAGCAGCGGGGCGTCGCGCCCTCCGCGCTCGGCGCCGTCCTCCTCGGCGCGACGTTCCACTACCTCGGCCCGTCCTTCGCGGTCCTCCTGTTCGCCCACGTCGACGCCGTCGGGGTCGCCTGGTTGCGGCTTGCCTCCGCGGCCGTCGTCTTCGCCGTCTGGCGTCGTCCCTGGACCGTCCTGCGCGAGGCCGGGCCGGCCGAGCGCCGCACGATGCTCGCCCTCGGCGTGGTCCTGGCGGCGATGAACGCCGCCTTCTACCTCGCCCTCGATCGCGCACCCCTGGCGACCGTGGCGAGCATCGAGTTCCTCGGCGTCGTCGCGCTCGCGGCGTACGGCGTCAGGTCCCGGCGCAACGTGACCGCGCTCGCCCTGTCGTGCGCCGGCATCGCCTTGTTGACGGAGGTGCAGATCGCCGGCAGCGCGGCGGGGCTGGCCTGGGCCGCGGCGAACTGCCTCGGCTTCGTCCTGTACGTCGTGCTCGGCCACCGGATCGCCACGGGGGATCCGGAGAGCCCCGCACGCACGGCCGCCAGAGCCGGTGGTGTCGACCGGCTGTCCGTGGCCGTGGTCGTCTCGGCGGTCGTGGCGACGCCGTTCGGGGTCGCCCAGGCGGCACCCGCGTTCGCCCATCCGCCCTGGCTGCTGTGGGGGATCGGGGTGGGTGTCTGCTCCACGGTGATCCCGTACGTCGCCGACCAGTGGGCGATGGCGCGGCTGCCCCGCGCCAGCTACGCCCTGATGCTGGCGCTGCTGCCCGTCACCGCGACCGTGTGCGGCGTGGTGGTCCTCGGTCAGGTGCCCGCGCGGCAGGAGCTCGTCGGCATCGGCCTGGTCGGCGCCGCGGTCGCGTTGCACCGTCCGCGCGAGGCATCGTGATGCAGTACGCCCACGTCGGCACCGCCGGCCCCGAGGTCTCGCGCCTCGTGCTGGGGATGATGAGCTTCGGCGACACCACCCGGCGTGCCTGGCACCTCGACCTCGACGCCGCTCGTCCGCTGGTACGACGTGCGGCCGAGGCCGGCGTCACGGCGTACGACACCGCCGACGTCTACGACCGCGGCGCCAGCGAGGAGGTCACCGGCTGCCTGCTGCGTGAGCGCTTCCCTCGACGCGACGACTACGTGCTGTCGACGAAGGTCTACTACCCGATGTCCGACGCGCCGGATGACCGCGGCCTGTCGCGGCGCCACATCCTGGCCTCGATCGATGGCTCGCTCCGGCGCCTCGGCACCGACCACGTCGACCTCTACTACGTCCACCGCTGGGACTACGAAACCCCCGTCGAGGAGACGATGGAGGCGCTCGACGCCGTCGTCCGGGCCGGCAAGGCCCGCTACCTGGGTGCGTCGAGCATGTACGCCTGGCAGTTCGCGAAGGCGCAGCACGTCGCGGAGCGCAACGGCTGGCACCGGTTCGTGGCGATGCAGAACCACTACCACCTCGCCTACCGGGAGGAGGAGCGCGAGATGGTGCCGCTCTGCCTGGACCAGGGCGTCGGCGTGCTGCCGTACAGCCCGCTCGCCCGCGGGCTGCTCACCGGCACCCGTACCCGGGGCGGCGGTGGCAGCACCTCGCGGTCCGCGCACGACCCGGCGGCCGGCGAGCTCCACTCCGACACCGACTTCGACGTGGTCGACGCCCTCGTCGAGGTGGCTCGCGGCCTGGGCCGCCCCCCGGCCCAGGTCGCGCTCGCCTGGCTGCGCGACCGGCCCGCCGTCGTCGCGCCGGTCGTCGGGATCACCAAGCCCGCGCACCTGGAGGACGCGCTCGCCTCGCTCCAGGTCGAGCTCGGCCCGGAGGAGTGCGCGCGGCTCGAGGCGGCGTACGTCCCCCACGCGGCCGTCGGACCGGAATGAGGCTCACGGCTGGAGGTGCTCGCCGAACGCGATCGGCTCCCGGGTGAACAGGTACGTCGCCCAGTTCAGCTGGGTGACCGAGCCGTCGGCCGCCCGGGTCACCCGGAGGAGCTCGCCGCGTTCGCGTCCCGCGACGTCGCGGTAGACGTCGTCGTCGGAGACCTTCACGAACCGCGACGGCGTGAGCTTCGCCGCCGCCGGCTTGTCGATGCGTGCCTTCAGCTCACCCTGCTCGACCCAGAACACGAAGGGCTGGCCCTCCGAGAACCAGCGGCCGAGCAGGCCGTGGTACTCGTCGGGGATCCGCGTCCCCGGGCGCCACGGACCGTCCTCGACCGGATCGTGCTCGACGACGTGGTCGGCGAGCTCGATCGCGAAGGCATCCGGCGGAGGCGGGGCGCTGCTGTTCATCAGGGCGATGCCGCCGGTGCCGGACTCGCGGTGGGTGAAGACGCCGGTGATGTGGCCGGGCATCCCGCCGGTGTGGCCGACGTACGTGCGCCCGGTCCCGGACCTGATCAGGAAGAACCCGAGGCCCATCGCGGCGTTCCACGCGTCGGTGGTGAGCAGGATCTGCGGCTGGCACATCTCCTCGATGGTGTCCGCCGAGAGCAGCTCGCCGGGGTCGGCCACGAACGCCGACCACTTCGCCAGGTCGTCGGCGGTGCTGGCCAGGCCACCGCAGGGCGAGAGTCCCTTCAGGTCCATCACCGGCTCGGGCCGCGGCACGTCGTCGTACGGCGCGACGTAGTAGCCCGACACGTGGGGCCCGCCGTCGAACCCGTTCGAGGTGCGCGTCATCTCCAAGGGGTCGAGCAGCCGCGTGCGCAGCGACTCCTCCCAGGACCGGCCGTCGAGCTCCTCGATCAGCTGACCGAGCATCGCGTAGACAACGTTGGAGTAGTGCCAGCGGTCGTGCGGCTTGAGCACCCGCTCCACGTCGTCGAAGTCGCGGCGCAGCTCCTTGGCGGTGGGGTTCTCCAGCGTCTCCCAGACGTCTCCCAGCGGCTCGCGGGCCATGCCGGAGACGTGGGCGAGGCACTGCCGGATCGTGAGCGGGTGAGACACCTCGGGCACGTGGTCGCCGAGCAGGTCGTCGAGCGAGAGCCGGCCCTCGTCGCGCAACTGCATCACCATCACCGCGATGAAGGTCTTGGTGTTGGACGCGACCAGGAACTGGTCGTCGGCACTCGGAGGACGCTTGTCGGCGAGGTCCGCGAGGCCGACCCCCTCGCCCCAGATCAGAGAGCCGCCCCGGGCGACTCCGGCGAACAGCCCGGGCACGCGGCCGTCGCGTTGCTTGCCGAGGGCGATGCCGTGGAGGGAACGAGTCGTGGTGTCGAGCAGAGCGGTCACGAGCCGAACCTATCGACGCCTCACACCCATCGCTCCCTCAGCCCTCGTCGAGCTCGCGCTTCCGCTCGGCCCAGCCGGCGGCCAGCTTGCCCATCTCCTCGTCGACGAACCGGAGGAACTCCGCGCTGAGCCGGATCCGGTGGTACGCCGGGTCGTCCGGCCCGTGGTCGTCGAGGGCACTGTCGAGCGCGCGGAGCAGAGGGGCGTAGAGGTGGTCGCGGCGGACCATCATCCCGTGCCACGCGTCGTCGTCGACGACGTACACGTCTCGCCGCGATCCGGGCTCGCGCTCGCGGCGGATCATCTGGAGGTGACCGAGGTACTTCACCGCGCCCGAGACGGCCGCGGCGCTCACTCCCAGCAGGTCGGTGAGCTCCGCCGAGGTCATCCGCCCGTCGTCGTCCATGAGAAGCGCCGAGAAGACCCGGGAGGGCAGCGAGGGAAGCCCGGCGTCAGCGAGCGCGGCACCGAACTGCTCGACGGAGCGGCTGGTCATGGATCACAGGGTAACAAGTCTTCTGAAGTTTCAGGATCTATTGAAGGAAGCGTAAGGTCGACGGCGTGAGTGAGAGCGACGTGATCCGGATCCGTGGCCTGGTCAAGACGTTCGGTCCGACCCGCGCCCTCGACCGGCTCGACCTGTCGGTCGGGGGCGGCGAGGTGCACGGCTTCCTCGGGCCGAACGGCGCCGGGAAGTCGACGACGATCCGGGTGCTACTGGGGCTGCTACGCAAGGACGCGGGGGAAGTGCGGCTGTTCGGCGGTGACCCCTGGGCGGAGGCCGCCGCGCTGCACCGGCGCCTCGCCTACGTGCCGGGGGACGTGAGTCTCTGGCCGAACCTGAGCGGCGGGGAGGTGATCGACATGTTCCTGCGGATGCGGGGTGCTCCGGCGAACCACCCCTGGCGCGCGGAGATGATCGAGCGGTTCCAGCTCGACCCGACCAAGAAGGGCCGTGCCTACTCCAAGGGCAACCGGCAGAAGGTGGCCCTGGTCGCGGCGTTCGCCGCGCCGGCCGACCTGCTGATCCTGGACGAGCCGACGTCGGGGCTGGACCCGCTGATGGAGGAGGGGTTCGCGGACTGCATCGCCGAGCGGAAGGCCGGAGGCACCACCGTGCTGCTGTCGAGCCACATCCTCAGCGAGGTCGAGCGGTTGGCCGACCGGGTGACGATCATCCGCGAGGGGCGCGCGGTCGAGTCGGGCTCGCTGGACGAGATGCGGCACCTGCACCGTTCGAAGGTGCGCGCCGAGGTGGTCGGCGCCGTGCCGGACCTCGGCGGCGTACCTGGGGTGCACGACCTGTCCGTCGACGGGGCAGTGGTCTCGTGCACCGTCGAGCCCGAGGGGCTGCCGGCCGTGCTGACGGCGCTGACCGCGGCCGGCGTACGCACGTTGACCAGCTCGCCGCCGTCGCTCGAGGAGCTGTTCCTCGACGCCTACCGCAAGGACCCCGTCGGATGACCGGTCTCGGACTGCTGACGCGCTTCTCGCTCCGCCGGAGCCGGGTGCTCATCGGTGCGTGGACGGCGGTTCTGGCGGTGATGTGCTACGCCTCCGCGGCGGCCACGGACAGCCTCTACGCCACCGCGGCCGACCGGGTGTCGGCCGCCGAGTCGATCAACGCGAGCTCGGCCCTGGTCGCGCTGTACGGCCCGATCCTCGACGTGCACAGCCTGGGCGAGCTGGCGATGACGAAGACGACCGTGACCTACGCCGTCCTGGTGATGGCGCTCGCGATCGCGCTGGTACGCCGGCACACGCGCGTCGAGGAGGAGTCCGGACGCGCGGAGCTGCTCGGCGGTCTCGCGGTCGACCCGCGGGCACCGCTCGTCAGCGCGGTCCTGGTGGGGGCGACAGCATCCCTCGGGGTGGCCCTCACCGCGGCGCTCGGCACCATCGCCGGGGGCCTGCCGGTAGCCGGGTCGCTGTGGTTCGCCGGCTCGTGGCTCGGCCTCGGGCTGGTCGGCACCGGGATCGGTGCGGTCTGTGCGCAGCTCTCCGCGAACGCCCGGACGTGCGGTGCCGTCGCTGCCGGCGTGGTGGCCGTGCTGTTCGGGCTCCGCGCGCTCGGCGACACCACGGGGGCCGGATGGCTCAGCTGGCTCTCGCCGTTCGGTTGGTCGACGCAGCTGCGGGCGTGGTCGGACCCGCGCGGCTGGGTGCTGCTCCTCGACCTCGCGGCCGCGGTCCTTCTCATCGTCGCGGCGCTCGTCCTGCGTGCCCGGCGCGACCTGGGGGCCGGCCTCGTCGCCGACCGGCCGGGGCCGGCCACCGGGTCCCCGCGTCTCGCCGATGCGCTCGCGCTGAACCTCAAGGTCCACGCCACCAGCCTCGTGGTCTGGACCGCCGCGTGTGCTCTGCTCGGCGCGCTGATGGCCGCGATCGTGCCCGGGGTCGGCTCCGTCCTGGACTCGGACAGTGCCCGGCAGATGATGGAGCGGCTGGGCGGGGTCGGTGCGCTCCAGGAGACCCTGGTCGCCGCCCTGGTCTCTGTCGGCGCCGTCGTGATCACCTGCTTCGTGGCCATGGTCGTCGGTCACGGGGGAGCCGAGGAGCACGACGGCCGCACCGAGGAGGTGCTCGCCACGGCCACGAGCCGGTCGACGTCGTTCGCCGCGGTCGCGCTGGTCGCGCTCGGGGGAGCGGCCTGGCTGCTCCTGGTCACCGGCGCCGCCATGGCCCTCGGGTCGTTCGGCGCAGAGGTGTCCGCAGGGGGCGTGCTCGCGGCGGCGCTGGTGCAGATCCCCGCGGTCTGGGTGGTGGCCGCGCTGGCGCTGCTCGCCGTCGCGGTGCGGAGCACCTGGGCGGTGGCCGGATGGGTGCTGGTGGTGGCGTTCTTCCTGCTCGGTCCGCTGGCCGAGCTGCTCCGGCTGCCGGGCTGGGTGGCGGGCCTCTCGCCGTACTCCCATGTGTCGAAGGTGCCCGCGGAGTCGCTCCAGATGACGCCCGAGGTGGTGCTGACGCTGCTCGCGACACTCGTGGTGCTCACGGCCTGGTGGCGCTATCGGGAGCGTGACATCGGATAGCGTCCGGCCCATGTGGGAGCCCGATCCCGCCTGGCTCGCCGTGACCGGCGGCACCGGGACCTCGACCGTCGGCGTCTGGCGCACCGAGCGCGAGGGACACGCCTTGGTCGTGAAGCGGCTCGGCGCGCCCGGGCCCGACGACCCCCCGGAGTACTCCGAGCCCCACCACTTCGCGTACTGGCGGCGCGAGGCCGACGTCGCGATCAGCGGCATCACCGCAGAGACGCCCGGGCTACGCGCGACCCCGACCGACGTGGTCGAGGACGACGACGGCATCACGCTGACCCGCGAGTGGGTCGAGGATGCCGCGCTCAACGGGCTGTATGTCGCGCACGCGATGGGCAGGTTCGCCGGCGCCGACTTCGGCCGCCACCGGTGGCTCGCGGTCGGGCAGCTCCGCGACCGGATGCGTCGCGTGGAACGACGCGGAGGCTGGCCGACGCTGGTGCGGACGACCGTGGCAGACGTCGCCGACCGGCTCTGGTCTCGGCGCGAGACGCTGCTGCGCGAGCTCGACGCGCTGCCTCTGGTTCCGCAGCACGGCGACCCCGCCGAGCAGAACCTCCCGGGCCGGCAGGGCGACGAGGTGATCGCCATCGACTGGAGCACCGTCGGCCACGGACCGGTCGGGGCAGACCTGGGGCTGTTCCTCCAGAACGCGCGCGAGGACGCCGAGCCCCTGCTCGACGCCTACCTGATGGGGCTTCCCGACGGGACGGCCACATGGGAGGAGGCCTCGCTCGGGATGCGGGTGAGTGCGGCGTACACCGCGCTGTCCCGAGCCGAGTGGGCGCTCGCCCGGGTGGCCGGGGGAGAGGGCGCACTGGCCGGGAAGTACCGCCACCCCGCCGTCGCGCCGTACCTCCGGAGGCTGCAAAGGCAGTTCCCCCTCATCGAGTCCTTGCTCTGAGTGCGGTCAAGTCGTGCTCGGCACGCGCCCGTCGCGCTCGAGGACCGGTACGTCGACTCGCACGGTCTCGGGGTACTTGAGGCCGACCCCTGTGTTGAGCACGACGACGCGCTCGCCCTCGACGATCCAGCCGCTCTCGCGGAGCTCACGGGTGGCGGCCAGGCAGGCCGCACCCTCGGGGCAGATCCAGGTGCCCTCCGCCGCGGCGAGGTGGCCGAGCTCGGCGAGGATCGCCTCGTCGCTGACTGCGATCGCGGTGCCCTCGGTCTCACGAACGCCCCGGAGCACCAGGAAGTCGCCGAGGGCTTTGGGCACGTTGATGCCGAACGCCAGCGTGTGCGTGCCTTCCTGCAGGGTGCTCTCGTCGAGCCCGGCCTCGAACGCGTCGACGATCGGCGGGCAGCCGGTGGCCTGTACGGCGACGAGGCGCGGCAGCTTCTCGCCGATCCAGCCGAGCTCGCGCAGCTCCAGCATCGCCTTGTGGATCCCGATCAGGCCGACCCCGCCTCCGGCCGGGTAGAGGATCACGTCGGGCACCTGCCAGCCGAGCTGCTCGGCGATCTCGTAGCCCATCGTCTTCTTGCCTTCGATGCGATACGGCTCCTTCAGCGTCGACACCTCCTGGTAGCCGTCCCGCTCCTCGACGGCCGCCTTGACCAGCGAGCCGGCGTGGTTGATCAGTCCGTCGACGAGGTACAGCTCCGCGCCGGCGGCCACGCACTCCCGCCGGGTGATCTCGGGTGCGTCGACGGGCATCACGACCAGGCTGCCGAGGCCCGCGCGCGCGGCGTACACCGACCAGGCGGCGCCGGCGTTGCCGTTCGTGGGCATCGCCACGGCCCGCACGCCGAGCTCGCGCGCGCGACTGACCCCGACCGCAGCGCCGCGCGCCTTGAAGGTGCCGGTGGGGATCAGTCCTTCGTCCTTCATCAGCAGACCGGGCACGCCGATCGCTGCGCCGTACGACGGGAGCGGGAGCAGGGGCGTCATCCCCTCGCCGAGCGTCGTGACGTGCTCAAGGTCGCGGATCGGCAGCACCTCGTGGTACCGCCACAACGAGGGTGGCCGGGTCGCGACCTCCTCGCGGGTGACGCTCGCCCGAACCCGTTCCAGGTCGTAGCGCGCCAGCAGCGGTGCACCGACCTCGCTGACGCCCTGCACCTCGTCGGCGTCGTACGACGTCCCGGTGCGGGAGCACTCGAGACGGGTCAGGAACGAGTACGGCACGGATCCTCCTGAGAACGCTGGGCTCGGTCGAAACTAACAGCGGCCGGGCGGACGGTCGGCCGGTGATACGTTCGGCGCCGTGCGCCGCCACGAGCTGCTCGAGCAGCTACACGACCGCCTTGCTCCGCGGACGTATCTCGAGATCGGGGTCAGCACCGGGACCAGCATGAGCCTCTCCCGGACGCGTTCGATCGGGGTCGACCCGTTCTTCAGGATCCGGCGCGAGCTGCGCTGCGACCTGCAGCTGGTCCGTGCGACCAGTGACGAGTTCTTCGCCTCGGCGGGTGCGTTCGAGCACTTCGGCGGCTCGGCGTTCGACCTCGCGTTCATCGATGGCATGCACCTGGCCGAGTACGCGCTTCGCGACTTCATCAACACCGAGCGCCATGCGCACCCCGCATCGGTGATCGTCCTCGACGACATGCTGCCGCGGGTTCCGGTGGAGGGGTTGCGGGACCGGCGGGACGCGCGGTCGCACGGCGCGTGGGCCGGAGACGTGTACAAGATCCTCGACGCCCTGCGGACCCTCCGCCCCGACCTGGTGTGCCTCGAGCTGGACACCGGGCCCACCGGCACGGTGGCGATCTTCCTCCCGGACAGCTCCTCGACCATGCTCGTGGTGGCGTACGACGAGCTGGTGCAGGCCTACGTCGTCCCCGATCCGCAGGACATCCCCGACGAGGTGTTGCGACGCAGCCGGGCTCTGGACCCCGAGGACCTTCTCCGGTCCTCGATCTGGGACGGGCTGCGACGACTGCGCGAGCGTCCCGCCGCCGAGGCCCGGCCCGAGGTTGCTCGCCTGCTGGCGGAGGCGGGACTGGCGACGCCGCGGTGACCGGCCGCCCTCAGGTGATGTTGGCGGTCTTGCCGAACAGGAGGGCGACCGGCTGGTCTCGGTGAAGGAGCAGGCGGGCGCCCAGGTCGAGCACCGGCCCGCCGCGCTCCCGGAGCGCAAGTCGCCAGACGCCGTCGGCGAGCTGCCCGCGGGGGACGGACACCTCCACCCGACTCCGCCCCGTGGCACGCTCGAGGGCCGCAGGGAACCGGAGCCGGGCCTCGTCGTTCTGGAAGCGGACGAAGACCCGGGGGCCGGCGACCTCGGCGTGTTCGGCCAACGTGAGCACGACCCGCACCGCGTCGCCGTCGAGGCGCGCATAGCTCAGCACGTCGTCGGTCAGCGGGTCGGACGACGGGTCGGCTGGCGGGTCGGTGGGCATGGCCGTGATTGAACCAGCCCCGAGTCGGCCGGACCTACTCGACATTGCCGGCAGTGAAGGTGTTGCAGGCGTCGAGGGTGCCGTTCCGGTACCCCTCATTGAACCAGTGCACCCGGGCCGCGGACGAGCCGTGCGTCCACTGCTCCTGGTTGACCTGGCCGGTGGTCGCCCTCTGGATCGTGTCGTCACCCACGGACTTCGCGGCCGCCATCGCGTCCTGGATGTCCTTGTCGGAGAGGTCCTGGATCAGCACGTTCCCCTGACTGTCCTGGGTCTGGGTGGCGCTGCGCGTCCACATGCCGGCGTAGCAGTCGGCCTGCAGCTCGAGTCGCACCGAGTCGCTGTTGGGTCCCTGCTGCGTCTTCACCTTGCGCATCGTGCCCAGCAGGTTCTGGATGTGGTGCCCGAACTCGTGGGCGATCACGTAGGGCTCGACGAACGCGCCGGAGGGTCCGTTCAGCTGCTGCTGGAGGATGTCGTGGAAGAACGTCGGGTCGAAGTAGATGGTCTGGTCGTTCGGGCAGTAGAACGGCCCCATCCCCGACGACGCCTGGCCGCACCCGCTCGGCGTCGCCCCGGAGAAGGTCATGATCGCCGCCTCGGGCTGGAACCGCGTGTTGGGCGACTGCTGGGCCAGGGTCTTGCCCCAGTAGTCGACCAGGGAGTTCTCGACCGCGACCACGCCGCAGGTGTCGGGGTGCTCGTTGGCGTCCTGGCCCGTCGTGCAGCTCTGGTACGCCGTGGAGTCACCGCCCTGGAAGCGGCTGACGTCGTACCCGCTGAGGCCGGTGCCGGTGATCGCGCCGGTCAGGTCGACCCCGCCGCAGGCCTTGAGCAGCAGGATGACCACGACGATGACCAGGAAGCCGGCGCCACCGCCGGCCTTGGTGCCGCCGGGGAGCGGGATGCGCATCCCGCCGCCGGCACCGCCGCCGCCACCACCGTCGCGGACGCGGCTCGTGTCGAGCCGCGCCTTGGGGTTGAACCGCATGGTGACTCCTCGCCGCAAGGCGCCGTGGGGGACAACTGGGGCCCGAGCGGGCCGCCCTAGACTAGCCAGCCTGATGATCAGTGCCCAGCAGCTCGAGGTGCGAGCCGGGGCGCGATTACTGATGCACGACGTCTCCTTCCGGGTCGGGCCGGGAGACAAGGTGGGACTGGTCGGGCGCAACGGAGCCGGCAAGACCACCCTGACCCGAATCCTCGCCGGCGAGGGCCTGCCCGCGTCGGGTCAGGTGACCGCGACCGGCTCGGTCGGCTACCTCCCACAGGACCCGCGGACCGGGGACCCCGACGTACCGGTGCGCGAGCGGATCCTGTCCGCGCGCGGTCTGGACGCCGTCGTACGCCGGCTCCGGGCGGCCGAGGAGGAGATGGCCAGCGACGACACCGCCGTTCGCGAGCGCGGGATGAAGCGGTACGAGCGCGCGGACGCCGAGCTCCACGCCGGTGGTGGGTACGCCGCGGAGGCCGAGGCCGCGCAGATCGCGGCGTCGCTCGGGATCGAGGAGCGGTTGATGACCCAGCCGCTGCGCACCCTCTCCGGTGGTCAGCGACGACGCGTGGAGCTCGCCCGCATCCTGTTCTCCGGCGCCGAGACGCTGCTCCTCGACGAGCCGACCAACCACTTGGACGCGGACTCGATCCTCTGGCTGCGAGAGTTCCTCAAGGCCCACAAGGGCGGGCTCGTGGTGATCAGCCACGACACGGCGTTGCTCGACCAGACCGTGACGAAGGTGTTCCACCTCGACGCCAACCGCCAGGAAATCGACGTCTACAACCTGGGGTGGGCGGCGTACCTCGCGCAGCGCGAGACGGACGAGCGGCGCCGCAAGCGCGAGCGACAGAACGCCGAGCGCAAGGCCGACGCGTTGTTCGAGCAGGCCACCAAGATGCGGGCGAAGGCGACCAAGGCACAGGCCGCGCACAACATGGTGCGCCGGGCCGAGAAGCTGCTCGGAGGCGTGGAGGCCGACCGTCGCGCCGACCGGGTGGCGCGGATCAAGTTCCCCGAGCCGGCGCCCTGCGGCCGCACCCCGCTGACCGCGTCGGAGCTCTCCAAGTCCTACGGTTCACTCGAGGTCTTCACCGACGTCGACCTGGCGATCGACAAGGGCTCCCGGGTCGTCGTGCTGGGCCTCAACGGCGCCGGCAAGACGACGTTGCTGCGGATCCTGGCCGGCGTCGACAAGCCCGACACCGGCGAGGTCACTCCCGGCCACGGCCTCAAGCTCGGCTACTACGCCCAGGAGCACGAGACGCTCGACATCTCGCGGACCGTGCTCGAGAACATGCGCACGGCCGCGCCCGGGCTCACCGACACCGGGACCCGTTCGGTGCTCGGCTCGTTCCTGTTCTCCGGGGAGGACGTCGACAAGCCGGCCCGCGTGCTGTCCGGGGGCGAGAAGACCCGGCTGGCGCTGGCGATCCTGGTCGTGTCGAGTGCGAACGTCCTGCTCCTCGACGAGCCCACCAACAACCTCGACCCTGCCTCGCGCGAGGAGGTGCTGGCGGCGATCCGCGGCTACGAGGGCGCGATCGTGCTGGTCACCCACGACGAGGGCGCCGTCCGGGCCCTCGACCCCGACCGGGTCCTGATCCTCCCCGACGGCGTCGAGGACCTCTGGAACGACTCCTACGCCGACCTCGTCTCCCTCGCCTGACCGCCGAAGTGGGACTTGTCCGCCGCCGAAGTGGGGTTTGTCCCGGGCCGAAGTGGGGGAAGTCCGACTGCTCCCACGCGGAGAACTCCGCCCTCGGGGGCGGAGAACTCCCACTTCGGCGGTTCCTAGACTGCTCGCATGACTCCCGACGAGCTCGCGGCCGCCGGGCTGAGGTACGACGTCAGCGGCGACGTCGCGACGGTCACCCTGAGCCGTCCCGAGGTGCGCAACGCCCAGACGCCCACGATGTGGCGGGGGCTGGCCGTCATCGGCGACGAGGTGCCCGACGAGGTCCGGGTGATCGTCGTCCGGGGCGAGGGGCAGAGCTTCTCGGCCGGCCTGGACCGGGCGATGCTCGACCCGGCGACGTCCGCCGACGACCCGGAGTCGGTCGTGGGGCTGCTCGGTCGCAGCGACGAGGAGATCTCCGAGGCGGTCGACCGATTCCAGCGGGGATTCACCTGGCTGCGTGATCCGCGGTTCGTCTCGGTCGCGGTGGTGCAGGGTCATGCGATCGGGGCCGGGTTCCAGCTGGCGCTGTCCTGCGATCTGCGTGTCGTGGGTGACGACGCGCAGTTCTGCATGAAGGAGGCGGCACTCGGGCTGGTCCCCGACCTCACGGGAACAAAGCCGCTGGTCGAGAGCGTTGGCTACGCCAGAGCACTGGAGCTGTGCGCCACCGCCCGGGTGGTCGGTGCGGCCGAGGCGCTCGAGATCGGGCTGGCGACCGTCGTGTGCCCGGTGGCCGACCTCGACGGAGCACTGGCCGACCTGGTCGGGGCACTCACGGCGCCGATGGCGGGCGCCGTACGCGAGACCAAGGCGCTGCTGCTGGCGACGTCAGGACGCTCGCTCGACGAGCAACGGCGGTTCGAGCGCCAGGCACAGATCCGCCGGTTCCGAGAGCTCGCGGGACTGATGGCCGCCGGCGGGAGCTGACCGCGGTGGGTCGATCGGGAGGAAGGGGAGCACGATGTCGATGATCGGGCCGTCGGCGTGGCGCACCCTGCACTCCGACCGTGGCATCCTCGAGAACAAGATCGAGCGTCGCACCCTGCGCCGGGTGGTCACGTTCGCCCGGCCGCACCGGAGGCTGATCAGCCTGTTCCTGGTCGGCACCGTCGTCGACGCCGGGCTGGTGATCGTGCCCCCGCTGTTCATGCAGCGCCTGGTCGACGACGGCATCCTGGCGCACGACACCTCGGTCGTCGTCTGGCTCGCGGTCGGCATCGCCCTGGCCGCGATCGCCGACGCCGTGCTCGGGCTCTTCACCGGCTACCTCTCCAGCCGCATCGGCGAGGGCCTGATCTACGACCTGCGCACCAAAGTGTTCGCCCACGTGCAGCGGCAGTCGCTAGCGTTCTTCACCCGTACCCAGACCGGCGCGCTCGTCAGCCGGCTCAACTCCGACGTCATCGGTGCCCAGAGCGCCTTCACGTCGACCCTGTCCGGCACCGTGTCGAACATGGTCTCGGTGGTCGTCGTCGGGATCACGATGCTGGCGCTCAGCTGGCAGGTGACGGTGCTGTGCCTGGCGCTGTTCCCTCTGCTCCTCCTCACGTCGCGGTGGGTGAGTGGGCGGATGGCGGTCCTGACCCGCACCCGGATGAACGGCAACGCCGACATGGCGACCTCGATGACCGAGCGCTTCAACGTCGGCGGCGCGATGCTGCTCAAGCTGTTCGGTCACCGCGAGACCGAGGACGCCCGCTTCGCGGAGAAGGCCGCGAACGTACGCGACCTCGGCGTCCGCATCTCCCTGCTGACTCGCTTCTTCTTCGCGGCCATGACCCTCGTTCCGTCGCTGGCGACGGCACTGGTGTACGGCGTGGGCGGCTATCTCGCCATCAACGGACACCTCTCGGTCGGCACCCTGATCGCCCTCGGGACGCTGCTGCTGCGACTGCTCGGGCCGCTCCAGGGACTGTCCAACGTCCGGGTCGACATCATGACCGCGCTGGTCAGCTTCGACAGGGTCTTCGAGGTGCTCGACCTGCCCTCGCTGATCCAGGAGAAGCCCGGCGCCGTCGCCCTGCCACGTACCGCCTCCTCGTTGGAGTTCGAGCATGTGTCGTTCGGCTACCCGCGTGCCGAGGAGATCTCGCTGGCCTCCCTGGAGAACGTTGCCCGTACCGAGTCGCGCGACTCCGGCGAGGTGCTCCACGACGTGTCTTTCTCGGCCGAGCCCGGCCAGATGATCGCCCTGGTCGGCCCGTCGGGCGCCGGCAAGACGACCGTCACCCACCTGGTCGCACGGCTGTACGACGCGACGACGGGCACCGTGCGAGTCGGCGGGCACGACGTCCGCGACGTGACCCTCCAGTCGTTGGAGGACGTCGTGGGCTACGTGACCCAGGACGCCCACATGTTCCACGACACCATCCGGGAGAACCTCCTCTACGCCCGTCCCCAGGCGTCCGACGAGGAGATCTGGACAGCACTGGAGTCGGCACAGATCGCACCCCTCGTCAGCGCCCTGCCCGACGGCCTCGAGACCGTCGTCGGCGATCGCGGATACCGGCTCTCCGGCGGCGAGCGGCAGCGCCTCGCGATAGCCCGCCTCCTGCTGAAGGCACCGGCGATGGTCGTGCTCGACGAGGCCACCGCCCACCTCGACTCCGAGTCGGAGGTCGCGGTCCAGCGGGCGCTCGACGCGGCCCTGGCCGGTCGCACGTCCCTGGTCATCGCCCACCGGCTCTCGACCGTTCGCGACGCCGACATGATCCTGGTCGTCGAGTCCGGCCGCATCGTGCAGCGCGGCACCCACGCCCAGCTGCTGGCGCAGGGTGGCCTGTACGCCGATCTCTACCGCACCCAGTTCCTCCCGGACGTTCGGCCGCTGCAGCCGGCCGCGGGTGACGACTAGGTTCACGTCCATGGACCTGGGACTCGCCGACCGCGTCTACCTCGTCACCGGAGGGGGCCGCGGGCTCGGGCGTGCGACCGCCGACGTGCTGGTGGCCGAGGGCGCGCGAGTGGTGCTGTCCGGGCGCACCGAGGACACGCTGGCGGCGGCCCTCGAGGAGCTCGGCGACCCCGCCCATCGCGACCGGGCGGCGTACGTCGTGGGCGACAACGCGGACCCGGACCTGCCTCGACGGCTGATCGCGACCGCCCGCGAGCGGTGGGGGCGGATCGACGGGGCCCTGGTCAGCGTCGGCGGACCGCCCACGGGCACGGTGACCGCGACCACCGACGAGCAGTGGACGACGGCGTTCGGCTCGGTGTTCCTCGGTGCGGTCCGCGTGGCCCGGGAGGTCGCCGCCGAGCTCGGGGCGGGCGGCTCGATCGCGTTCGTGCTCTCGACCAGCGTGAAGGGCCCGCTGACCGAGATGGCGATCTCCAACGGACTCCGGCCCGGGCTCGCCATGATCGCCAAGCAGCTGGCCGACGAGCTCGGGCCGCGTGGCATCCGGGTCAACGGGCTGCTTCCCGGCCGGATCGGCACCGAGCGGGTCGCCGAGCTGGACGCACTCCATGACGACCCGGGTGCGGCCAGAGCGCGTGCCGCGCAGGGCATCCCGCTCCGGCGCGACGGGGAGCCCTCAGAGTTCGGCCGTGCCGCGGCGTTCCTGCTGAGCCCCGCCGCGTCGTTCGTGTCCGGAGCCCTGCTCCCCGTCGACGGTGGCTCGCTCCGCGCTCTCTGAATCCCCGGCTGCCGGCGGAGGCCGCTTCTTCGCGGGCTGCTGTGCACGTCGCAGCTCGGCCCGGCCGGTGACCTCCTCCCAGGCGAGGTAACCGTAGCCGAAGAGCGCGAGGATCCCGAAGAACCACCACTGGAGTGCATAGAAGAAGTGCGGGCCGTTGCTGAGGTCGGGCGGGTCGGCCCTGGTCAGTGGCGTGGACGGCTTCGGGTTCTCGGAGAGCAGCTGCACGAAGCCGCCGTACAACGGGATGCCGATGGCGGGCTCGATCTGGGCACTCGAGATCGCCCGGGCCGAGGCGTTGACGACCTCGGCCGCGCCGCCGCTCGCGTCCTGCCGGACCCAGCCGGTGACCTGCACCGTGCCGGAGGGCGGGGCGGGCACCTGCGACGCGTCGGTCAGTCCCTGGTTGGACGTCGCGACCCAGCCGCGATCGACGAGCAGGGCCTTCCCCGACGAGGTGACCAGAGGTACGACGACGTCGACGCCGGCGTTCCCGTTCCGGGTCTGGTAGCGGACGATCACGGTCTTCGACGCGTCGTACGTGCCGGTCGCCGAGACGACGGCGTACAGCTCCGACGAGGGCGGGTCCACGCCGTGCCGCAACATCTGGTCGACCGGGGTGGGGGCTGCCTTCTGGTTGGTGCGGATGATCGCGTTGCCGGACTTCTTGTCCTCGAGCCGGTGCCACTGCCAGCGGCCGAGCAGCAGGCACGCGTAGGCGAGCAGCAGCACGCTGACGAGGAGCAGGAGCCAGCGTCGGCTGAGGAGAAAACGCAGGCTGCTGACTCGGGGTGACACCGTTCGAGGCTATCGGCCGGGCGGTGAGCGCTGTGTGGGTGTGGGGGAGGCAGCCCGTAGACTCGTGCGGTGAGCATGCAGCGACCGCTGGCCGACGCGTACGGCCGTGTGGCGACCGACCTGCGGGTGTCGCTGACCGACCGCTGCAACCTGCGGTGCTCCTACTGCATGCCGGCCGAGGGGCTCGACTGGCTGCCGCATCCCGAGGTGCTCACCGACGACGAGGTCGTCCGGCTGATCACGATCGGCGTACGCCGTCTGGGCATCCGCGAGGTCCGGTTCACCGGCGGCGAGCCGCTGATCCGGCGCGGCTTCGTCGACATCGTCCGGCGTACCCGCGAGCTCGGCGCCGACCTCCAGCTCTCCGTCACGACCAACGGTCTCGGACTGGAGCGCATGGCGGCTGCGCTGGCCGACGCCGGGCTCGACCGGGTGAACCTCAGCCTCGACACCCTCGACCCGTCGCGGTTCAAGACGATCACCCGCCGCGACCGGCTCGACGACGTCCTCCGCGGCGCCAAGGCGGCCCACGAGGCGGGGCTGACCCCGGTGAAGGTGAACGCCGTCCTACTGCGCGGGGTGAACGATGACGAGGCGAGCGACCTGCTCGCCTGGGCGATCGCGCACGAGTACGAGCTGCGGTTCATCGAGCAGATGCCGCTGGACGCCCAGCACGACTGGCACCGCGACCAGATGGTGACCGCCGAGGAGATCTTCAAGCGGCTCGACCGCGACTACACCTTGTCCCCGGCCAGCGAGCCGCGGGGGAGCTCGCCGGCCGAGCTGTTCCTGGTCGACGGCGGACCGGCGACGGTGGGCGTGATCGCGTCGGTCACGCGGCCGTTCTGCGGCGACTGTGACCGAGTACGCCTGACCGCCGACGGTCAGGTCCGCAACTGCCTGTTCGCCCGCGAGGAGTCCGACCTGCGTGGTGCGCTGCGCGCCGGCGCGAGCGACGAGGAGCTGGCCGATCGGTGGGTGGCGGCGATGGCCTCGAAGCTGCCTGGTCACGGGATCAACGACCCGACCTTCCTGCAGCCGGACCGGCCGATGTCGGCCATCGGGGGCTGACCAGCGGCCCCAAATGACGACGAGTGCCAGACAGCCACGGGGGAAGCTTTCCGGCACTCGTCGGTGTTCGTCAGCTCGGGGAACCCGACGGACACGACCGCGATTGTTGCACGACAATGTTCCGAGTCCAACCCCGCACCATCGTCGAATTCATTCGGAATCCGCGCTCGGAGGCAGTTGTCTGTCCTGCGATGCCCCGTCGCGGAGCTCGAATCCGTCTGATTTCGTGCTGGCCGCATTTGCCATGACCACCGCGACGTACGGCAGGGCGACGGCGCCGACCACGAAGATCCATGGCAGCCACCCGGGGCCGAGGTGTGAGATGGCGAGGGCCGCGACGACCAGGAAGCACAGCGTGCGGATGCCCATCGCGATCAGGTACCGCTTCTGGCGCGAGTTGATGTCCGCGGCGGCGCCAGCAGACGCCGTCGTGATGCGGATCGGGACGTCTGGCGTCCCGCGCTTCGTGCGCGCCATACCCCACCATAAGTCCGGGTGACCCACCGGTATTCCGGGGGCGGGCACGGATCCGGATGGGCCGTAGAGTCCGCTGCCATGAGCAACCGCACCTACCGGGTCACCGAGATCGTCGGGACCTCACCGGACGGCATCGACCAAGCGATCCGCAACGCCATCCGGCGTGCCAGCGCGACCTTGCGGCACGTGGACTGGTTCGAGGTGACCCAGGTCCGTGGCCAGATCAAGGACGGCGACGTCGAGCACTTCCAGGTCGGGATGAAGGTCGGCTTCCGGCTCGAGGACGAATGAGCCCGACTTCCGGGTAACCGGCGACAGTCGCTAGCGTCACGTCCGTGGACGAACAGACACAGCCGCGGTCGGTGCTGGTGACCGGTGGCAACCGCGGCATCGGTCTGGCGATCGCCGAGGCGTTCCTGGCGCTCGGCGACACGGTCGCGGTCACGTCCCGATCCGGTGGCGGTCCCGATGGTGCGCTCCACCTCGTCTGCGACGTCACCGACCCCGCCGCCGTCGAGCAGGCGTTCGTCGATGCCGAGGCGGCTCACGGACCGGTCGAGGTACTGGTCGCGAACGCCGGGATCACCGCCGACACCTTGATCCTGCGGATGTCCGAGGACGACTGGGCCTCCGTGATCGAGACGAACCTCACCGGCACGTTCCGGCTGACCAAGCGCGCGGCCAAGGGCATGCTCCGCCTGCGTCGCGGGCGGATCATCTTGATCTCCTCGGTCGTCGGGCTGCTGGGCTCGGCGGGACAGGTCAACTACGCGGCCTCGAAGTCGGGCCTGGTCGGCATCGCTCGGTCACTGACCCGCGAGCTCGGATCGCGCTCGATCACCGCGAACGTCGTGGCGCCCGGCTTCATCGAGACCGACATGACGGCGGTCCTGACCGATGACCAGAAGGCCAGCATCATGGGCCAGGTGCCGCTGCAGCGCTACGGCACGGTCGAGGAGGTGGCGTCGACGGTCACCTGGCTGGCCTCACCGGGAGGGTCCTACGTCTCCGGGGCCGTGATCCCCGTCGACGGCGGCCTCGGAATGGGTCACTGAGACGTCCAACCAAGGAGTGAGATGAGCGGCATCCTCGAGGGCAAGCGGATCCTGGTCGCCGGCGTGACCCTGGACTCGTCGATCGGCTTCGCCACGGCCAAGGTGGCCCAGGAGCAAGGGGCCACGGTCCTGATCTCCAACTTCGGGCGCGCCCTGGGCATCACCCGGCGGATCGCCAAGCGGCTGCCCAGCGAGCCGCCGGTGCTCGAGCTGGACGTGACCGACCAGGAGCACCTCGACGGGCTCGCGGACGCCGTACGCGAGCACGTCGACGGCCTGGACGGCGTCGTGCACTCGATCGCGTACGGGAACCCGGAGACGCTGCTCGGCGGCAAGTTCATGACCGGGCCGTGGGAGGACGTCGCGCAGGCCGTGCACGTCTCGGCGTACTCGCTCAAGGCGCTGACGAACGCCTGCCTGCCGCTGATGAGCGAGGGCGGCAGCATCGTGGGGATGACGTTCGACGCCTCCGTCGCGTGGCCGGGCTACGACTGGATGGGCTTCGCCAAGGGCGCGCTGGAGTCGTGCAACCGCTACCTCGCCCGTGACCTCGGCCCGCAGGGCATCCGCTGCAACCTGGTCAGTGCCGGAGCGCTCAAGACCCTGGCCGCCAAGGCCATCCCGGGCTTCGACCGGTTCGAGGACGAGTGGGCGAAGCGCGCCCCGCTGGGCTGGGACCTGGACGACCTCGAGCCGACCGCGCGCAGCGTCGTAGCCCTGCTCAGCGACTTCTTCCCGAAGACCACGGGCGAGATCGTGCACGTCGACGGCGGCTACCACGCCATGGGTGCCTGACCTGGACCGTGGCGGTGTGGCACGGTTCGGTGGGAAAGCCACTGTCTCGGACCTGCTCCGCGTGGCTCACTCACCGCCCCTGGTGAACCGGCCGGCTTCGGTAGCGTGCGCGCGTGACGTCGCTCATCGAGCTCCGGGTCCTCGAGGGCCCGAACCTCTACTTCCCCCGTGCCGCGATCAAGCTCACCCTCGACATCACCGGGCTGGCCTCGGCGCCGACGAAGACAGCCGAGCGGCTGGCGCGTCGGATCGGGCTGGCGGGTGCGCGGCCGGGGGAGCCGGACACGGGTTTCCGGCAGCGGTTCGCGCTGCGGGCGGTGGCGCGGTTGGTCCGCGCGATCGCGCACGAGTCGGGCACGACGCGGCTCGCCGTCCGGGTGCGGCCCACCAGCAATCCGCACCTGATCGTGGTGTCCTACCCGTGGCGGCACCGCGATCGTGCGCAGGAGATGGCGCGTGCGGTGGCGGACGTCCTGGACGCCGTACCGGCCGAGGACGTCGAGGACGCCGTGGGCCGTGCGGCCGAGCGCGTCGTCGCGTCGCCGGAGGGCGATCGGCCGCACACGATCACCCCGGAGATCCCGGTCGTCGCCGTCACGGGCACCAACGGCAAGACCACGACCAGCCGGATGATCGCCCACATCGCGCGTACGGCGGGCCTGGTCGTGGGCTGGTCCAACACCGACGGCATCTACCTCGACGGTGAGCTCGTGGAGGCCGGCGACTACTCCGGCCCGAGCGGTGCCGGACGCGTGCTGGGCCTGCCCGACGTGCAGTTCGCGGTCACCGAGACGGCCCGGGGCGGCATCCTGCTCAAGGGCATCGGGCTGACCCGGAACGACGTGTCGGTGGTGACCAACGTGAGCGCCGACCATCTCGGGCACCACGGCATCGACACCCTGGACCAGCTCGCCGAGGTGAAGGCGGTCGTGCCGCGCATCACCCGGAGCCGCGGCTGGTCGGTCCTGAACGGCGACGACCCGCGCGTCTACGCGATGCGCAACGTGATCCGATCCCGTCCGTGGGTCTTCTCCCGCGACCCGAACTCGCCGGCGATCCGCGAGACCCTCGACGCCGGCGGCCGCGCGACGACGGTCATCGACGGCTGGGTCTCGGTGCTGCGGCCCCGGGCTGACGCCGACCCGCTGATCGAGCTCACCGACGTCCCGATGACCCTGGCCGGGCTCTCCCGGTTCAACGTCGAGAACACCCTCGCGGCCGCCTCCGCCGCCCTGGCCGCCGGCCTCGCTCGCCGTACCGTGGTCGACGGCTTGCGCGCGTTCCGGCCGGATGCCGAGCACAACCCGGGCCGGATGAACATCTTCACCGTTCCGGTCGACGGTGGCGATGTCACGGTGGTCATCGACCTCGCCCACAACGAGGCCGGCCTCGAGGCACTGCTGGAGGTGATGGCCGGGGTACGACGTATCGGCTCGCGCCTGCTGCTCGGGCTCGGCGCGGTCGGCGACCGTACCGACGATCTGATCGGCCGGCTCGGTGAGATCGGTGCCATGGGGTCCGACGTGGTGGCGATCGGTCACAAGCAGAAGTACCTGCGGGGCCGGACCATCGAGGGGCTCGAAGGGCTGCTCCGCGATGGTGCCGAGCGCGTCGGCGTCACCGACGTCGCGGCGTACCCCACCGAGGTGGCCTGCCTCGCCGCCCTCGTCGAGCACGCGCAGCCCGGCGATGTCGTGGGCCTGATGTGCCATGCGCAGCGGCAGCAGGTGTACGACTGGATCGCCGGGCACGGGGGCACCGGCGACACCCCCCAGCAGCTGGGGGAGAAGGTGCGCGCGGCCCGGGCCTGAGGCTCAACGCACCAGCAGGGGTTCGAGCAGCCGGTGGGGCTCGCGGAGCGCCACCGAGACCGGGTCGGAACGGAGCGTGGGGTCGGCACCGGGGCCGGGGCGCACCTCCACGGCGGCCGGCGCCGGGAAGACATCGCACGTCGTACAACGTCCGTCGCCCGCCATCTCGCCGCAGCCGACATGGCGGTACAGCCGCCGCGGTCGCCCCGGCGTCGTACGTTGCTCGCCCCACTGGCCGAGCGCGAAGAGGGCGGGCCAGAGCCCGAGCGCCTCGTGGGTCAGCGCGTACTCGGGATGCCCCTCCCCGGTCCGGCTCAGGAGGCCGTCGGCCACCAGCGCCTCGAGCCGAGTGCTCAGCACGGCCTTGGAGATGTCGAGGTGCGCCTGGAAGTCGGAGAAGCGACGTACCCCGAAGAACGCGTCGCGCAGGATCAGTAGCGTCCAGCGCTCGCCGACCACCTCCAGCGAACGGGCCAACGAACAGTCCTGCCGCGCGTAGTCGGTGCCGAGTGGCATCGGTCCTCCATCCGGACTCACGAGATGATCTGGTCTGTTCACCAGACTACATGCTACGGTGCCTGAGTTCGATGACCAGACCAAATGGAGCTTGTGGACATGGCCCGCCTCACCCTGCTCAGCGCCTCTT
Organism: Nocardioides sp.; assembly: GCF_036493135.1. Taxonomy (GTDB): domain Bacteria; phylum Actinomycetota; class Actinomycetes; order Propionibacteriales; family Nocardioidaceae; genus Nocardioides. The sequence continues at coordinate 2,477 of NZ_DASXQG010000049.1, read as the reverse complement.
TCGGCACGCTCGTCGCGATGATCGCGTTCACCGCGCCGCTGTCGACGCTGAACGCAACCGTGGCCGGACTCGACGCCGGGGTGGCCGGGCGCACGTGGATCCTGAGCTCGATGAGCATCGGGCTCGGCGCGTTCCTGCTCACCGCCGGCCGGGTGGCCGACGACTACGGGCGGCGCCGCACCTTCGTGGCCGGCGCGTTGCTCCTCGCGGCCGGAGCCCTGGTGGCCGCGGTCGCGAACGACGTGGTGGTCTTCGTGCTCGCCCGGGTCGTGCAGGGCATCGGCGGCGCGGCCCTGATCGCGGCCAGCCTCGGCATGTTGGCCGTGACGTTTCCAGACCCTAAGCGCCGGGCGCACGCCACCGGCGTCTGGGGTGCCAGCCTCGGCGCAGGCATCGCGATCGGACCGCTGCTCTCGTCCGGACTTACCCTGCTCGGCTCCTGGCGCGACGTGTACGTCGTGCTGGTCGCTGCCGGCGTCATGCTCGCCGCCACGGCGCGCGGGTGCCCAGAGTCCCGTGCCGCCGAGGGGGCGCGGCTCGACCTTCCGGGCGTGACCCTGCTCGCGCTGGGGATGAGCGGCCTTCTGGCCGGCCTCGCCGAGGGCCGCGAGGGCTGGGGGCGGCCGCTCGTGATCGGACTGCTCGTGGCAGGTGTCGTTCTGCTCGCGGGCTTCGTCGCCGCCGAGCTGAGATCCGACCACCCGATGATCGACCTCGGCCTGTTCCGCCGACCAGCGTTCGCGGCCGTCACGCTGGCCGCCGTCGCGAACGGCGCGGGCGTGATCGCACTGCTCTCCTACCTGTCGGGCTTCCTGGGGGTCGCGTACGGCCGGTCCGCCTGGAGCGCCGCCTGGCTGATGCTGACCTGGTCGGCCCCGAGCGTGGTCACCGCCCTCTCGGCGCGACGGCTCCCGGAGCGGTGGACCGGCCGCGCCCGGATGGCCGCGGCACTCACGCTGATGGGCATCGGGCTCGCGATGCTGGCCGGCATTTCGGCCGGCAGTGGCGTGATCCGGTTCGTGCCCGGGCTGGTGGTGGCCGGTGTGGGCAGCGGGTTCCTGAACGCCGCCCTCGGCCGCGAGAGCGTCGCCAGCGTCCCCGCCGGCCAGGCCGGGCTGGGCAGTGGGGCGAACAACACCGCGCGCTACCTCGGATCCGCGCTCGGCGTCACCATCGTCTCGGTGGTCGCTGCGCCGTACGGAGTGCCGACCCCGGCGGCGTTCGTCGACGGTTGGAACCATGCCGCGCTGGCCGCGGCGGCCGTGACCCTCATCGGGGCGCTCGGCGTCGCGCTCGTGGGCGCGCGTGCCGTCGCGGCCGAGCCGTCCGCGGAAATCCCGTCGCCGCAGGACGCCGACGCGGCCTAGGGTCGGCGCATGGTCACGTACATGGTGATGGTCCGTCGTGGCCGCGCCCCGGCAGACGGCCGGGTCGCGCCGCTGGGGGTGGCACCCGCTCACGCCTGAGTGGGCCGACCGGGTGGTCGGCTCCGCACCCGTCTGCCCCGGAGACGTCGTCGTCGATCTCGGTGCCGGCGAGGGCGCGCTGACCGACCCCCTCGCGCGGGCCGGCTGCCGGGTCCTCGCGGTGGAGCTGCACCCGCGCCGCGCCGCTGTCCTCCGCGAGCGGTTCGCCGGCAGCCGGGTCGCCGTGCTCGAGCTGGACGTCGAGGTGTTCTGCTGGCCCGGCCACTCGTTCCGGGTCGTCGCGAACCCTCCGTACGCCGGGATCAACGCGCTGGTGCGCCGGCTGCTCGCCCTCCCGCAGCTGCGTTCGGCCGATCTCGTGGTAGCCGAGCGCGCCGCTCGTGGGCTGCTCCGGCGGTACCCGGACCGTCTCCAGCCGGGCCTCCGGGTGCCGTGTGCGGCTTTCCGGAACCGCCCGCCCGCGGGCGCGCGGGTGATCCGGATCCGGCGGTGATGTGGACCAGCCAACTGATGGCGAACTGGCTCATCTCTCTGGTCCGGATCTCGCCTACGGTGGACCCATGACCACTCAGCAGGAGACCCGCCACCAGATCCCAGCTCGCCTCGACGTCGACGCCGCCGTCCCGTCGTACAGCAAGGCGATGAGCCACCTCGACACCACCGCCACCCGCGAGCTGGACCGGGTCGGCTTCCCGGCCGGCCTTCGCGAGCTGGTGCGGCTGCGTGCCTCCCAGATCAACGGCTGCGCGTACTGCGTCGACACCCACAGCACCGACGCCGCGTCCGCCGGCGAGTCGGCCCAGCGCGTCAACGCCGTCGCCGTCTGGAACGAGTCGCCCTTCTTCACCGAGCGCGAGCGCGCGGCCCTCCGGTTCACCGAGGTGGTCACCCGCGTCGCCGAGACGCACGTCCCGGCCGAGGAGTACGACGCCGTCGCGGCGCACTGGTCGCCGGACGAGGTGGGCGCCCTGCTCGCGCTGATCATCACCATCAACGCCTGGAACGGACTCGCGGTGGCCTCCCGGGCCTGGGAGCCGGTCCTCGCCGACT
>NZ_DASXQG010000048.1:0-60222 GCF_036493135.1 Nocardioides sp. | reverse complement strand
CCACCACGGTCAGCCCACGTGCACGTGCGGACGCCGTGTCGGGTCGCGCTCGGCCCGGCGCAGCACCTCGCGGGTGACCGGCGCGACCTCGCCGGACCCGAACAGCAGGAAGCGCAGCAGCTGCTGGACCGGGTTGCCCTCGGTCCACTCGAAGTAGATGTGGGGGATCACAACGGTGTCGTCGCGGATCCGGAGCGCCAGGGCGGCCACCGCGTTGGGTACCGACGAGGCGATCACGCTCATCACCCGGTAGCGCTGGTGCAGCACCTCGCCACGCACCTGCAGCCGGCCCTCGAAGTCGCTCGGGTCCACCACCGTCACCTCCACGAAGATCACGTCCGGGTCGGTCGGCAGGTCGTGGTCGCGACGCAGCTGCCGGACCTTCTCGACGTACTCCTCGACGTCGCGGTCCTCCGTCTGGTGCGCGACCAGCCGGATCGTGCGGCGCGCGCAGTCGCGGAGGAAGACCTGGCTGGTGGCGTCGAAGTCGATCTCGGTCGCGCGCAGCTCGAAGACCCGCTTGATCCGCGAGGCGATCGAGACGCTCACGATCGCGAGGACGAAGCAGGCTCCGATCTTCACGCCGTCGGGCCGCTCGATCACGTTGCTGACGGTGGTATAGGCGAAGACCGTCGAGATGGCTGCGAACCCGACCATCCGTTTGCGTTGACCGGCTCGCCGCGCCGCCAGGGTCACGGCGACACCCGCGCTGGTGAAGAGCACGAGAACGCCAGTGGCGTACGCACCGCCCTGACCGTCGACGCTCGCGTCGAAGATCCAGGTGATCAGGAACGCCGTGCCGGTCAGGATCAGTACCAGCGGCCGGACCGCGCCGGCCCACTCCGGCGACATGCCGTAGCGGGGGAGGTAGCGCGGGATCAAGTTCAGCATGCCGGCCATCGCGGAGGCGCCGGCGAACCAGAGGATCGCGATCGTCGCGGCGTCGTACGTCGTGCCGAAGGCGTTGCCCAGGTACTCGTGCGCCAGGAAGGCGAGCGCGCGCCCGTTGGCCCGGCCACCGGCCTCGAACTCCGCCGGGCGGATCAGCAGCGTGGTGACGAACGAGCTGGTCACCAGGAAGATGCTCATCATCACCGCGGCCGTGGTGAGGAGCCGCTTGGTGCCGCGGATCCGACCCGCCGGGCGTGCCTCGGTGTCGTTCGGGTCGCCACTGACGTGCGGCATGACCGCGACCCCGGTCTCGAACCCGGACATCCCGAGCGCGAGCTTGGGGAAGACGATCAGCGAGACCCCGATCATGGCCAGGGCGTTGCCGTGCTGCTGGGTGAGTGCCGCGCTCCAGTCGGGGACGAGGTGGGGGTGTGTCGCGATCTGCCACAGGCCGACCCCGATCACGACGACGTTGAGCGCGAGGTAGACCCCGACCAGCCCAACCGCCAGGCCGATCGCCTCGGTGAAGCCGCGCAGGAAGACCGCCCCCAGGAGGGCCAGCAGGAACAGGGTGATCGCGACCTGGTGGCCGGAGAGGGTCGAGCGGAGGTTGGGGTTCTCGATCAGGTGGGCGCTGGCGTCGGCGGCCGACAGGGTCATCGTGATGATGAAGTCGGTGGCGGCGAAGCCGAGCAGCGCGAGTACGAACAGCTTGCCCTTCCAGAAGCTGAGCAGCCGCTCCAGCATCGCGATCGAGCCCTCGCCGTGCGGGCTCTCCTCCGCGACGCGGCGGTAGACCGGCAGCGCACCGAGCAGGGTGAGAGCCACCAGCACCAGGGTGGCGACGGGGGACAGCAGTCCGGCAGCGAGCGCGGCGATGCCGGGCTGGTAGCCGAGCGTCGAGAAGTAGTCGACGCCGGTCAGGCACATCACCTTCCACCACGGCTTGCCGGTGTCGGCGTGCCCGACCTCCCCCTCCGTGACCAGCCAGTCCTTGGCGCGCCGGGTCAGCGGCAGGGTCGCGGTCATGGGGCCACCGGGGAGTCGGTGCCCGTGCGCGAGGAGACGTGGGTGCTCACGGTCCCAGCCTCCGTCGCGCGGGGGCGGGACTCACGCGTCTTGACGAGTTCCTGACACCGCTGTCCGCGAGGTCACACGGTCAGCCCAGGAGGTCGGCCGCGAGGCGGTGGATCAGGTCGGCGCCGTGCTGGGTCAGGATCGACTCCGCATGGAACTGGATGCCGCGGAAGTGCGGCCCGCGCACCTGGTGGACGTCTCCGGTGCCCGGGTCGGCGTCGACCGAGACGCCGTCGGGTAGAACCAGGTCCGGCAAGACGCGTCCCACGAAGGTGTTGTAGAAACCCACCCGCTCCCGCCGCCCGTCGAGCACCACCTCGTCCTGGGTGCCCTGGAACACGATGTCCTTGTAGACCAGCGGGATGCCGAGCCGGTCACAGAGCACCTGGTGGCCGAGGCAGACCGCCAGGAACGGCCGGCCGGTGGCCAGCAGCCCGTCGACGGCTCCGCGGAACGTCGCGATCTTCGGGTCGTCGCCCTCGCGCGGATCGCCGGGGCCGGGTCCGACGATCACGAGGTCGGCATCGTCCAGCGACCCCTCGACGTACGACGCGTGCGGGACGACCGTGCTCGCCATCCCGGCGACACCGAGCACGTGGCGGAGCATGTTCACGAAGTCGTCCTCGCCGTCGAGGATCGCCACCCTCTTCCCGGATAGGGCGGGGTCCGGCCGCGCGCCCGACTGGTCGGCGAGCCAGAACGACGCGAGGCGCTGGTTGCGGGTGAACAGCTCCAGCACGACGTCTTCGTCGTTGACCAGCTCTGCGACGTTGATGCTCGGAGCCGGCGCCGGGGCGACGAGCCCGAACGCCGCGAGGATGCCGCCGGCCTTCGCGTGCGTCTCGGCGACCTCGTACGCCGGGTCGGAGTCGCGCACGAGGGTGGCGCCCGCGGTGACGGTCAGCCGGCCCTCCAGGTCCACGTCGGCGGTCCGGATCACGATCGGGCTGTCGACGACGGGGGCGCCTTCGGCGTCGCGGCCGAGGATCGCCAGGGCCGCGCCGTAGTAGCCGCGACCCTCGGACTCGTACTTCTTGATCAGCCGACAGGCGTTCTGCACCGGGCTGCCGGTGACCGTTGCGGCGTACATCGTGTCGCGCAGGACCTCGCGCGGGTCGCGGCTGGTGCGGCCGGCCAGGAAGTACTCGGTGTGGATCAGGCGGCTCATCGGCTTCAGGAACGGCCCGAGCACCTGGCCGCCCTTGTCGCAGACGTCGCACATCATCTTCAGCTCCTCGTCGACGACCATGAAGAGCTCGAAGATCTCCTTCTCGTCCCGCAGGAACTCCAGCAGGTCGCTGCGCAGGTCACGCGGTTCATCGGTCGCGCCCGCCGAGAGCAGCCGGAAGGTCCCGCTGATGGGGTTCATCCGTACGTCGTCGCCGTGCACCGACACATGCCGCTCGGGGCTCGCTCCGATGAGGTATCGGTCGCCGGTGAAGAACACGAATGTCCAGTAGGCGCCGTGCTCGCGCTGCAGCAGTCTGCGGAAGACGGTCAGCGCCTTGCCGGCGTCCCACTCGGCGACCTGCGCGCGGTAGTGGCGCCCCACGACTAGGTTCGCGCCCTCGCCCTGGCCGATCTCGTCGCGGATGATCGCGGCGACCAGGTCGGCGTACGCCGCGTCGTCGATGTCGAACCCGCCCCGGTCGGCCAGGTCGACACCGGTGTCGTCGATCGCGTCGATCACCTCGTCGACGGTGAACTCCAGCTCGGTCTCGACGTCCACGACCACCAACGGAGTGCCGTCGTCGTGTGCCGCGAAGCCGCGCTCGCGCACCTGCCTGAACGGGACGGCGATCAGCCGGTCGGCGATGTGGCCGTCCTCGGGCACGCCGTCCTCGAGCGGGATGTCGAGCAGCGACTCGACCACGCGACGCGTGCCGCCGACCAGGCCGACCGTGTCGCGGTCACCGGCGCGCGTCGACCTCCGGATGATCGCCCACGCCTCGTGCCCCTGCAGCGCGGCGATGGCGTCGCGGGCTGGGCTCGGCGACGCGGCGGCGGTCATGGCGACCGACCCTACCGACGCTCAGCGGACGTTCTTGATCTCGCTCAGGTAGCGGAGCACGGTCTGCAGCTCGGCGACGGTGTAGCCGGCGTGCACGTCCTCCATCTGCCGCACGATGTCCGCGTACGCCGACTCGACGCGTGCGTCGTGGAACTGCACCGGGTGCACCCAGACCTTGCGCCGGTCTCCCGGATCCGGACGGCGCTCGACCATGCCCTTCGCCTCGAGCCGGTCGAGCACCCGGGTCGTCGTGCTCGAGGGCAGCTCGGTGGCCTGGGCGACCTGGCCCGGGGTCATCGGCTCGGCGTTGCGCAGCAGCACGCCGTACGTCTGGAAGTCCACGACGTTGAGCCCGATCGAGCGGGCGATGCGCTCGTTGGTGAGCACTGCCGACGCGATGACCTCCTGCATGGTCAGGGAGATCCGCTCACCGACCTGCTTCCGGGTGGACAACTTCGATCGCCCTCGCTACTCTCTCCATATCGGAACTATTCCGAACCAGAGATACCCCGTTCTGGGACTTCTCACATCCAAGACTACAACACTCACAGGAGAACGAGATGACCGAGAAGCGCGGGCTCGCCATGGGCGTGCTCATCTTCGCGTCGTTCATGGACCTGCTGGACGCGACGATCGTCAACGTCGCGCTCCCGTCGATCCGGAGCGACCTCGACGCCAGCGGCGCCCAGCTGGAATGGGCCGTGGGCGGCTACCTGCTGTCCTTCGCCGTCCTGATGATCACCGGTGGCCGGCTCGGTGACATGTTCGGGCGCCGCCGACTGTTCGTAACCGGCGTGATCGGTTTCACCGTGGGCTCGGCGCTCGCATGCGTGGCGCCGACGATCGGCGTCCTCCTCATCGCCCGCGTCGTGCAGGGCGGGTTCGCGGCGATGATGGTGCCGCAGGTGCTGTCATCGCTCCAGGCCCTCTACGCTCCGCGCGAGCGGGCGGCGATGCTCGGCGTGATCGGCGCGGTGTCGGGGATGTCGGCGGTGATCGGCCCGGTGCTCGGTGGCTGGTTGGTCGGCAGCGACGCCTTCGGGATCGGCTGGAGAAGCATCTTCCTGATCAACCTGCCGGTCGGGGTCGTCCTCGTCGCGCTCGCGCTGCGCTGGGTCCCCGACACCCGCTCCGAGCACCCGCTCCGGCTCGACCCGGTCGGGCTCGTGCTGGTCACCACGGGACTGCTCGGCATCGTGTACGCCCTGATCGAGGGTCGTCAGCAGAACTGGGCGGCCTGGATCCTGGCCCTCGGTGCGGGCGGGCTGCTGGTGCTCGCGGCGTTCGTCGTCCAGCAGGTACGCCGTGAGCGCACCATGGGCTCCGCGCTCCTGCCGATGCGGCTGTTCGCCGACCGCGGCTTCTCCGCCGGCCTGGTCACCCAGGGCGCCTTCCAGGGCGCGCTGGCCGGGTTCGCGTTGGTGCTGACCGTCTACGTCCAGACCGGTCTCGGCTGGTCGCCCGTCCACGCCGGGCTCACCCTGCTGCCCTTCAGCCTCGGGGCGTTCGTCGGCAGCGGAGTCTCGGTGCCGCTCGGGATGAAGCTGGGCAAGGTCGTGATGGTCGTCGGCGCGGTGCTCCAGTCGGCGGCGACCGTCTGGGTGCTGGCGGTGGTGCACGGCCAGGGCGACGCTCTGTCCACGTGGGGCCTGGCCCCGGCGCTGGTCGTGTCCGGGATCGGCCTCGGGCTCCTGGTGGTGCCGCTGGTCGACGTCGCGCTGGCGACCATCCCGACCGCCGAGGCGGGGGCGGCCTCGGGCGCCTACGGCACGGTCCAACAGGTCGGGGCCGCACTCGGGGTGGCGATCACCGGGACCGTGTTCTTCGGTGTCGTCGGCACGTCGTACGACGCGGCATCACCGCGGTCCGGACTGATCGCCGCCTGCTGGGTGGCCGCCGGCGGCTACGCGCTCTCCGCGGTGGCCAGCCTGCTGCTGCCCTCCCGGAGCCAGGTGCACGCGCACCAAGAGGCCGTGGAGGCCGAGCTGGCCGAGCCGACCGAGGAGCCGGTCGCCGTTTGACCACGCTGACCCGTCAGAAGATGCCACCGAAAACGCGCTGACCTGTCAGAAGAGTGCACGTGTCGACGTCCCACCCGGCATGACTTCTGGCGGGTCAGCGCACACGGGCGGCGCACTTCTGGCGGGTCAGCGCACACAGGCGGCGCACTTCTGACAGGTCAGCGCACACGGGCGGCACACTTTCTGACAGGTCAGCGTATGAGGGTGAGCAGCTGGGTGGCGCGGGTCAGGACCACGTAGAGCGTCGCCCGGCCGGTCGGGGACTCGGCCTCGATCGCGTCCGGGTCGACGACGACGATGCCGTCGAACTCCAGACCCTTGGTGTCGATGCCGGTGAGGACCACGATCCGGTCGTCGCCGGCGGCCGCCGGGTTTGTCGCGTGCGGTGCATCGGCGGCGAACTCCGGCCACGAGGCCAGCCACTCCGAGACCTCCGAACGACGGTCGGCCGGCACCACGACCGCAACGGTGCCGGCGACGGCCCCCGCGACCTCGGTGAGCTGCTCGCGCAAGGTCACCGCAGGGTCGGCACCCGCCGGAACCTCGCGCGGCGCGACGCCGGTCGACCGGACGGCGGTCGGGAGATCGGCGTCGAGCCCCGCGCGCTCGGCGTACGCCGCGGCGTACTCGTAGATCTCCGAGGAGTTCCGGTAGTTGGTCGAGAGGTGGAACTCGTGCAGGTCCTTGTCCTCGATCGCGGAGGCACGTGCGGCCGCCGACTCGTCGGGAACCGGCCAGGACGACTGGGCGGCGTCTCCGACGATCGTCCAGGTGGCGGTGCGGCCGCGTCGACCGACCATCCGCCACTGCATGGGCGTGAGGTCCTGGGCCTCGTCGACGAGGACATGGGCATAGCCGTCGTCGTCGATCCGGTGCGCCGGTGGCTGCCACGGGCCGGAGCCGGGCCCGTACTCCCGTTCGGCCATGGTGGTCAGCTCCTGGAGGTCGGCGCCGACGAAGTCGTCGAGCTCGTGATCCTCCTCGCGTGCCCGGTCGGGTACGTCGCCGAGGCCGTAGCGCAGCTCGTCAACGAGCGGGACGTCCTCGATCGACAGGTCGCCGGCCTGCCACGACTCGACGAGCAGGCGTTGCTCCTCGGGCGTGACGACCCCCTGCCCGACCCGGGCGAGGAACTCGGGGTCGCGGAGCCAGCCCAGCACCTCGGGCGCGGAGAGCGGCGGCCACCACGAGAGCGCGAAGTCGACGAACGCCTGCGAGGACAGCATGTCGTCGTCGAAGGCCTCGCGACCCCGCTCGCGGCCGCGGGCACCGCGCACCTGGCGCCACATCGCGTCGAGCAGCGACGAGGAGACCCGCGGAAGCTGGCGGTTGCGCTGGCCGGTCAGCTGGCGACGCAGCTTGGCGAGCTCTCCGCGGTCGAGGTGGATCACGTCGTCGCGCCAGAAGACCCGGAACTCCTTGGGCGACCCGGGTGCTGGCTGGCGCGACGTACGCCGCATCAGCTCGGCCATCCGCGCCGAGCCCTTGACGGCCGCGACCGCCGGAGCGTCGTGACGGGTCGCCCGCAGGCCACCGACGACCTCACCGAGCGACCGCAGCGCGACGGCCGTCTCGCCCAGCGACGGGAGCACCCGCTCGATGTAGCGCATGAAGACACCCGACGGACCGACGACGAGGACGCCACCGGTCTCGTAGCGACGGCGGTCGGTGTAGAGCAGGTACGCCGCGCGATGCAGCGCCACAACGGTCTTGCCGGTGCCGGGGCCGCCGCTGATCGCCACCACGCCCTTGGCGGGGGCACGGATGGCCTGGTCCTGCTCGGCCTGGATGGTGGCGACGATCGAGTGCATGGAGCGGTCGCGGGCGCGGGACAGCTGCGCCATCAACGCCCCCTCGCCGACGATCGGGAGGTCCGTCTCGGCGTCGGCGTCCAGCAGCTCGTCCTCGATGCCGACGACCTTCGGCCCGGCGCAACGCAGCACGCGGCGGCGGATCACGTCATGCGGGGACCCGGCCGTCGCCTGGTAGAACACCGCGGCTGCGGGTGCCCGCCAGTCGATCAGCAGCGAGTCGCGCTGGTCGTCACGCAGCCCGATGCGCCCGATGTAGCGCGGCTCGGAGTCGACCCGGTCCTGCAGGTCGAGCCGGCCGAAGACGAGTCCCTCGTGCGCCGCGTCGAGCTGGGCGATCCGGCGCGCGGCCTGGAACACCATGGCGTCGCGCTCGACGAGCCCGCCCTCGTGACCGAGGGCGCCCCGCCCGTGCCCCTCACGGGCCAGCGCCTGGGCGTTCCGCGCGGACTTGTCCAGCTGGACGTACACGCGGTCGACGAAGCCCTGTTCGGTGGCGAGCTCAGCGGTCAGCAACTCGTCAGCCACGTAGAAGTCTCCTCGGATCCCCAACCGCTCGGGTGAGCGGCTCCGGCTCAAAACGACAAGTCGTCCATGATATCTGTTGCGATCCGCACGCCGTTAGGATCTCCCGAATCGGGCGGGTTCGGTCGACGGATGCTCGGATCGCGGGGGTCGTCCCGCCGCTCGCTGCACGAACCACGGGGTTCCTCATGCACGCTCGCCACCTTCTTCGCACGGTGGTCGGCTCTGGTGTCGTGGCGGTCCTGGCCGTCCCCGGCTCCGCCTTCGCCCAGACGTTCACCCATCGGGACGCGACTCACGACGTCCAGCGCTTCCGCATCCCGAGCACGCTCACCAACGCCCCGCACAACAAGGCGGCGGACATCGTGCGCACGCGCCTCTCCTACTCGAGGAGCGGCCTGGTGAGCACGGTCTGGCTGCGCAGCGGCAAGGTCGGCAGGAACTGGCTGCTGGACGGCAAGGTCCGCACCGGCAGTGCCCACTTCGAGTGGTTCGCCGCCCAGAGCCCGAGCGGCAAGGTCCTCCAGCTCCAGGACGCGAACGGCGCCCGGATCGCCTGCGACGGGCTCGCCATCCACGTGTCGCACCGGAAGGGTCGCGTGGGGACGACCCTTCCCGCCTCCTGCCTCGGCGCGCCCGCAGCGGTGAGGGAGGGAGTCGCGTTCGACATCCAGACGAACCGCAACACCCAGTTCGCCGACGACGGACTGCAGAAGCGCGGTCTGACCAAGCAGGGACCGACCCTGGCCCTCTCTCCCAAGCTGCACCAGAACCGGTGAACCCCGGCAGCCGTCGGAACTGACATGCTCGGCCGGTGAAGGTCTACATCTCGGTGGACATGGAGGGCGTCGCCGGCATCTCCGACTGGGAGCAGTGCATCCCGGGCGGCGATGACTACCCGCTCGGTCGCGACCTCGTGCTGGGCGAGGTCAACGCGGCGATCGACGGGGTGATCGACGGGGCGACGGAAGCCGGCGCGACGCAGATCCTGGTCAATGACAGCCACTCGTTCATGCGCAACCTCCCGCCCGGGCAGCTCGGTGGCCACGCGTCGTACCTCTCGGGGCGGTTCAAGCCGCTCTACATGATGGAGGGGCTCGACGCGTCGTACGACGTCGCGCTGTTCCTCGGCTACCACGCCGCGATGCCGACGCCGGGCATCCTGTCGCACACCTACAACCCGCGTGCGATCGCGAACGTCGTGCTCAACGGCACCCTCACCGGCGAGGCCGGGATCAACGCGCTGGTCGCCCAGCATCACGGCGTCCCGATCGCGGTGATCACCGGCGACCAGTACGTCGGGCCCGAGGCCGCGCCGTTCTGCCCGGGCATCGAGGTGATCGAGGTGAAGACCTCCATCAGCCGGTACGCCGCCGAGCACCTGCATCCCCACGTCGCCCAGCAACGCATCCGCGAAGGCGTCGCCGCTGCTCTCTCCGACGTGACCGCGACGCCCCCCGCGATCGGCCTCCCGGCCACCCTCGAGATCCAGCTGATCTCTCCGGACATGGCCGAGCAGGCGACCTGGCTGCGCGGCGTCGAGCGGGTCACCTCGACCAGCGTGCGCTGCGAGGACGACGACCCGTTGCGGCTGTACCGGACCTTCATGACCCTGGTGCTCCTGACCCGGAGCCTGGTCGAGACCCGCTGATCCCCGAGGCACCAGGCGGCGTGTCAACCTTCCACCGGGCTCAGCAGGTTGAAGTGGTGAGGGGGTCCGGTGGACTTCAGCGAGTACGTCGCCGCGCGCGGACGCGCGCTGTGGCGTGCCGCCTGGCTGCTCACCGGCGACAGCCATCTCGCGGAGGACCTGGTGCAGACGGCCTTGACCAAGGCGTGGCCGCACTTCGAGCGCGTGTCGGGTGACGGCTCGTTCGAGGCCTACGTCCGTCGCGCGATGGTCACGACGTACTTGTCGTGGCGTGGCCGGCGCTGGGTCGGTGAGATCCCCAGCGGCAGGGTCCCGGACGTACGCGTGGGTGACGAGCACGTCGACGTCGACCTGCTGCGTGCGCTCGGGTCGTTGTCGCGCCAGCAGCGTGCTGTCGTCGTGCTGCGCTACTTCGCCGACCTGACCGAGGCCGACACCGCCGCCGCCCTGGGCTGCTCGGTCGGCACGATCAAGCAGCACCACTCCCGCGCCATCGCCGCCCTCCGCACCTCAGGCCTCCTCGACCCGGACGACGCCGAGGAGGCTCGATGACCGAGCTCAGTGCAGCCGAACGCAATGCTCTTGACGCCCGCCTGAAGGAGGCGGTCCCGGCCGAACCCGACCTGACCGGGCTCGTCGCCCGCTCCGAGAACGGCGCGCGTCGTACGCGTCGGAGGCGCCGTGCCGGCGGGCTGGTGACCGCTGCGGTCGCCGTCACGGCAGTGATCGTTGCTCCTCTGCTGATCGGCTCGGAGCCGGTGCGCGACGGCGCCCGACCACCTGTCGGGACCCACGTACCGGCTCACCCGTGCGGCGGCACACCGGACCACGCCGACTTCACCCAGGGAACTGCTGCGTGGGTGACCTTCTGTCCCACACGGCTCTCCGGTCGCGACGAAGTCCTCTCACTCACGCCGACGGGCGTGCTGGTCTCGGATGCCGCGTCACTCGTGGCTGCCTGGCAGGCCAGCACCGGCACCGCGCACAGCTGTCCGTTCGCCTTCGGCAGCACGGAGTTCTCGGTCCGGGTCGGGTTCTCCGACGGCACCTCGACGAGGATCGACGGCAACACTGGCCCCTGCCAGGCTGCGGCCTCCCCGAGCAAGGGGTACATCGGGATCGCCTCCGGCGGCACGGTGTACTCGGACCTGGTGCGGGCGCTCGGCCGCCAGGCCTCGAGCGGCCACACCCGCTACGACCCACCCGGACCTCCGCCCACGTGTCCCCCGTCACCTGTCTCGGCGGGACGACTGAACGTCGACGGCGCGTCCGCTCCGGGGCTGCACGACTCGTTCTTCCTGCTCGACATGACCGCCGTCGAAGGTCAGGTGTGCCGGTACGACGGGTCGGGTGCTCTGATCGCGTCCGGACCCGCGCCGGGCCCCGAGGATCTGCGGATCGCATCGGGCTCGAGCGTCATGCGCTCGCCGTTCCAGCGATGGCGAGACGCTCCCGCGACGTCGTACGTCGTGACCCTGCGCGACCGCACCGACACGTGGCGCACGTTCATCGTCAGCGGCCGCCGGCACACCCTGACCTTCTTCCGTGGTTCTTCCCCCGGCGTGGCCTACCGGATCGGCTTCGCCGGGGAGGATCTCCTTCTCCAGGTGCACGAAGCAACCCGGTGACTGCTCAGTCGGTGCGCTCGTCGAGGGCCACGCCGTACGTGCCGGTGCCCCGGGTCATGCGGACGTGGACGGATGCGCCGACGGGTGCCCACAGGTCCGGGTTGGCAGCTTGCCCGCCGCCGCCCGAGCCTTGCTGGCCTGGCTCTTGACGGTGCCCACGGAGCAGCCGAGCACGTCGGCGGCCTGGGCCTCGGTGAGGTCTTCGAAGTAGCGAAGCACGACCACGGCTCGCATCCGGCGCGGGAGTCGCTCCATCGCGGTCCAGAGATCGGTCGGATCCGTGGCCTCCTCGACCGCCGGCTCCGGCAACGTCTCGCTCGGCTGCTCGCCGTTCCACTTCCGTCGCCACCAGGAGGCGTAGGTGTTGACCAGGATCTTGCGGACGTACGGCTCCGGCTGGCCGTCGATCCGCTTCCAGGCGAACCACGCCTTGGCCAGCGATGTCTGGATCAGTTCCTCGGCGAGCGCGTGGTCGTGCGTCAGCAGGTACGCCCTGCTGTCACCGGGCTCCACGCGGCCTGCCGAGTCGACGACGGTCCTGGTGGTCATGCCCTGAACTACCCGGCGGGCCACCCGAATGGTTGCCTACGACTGCTTCCGGTTCAGGAACGCCGTCATCGCCTCGCGCGCCTCGTCCGAGGCGAACAGCCGAGCGCTGAGCGCGGCCATGTCGCCGCCGAGCGCGTCGATGCGGCGTACCAGGTCGGCGTTGAGGATCCGCTTGGACTCCCGCAGGCCCTGGGCCGTGCCGGTGGCCAGCTGCGCGCAGACGGTCGCGACGGCGTCGTCCAGCCCGTCCGCCGGGACGGCACGGGTGACCAGGCCGTACGTCGCGGCCTGCGCGCCGGTGAACACCTCGCCGCCCAGGGTCGTCAGCGCCGCCGCCCGCGGGTTCATCCGGGCGTGGACGGTCAGCGAGATGATCGCGGCGGCCAGGCCGAGCTTCACCTCCGTCAGGGCGTACGACGCGTCGTCGGCGCTGATCGCGACGTCGCTCGCCGCGACGATCCCGATGCCGCCGGCCCGGACCGCGCCGGCAACTCGGGTGACCACCGGCTTGTCCAGGGTCGCGATCAGCCGCTGGAGCGCGACGATCCGCCGCGCGCCCTCCTCCATGCCGATCGTCGTCGCCTCCGACAAGTCGGCGCCCGAGCAGAAGACCTTCCCCGCCTGTCGCACCAGCACCACCTTCACGGTGTCCTCGGCGTTCGCCCGCTCGAGCCGCTCGAACAGCTCGGTCACCAGCTGCTGGGACAGGGCGTTGCGGTTGTGCGGCGAGTCCAGGGTGATGGTCGCGACGGCGTCGGCGACGGCGTAGTGCACGAGCTCGTCGGTCATGGCGGCATCCTGCCAAACCGGCCGATCCCTGATCCCCCGGCACCCCTGGCCAATCCGGACCACGAGCCGCTCCGAACGCCCCTTGACCGCACACAGTTCGCGACCCTTCGGACGCTGACAGTCGGGACCCGAGACGACAGGATCGAACCGTGAGCCACCTGAGGCCCGTGCCGTCCGACCCACCACCCTCGGAGGGGGGCGGGTCGGTCGCCGCACACCTGGCTGAGCTCCTGAGGCGGGCGAGCCGCGGGGACGAGGGCGCCTTCGCCGAGTGGTACGACGCCACCTCGGCTCGCGCGTTCGGCCTCGCCGTCCGGGTGCTGCGTGACCGGGCCCAGGCCGAGGAGGTGACCCAGGAGTCGTACCTCGACTGCTGGCGCCACGCCGCGCGCTTCGACGCGGCCAAGGGCAGCGCGATCTCGTGGCTGCTGACGATCGTGCACCGCAAGGCCGTCGACCGGGTCCGCTCGGCCGAGGCCTCGGGCCGCCGCGACGCGGCGTACGGGCAGCGTGAGATGTCGGTGGCCCATGACGAGACGGCCGAGGCCGCGGCCACCTCGATCGAAGCCACCCGCGTCCGCGCGGCCCTCGCGCACCTGACCAGCAAGCAGCGAGAGGCGGTGGTGCTGGCGTTCCTCGGCGGCTACACGCACACCGAGGTCGCCTCCATGCTCGACCTTCCGGTCGGCACGGCGAAGACCCGGATCAGGGACGGGCTGATCCGGCTCAGGGACGCATTGGGCGTCGGAGAGGTAGCGCAGGCATGAGCGAGATCCACGCGCTTTCGGGTGCCTATGCCGTCGACGCCCTCGACGACATCGAGCGGGCCCAGTTCGAGCAGCACCTGGCAGAGTGCGCCGAGTGCCGCGCCGAGGTCGCGTCGTTCCGCGAGACGGGCGCGCGGCTCGCCGAGACCGAGGCCGAGGCGCCGCCGGCGTCGCTGCGGTCGAGCGTGCTGGCCGGGATCAGCCAGGTGCGACCCCTGCCGCCGGACTCCGCGTCGGCGGAGACGACCGAGCCCACCCAGCCCGCCCAGCCCACCCAGCCCGCCGTACGGCGTCGCCGGTTGCCGCACCTGCTTCTGGCTGCCGCCGCTGTGGTGCTGCTGGCCGTCGGCGTGCTCGCCTGGCACCCCTGGCAGCACGACGCGGCCACGATCGCCGAGCAGGTCCTGAACGCACCGGATGCGGTCCGGGTGACCGAGCAGCTGCCGAACGGCGGCGGCCGGCTCACCCTGGTGCGCTCGCCGTCTCTGGGGCGCGCGGTGATGATCGGCGACCAGGTGCCCGACCCCGGCGACGGCAAGACCTACCAGCTCTGGCTCCAGCAGCCGGGCCGCGGCATGGTGTCGGCCGGCCTGATGCCGGACGCCGACCAGCCGACCGTGCTCACCGGGAACCTCTCCACCGCCCAGGCGGCCGCGGTCAGCGTCGAGCCCGCGGCCGGGTCGAAGACCCCGACCCTCCCGGCGGTCGCCCTCTTCCCGTTGAGTACGGCCGGCGGAGGGACCGACCCGGCATGACCGACGAAGCGACCGGGCGCCGGCGGATCGCGGTGATCGGGTCCGGCGTCGCCGGTCTCACCGCCGCGCACGTCGCCGCCCGCACCGCTCACGTGACGCTCTACGAGGCGGACGCTCGCCTCGGCGGGCACGCGGACACGCACGACGTGGGCGGGCTCGCGGTCGACACCGGCTTCATCGTGCACAACGAGCGCACCTACCCGACGCTGTTGCGGCTGTTCGCGGAGGTCGGGGTCGCCACGCAGCCGTCGGAGATGTCGATGTCCGTGCGGGACGAGGCGACCGGGCTCGAGTACGCCGGGGCGCTGGGAGCGCGCGGCCTCTTCCCGACCGCCCGCAACCTGACCCGTCCGGCGTACCTCCGGATGCTGGGTGAGGTCCCGCGGTTCCATCGGCGCGCCCGCGCTCTCCTCCGGGAGTCTTCCCACTCCGGAGACACACCACTTCGGGAGTTCCTTGCCGAGGGACGTTTCTCGCCGTACTTCCGCCGGCAGTTCATGGAGCCGCTGGTCGCGGCCGTCTGGTCGTGCGACCCGGCAGTCGCGCTGGACTACCCCGCGCGCTACCTCTTCGAGTTCCTCGCACACCACGGGATGCTGTCCGTCACCGGCTCGCCGCAGTGGCGAACGGTCGTCGGTGGGTCACGCGAGTACGTCGCGAAGGTCGCCGTCGGCCTCGACGACGTCCGCGTGGGCACGAAGGTCACGTCGGTGCTCGAGACCTCCACCGGGGTGCTGGTCACCGACGGCAACGGAGCGACCACGACGTACGACGCGGTGGTGGTCGCGACCCATCCCGACCAGGCACTGGCGATGCTGGCCGAACCGACCGCGTCCCAGCGCCGAGCCCTGGCCGCCATCCCGTACCGCGACAACGCGGCCCTGCTGCACACCGACACCTCCGTGCTGCCACGGAACTCAGGGGCCCGAGCCTCCTGGAACTTCCTCCGCCCGCGCGACGCCCGCACCGGCGTCACGGTCACCTACGATCTGACCCGGCTCCAGCGGCTCGCCACCGACACCCACTACCTGGTCACGCTCGGCGGTGAGGAGCTCGTCGACCCCGACACGGTGGTCGCGCGGATGGAGTACGCGCACCCGATCTACACCCCCGAGTCGGTCGCCGCGCAGCGCGCGCTCCCGGAGGCGAACACCGCGCGGATCGCATTGGCGGGCGCTTACCACGGCTGGGGCTTCCACGAGGACGGGGCGCGCTCCGGCGCCGCGGCGGCCGCTCACCTCGGGCTGCCGTGGGACGGGCCGGCGCTGCCGCGGCCGGGGATGTTCGCGTCGCGCATCCGGCACACGCGACGTCGGCCCTTCCGCAGGACCTTCGAGCACCACGCCCACACGTGGCTGGTCGACCTCGACGCGCTGCCCGACCACGGCGTCCTCGGCACGTTCGAGGCGCGCGACCACCTCGGCTCACCCGAGGCGTCACTGCGCGAGAACGTCGCGGCGTTCCTGGCCGCGCACGGCGTGGACCCGACCGGTGGCCGCGTGCTGATGGCGGCGAACGCCCGCGCGTTCGGCTACTGCTTCAACCCGATCAGCGTCTTCTGGTGCTTCGACCACACCCGGCGTCTCGCCTGCGCCATCGTCGAGGTGCACAACACCTACGGCGGCCGGCACGCCTACCTCGTCCACCCCGACGACCGTGGCCGCGCGCGGGTCGACAAGGCGCTGTACGTCTCGCCGTTCCACGGCACCGACGGCTGGTACGACGTGCGCGTTCCGGTGCCGGGCGACGATCTGCTGATAGCGGTCACGCTGCACAGCGACGACGGCGCGACGTTCACCGCGACCCTGGACGGACGCCGTACCGAGTCGTCACCACGACGGGCCGCGCCCGCCGCACTCCGAGGCTCGGCCCTGATCCGCGCGCACGGGATCGCGCTGTGGCTGTGCCGGCTGCCGGTACAGCCCCGGCCGGCCTCCGACGAGGTCGCCCACGAGGTGAGGCCTCGATGACCGCCGTCGTCAGCCGCCCCGCGATCGACCAGTGGCCCGACCTGATGAGGGTCCCGGCCGGAGCCCGCACCACCGTCTCGGCGTACGTCGCCCGCCGGCTGTTCCTGGCCGGCGTCCGGCGGCTCCCGGTCTCCGTCCGCCTCGAGGGCCGAACCCTCGGGGCGGGTGGTCCGGAGATGACGATCCACCGGCCGGACGAGTTCTTCGCACGGCTCGGTCGCGGGGCGCTGATCGGCTTCGGTGAGGGCTACCTGTCCGGGGCGTGGGACGCACCCGACCTCGGCGCCTTCCTGACGGTGCTCGCGGCCGACCTGCCGCGCCTCGTGCCCGACTGGCTGCAGACGCTGCGCGCCCTCGCCGTCGCGCGGCCGCCGCGACGCGAGCGGAGCACGCGGACGAACTCGCGCAACAACATCGCCCACCACTACGACCTGTCGAACGAGCTGTTCGAGCAGTTCCTCGACGAGAGCCTGACCTACTCCGCCGCGTTGTTCGACGGCGAGGAGCTTCACCTCAACGGCTTCTCGCTGATGACTGCCCCCGAGCAGGGAGCCGACCTCGCCCGGGCCCAGGGCCGGAAGATCGAGCGGCTGCTGGACCACACGGCGGTCGGCTTGGGCACGCGGGTGCTCGAGATCGGCACCGGCTGGGGTGAGCTGGCGATCCGGGCCGCTCGTCGAGGCGCCCTCGTGCACTCGATCACCTTGTCCACCGAGCAGCGGGACCTCGCCGAGAAGCGCATCACGGCCGCCGGCCTCGCCGACCGGGTGACCGTCCAGCTGCTCGACTACCGCGCCCTGCCGGACGACACGACGTACGACGTGGTGCTGTCGGTGGAGATGATCGAGGCGGTCGGCCACGATTTCTGGGTCGACTACTTCGCGATCCTCGACCGGGTGACCGGACCCGGCGGGCGCGTGGGCATCCAGGCGATCACGATGCCGCACGACCGGATGGTCGCGACGCGTCGTACCTACACCTGGATCAACAAGTACATCTTCCCCGGAGGCTTCCTTCCGTCGGTGGACGTGATCGAGCAGATCACCTCCCGGCACACGCGGCTACGGGTCACCGATCGACTGGCCTTCGGCTCGCACTACGCCGAGACGTTGCGGCAGTGGGACGAGCGGTTCCTGGCCGCGCACGAGAGCATGCTGACGCTCGGCTTCGACGAGACGTTCGTACGCATGTGGCACTTCTACCTGGAGTACTCCCGGGCCGGCTTCGCCTCGGGCTACATCGACGTCAACCAGATCGTGCTGACACGGGAGGACGCGCCGTGACCGCGACCATCTCTCGTCGTAGGACGAGTCGCGTCGGCGGGGTCGCCGTAGAGCTGGCCGAGGCGGCTCGGCCGTTCGTCGGTGGTGAGCTGCCGGTCCAGTTGCGTGCGTGGGACGGCTCCGAGGCGGGGCCGGCGGATGCGCCCGTCGTGGAGCTGACCAGCCCCGACGCGTTGCGGCGACTGCTCTGGCACCCGGGCGAGCTCGGCGCGGCGCAGGCCTACGTCACCGGCGAGCTCGAGGTGCCGGGCGACCTGGGCGCGGCACTCACGCATGCCTTCGCGGTCGGTCGCGAGCGCGGCCTCCCGGGACGGCCGAGCCCCTCGGCGCTCGCCCACGGCCTGCGCACGCTGGGCAGCCTCGGCGTCCTCGGGAAGCCACTGCCGCCCCCGGCGTCGCAGGCGCGCATGCGCGGACGGCTGCACACCCGGCGCCGTGATCGGCGGGCGATCAGTCACCACTACGACCTGTCGAACGAGTTCTATGCGCTGGTCCTCGACCCGGCGATGGCGTACTCGTGCGCCTACTACGGCGACGATCCCGATCAGACCGTCGAGTCGGCCCAGCGCGCGAAGCTCGACCTGGTCTGCCGCAAGCTCGACCTCGGGCCCGATCGGAGCCTGCTGGACGTCGGGTGCGGTTGGGGGTCGCTGACCCTGCATGCGGCCGAGCACTTCGGCGCGCGGGTGGTCGGCGTGACGATCGCGGCCGAGCAGAAGAGGTTCGTCGACCAGCGCATCGCGGAGCGAGGGCTGGGAGACCGGGTCGAGGTCCGGCTGCAGGACTATCGAGACGTCCCGGAACGGGACTACTTCGATGCGGTGGGATCCCTGGAGATGGGCGAGCACGTCGGCGAGCGCAGGTATCCGACGTACGTCGACGTCCTGCGGCGGGTGGTGCGTCCCGGCGGGCGGGTCCTCGTGCAACAGATGTCGCGCACCGCGAGGCATCCCGGCGGGGGGCCGTTCATCGAGTCGTTCATCGCCCCGGACATGCACATGCGGCCGGTCGGCGAGACCGTGGCTCTCCTCGAGCGCGGCGGCCTCGAGGTGCGCGACGTGCAGTCCCTGCGCGAGCACTACGTGCGCACCGTCGCCGGCTGGCTGGAGAACGTCGAGCTGAACCTGCCCGAGCTCACCGCGCTGGTCGGCGAGGAGGTGGTGCGGGTCTGGCGGCTGTACCTGGTGGGCGGCTCGCTCGCGTTCCGTGACGGGCGGATGGGGGTCGACCAGATGCTCTGCGTCCGGCCCGGCGCGGCTCACGACCTGCCGCCCGAGCGTGCCTGGTGATCTCCACCTGGTGGGGGCTGGCGCTCCTCGCGATCGGGGTCGCGGCGGTCTCGATGCTGGTGACGGCGTACGCCGCGCGCCGGGCCGGGCGGGTCTCGGTCGTCGACGTGACGTGGGGGCTCGCGCTGGCGGCGATCTCGGTCGCCGCCGCCGTGGTCGGGACCGGGACCCCGTGGCGACGGTGGCTGGTCGCGGTACTCGTGCTGGTGTGGGGTGCTCGGCTGTCGCGGCACGTCTTCAGGCGGGCCAAGGGGCACGGTGAGGACCCGAGGTACGCCGAGATGCTGGGCGACGGCGGGTTCCGGGTTGCGATCACCAAGGTCTTCGTGACCCAGGGGCTCGCGATCTGCCTGGTCTCGCTGCCGGTGATGGCCGCCGCGCACTGGGACGTCGACCTGACCTGGCTGGTGTGGGTGGGGGTTGTCGTCTGGGCGGTCGGCACCGCGTTCGAAGCCGTCGGCGACGCGCAGCTCGCGGCGTACAAGCGCGACCCGGACCGCGGGCCGGTGATGGACCGCGGTCTCTGGGGCTGGACCCGGCACCCGAACTACTTCGGGGACGCCCTGGTCTGGTGGGGCATCTGGCTCGTGGGCGGCGCGGCGTCGGGCTGGTGGCCCGCGCTCGTGTCCGTCCTCGCTCCGCTCGCGATGACCCACTTCCTCCGCAACGTCACCGGCGCCCGGCTGCTGGAGAAGACGATGTCGCAGCGCCCCGGCTGGGGCGAGTACGCCGCCCGGGTCCCCCTCTTCGTCCCGCGTCCCCCTCTGCGTCGTTCCCGGTAGTCCGTGAATGGCGCCTACCGTGGGGTGATGGGCGGGGTCGACCGGGTGGCGGAGGCGTTCGCGGCGACGCCCCGGGAGGAGTTCCTGCCGGCGTCACAACGTCGGAACGCGGGGTACGACGGCCCGCTGCCGATCGGGCTCGGCCAGACGAACTCCCAGCCCAGCACGGTCCGGGCGATGCTGCGGCTGCTCGACGTGCAGTCGGGCCAGAAGGTGCTCGACGTGGGATGCGGATCGGGCTGGTCCACCGCGCTGCTCGCCCGCCTCACCGGGCCGACCGGGCGGGTCCTCGGGGTCGAGCTGGAGCCCGAACTGGTGGAGTTCGGCACCCACAACCTCGACCGGGCCGACCTGCCATGGGCGAGCATCCACCAGGTCACGACGGGCGTCCTCGGCCTGCCGAGCGCTGCGCCGTACCACCGGATCCTGGTCTCGGCGATGGCACGCGAGCTCCCCGACGACCTGGTCGCGCAGCTGCACACGGGTGGGGTGATGGTCGTGCCGGTGAACGGAACGATGCTCCGCGTCGCCTCCTCGATGCGCGGCGTCGGCATCACGCGGCACGGCTCGTACCGGTTCGTGCCGCTCAGGTGAGCCGGACCCCCCAGAGTGCCGCGACGTGGCGGGCGTCGGTGCCGCAGCAGCCGCCGACGATCTCCAGCGCCGGGAGCCGCTCCTCCAGCGCCCGGTGCGCCGGCACCAGTACGTCGAGGTCTCCCTCGTCGAGCGTCTCGGCCTCGTCGAGCTCGGCGTGACTCTGCGTCGAGGCGTTGCTGCGCAGACCCCGGACCCGCTCGACCCAGGGGCCGGGGTCCGCGAAGGCCGGCAGGACGTGCTGTGGGTGCGCGCAGTTGACCATGAAGTACGCCGGAGGCGTGTCGTCGTCCACGGTCGTCACGGCCTCGCCGAGCGGAGTTCCGTTCGGGAGCCGGCCATCGGTCTCGAGGGTGAACGAGATGACCGCCGGGATGCCGGCCGCCGCGGCCGCCCGCGC
Source organism: Nocardioides sp. (assembly GCF_036493135.1). Taxonomy (GTDB): domain Bacteria; phylum Actinomycetota; class Actinomycetes; order Propionibacteriales; family Nocardioidaceae; genus Nocardioides. The sequence continues at coordinate 39,429 of NZ_DASXQG010000048.1, read as the reverse complement.
GACCCCGAGCGCCTCGTGCGTGTCGGTCATGGTCAGCGCCGACACCTGATCGGCCCCGGCGGCGGCGAACGACGCCACCTGAGCGGCGTGGTAGTCGGCCGCCTCGTCCGCACTCGTCGCGCTGCCCGCGGCGTAGCCGTCCCCGCGAGGGCCGACCATGCCGACGACGGTCGTGCCGTCGACCCGACCGCCCCACTCGTCGGCGAGGCCACGCAGGAACTCGATCGCTGCGTGGTTGGCCGCGTCCAGGGCCGCTGCGTCGTCGCCGAGCACCGCACCCCAGTCCGGGTTCGCCCGCCACGTCGGCGACTCCAGCCGCAGCCCGGCGCCGGCGCGCTCGGCGATGGCGGCGTACCCCTCGTAGTAGGTCCGAAGGGCCGCTCGCCCCTCGTCGGAGCGAAGCAGCGGGTACGCCGTGAACTCCGGGAGGTCCACCCCGTGGTGGAAGATCAGGTCCGTCTCCAGACCACCGTCGGTCACCCACCGCCAGGTGCGGTCCATGTCGTGCCCTCCTCACCCGAGAGCCGAACGTGCGAGCCGTCCTACCAGTCTGCGGCAGGGCCGGACAAGGGCGATGGCCAGGATGACCCATGTCCGTCGATCGGAATGATCGATCCTCCCGACGCGGATCCTCGACCGGGCCACCTACGTTGCCGGTATGTGGAGCTCGATGCCGACGTTGGCGGGTCTGGCCGCCACCTTGGTGTTCGCGCTCGCGACGCTGCCCATGCTGGGCAAGGCTGTCCGCAGCCGCGATCTCACGTCGTACAGCACTGGCAACCTCGTGCTCGCCAACGTCGGCAACGCGGTCTACTCGATCTACGTCTTCCACCTGCCGCTGGGACCCATCTGGTTCCTGCACGGCTACTACCTGCTCTCGTCAGGGCTGATGCTCTTCTGGAGCCGCCGCTTCGCGCGCCGAAATGCGTCGATCTACCCACAGCCGCCCGCGGAATGGGTAGGTCGCCCGATGCGGTCAGCGGAGCGCGCTCCCTAGCGTGTGCGGCCATCACCAGCACCAGAGGACGGGAGCAGGCCATGGCACACGAAGACGTCGAGACCCTCATCATCGGAGCCGGCCAGGCCGGACTCGCGACGGGCTATCACCTGGCACAGGCCGGCCGGGAGTTCCTGATCATCGGTGCCGAGGACCGGGTCGGCGATGGCTGGCGTCGGCAGTGGGACACCCTGCGGCTCTACAGCCCCGCCCGATACGACGGACTGCCGGGCATGCCGTTCCCCGCGCCCAGCTGGTCCTTCCCCGGGAAGGACGAGGTGGCCGACTACTTCGAGGCGTACGCCCGGCGCTTCGACCTCCCGGTACGTCTCGGCCAGCGTGTGGACGGCCTCGAGGCAGACGGAGATCGCTATCTCGCCACTCTCGGTGACCGCACGATCGGGGCGGACAACGTCGTCGTCGCCACCGGCACCTTCGGGCGGACCCCCTACGTCCCGGACTTCGCCGACCGCCTCGACCCGATGATCACGCAGCTCCACTCGAGCGAGTACCGCCGGCCCTCCCAGCTCCGAGACGGCCCGGTCCTGGTGGTCGGGGGCTCGCACTCAGGCACTGATGTCGCCTACGAGGTCGCCGCGAGCCGACCCACCATCCTGTGCGGGCGCGACCCCGGCCAGATCCCGGTGCGCCTCGGCACGCCGATGTTCACGGTCGTCTTCCCCCTGGTCGTCTTCACGTTCACCCACATCCTGAGCCGGCGGACACCTATCGGACGCAAGGAGATGAACGAGTTCCGGTTCCATGGCGGACCAGCCCTCCGGGTGAAGCGCGCCGACCTGCGTGCCCGTGGCGTCGAGCGCGTGCACGAGAGGGTGGTCGGCGTCCAGGACGGTCGGCCGGTTCTCGCCGACGGTCGCGTGGTCGACGTGGCGAACGTCGTCTGGTGCACGGGGTTCCAACAGGCCTTCGACTGGATCGACCTGCCGGTCCTCGACGAGCACGGCTGGCCGGAGGAGCTGCGTGGTGTCGTCGACCGCGCCCCGGGACTCTTCTTCTGCGGTCTCTCCTTCCAATCGGCCGCCAGCTCGATGCTGATCCACGGTGCGCGTCGTGACTCGGCGTACATCGCGAAGCGGATCCGGCAGCGGACGCGGACGAAGCGGCACCCCGTCGCCCGGGCCGCATGAGCCGTGCCATGCGACCTCGCGAGGCCCGAGCAGAACGGCGTAGCCTGGGCGGAGGGGTTGTCATGGGCGTCGTGGACGATCTGGTCGCGGGCCGCGAGGCCTTCGAACGGCGGGAGTGGGCCGTCGCCCGCGACCGACTGGCTGGCTCCCCGGACCTGAGCCCGGCCGATCTCGAGTCGCTCGCGGTCGCCGCCTATCTCTGCGGTGACCACGACACCTGCGTGCGCGCGTGGCAACGCGCGTTTCGCGGGCGGGACGAGGCGGGCGAGACCAAGTCGGCCATCGACGATGCGTTCTGGATCGCCTTCGTCCTCAACACGACGGGAAACGACTCCGTCGGAGAGGGCTGGGTGGCGCGTGTCTCCCGGATGCTGGAGTCCGAGCCGGACGACGCGGTCGAGCGCAGCTACGTGGACATCCACCACATGTTCCGGCACATCGACAGGGCCGAGTTCCCGCAGGCCCTCGAGTATGCGACGCGGATCAGCTCGGCGGGGAGGAAGTCCGGCGATCCGAACCTCCTGGCGATGGGGCTGATGTGCGAGGGTCGCATGTTGATCTACGGCGGGCGCGTCCGGGAGGGACTCACGCTGCTGGACGAGGCCCTGGTGTGGGTCGCAGACGGCGAAGCGTCCCCGATCGTGGCCGGGCACGTCTTCTGCTCGATGATCGAGGCCTGCCAGGAGATCGGGGACTTCCGCCGGATGACCGAGTGGACGGCGGCGTTGACGCGATGGTGCGACGACCAGCCTGACCTGGTGCCGTTCACCGGCCAGTGTGCGGTCCACCGTGCCCAGATCATGCGGTCACACGGAGCGTACGAGCAGGCCCTCACCGAGCTCGGTCTCGCCCTGGAGCGGTACCAGGCCAACGGCATGGACCCGGCGGTCGGCCTGGCGATCTACGAGCGGGGCGAGGTCCTCCGCCTCCGCGGCGATCACGAGGCGGCCTCCGCGGCGTACGACGAGGCAGCGGCGCACGGCCACGAGCCGCAACCGGGCCTGGCCCTGCTGTGGCTCGCGTCCGGTCGCACCAGCGCGGCGGTCGGCGCCGTACGACGGCTGCTCGGCGAGTTCGCAGACCCCGTGCACCGGAGCCGGGTGCTGCCGGCCGCCGTCGAGGTGCTCCTGGCCGGTTCCGACCCAGCTGCGGCCGGCGCGGCCGCGGACGAGCTCGACGTGATCGCGGCGGCGTTCGACACTCCACCGCTCACCGCCTGCGCGGCCTGTGCCCGCGGCGCCGTCACCCTGGCGTCCGGAGACCCGGCCGCTGCGTTGTCCTCGTTGCGACGCGGTTGGCAGCTGTGGCAGCAGCTTGGAGCGCGGTACGACGCGGCTCGCGCGCGGACCCTGATCGGACTTGCCTTCCGGGCGCTGGGCGACGACGACTCGGCGACGTCCGAGCTCGCCGTGGCCCGGCGGAGTTTCCGCGACCTCGACGCCAAGGACGACGTGCGCCGGGTCGACCAGCTGCTGACTCCGCAGCTGCCCGACGGGCTGACCGAACGGGAGGTCGACGTCCTGCGCCTCGTCGCGCAAGGTCAGACCAACCCGCAGATCGCCCGCACGCTTTTCCTCAGCGAGAAGACGGTGGCGCGCCACCTGAGCAACATCTTCGGCAAGATCCACGTCTCGTCACGGACCGCGGCTGCCGCTTATGCCTTCGAGCACCGGCTCGCGGAGCCGGCTCAGTAGCTCTTGGGGAGACCGAGGGTGTGCATGGCGACGTAGTTCAGGATCATCTCGCGTGACACCGGCGCGATCCGGCCGGCTCGGGTCGCGACGAGCAGCCCGGCCATGCCGTACTCCTGCGTGATCCCGTTGCCGCCATGCGTCTGCACCGCCCGGTCGGCCGCGTCGCAGGCGGCCTCGGCCGCGGCGTACTTGGCCATGTTCGCGGCCTCGGCCGCGCCCGTGTCGTCGCCGGCGTCGTAGAGCGCGGCGGCCTTCTGGGTCATCAGCCGGGCGAGCTCGACCTCGATCTTCGACTGGGCCAGCGGGTGCGCGATCGCCTGGTGGGTGCCGATCGGGCCCTGGAACACCGTGCGCTCCTTGGCGTACGTCGCAGCCTTGTCGAGCGCGAACCTGGCCAGGCCCGTCGAGAACGACGCGGCCATGATCCGCTCGGGGTTGAGCCCGGAGAACAGCTGCACCAGCCCGCCGTCAGCTGTGTCGGGGTCGCCGACCAGCGCGTCGGCGGGGAGCCGTACGTCGTCGATGAAGACGGTGAACTGCAGCTCGGGGCTGACGATCTCCATCGGGATCGGTCGGTACTCGAAGCCCTCGGCGTCGGTCGGGACGACGAACAGCACCGGCTTCACCTGGCCGGTCCTCGCATCCTCCGTGCGGGCGACGACGAGCACGTTCGCGGCCTCGTCGACTCCGGAGATGTAGATCTTGCGCCCGTTCAGCACCCATGCGTCGCCGTCGCGCCGAGCCGTGGTGGTGATGTTGTGGGTGTTGATGCCGGCGTCGGGCTCGGTGATCGCGAACGCCATCGTGCCCGTGCCGTCACAGATGCCCGGGAGCCAGCGGCGCTTCTGCTCGTCGGTGCCGTATCGCGTGATGATCGTGCCGCAGATCGCCGGGCTCACGACCATCAGCAGCAGCGGGCAGCCCTGGGCGGCCAGCTCCTCGCAGACCGCCGCGATGTCGCCGATGCCGCCGCCCCCTCCGCCGTACTCCTCGGGGATGTTGATGCCGAGGTAACCGGTGCGCCCGATCTCGAGCCAGAGGTCGGTGGTCTTCTCTCCGGCGCGGGCCTTCTGGGTGAACCACTCGCGCCCGTACTTCCCGGCCAGCTTGGCGACCTCGCGGCGCAGCGCCTGACGCTCCTCGGACTCGGTGAACGTGGTCATTGCTTCTCCTCCACGACGGCCAGGACCTCGCCGGCGGCCACCTGGTCGCCGGGTCGGACGGACAGGTCGGTGACGGTGCCCGCCTGTGGCGCGGACACGGTGTGCTGCATCTTCATCGCCTCGATGATCAGGACCGGTTCGCCGGTGGCCACGTCGTCGCCCTTCGCCACCGCGACGCTGACGACGGTGCCCGGCATCGGGGCGAGCAGACTGCCGCCGGCCACGGCGTCGGCCGGGTCGGTGAACCGCGGGACGACGGTCAGGGCGACGTGTCCGCTCGGAGCGTCGACGTCGACCCGCTCGCCGGTGATCCGCACGTCGTACGTCGTGGCGACACCATCCGCCTCGAGGGTCACGCCGGTCGGGCTCGTCGCCCGGACGGTGAGGCCATCGACGACGTAGCCGTCGCGCCCGCCGTACCACTCCACCGTGATCGGGTCGTCCGCCTGGGCGGTTGCTCTAGTGCCCACCTGGGCGGACGACCGGGTGAAGCGAGTGATCTGGGGCTGGCTGACGACGTTGCGCCAGGCGACGGGAACGCCCTGCTGGACGGTCCGGGCCAGACGGTCGCGCTCGGCCAGGGCCAGGGCGGCTGCCACGAACGCGTCCGGGGCCGGCGACGGCGGGGCGAACGGGTGGTCGACGAGGAAGGTCGTGCCGATCTCACCGGCCACGAACGCGGGGTGGTCGAGGACGCTGACGAGCAGGTCGCGGTTGGTGGTGACGCCGTGCAGGCGCGCACCGCGCAGGGCCGCCGCCAGCCTGCGGGCCGCATGCTCACGGGTCGGCGCCCACGCGACCAGCTTGGCGAGCATCGCGTCGTAGTGGATCGAGACCTCGCTCCCGCTCTGCACCCCGCTGTCCAGGCGGAGACCCGGGCGGTTCAGCAGGTCGAACGCCGCGTCCACTCCTGGTACGTCGACCAGGGTGAGCACGCCGCTCTGCGGCTGCCAGTCGGCGGCCGGGTCCTCGGCGTACAGCCGCACCTCGATCGCGTGGCCATAGGTCTCGCCGATCGTGCGTGGGTCGGGCGAGTGTCCCTCGGCGACGGCCAGCTGCAGCTCGACCAGATCGACGCCGTGCACCAGCTCGGTCACCGGGTGCTCGACCTGGAGCCGGGTGTTCATCTCCAGGAAGTAGAAACGGTCCGTCGCGGCGTCGTAGAGGAACTCCACGGTGCCGGCCCCGCGGTAGTCGATCGAGGCGGCCGCGGCGCGAGCTGCCTCGTGCAGCGACGCGCGGGTGGCGTCGGGCAGGTGCGGCGCCGGCGACTCCTCCAGGACCTTCTGGTGGCGACGCTGGATCGAGCAGTCGCGCTCACCGAGGACCAGGATCCCGTTCGGATGACCCACCACCTGCACCTCGACGTGGCGGCCGCGCTCGACGTACGGCTCGACGAAGACGTGACCGTCGCCGAACGCGCTGGCCGCCTCGGCGCTTGCTGCCTCGAGCTCACCGCGCAGGTCGGCCAGCGACCGGACCACCCGCATGCCGCGCCCGCCGCCGCCTGCCGACGCCTTCACCACCAGCGGCAGGTCGGCTTCGGTCGGCGACCTGGGTGCCTCGAGCACGGGGACTCCGGCGCGGCGCATCAGCTCCTTGGCCCTGACCTTCGACCCCATCGCCTCGATCGACTCTGGCGCCGGACCGACCCAGGTGAGGCCGGCCTCGATCACGGCGCGGGCGAACCCGGCGTTCTCCGAGAGGAAGCCGTAGCCCGGATGGACCGCGTCCGCGCCGGTCCGCCGTGCGGCATCCAAGATCAGGTCGGACCGCAGGTAGGTGTCCGCGGGCGCACTGCCGGGAAGTCGGACCGCCAGGTCGGCCTCGGTGACGAACGGCATCGCCGCGTCGGCGTCCGAGTGGACGGCCACGGTCTCGATCCCGAGCCGGCGACAGGTCGCGAAGACGCGACGCGCGATCTCCCCGCGGTTGGCGACGAGGAGTCGCCTGATCGTCGAGGTCATGTCCGGAACACCCCGTAGCCACCGGCCCCCGTGAACGGAGCGTTCTCGATGACCGAGAGGCAGATCGCCAGCACCGTGCGGGTGTCGCGCGGGTCGATCACGCCGTCGTCGTAGAGCATCCCCGAGAGGAAGAACGGCAGGCTCTGCTCCTCGACGCTGGCCTCGACGAACGCCCGCATCTCGGAGTCGCCCTTCTCGTCGTACTCCTGTCCGCGCGCCTCGGTCGCGGCCCGCGCCACGATCGAGAGCACGCCGGCCAGCTGGGCCGGACCCATCACGGCCGACTTCGCGCTCGGCCATGTGAACAGGAACCGCGGGTCGTAGGCACGACCGTTCATGCCGTAGTTCCCCGCGCCGTACGACGCACCCATGATCACGCTCAGGTGCGGGACGGTGCTGTTGCTGACGGCGTTGATCATCTGGGCGCCGTGCTTGATGATCCCGCCCTGCTCGTACTCCGCACCGACCATGTAGCCGGTCGTGTTGTGCAGGAACAGCAGTGGCGTGTCGGCCTGGTTCGCCAGCTGGATGAACTGCGTCGCCTTCTGCGCCTCCTCGCTGAACAACACCCCCTGGGCGTTGGCGAGGATCCCGATCGGCCGGCCGTGGATCCGCGCCCAGCCGGTCACCAGCGAGGCGCCGTAGAGCGGCTTGAACTCGTCGAAGGGCCGCGCGTTGCCCGGGCTCGTGCCGTCGACGAGTCGCACGATCACCTCGCGGGGGTCGAACGGCTCCTTGAGGTCGGCCGGGATCAGGTCGAGCAGACTTTCGACGTCGGCGTCGGGTACGACGAAGGATGGGACCGACTCTGACATCGGGGACTGCACCTTGCGTCGGTTGAGTCGCGCGACGATCCGGCGCCCGATCCGGATCGCGTCGAGCTCGTCCTCCGCCAGGTAGTCGGCTAGGCCGGAGATGCGCGCGTGCATGGACGCGCCGCCGAGTGACTCGTCGTCCGCCTCCTCACCGGTGGCCATCTTCACCAGAGGTGGGCCACCCAGGAACACCTTTGCCTGCTCCTTCACCATGACGGTGTAGTCCGACATCCCGGGCACGTAGGCCCCTCCGGCTGTGGAGTTGCCGAACACGAGCGCGACTGTGGGCTGTTTCCGGGCTGACGCGCGGGTCAGGTCGCGGAACAGCTTGCCGCCGGGGATGAAGATCTCCTTCTGGGTCGGCAGGTCCGCCCCGCCCGACTCGACCAGCGAGATCGTGGGCAGGTTGTTCTCCTCGGCGATCTGGGAGGCGCGGAAGATCTTCTTCACCGTCCACGGGTTGCTCGCGCCGCCCTTGACGCTGGGGTCGTTGGCGGTGATCAGGCACTCGACCCCCTCGACCACCCCGATGCCGGTGACGACGCTCGCGCCGACGGTGAAGTCCGAGCCCCAGCCGGCCAGCGGCGAGAGCTCGAGGAACGCCGAGCCCGGGTCGACCAGGAGCTCGATCCGCTCCCGGGGCAGGAGCTTGCCCCGGGCGTGGTGACGCTCGACGTACTTCTGGCCGCCGCCACCGACAGCCTTGGCGTGCTCGGCGTCGAGGCCGGCGAGCTTGGCGAGCATCGCCTCGCGGTTGGTCGCGGTCATCGCTCCAGAACCGCCTTCATCCGCGCCAACGTCGTGCGCATGCCACGCTCGTTGGTGCGCCCACGGAGGGGGCCGAGCACCGTCCAGTACAGCCGCATGGGCAGCGACGGCTCGATCCGGAAGTACTCGGTGACCGTCGTCCCGTCGCCGTCCGACGCGAGCCGATAGCCCCAGTTGTTGAGGGTGATGGCGTCGGTGCCGACCGCGAACTCGAAGACCTGGTTCGGCACGCACGCGGTCACCTGGCACAGGGACCAGTACGTCGGGCCGACACCGTTGCGCTTGACGTGGCCCTTGAACGACGCCCCCACCGCGGGACCCGTCGACCCGCGCGTCCACCTCGCCTCGAACGTCTCCGGCGAGAACTGGCCGATCCGGGTCACGTCGCTGACCAGCGCCCACACCCTCTCCGGCGGAGCGTCCACGTGGACCGACACTTCGCGGGTGAGGGGGGTGAGAGGCAGGTGCACGTCGAACGTCATGGTGCGTACCCCAGCAGTCTGGCGGCGAGATCGGTGAGCACCTCGGTCGCACCTCCTCCGATCGGCAGGATCCGGGCATCGCGGTAGTGCCGCTCGACCTCGGTCCCGTGCAGGTAGCCGGTGCCTCCGTGAAGCTGCACGGCCTGGTCGCAGACGTACGTCGCACTCTCGACGGCGGTCTGCTTGGCCAGGCACGCCTCGGCGACGACGTCCTCTCCGGCCACGTGTCGACGGGCGATCTCGCGAACGTACGTCCGGGCGACCTCCACCCGTCGCCGCATCTCGACCAGCCGCTGACGCACGACCTGGTTGGCCAGCAGTGGCTTGCCGAACGTCTCGCGCTCCCGGCAGTACGACGCAGCGAGGGCGAGGCTGCGGGCGGCGATCCCGTAGCCGTGGACCGCCAGCGCGATCCGCTCGACCACGAACTGCTCGGCGATCTGGGCGAAGCCCGTGTTCTCAGCGCCGACGAGATTGGTGGCCGGCACCCGCACGTTCGCGAACCCGAGTTCGGCGGTGTCGGAGCAGTGCCAACCCATCTTCGACAGCGTGCGATCCACCGTGAAGCCGGGCAGACCCTTCTCGATCACCAGCAACGACAGTCCGGCAGCACCCGGCCCGCCGGTGCGCACGGCCGTGGTCACGACGTCGGCGCGCACGCCGCTGGTGATGAACGTCTTGGTCCCCTCGACGACGTACTCATCCCCCTCTCGCCGGGCGGTCGTCCGGATCCCGGCGACGTCGGACCCGCCGCCGGGCTCGGTGACGGCGAGCGAGCCGATCAGCTCGCCGGCCAGCGTGGGGCGCACGAAACGGTCGACGAGGTCGGCGTTCCCGGACGCCGCGAGGTGGGGCAGCGCGATCCCGGAGGTGAAGAGCGCGGCCATCAGCCCGCTCGACGCGCCCTCGTCGAACATGCCCTCCAGCACCGCGATGCTGTCGAGCAGGTCGCCGCCCTCACCGCCGACCTCGATCGGGAACGAGACGCCCAGCAGTCCGTGCTTCGCGGCCTGGCGGTGCAGGTCGCGCGGCACCTCGCCGGCGTCCTCCCAGTCCTGGAGATACGGCGCGACCTCGCGGCGGGTGAACTCCCGCGCCACCTCCCGCAACGCCTCACGCTCGGTCGTCACGCCAACGCCTCCGGGATCTCGACGTACCGCGACCGGGCCCACTCGCCGAGCCCCTTCGCCTGCGGGTCGAAGCGCGTCGACGCCGCGACGCCCTGGCCGAGCAGACCGTGCAGCACGACGTTCACGCCTCCGAGGTTGGGCAGTGCGAACACCTCGATCTCGAGGTCACGCGCCTCGGGGAGGAGCGTCCGGACGAAGTCCGGGCTGACCAGGTCGAGCAGCCAGGAGACACGCGCGTCGTACGCCGGGTGCGCGTCGTGCGCGACCCAGAGGCCGAGGTTGGCGTCGCCTCCCTTGTCGCCCGAGCGGGCGTGCACGAACGTGCCCAGCGGCACTCTCATGACACCACCTCGGTCCGGCCGTCGGCATGGTGCACCGTGTGGGTGACCCCCGAGCGGTCGACGTACTCCGCGCGATAGACGCCGTACGGCGTGCCGCTCCCGGGGGGCGCGGTGATCGTGAACCCCGGGTACGACGAGAGCGCGAGCTCGACCACCGCGCCACTGAAGTTGCGGCCGACCGCGTCGGGTGAAGGGTCCTGCACCGTGCAGCGCAGCAGCGTCGACGCACCCTCCTCGGTGTCGGCGTCGCGGCCGGGCAGCGCCCCGACCGACCAGGTCACCGACGACGCCGTGAGGCGCGGCTCGAGCTGAGCCCGGACCCAGGCCGCCTTCTCCTCGATGTCGAGGCCGGTCAGCACGAGCTCGACGGAGTTCCGGTGGCCCCCCAGCTCGTTGACGCACACCTTGAGCCGCTCGGGCGGCGAGATCCCGCGCACACCGGAGACGCGCACGAGATCGGGCGCCTCCTGGGTCAGGGTGACCGTCTCGAGGAGGGTGGTGACGTCGGGTCCGGCGTACTCGGTCGACTGCACCTCGTACATCAGCTGCGCGGTCACGGTGTCGACGCTGACCACGCCGCCGGTGCCCGGATGCTTGGTGATCACCGACGAGCCGTCACTCGCGATCTGGGCGAGCGGAAACCCCAGTGGTTGAGCGGGATTCTCGACGTTGGTGACTGTCGAGCCCGAAGCCAGGAACCCCGAGAAGTTGCCACCCGTCGCCTGGCACCCGCACTCGAGCACGTGCCCCGCGACCACAGCGCCGGCGAGCTCGTCGTACGCCGTCGGGCTCCAGCCGTGCCACCAGGCGGCCGGGCCGAGGACGAGGGACGCGTCGGTGACCCGCCCGGTGACCACCATGTCGGCGCCGTCGCGCAGCGCCGCGGCGATGCCGAACCCGCCGAGATAGGCGTTCGCCGTCAACGCTTCGGAAAAGCCCACGGAGCGGACGTCGTCTCCGTCGACGTACGCGATGTTCGGTGAGAGCCCTTGGGCCGCCGCGATCTCGGCGATCCGCGCCGCGAGCCCGGAGGGGTTGAGGCCACCGGCGTTGCTGACGATCCTCACGCCCCGCTCGAGGGCCAGACCGAGGCATTCCTCGACCTGCCGCGCGAAGGTCCGGGCGTATCCGAGGGCCGGGTCCTTGAGCTGGTCGCGGCCGAGGATCAGCATCGTCAGCTCGGCGAGGTAGTCGCCGGTGAGTACGTCGAGTGGACCGCCCTCCAACATCTCCCGCATCGCCGAGAGACGGTCGCCGTAGAAGCCGGAGCAGTTGCCCACGCGCAGAGGCCGGCCGGTCGGGTCAGCCATTGCTGGGCTCCCGCCCCTCTCCCGGCGGGCCGGCGAAGGCCTGGGCGATGTTCAGCCAGAGGTTCGCGTCGCGACCGGTGGCGACCAGGGACGTGTCGGCGCGGTTCACACGTTGGGTGACCAGCAGGCAGAAGTCGTACGCCGTGCCGGTCACGGTCTGCGTGGCGTCCTCGGGACCCCAGGCCCACAGATCGCCCGACGGCGCGGTGAGGTCGATGCGGAACTCCTCCGTCGGCGGCGGGGTGCGATGCATCGAGAACGCCCAGTCACGGGTGCGCACTCCGAGGTGGGCGACGTGCCGGATGCGATCGGTGATCTCGGGCTCGACGTCGAGCGCCGTGTGCACGTCGAGCGAGTGCGCCCAGGTCTCCATGAACCGCGCGGTGGCCATGGAGGCCGCGGACATCGGCGGCCCGTACCAGGGGATCCTCGCCCCGGCGGGGTAGGTGCGGAGCGTCTCGGCCAGCCGGACGCGCGCCGTACGCCAGCGTTCGAGCAGGACCGGCGGCGCCGCGATGCCGCCGGTCAGGGCCGCCCTGTCGACGGAGTGCTCGGGGTCGGCCAACGCCTCGAGCACGAGCGCGTCCCAGCCATGCTTGTCGGTCGCGGCGGTTCGGGCGGCCTCGTCGGTCCAGGCCAGATGGGCGATCTGGGTGGCGACGTCCCAGCCGGGTGCGGGCGTAGGCAGGCGCCACGCCGCATCGGGGAGGTCGGCGACGAGCGACTCCAGGCGGGCCGACTCGGTCGCGAGGTCAGCGAGCACGACGGTCAGTACGTCGCTCACGTCAGCGCCCCGTCGAGGGTGCGCGCCCACTGGTCGAGGATCCGGTTGCGACGGCGGGTGTCGTCGCTGATCGTCGCCGCCAGTCCGAGACCGCGGACCAGGTCGAGTGTCGCCTGCACGAGCTCGCGGACTCCCGGCCTCGACTCGTCGGCGCCGAGCAGCTCGACCGTCATCCGGTGCGTCTCCCGGCCGACCTTCTGCTCGAGCGGCTCGACGGCGGCGAGCAGCGCCGGCTCCGTACGGGCGGCGACCCAGAGCTCGAGCGCCGCGATGAACACCGGCGACGCGAAGTGGTCGCCGAGCATCCGGAGCACGTCGCGGGTGCGATGCGCTGCGGGTACGGCGGCCGCCGCGGCCGCCAGCTCGGCCCCTCGCACCTCGGTCAGGTGGGTGACCGCGGCGACGACCAGGTCGTTCTTGGTCGGGAAGTGGTGCAGCTGCGCGCCCCGGGACACACCGGCCCGCTCGCTGATCAGCGTGCTCGACGTACCGCCGAAGCCGTGCTCCACCAGGCAGTCGATGGTGGCGTCCATCAACCGTGCCCGCATCGCCCGCGACCGCTCCTCCTGGGACACCCGGACCGTCGACGACACCCCACCATGCTCTCGTCGTACAAACAAACAGTCAAGCCTGTCTGTTTGTTGTTTCCGGGGTAGTCCCTGACGTTTCCGTTCGATTGTCCTGCCGAACCCAACGGAAAGGTCAGGGACTACCCCTTCGTCCGCCATCGGCCACCCGGCGCGGGGCACTCGCCGAGTCGGCGACTAGTCCAGTCGAGCCACCAGGGGCAGCCGTGACCGAGCCACCAGCCCCACGAGAACCGCGGTCACGACCGGCAGCAGAACGACCAGGCCCACGATCTCCAGCCACGGGATCGACAGGTAGTGCGACGGCCCGGGCCCGGCGCTGTAGGTGCGCGTGAGCGGATAGGAGATCGCGATCCCCGGGACGAACCCGACCGCAGCACCCAGCACCGCCCCGACGACCCCGACAGACACGGCGTACGCCGCCGCCACCACCCGGCGCGTCCGCGGCGACGCTCCGACCGCGGACAGCGTGGCGAGGTCGGGCCGCGCGTCCGACAGCGCCAGGAACGTCGCCGTCAGCGTGCCGCCCAGCATCAGCACGGCCGCCAGGCCGAACAGGATCCAGAGCACGACCTTCTCGCTACCGGAGACCTGATAGCCGCGCTCGGTATAGAGGTAGGCGTTCTGGTCGATGCCGGTCAGCACCTGCTGGAGGTCGCCGGCCTCGGCGGTCGTGAGCGGCTGCCCGGTCACCAGCAGCCCGACGGTCTGGACGCGCAGGTGCAGCGCCCGCGCGACCGGCGGCGACAGGACGCCCATCACCGTCGGCTGGGTGTCGTGGCTGGCCACCACGACCGCCCGGACCCGGATCGAAGCCCCGCCCGGCCCGTCCAGTCCCAGCGACGCGTTCCGGACCGAGCCGTCCTTCTGCCCGAACAGCACGACCCCGCCGTTGCGGAGGACGGACGCGGCTCGCTGCCATTGCTTCGTCGGCAGGTCCTGGCGCACGAGCAGGGGTACGGCGTGCCCGTCGCTGACCAGGGCCTGGACCGGCAGGGTCGACATGAAGCCGTTGGGCAGCTCGACCCCCGGGCCCGCCTGGGCGTGGATGCCTCGTGAGCCGCGTACGCCGACCACGCGGCTGACCCGTGCCGCCGGAGCCACCCGAGCGACATCGGCCTCGACGGCTGCCCAGTCGGTGTGCCCGCTGTTCATCGCGATCGAGCTGTAGCCGAGGGGCAGCTGCGGCGAGTACTCCGCCTCGGCCTGTGCCTGGTCGCTGGTGTTCCCGATCGACAGCGCGACGACACCGGCAACGGTCGCGGCGACGGCCGCCACGGCCGGGACGGTGCGGGTGCGGTGTCGCGCCGCATCTCGTACGGCGTACCGGAGCGGCAGCGGGAAGGTCCGGCCCAGACGTGCCACCCCGACCACCACGACGGGCACCAGGAAGATCATGCCGAGGATCGTGAGGATCGCGGCCCCGGCGATCAGCCCACCACCCGATCCCTGCCGCGCCCCGAGGACGGCCAGCACGATGCCCACGGCGACCAGCGCCACCCCGATGTACGGCGAGCGCCTGCTCGCGGCGCGGTCCCCCCGCCGCCCGGCCAGCACGGCGACGACATCCTGCCGGGAGGCGATCCAGGCCGGGACCACCGCCGCCAGGAAGGCGCTGACGAGCCCGAACGCCGAGATCCCGAGCACGTGCCCCCATCGGATCTGGAACGGGCCGAAGTAGGAGTCGGACATCGACTGGAGCCAGGGCAGCAGGGCGCGACCCAGTCCGATGCCGAGCGCCACGCCGACGATCCCGGCCACGGCGCCGATCACGACGGCCGTGCCCAGCACGATGCGGCGCGACTGGGACGGCGTGCCACCGTTCGCCGCGATCAGGGCCAGGCTGCGCGACTGGCGCCGTGCTCCGACAGCGAAGGCGGGACCGGCCAGCAGCACGACCTCGATCAGAGCCATCACCCCGATCAGGGCCAGGACCTGGTAGATCGCCGTGTTGTCGGTACTGACATCGCGCACCTGCGGCGGCAGCTGCGCGGTCGTGGGCGGGTGCTGGAGCACCTCGCGCGACAGGACCGAGGTGCCGAGGTCGTTGAGCGCGCGGACCTGGCTCCATGTGACGGGGGCGCCGCCGATCAGCCAGGTGTGATGTGCGCCGGCTCGCGGCGCCGGTAGTAGATCGGCGTCGCCGACCAGCAGGGGTGCGGTGCGTTCGCTCGCCGACTCTGCCGTCCCGACGACGGAGAGCTCCGTGCCGTCACGCTCGGTGACGGTGTCGCCGACGGCATAGCCCTGGTGGGCCAGGGCATCGTTCACAGCGACCTCGTGGGCGCCGCTCGGCCAGCGCCCGGAGGTGAGCCGGAACAGCCCATGCGACAGGGGGCTCTGCAGGTCGAGGCTCGTGGCACCGACCACCAGCACACCGAGACGGGTCTTGATGTTCGCCTCGGCAGTACGCAGCTCGATGGCCGGCCGGGGTCCGCCGAGCGCCTGCTCGATGTCGGTCAGGGTCGCCGGGGCGGTGTGGTGGCCGCCTTCGGCGGCGAAGCCGCCGCTGCCGGGATCGGCGGCCTGGAACACCTTCCCGATCCCGGGCTGCGTCTCGACCCTCGCCTGCGCCGAGCCGATCCGCCCGTCGAGCCCCTCGACCGAGCTCACGCTGGCGGTCGCCTGGGCGACGTCGGCGGCGATCACCGCCACCACCGGGAACGTCACCATCACCAGCACGAGCACGCTGCGCGCCTTCGAGCGCCACGCCTCGCGCCAGGCCATCCGCAGCGCCAGGCGCCATCCCGAGACGACCTTCATCTCGCCTGCTCCAGCAGCGCGTCGGGGCGGTCGCTCCCGGCCTCGTCGACGATCACGCCGTCGCGCAGGAACACGACACGGTCGGCCCACGCGGCATGCCGGGCCTCGTGGGTGACCAGGACGCCGGCCGCTCCCGCATCGCAGCGGGCTCGGATCAGCCGCAGGATGTCCTCCCCGGTCTCGCTGTCGAGGGCACCGGTCGGCTCGTCGGCCAGGATCAGCCGGCGCTCGCCGACGATGGCCCGCGCGATCGCGATCCGCTGCTGCTGCCCGCCGGACATCTCGTCCGGGAACCGCCTCGCGAGCTCGCCGATGCCGACCTCCTCCAGGGCCGCGAGAGCGGCCTTGCGTGCGGTGCGCGATCCGGCGCCGTCCAGCTCGCGTGGGAGCGCGACGTTCTCCACGGCGGTGAGGGCCGGGATCAGGTTGAAGTCCTGGAACACGTAGCCGATCGAGGTACGACGCATCGCCGCGCGCCCCTTCTGGCCGAGGGCCGCGAGGTCGGTGCCCTCGACCCGGACGGCGCCGGACGTCGGGCTGTCGAGACCGCCGGCCAGCGTCAGCAGGGTCGACTTGCCCGAGCCGGACGGGCCCATCACCGCCACCAGCTCCCCGGCGTACGCCGCGAAGGTCACCTCGCGCAGGGCCGTCACCTCGGTCGCCGCAGCGCCGTGGACGCGGGTCACGGTGTCGAGCTCGAGCACGCCGGTCATCGCTCCGCTCCTTGGTGTGCAGCGTCGGTCCCGACCGCGACCACGGGCGTCGCCGACGTGGCGGACGAGGCAGCCCTCCGCAGCCGCGCCTCGCAGTGGTCGAGCCAGCGGATCTCCGCCTCGGCGTTGAACACCAGGGAGTCGAGCACCAACCCCCAGGCGAGCTCATGGGGGTCGTCGCCGGTGGCGCGCCGCTTGAGTCGGGTGTAGTCCTGCAATGCCGTCATGGTGGCCGACCGCTGCTGCTGGATCACGGTGCCGACCTCGACACCGGGCACGCTCACCGCGAGAGCCAGCTTGATCGCGAGCTCCTCGCGAGGCGGTTGGGTCCGCGGCACCGGCGAGCTGAACCACTCGGCGACCTCCTCCCGACCCGCTGCGGTCACGACGTACACGACGTGCCCGTCGCCGTCGGACCCCTGGCCCTCGACGAACCCGTCCCGCTCAAGACGCGACAGCGTCGTGTAGACCTGGCCGACGTTCAGCGGCCAGGTGCCGCCGGTGCGGTCCTCGAACTCCGCTCGTAGCTGGTAGCCGTACCGCGGACCCTGCTCCAGCAGGGCCAGCAAGGCGTTGCGCACCGACACCGGCGACACCTCCCCGTCGATCACATCGAGCTACGTCCCCCGTGGCCGTAGATACCGAGTATGTATACCCCACCCATACCGGGTATGCAAGCGGCGTCGCGCGCGTCGAGGCCGAAAGGGAGGCGTCTGCGCGGTCATACTCGTGCCACCTCGCGGGCGATCCGGTCCGCGGACGACCGAGGGGACAGACCCGATGTCGCACTACGGCTCACCGCCAGACCCCGACCCGAACCAGCCCGATCCAGGCGCGTCCGGCTCCACGCCGGGGCCTTCCGAGCCGGCGCCCTCCGAGCCCGCGCCGTACAACCCGTACCCCGACAACTGGAACTCGGCGCCGCAGAACCCCCAGAACCCCTACGGCCAGCAGAACCCGTACGGCGCCCCGGCGCAGCCACCGCCCGGCGCACCCGGCGGTCCCGCCAACCCGTACGCGGGACCGGTGGACACCAACAGGCCCACCTTCGCCTTCAACGGCTACGCCGGTTGGTGGACGCGCGTCGGTGCCTGGGTGATCGACTACATCGCCGGTGCACTCGCCTCGGCCCCGGCCCTGGTCGGCTACGTGGTCCTGCTGTCCAACACGTCCACGACGACCAACCCCGACGGGACGACGACCAGCCACTACTCCGGCAGCATCGGCGTCCCGCTCACGCTGATCCTGATCGGCGCCGTCACCGGGATCGCGTTCTTCGTCTGGAACATCTGCATCCGGCGGGGCCGGACCGGCGCCTCCGTCGGGAAGAGCGTGCTCGCGGTCCGCCTCGTCAACTCCGACATGCAACCGATCGGGGGCGGGTGGGCGTTCCTGCGCTACCTGCTGCATATCGTCGACTCGATCTGCTACATCGGGTACCTCTGGCCGATCTGGGACTCGCACAAGCAGACGTTCGCGGACAAGATCATGAGCACCTACGTGATCCACGCAGGCATCCCCCAGCCCCGGGTCTACTGACGGTAGCTGGGTCTCAGGGGCGCGCGGCGTACCGCCTGGCCTTGGCCCGCACGGCCGAGGTCAGGGCGATGCCCGAGTCGAGGAGGCCCTGCGCCTGAGCCGGCGTCATCCCGGTCACCAGCACGCCGATCGAGACCTCGTGGTCCGGCTCATGGTCGACGCTGATGGCGTCGCCCGCGCAGATGACGCCCGGCTCCACGACGCGGCACATGGCGCCGACCCGGCCGGTGCGGTTGAAGTCGACATGGAAGCCGTCGATGCCCATCCGCATCGAGAGGTTGTGGCAGGGCGTCCGCGGCTTGCGCACCTCGAGCAGGACGCCCCTGCCGGGCTCGCCGAGCCACCAACGCTCGCCGATCAGTGAGCTGGTGACGTCGAGCCCTCGGGTGCGCACGTTGTCGCCGAACAGCCCAGGCGGGATGTCACGCTCCAGCATCCGACCGAAGTACGCCGCGTCCTCCGCGGCATAGACATAGACCGCGGCATCCACGCCGCCGTGCGCGGAGTCGACGTGCTCGTCGCCCTCCGGTCCCCACTCGCCGACGCACACGGGGCCCGCCACGGGTCGCTTGTCGATGGCGGTCGGGTGGTAGTAGCCGTCGATGACCTCGTGCATGACGCAGACGGCGTCGACGCTGGCTCGATCCATGGCCACACCCTCTCAACCCGCGCGCCGGCAGCGCTTGAGCGATGTTGCCCAGGTTCTGCCCACAGCAGAACCCATCTACGTCGGCGCCACTCGGCGCTTAGAGTCGACCCATGGGTGATGTCGTCCAGCTTCCGGTACGCCGGCAGCAGCAGCCTCACGTGTCAGAGCAGCAGACCGACGAGCCCCGCCGGGTCGCACCGGCCCGGGCTCCGCGCGAGAGCGAGCCCCGGGTCGAGCCGCTCTGGCGCGAGTCCGCCGGGCACGAGCTCCGCGAGGAGCGACTCGCCTCCGGCAAGAGGTTGATCGACGTCGCCGAGGAGGCGGGCGTCTCGCCGCAGTACCTCTCCGAGGTGGAGCGCGGCCTCAAGGACCCGTCGTCGGAGCTGCTGGCCGCGATCGCCGGCGCGCTCGGGCTGAGCGTCGCCGAGATCGCGGCCCGCGTCGCGTCGAGCTCGATCAGCACCCGGTCCCCGGTCTGCCTCGCCGCCTAGAGCCGCGCCCCCGCCAGCACCGACCGAGGCGTGTCCCGCTCGGTGATCACCGCGTCGACGACGCCGTACTCCAGCGCCGGCTGAGCGGTCAGCACGAGGTCGCGCTCGGTGTCCTCGCGCACCTGCGCCGGCGTCTTTCCGGTGTCCTGCGCGAGCAGCTCCTCGAGCAGCGACCGGACGCGTTCGACCTCGTCGGCCTCGAGGATCAGGTCGGGGATCGTGCCGCGGCCCTCGGCCGCCGGTGCGTGCAGCACCACCCGCCCGTGCCGCAGGATCTGCCGCCGCCCCGTTGCTCCACCGGCCAGCAGGACGGCCGCGGTAGCCACCGCCTGGCCGACGCAGGTCGTCTCGACGGGCGGCCGCACGAACTGCATGGCGTCGTAGATCGCGAGCATCGCCGGGATCGAGCCGCCCGGGGAGTTGAGGTACAGGTTGATGGGCGCCTCCGGGTTCTCCGACTCGAGATGGATCAGCTGTGCGATGACGGTGTTCGCGACGCCGTCATCGATCGGCGTACCGAGGTAGATGATCCGGTCGGCCAGCAGCCGGCTGTAGACGTCGACGGTCCGCTCGCCGCGGTTGCTCTGCGTGGTCACGTAGGGGATCGGGTAGCTGCTCATTGCGAGACCCCCAGTCCGAGCGGGCGTACGACGGGCGTGCGCACGTCGTCCACCGAGCTGACGACCTGGTCGACGAAGCCGTAGTCGAGGGCCTCGTCGGCGCTGAACCAGCGGTCGCGACGCGAGTCGCGCTCGACGGTCTCCACGTCCTGCCCCGTGTCGGAGGCGATCAGCGAGAGCACCGTGTCGCGCGTGTGGCGCAGGTCGTCGGCCTGGATGGCGATGTCCATCGCGGTCCCGCCGATGCCGGCCGAGCCCTGGTGAAGCAGGACCCGGGCGTGGGGCATTGCGTACCTCTTGCCTTTCGCGCCTGCACTCAGCAGGAACTGCCCGGCACTCGCCGCAATCCCCATCGCCAGGGTCGAGACGTCGTTGGGGATCAGGGTCATCACGTCCCGGATCGCCAGCATCGCCGGGACCGATCCACCCGGTGAGCTGATCCAGAGGTGGATGTCGGCGCGGGGATCACGGGCGGACAGCACCATCAGGCCGGTGCAGAGCCGGTTCCCCATCGCCTCGTCGAGCACGCCACCCATCAGCAACGTGCGTTGGTCGAGCAGGCTGCTGGCCAGCTCGTCGTCGATCCGGCCCCAGGCCGTTCCTTCACTCATGCAGCCACGGTGCCAGCCGACGTATGGCCAGCGAAGGGCGTGCTGCTCCGAGCGGATCGGCGGTCGGCGGATCTGCTACCAGCAGCACGCCCCCACCCCCTCGACCCGGCGGAGCTAGCGGTAGGTGACCAGCGCCCGTGACAGGTGCGAGTGCTCGTTGAAGGACAGCAGCCGCCGACCGGTCGAGCCCTCGAGCACCCGGGTGACCGACGCGTTCGCGTGCACGGTGTTGAACGCGTTCCACAGCCGCGGCACCGCGTCGGGCGACGCCACTGGGTCGATCAGGGTTGCGGCGACCGCAGCGATCGGGCCACCCGAGGAGACGACGATGGTCACGTCGTCCCGCGCGAAGGCCCGATCGAGCGCCTCGTTCGCCCTGGCGAAGAACGCCGGCCAGGACTCGGCGTACTCGTCGTCGTGCTCGCCCCCGGACCACCGCGACGTGGCCTCCTCGAAGACCCTCTGGAAGGCCCGCCGGTCGGTGCCGACCTCCCGTCCGTCGAGAGTCTGCGCGACGACGGCGACGTGGTCGAACTCGTTCCAGCCCTCGTCGAGCTCGGGCGTGACCGACCAGCCACCGCCCTCGAGCATCGCGGTCGCGGTGTCGCGTTGTCGCCGCATCGCCCCGTGCACGACGGCGTACGGCGTGACGCCCTGCCCGGCGAGGGCACGGCCCAGCACCCGGCTCTGCTCGACCCCGGTCTCGCTCAGTACGTCGTAGTCGTGGGCGCCGAACGACGCCTGGCCGTGTCGGACGAGCAGCACCACCCCCATCAGGCGCTCACCACTCGCCGGGTGCGCTGCTCGAGGTAGCCCACGGCCTCGCCGAACCCGGCGAACGCGGGGTTGTGCGTCTGACCCTGCACGAAGCGGTACCAGATCTGCTGGATGATCACCGCCAGCCGGAAGAGCCCGAACGCCTCGTAGAACCGCCACCGCTCCCGGGTCATCTCGATGCCCCGACGCGCGCAGTACCAGTCGATGACCTGCTGCCGCGTCCACATGCCCGGCACCGTGGTCGGCTGCCTGCGGAACTCGCGGTAGAACGGGTCGTCGTCCTCCTGGATCCAGTAGGCCAGTGCGCCGCCGAGGTCCATCAGCGGGTCGCCGACCGTCGCCATCTCCCAGTCGAGGACGCCGGTGACCCGCAGGTCGTCGTCGGGGTCCAGCACCAGGTTGTCGAAGCGCCAGTCGTTGTGGATCAGGCACTGGCCGGAGTCGGCCGGCTGGTGCCGGTCGAGCCACGCGGTGAGCTCGCCCCAGTCGCCGAGGTCGTCGGTGGCGGCTCGGCGCAAGCGGTCGGTCCATCCGGACACCTGACGCGCGACGTACCCCTCGCCGCGGCCGAGCGACGCCAGGGCCGGGACCTGCCCGACGTGGACCTCGTGCAGCCGGACCAGCGCCCTCCACGCGTGCTCGCACAGGGTCGACGCACCCGACGGCGACAGCTCGAAGGTCGGGTCCTTGCGCAGGATCACGCCGTCGAGCCGCTCCATGACGTAGAAGTCGGAGCCCAGCACGGACTCGTCCGTGCACAGGCCGACCATGCCGGCGACGTACGGGTAGACCGGCCCGAGCGCGTGCTGGATGAGGTACTCGCGACCCATGTCGTGCGCGCCGCGCGCCTTCGCGCCGACCGGGGGCCGACGGAGGATCAGTTCGTGCGCGTCGTACGTCGAGCCTGGTCGGGACCACCGCAACAGATAGGTGAGGTTGGAGGCACCGCCTGGGAACTGCCGCACCTCCGGGACGCCGTCCGGCACGTCGGCCTCGGTGTGCGTGCGGAGCCAGCGGAGCACGGCCCCGACGTCGACCGCGTCCTCCTCGCGGACCGGACGCGACTCGTCGGCGGTGCTCACCGGCCCAGTATGTCGGGACCGTTCGGTCAGCTCGCCGGTGCCCGGAAGTACGTCTGCAGTACGTCGTCCCCGCCCCGCGGCGCGCTCAGGTACGCCGTCACACCGCCGACGGCCCAGTCGCGCACGGTCTCCACAGTCAGCGCCGCCGAGCCCGCGTCGGCGCTCGCGATCCGTGCGCACCCCAGGTTCGCGACGTCCCATCGGGTGCCGGCGTCACCGGTCAGCGCGAGCGCCACCCAGCGTCCGCTGGGCGTCGCGCACGTGGAGTTCGCCGTGGAGTCCGGCGTGGTCGGGGCCGCGGCGAGGTGGGCGCCGTATGCCTTCGCCGCCGCGCCGGGCAGGCGCTGGGAGTACATCAGGGTGGAGACGCCGGTGTCCTGGGAGTAGACGCACACCGACAGCGAGTCCGGCTTCAGCGCGCGCGGGCCCGCTGTCGGGCGCAGGACCGCCTGCCTCGGGCAGCCGTTGCCGTCGACGTCGACCTGCTCCACGGTGCCCAGGATCTGCCGGCGCATCGACGACTCCGGGGAGAACGCGGTGATGCGCTGGTCGCCGACCGCGCGGGTCTCGGCGATGGTCGAGCCGAGCGACCTCACGCCGACCCGGAACGGCGAGTCGAACCACACGGCGTCCGCCGACGGCATCGTCCCGGACGAGCCCCAGGACATGCACCGCTGGTTCGTCACGGCCGGCCGGCCGACGAACCCGGTCAGCGTCGAGACGTACGACGAGGTGTCGGCCGGCGAGAGCACCGCCGCCTGGTTGGTGCCGCACGACCCGAGGTGGTGCGGTCCGCGGAAGAAGCTCGACCGGATCGGGGAGCTGCCCCAACCCCACGTGTCCGGCACCCGGAGCTGGACGCCGGCGTACGACTCGTAGCGCCAGGCCTGCGGGACGTCGACCTTCGGATAGCGGATCACGCCGCTCGGCGTGCGCGACTCGTGGGCGATGAAGGCGACACCACCGACGAGAGCCAGGACGGCGAGCGCGGTGAGCCCGGGGCCGCGGCGGCGTCGGGGCGGGGAGCCGGTCGTGTCGGGTGTGACGGGGCGGGTCAGCAGCTGTGTCGGCGCGGATCCGGCCCGGGCGACGACCTCCTCACGCATCCCCGCCCGCTGGTCGGCCGGCACGCCCTGCTGATGGACGTCGGCGAAGCCGCGCTGGAGGTGGCGCCGGGCGGCCGACTCGGAGCAGTGCAGCACCTCGGCGATCTCGCCGTCCGACCGTTCCTCGAGCACGCGCAGGACCACGGCGGCACGGCGAGGGCTCGCACACGCCCGGACGACCAACCGGCGGGCCTCCAGGTCGGGATCGTCGCGCGAGACCCGCTGCCACCTGACGCGGGTGCGGGCCAGGGCCCGGGTGACCGCCGCCTCGGCGACGGCGTCGTCGTCGACCAAGGCAGCCGCGAACGCGAGCAGCGGCGGCGTGCGCGCCGCGGCCCAGTCGTCGTACCCGGCCGTCATGGGTCAACGATGCCCCAGGTTCGACCGGTTGGGGCGCGTGTCACCAGATCCCTACTCGCTCGGCGCACCGTCGAGCTCGCGGAGCCGGGCCGCCTGACGCCGCAGCTGCGCGTCGTACGCCGGCCGGTCGCGGAGCTTCTGGTCGTACGCCGCGCGCGCCATCGGGTCAGGCAGGATCACCTCGTCGCCGGCGTCGATCCCCGCGAGCACCGCGGTCGCGATCTGGTCGGCGGTGAACGGCGAGCTCTCGACCAGGTGCGTCACCACCGCTCCCAGCGCCAGGTCGGCGCCGCGCAGCGAGGAGAGCAGGTTGGTGCGGAAGTACGACGGGCAGACCACGTGCGCGGTCACGCCGTACGCCGCGAGCTCGTGGCCGAGGGTCTCGGTGAGTGCGACGACCCCGGCCTTCACCGCGTTGTACGACGCCATCCCGGCCGGGTGCACGAGCCCGGCGAGCGAGGCGACGTTGACGATCGTCCCCGACTCCTGTCGCTTGAACACCGGCGTGAACGTCCGGCACCCACGCACCGCGCCGAGCAGGTTGACGTCGATGATCCACTGCCACTCGTCGATGCCCGCGACGTCGATCCGGCCGCCACCCGCGACGCCGGCGTTGTTGACCAGGACGTCGAGCCCGCCCCAGTGCTCGTCGACCCACTCCCGAGCCGTGGCCCAGTCGTCGTCGGAGGTGATGTCGAGCCTTCGGATGGTTGAGGAGGACGCCCTGGCGCCTGTCTCGACGCCACCCGTTCCCGCTACATCCGTCGCGAGCACCTCGTCCCCGCGCTGACGGAAGGCTCGGGTCAGCGCCTCTCCGAGACCCGACGCGGCCCCGGTGACCAGCACCCGGCTCATGAGTACTTGCCGAGCTCGAGGCGCGCGACCATCCCGCGGTGCACCTCGTCCGGCCCGTCGGCGAGCCGCAGAGCCCGGGCGTTCACGAACGCCCCGGCCAGCGGGAAGTCGTCGGACATCCCGCCACCGCCGTGGAGCTGGATCGCCATGTCGATGACCTGCTGCGCCACGTTCGGCACGGCGACCTTGATCGCAGAGACCTCGCTGAGCGCGTTCATCGGGCCGCCCCGGTCGAGCTTCCAGGCGGCGTCGAGGACCAGCAGCCGGGCCTGGTCGATGGCGATGCGTGCGTCGGCGATGCGTTCGCGGTTGCCGCCGAGGTTCACCAGCGGCTTCCCGAACGCCGTGCGCTCGAGGCCGCGGCGGCACGCCAGCTCGAGGGCGAGCTCCGCCAGGCCGATCAGCCGCATGCAGTGGTGGATCCGGCCGGGACCGAGCCGTCCCTGGGCGATCGCGAACCCCTGGCCCGGCCCCGAGATCACGTTCGACAGCGGCACCCGGACGTCGGTGAACGACACCTCGCCGTGGCCGAGCGGCTCGTCGTACAGGCCCATCGTGTTGAGCAGCCGCTCCACCGTGACGCCGGGGGTGTCCAACGGCACCAGCACCATCGAGTGCCGGTGGTGGCGGTCGGCGTCCGCATCGGTGACGCCCATGAAGACCAGGATCTTGCACTCGGTGTTGCCGACGCCGGTCGACCACCACTTGCGGCCGTTGACGACCATCTCGTCACCGTCGACGACGCACGTGGCTTCCATGTTCGTCGCGTCGGACGACGCCACGTCGGGCTCGGTCATCGTGAACGCAGAGCGGATCCGCCCGTCCAGCAGCGGCTCCAGCCACCGCGCGCGCTGCTCCTCGGACCCGTACCTCAGCAGCACCTCCATGTTGCCGGTGTCCGGTGCGTTGCAGTTGAGGACCAACGGGGCGATCGCCGACCGCCCCATCTGCTCGGCCAGGGGCGCGTAGTCGACGTTGGTCAGTCCCTCGCCGCCGTCGGTGCCGAAGCGCGCGGCGTACTCAGCGGCGTGCTCCTTCGGCAGGAACAGGTTCCACAGCCCGCGCTCGCGTGCCTTCGCCTTGAGCTCGCCGAGCACGGGGAGCGGTGTCCACGGATCGCCGGTACGGCGTGCCTCGGCGAGGTCGCGGTGGTAGGCCGGCTCGATCGGGCTGACCTCCGTGGCCATGAACTCGGCCACCCGAGCGGTGAGGTCGGCGGCTCGGGCGGACGGGGCGAAGTCCATACGCCCGACCCTAGCGATCCGAGGTGGGACTTCTCCGGTGCCCAAGTGGGCCTTCTCCGGTACCGAAGTGGGCCTTTCCCAGGCCCCAGATGGGACTTCTCCGCCCGCCGGGGCGCGGAGGACTCGCCCTTCGATGGCGGACAGCTCCCACTTCGGCGTCAGGCGGCGACCGTGCTGACCACCCGCGCGCGGGTGACCGGGTCCTCCCAGCGGTGTCGGGTGCGGACCAGCCGGGTCGCCGACCACAGCAGGCAGGGCATCGCGACGATCAGCGAGAGCCGCCAGTCGGGCACGTGCGCGCAGCCGGAGAAGACCAGTCCGGTGAACGTCGTCGAGGTCGCCAGCCGCGCGGAGTAGCCGACCATCGCGGCCGGCGGCGCAGGCGTCGCCCGCGCCGAGCGGAGGTCGACCGGATAGGGGTGCAGGAGCGACCAGCGCAGCGCGGCGCCGACCACCTGCAGGGTCACCACGACCAGCGTGGCGACGAGGGCGGCCAGCTCCTGGGGGTTCGGCACCCCGGCCCGCAGGGCGCCGACCAGGATGGTGATCAGGGCGGCGATGCCGAGGAACTCGGCGAGGACCAGCGTGCGGGCGTCGAACAGGGTGGTCGCGGGTGCCGGCAGGTTCTCGCGCCACAGCGCACCGCGGCCGTCGAGGCACCAGGCGTTGACGCCGAACAGCAGCGCCCCACCGGAGGCGACCAACCCCGGAAGGATCGTCATCTGCGCCCACTTCAGGTCGCCGAACAACGCCACCAGGCCGGGGCCGACGGCGAGCACCAGTACGCCGCGGCGCATCGGCACCGAGCGCCACACGGACGCGCGGTCCGTGCGGACCAGGATCCCCAACACACTGCGCGGCATCGGCCGCGGCGCGTGCTGGTCGGTCTCCATGCGCGCCTCGTCACGGGCCATCCGCCTGGCGGCGACGTGGGCAGGGACCGCCCCCGCCACCAGCGCGGCCACGATGCCGGTCAGCAGGACCAGGACGGTCTCCCACAGGCGCCAGCTGAGCGGGGAACTCGTCCCGCCGGCCAGGAACCACACGGTCGGCAACCGGTCCAGCAGGCGCGTGGTGTGCCCGGTGAGCTGGATCACGCCTGCCCCCAATGCGACCGCGACCAGAGTTCCGCGCGAGACCGCGATGCCTCCGGGTCCGCGGCGGACGGCCTCCACCGTCCAGGCGATGACCTGCCCGAGCGCCGTCCCCATCACGATCCAGAGGACCATCGTCACCTCGGCCTGCACCAACCGGCCGGGGATCACCGAGTAGGAGACCGCGCCGAGCAGCACCCAGGCCTGGATCATCCACGCGATGTTGAGCGGTGCGAGCAGCAGCGCGCCCAGGTGGTCGGTGGTCGGGCTGATCGGGTGTGGACCGGCCTGGTCACGGGAGATCAGCTCGCGTCCGCCTCCGGAGCCGATCGCCGAGCCCATGTTCAGGATCAGGATGCCGGCCATGAGGGTCGGAGTCAGCAACAGGATGTCGAACGCCCGGCCGGCCCCGTGGGCACCGGGCATGAAGGCGGGCACGACCGCCGCTCCCAGGGTGATCGCCACGAACACCAGGGACAGCACGCGCGACAGGTGGCGACGACGTACCGCCTGCCTGCGGAACTCGAAGAGGATCGCGACGTCGACGACGGCGCGGCGGGCCGAGGCGAGCCGGCCGGGAGCGGCGTACGACGTGTCCGCGTCAGTCGAGGAGAGCGCGGTAGGCACGTGCCCCCTCCTCGCCGGCCATCTCGTCGGCGTCGACCGCGGCGACCCGCGAGCCACCGCGGAGAACCAGCGCCGTGCCGCACGCCTGGACCGCGAGGTCACGCAGGTGGGTCGAGAGCAGGATCGTCGCCCCGCGAGCGCGAGCGTCCGCGATCACCTCGAACGTCGCCTCGACCCCGATCGGGTCGACGCCGTCGAACGGCTCGTCGAGCAGCAGGACCTGGGGTTCGTGCATCGCCGCCAGTACGACGGACAGCCGGCGACCCATGCCGTGGGAGAACCCGCCGGTCACCCGGTTCATCACGTCACCGAGCTCGAAGCGCTCGAGCAGGTCACGCGCACGCTCCTCCCAGCGGCTGAGGCGCCGGAGCCGCGCACTGAGCTGGAGGTGCTCCCACGGGGTCGCCCGCGGGACGAGGCCACCCACGTCGGGGCAGTAGCCGCTGAGCTGCTTGACGGCCACGGTGTCCTTGCGGATGTCGAGACCGGCCACGGACACGGTGCCGGCGGTCGGCGGCACGACGCCGGCCAGCACACGCATGGTGGTCGACTTGCCGGCGCCGTTGCGCCCGAGCAGCGCGGTCGCCTGACCGGGGTACGCCTCGAGGTCGATGCCGGCAACGGCCTCGACCTCGCCGAAGCGCACGTGCAGGCTGCGCACGTCGACGACGGGGGGTTGAGTCACGCCGAGAATCCTCTCAACCGATCGGAGTTCTGACTCCCGAACCGGAAAAAGGCCGTCCCGGGCCGGCCGGGCCATCCCCGGGATCAGGCCGCGTAGCTGCGGAGCGCGTCGACGGCCTTGTTCAGGAAGTTCTCCTCGCCGACGGTGTTGATCTTGAAGAACACCGCCTGGCTGCCGCCGGCGGTGATGGCGCTGACCGCCAGTCGGCCCCCGACCGCGAGGATGCTGATGTTCAGGCTCACCCGGTTGCCGCCGAAGGCGCTGTACCGCTCATAGACACGCACGACCATCCGGGCGTCCCCGATCGTGTGGTCGGAGCTGTCTTCGACGTTCGCGCTGACGCTGCCGCGAAGGATCTGCTGGTCGAGGTGAGCCACGAGACCGTTCACGTCACCCTCGAGCTCCTGCTCGTACTGAGCCACGCAGCGAGGGTACGGCGTCACGCGGCGCGCGGTCGGCCTCCGACGCGCCGGAGGATGCAGGTAAAGCCTTCGGCGGTTCGCCCCCTTTCCTCGGCCGAGTTTCGTATCGTGCTGGTGCTCGCCTGACAAGCTTCGGGGGAGGCTGCCTGATGGCAAGGCATCGAGCTCGAGAACGCCGGTCCGTCGCGACTCCGACCACCGGCCAGCCGACGCCTGCGCCCACCGAGCTTCCGCTCGCCATGGCGGACGCCGCCGACGGCGCGGCCTCACCGGTCGAGCTCGCTGCCCTGGCCAGGCTCAGGGGCGACCGCTTCTTCCAGGTGGAGCTCGACCACGTCACGGTCGCGTCGTACACCGATGGCTCTGCGGCCGGGCGGCGGGGACGACGGCGCCGGGGAGCCACCGACCTGCTCGGTCAGATCGAGGAGCTCGGCTGGACGCTGGAGCACGTCGCCTGGTGGCGTGAGCCGGACGGTGACGGAGTCCGCGGCGTCTACCTGTTCCGCTCCTCGGCGCCCGATCTCCACACGGCGGCGCCGCCCGCTCCGGCCGGTCCGAGCGACGAGCACGGTCCGACCCACCGTCGCGACGTCGCCATCTGACCCCGCGTGCTGGGAGAGCACAACGGCTTCCTCGGCCCGGCGAGCCGGACCATGGTCGTACCAAAGCGCTGACCCCACTCAGGCGGGGAACCCTGCGCCCTTCGTGGCGAGGTCGCGCAGGTACGTCGTGGGGCGGAAGCGCTCGCCGTACCGGTCGGCCAGCTGGTCGGCACGTGCCAGGAACGCGTCGAGACCGATCGGGCCGACTCCGTCACCCTGACCGTCGACGGCCTGGTAGCCGGTCATGAACTGCGCGGCGCCGCCGGAGTTGGCCGGGAAGCCGATGCCCATGATCGAGCCGATGTTGGCCGCGGCCGAGGACTCGATGACGCCCTCCTCGAAGCACTTCGCCGTCTCCAGCGCCTCGATGAACATCATCCGGTCCTTCACGTCGGCGAACGGGATCTGCTCGTCCGCCACCGGGAATGCCTCGGCGAGGCCCGGCCACAGATGCGTGCGACGACCGTCCTCGTAGCCGTAGAAGCCGGCCCCCTTGACCCGCGACGGCCGGCCGAGCTCGATCATCCTGGCGACGACGGCGGTGCCCGGGTGCTCGTCGTACGGCGTGCCGTCGCGCTCAGCGGCGTCCTTGGTGGCCCGGGCGATCTTGGCGATCAGCTCCATGTTCAGCTCGTCGGTGAGCTGCAGCGGTCCGACGGGGTACCCGTCCTGCATGGCCGCTCGCTCCAGCGACATCGGCGGGACGCCCTCGGCGAGCATCGCCAGACCCTCGTTCACCATCGTGCCGATGACCCGCGAGGTGTAGAAGCCGCGACTGTCGTTGACGACGATCGGGGTCTTGCGGATCTGCAGGACGACGTCGTACGCCTTGGCCAGAGCGGCGTCGGAGGTCTGCTCTCCCTTGATGATCTCGACCAGCGGCATCTTGTCGACCGGGCTGAAGAAGTGCAGGCCGATGAAGTCCTCGGGTCGCTCGACGCCGGTGGCGAGCTCGGTGATCGGCAGGGTCGAGGTGTTGGAGCAGAGCAGGGCGTCCGGGTTGACGTGCGGGACGACCTCAGCGAAGACCTGGTGCTTGAGGCTCGGGTCCTCGAAGACCGCCTCGATCACCAGGTCGCACCCGGCCAGGTCGGCCGGGTCCTTCGTCGGCGTGATGCGCCCGAGCATCTCGTCGCTCTTCTCCTGGGTGAGCTTGCCCCGCTCCAGGCCCTTGGCGTTGAGCTTCTCGCTGTAGCCCTTGCCGCGCTCGGCCGCCTCGAGGGTGACGTCCTTGAGCACGACCTGCATCCCGGCGCGGGCACACGAGTAGGCGATGCCGGCGCCCATCATGCCGGCGCCGAGGACGCCGACCTTGGTCGCCTTGAACTGGTCGTGGCCCTCGGGGCGCAGCTTGCCGGCGGTGATGGCCTGCAGGTCGAAGAAGAACGCCTGCGTCATGTTCTTGAAGTTCTGTCCGACGAGCAGGGTGGTCAGGTAGCGGCTCTCGATCCGGCTCGCGGTGTCGAAGTCGACGCTCGCGCCCTCGACCGCGGCGGACAGGATCGCGCGCTGGGCGGGGTAGACCGCGCCCTTGTTCTGCTGGCGGAGCAGCGCCGGGAACGCCGGGAGGAACGCGGCGAGCTTGGGCGACCGCGGCGTACCACCAGGCATGCGGTAGCCCTCGCGGTCCCACGGGTTGGTGGCGGCGTCCGCGTCGTCGCGGTGCTCGAGGATCCAGGCTTTCGCGGCCGGGATGAGGTCGTCGCGAGTGGCGACGACGGCGTCGACGAGGCCCTTGGCCTCGGCGTCGTTCGGCTTGAACCGCGGGCCCTGGAGCAGGACGTCCATCAGCGCGGACTGGATGCCGAACATGCGGGTCACGCGGGTCACGCCCCCGCCGCCGGGCAGCAGGCCGAGGGTGGCCTCGGGCAGGCCGACCACTGCGGAGGGGTCGTCGACCACGATCCGGTGGTTGCACGCGAGCGCGATCTCGTAGCCGCCGCCGAGGGCAGCCCCGTTGATCGCGGCGACGACCGGGCGGGGCAGCTTCTCCAGACGCCGCAGGTCGGACTTCATCGCCTCTACACCGGCGAACAGCGACGCCGCGTCGGCCGGCGTCGCCTGCATCATGAGGGTCAGGTTCGCGCCGGCGAAGAAGGTCTTCTTGGCACTGGTGACGACGACGCCGGTGAGTCCGTCCACCTCGTCGTACAGCCGGTCGACCGCCGCATGCATCGAGTCGCGGTAGAGCTCGGTCATCATGTTCGCGCTCGCTGTGGGGTCGTCGAGCGTGAGCGTGACGATGCCCTCGGCATCCTTCTCGTAGCGGACGGCGGTCGTCTCAGAGGCGGTCTGGGTCATGGTCTCTTCCGTTGAGGTGTCACAGATGGTCGGTCGACGCGTCACAGATGGTCGTCAGACCAGCTCGACGATGGTGGCGATGCCCATGCCACCGCCGATGCAGAGCGTGGCCAGGCCACGGCGCAGGTCGCGACGCTGGAGCTCGTCGATCAGCGTGCCGAGCAGCATCGCGCCGGTGGCGCCTAGCGGGTGACCCATCGCGATCGCACCGCCGTTGACGTTGGTGATCTCGTGGGTGATGCCCATGTCCTTCATGAAGCGCATGGCGACGGCGGCGAAGGCCTCGTTCATCTCCCACAGGTCGATGTCGCCGACCTCGAGGCCGGCCCTGGCCAGGGCCTTGCGAGCCGCCGGGGCCGGGCCGGTCAGCATGATGGTCGGGTCGGCACCGGAGACCGCGGTCATCACGATCCGCGCGCGAGGGGTGAGGCCGAGGTCGGCGCCGGTCTGCTCGGAGCCGATGGCCACGAGGGCGGCTCCGTCGACGATCCCGGACGAGTTGCCGGCGTGGTGGACGTGGTCGATGCGCTCCACCCAGTGGTACTTCTCCAGAGCCACGTCGTCGAAGCCCGCATCCTTCCCGATCGAGGCGAAGCTCGGTGTGAGGCCGGCCAGGCCCTCGACCGAGGTGTCGGGGCGGATGAGCTCGTCGTGGTCGAGCACGGTCACGCCGTTCGCGTCCTTCACCGGGACGATCGAGTCGGCGAAGTAGCCGTTGGCCCAGGCCTTGGCCGCGCGGTGATGGGACTCCGCGGCGTACGCGTCGACGTCGGAGCGGCTCCACCCCTCGAGCGTCGCGATCAGGTCGGCACCGATGCCCTGCGGGACGAAGCCCGTGGTCAAGGCGGTGGCCGGGTCGGCCGCCCAGGCACCGCCGTCGGAGCCCATCGGCACGCGGCTCATCGACTCGACGCCGCCGGCCAGGATCAGGTCCTCGAAACCGCTACGGATGCGAGCGGCCGCCTGGTTGACGGCCTCGAGGCCGGAGGCACAGAAGCGGTTGAGCTGGACACCGGCAACGGTCTCGGGGTAGCCGGCGGCGAGGGCCGCGGTCTTGGCGATGTCACCGCCCTGCTCGCCGATCGGCGAGACGACGCCGAGCACGACGTCGTCGACGCGCTCAGTGTCGAGCGACGGGTTGCGGGTCTGGATCTCGTCCAGCAGGCCGACCATCAGATCGACCGGCTTCACCTCGTGCAGGGAGCCGACCGCCTTCCCCTTGCCGCGCGGCGTACGCAGGTGGTCGTAGACGAATGCTTCCCTGGGTGTCTGCTGTGGGGATGGAGCCATACTCCCGATTGTGACACTCTTACTGTCATGGTCGTCAAGGTAGACGGTGCTGCTGTGGGGACGCTCACGCTGTTGACTCTCGAAGAGCTCACCGAGCGGATCGGGATGAGTGTCCGGAACGTGCGCTTCTACACCACCAAGGGGCTCGTGCCTCCGCCGATCCGACGCGGTCGCAGCGGCTACTACAGCGCCGACCACGTCGCACGCCTGCAGCTCGTGCAGGAGCTCCAGGGCCACGGCTTCACGCTGTCGGCGATCGAGAGGTACGTCGCGCGCATCCCCGAGAACGCCTCTCCCGAGGACATCGCCCTGCACCGCGCGATGCTCGCGCCCTGGATGGCCGACTCCTGGCAGGAGTGCACGCGGACCGAGCTCGAGCGCCAGGCGGGACGACGCCTGACGACGGCCGACCTGGACACCCTCGAGGCGCTGGGCGTCCTGCGAACGAGTAGCCGCGGTCGGTTCCGGGTCTCGCGTTCACAGCTCGGCGTCGGGCTCGGCCTGCTCGACCTCGGCTACCCGATCGAGGCGGCGCGCGCGGCGGCCGAGGTCTACGCCACGCACGGGCGCGCGATCGCGGAGGAGCTGTACGAGCTGTTCCGCACACGGGTCTGGCCGGTCTACAAGGAGCAAGGCGTCTCGCCGGAGAAGATCCAGGAGGTCGTCGAGCGGCTGAAGCCGCTGTCGATCGCCTCGCTCGTGCAGGCCTACGAGGCCGGCATGGACGACACCCGGCGCGCCAACATCGCCAAGCGCGCGCGATGAGCGGGTGTCGGGCGCCACGTGCGGGGTACGGCGCCTGACGTGACGGACATCCTGGTGACCGGCGCCACCGGCTTCGTCGGTGGCCGGCTGGTGCCCGCCCTGATCGCCGCCGGGCACGACCTCCGCGCGATGACGCGGCGGCCGGAGGAGTACGACGGGCCCGGCACCCCCGTGGGCGGGGACGTGCAGGACCAGTCGACGCTCGATGCGGCGCTGAGCGGTGTCCGTGTCGCCTACTACCTCGTCCACTCGCTCGATGCCGATGACTTCGAGGACCGTGATGCACGGGCAGCGGAGACGTTCGGGAAGGCGGCCGCTGCGGCCGGTGTGCACCAGATCGTCTACCTCGGCGGGTTGGGGGCCGAGAGCGCCGAGCTGTCTGCTCACCTGCGCTCGCGGCGGGAGGTTGAGGGCCTGCTCGGTGCGGCCGGCGTTCCGGTCACGGTGCTGCGGGCGGGGATCGTCGTGGGGCGCGGAGGAGTCTCCTGGGAGCTGACCAGGCAGCTGGTCAAGAACCTGCCGGCGATGGTGGTGCCGAGATGGGTCGCGACCCGGACGCAGCCGATCGCCGTCGACGACGTGATCCGGTACCTGGTCGGCGTGGCCGACGAGCCCCGGGCACTGGGCCGCGTGTTCGAGATCGGCGGTCCCGAGCAGCTGACGTACCTCGAGATGCTCCAGATCGCCTCCGCAGTCACCGGCGGGCACCCGGTGCCGATCGTCAAGGTGCCGGTGCTGACGCCGCGGCTCTCGTCGTACTGGCTCGCGCTCGTGACCGACGTCGACGTCACCACCGGCCGCAACCTGATCGACTCCATGGGCACCGAGGTCGTCGTCACCGATCGCTCGATCGAGGAGATCGTCCCCGGCGACCCGATCCGGTACGCCGAGGCCGTTCGGCGTGCCCTCGAGGACGCCGAGGACTCGGGTTGAGGAGCATTTGGAACGCCGCTGAGGTCGGGCCAGAGGAGCCGATCTGGCGGGACTGTTCGGCTCAGCCGAAGACCGCCGGGAGGGCGAGGAGGAGGGTGAGCGACCAGACGACGTGGGTGATCACCGGGGCCTGGATGCCGCCGGTGGCGCGGCGTTCGAGGCCGAGCACGGCACCTAGGACCACTGCGGCGAAGGCGAGCATCACGTTGCCCGTGGCCAGCGTCGCGAGGGTGTACGCCGCGGTGGTCACGGCCACCGGGTAGCGAGGCGTCGCGGCGTACAGCGCGCCCCGGAAGAACAGCTCCTCCGCCACGCCGTTCACCGCGGTCACCAGCGCGAGCAGCGGCACCGAGCCCTGGTCGGCGTGGTCGAGCACGTGCTGGACCTGGTGATCGAGCCACGGCATCTCGCGCACGCCGAGTGCCCCCGCGACGAAGAACGCGGCGAGCAGGGCGCCGTACAGCAGCGGGACCAGGACCGGACGCGGCCCCGGCTCCTCCCCGTGCAGCGTCCGGCCGAGGTGCAACGGCCCGGAGGCGAAGGCGCCGACGGCCCAGACGAGTGCCAGCCCGAAGGTCGCGGGGTAGAACCAGTCGTTCCCCGGCTCGATGCGCAGCGACACCCCGAGCACGACAGCGCCGACCACGAGGACCGCGCCCGTCACCCACTGCCGCCGACGCAGGTCGCGCGTGGACTCGCGATGGTCGCGCGGGACCTGGTCCCACAGGCTGCGGCGTACCCCGCGCCGTACGCCGTCCAGCACGCTCGTCACCCTACGCACCACCCGGGGATTGATTTTGCATCGGAACCGATGCATCATTTCCGATGTGAATGGGTTCGACCTCTACATCCTGGGCCGTCGGCTGATGCGGCTCGGGCAGGAGGCCACGCCGAGCGCCGGCATCCACCGGCTGCCGAGCAGCGTGCAGCTGGTGCTCGTCGACGTCGGCGATCATCCCGGCACCTCGGTCTCCGAGGTGGTGGCGCGCACGGGCCTGCCGCAGAGCCTGGTCTCCGCCGCCGTCGCGCGGCTTCGCGACGGCGGCGCACTGCTGACCGAGACCGACCCGGCCGATCGGCGACGCACGCTGGTGCGCCCCTCGGCCAGGATCCCCGCGCTGACGGCACGGGTGGCGACGACGCCACTCGAGGACGTGCTCGGGCCGGCCCTCGGCCTGGAGGACGCCGACGAGATCGCTCACGTCGTCGCGCTCCTCAGGGAGCTCGCGGCCCGATTCGAGAGGACGTAGGACATGGTCAGGTTGCTGGGCGGGAACGCCCCGCTCGGGATGCTGCTCGGGGCGGCGATGGTCGCCCTCGGACTCACCCAGCACCTCCCGCTGTTCGGGGTGTTCGGCGGGTACGTCGGGCTGGTGTCGCTGTGGCGGCTGGTCGACGACGCGCGCGACCGGGACCGGTCCGACCGTCCCTGAGACGCACGGCGGGGTCTCCTCCCCGGAGGCCCCGCTCGTCGGCGTGCGGCTCAGCTGCTGAAGGTGTCCTTCACGTTCTTCGCGGCCTCCTTGGTGTGACGCGCGGCCTCCTTGACCTTGGCCTCGCCCTGGTCGGCCTTGCCCTCGGACTCCATGCTCTCGTCCCCGGTCGCAGACCCGGCCGCCTCCTTGGCCTTGCCCTTGGCCTCGGTGGCGTCGTTCTTGATCTTGTCGTCGAGTCCCACGTGCGCTCCTTCGTCTCTGGAAGGTCGTCCTTCGCGCACCACGTACCCGCGCACCACGCCGGCATGCGCGAGCCCTGTCTCACCGGAGGGTTAGGAGAAGTCGAGGACGCCGTCGTCGAGCGGAGCGCGCCGGATCGTGCGCCGGTCGCGCAGATAGCTCTGCCGCAGCCGCCACGGCTCGCGGTCGCCCTGGTGGGGGAGCTGGTCCAGCGCACGCAACACGTAGCCCGAGGTGAAGTCCATCAGCGGCACCTCGCCGACCGTCGGATCGCGCCGGGGTACGACGCGGCGGTAGCCGTGCTCGGCCAGGTACGTCAGCAGCCGGCAGGTGAACTCCGCGACCAGGTCGACCTTCAGCGTCCACGAGGCGTTGGTGTAGCCGACCGTGAACACGAAGTTCGGGATCTCGCTGAGCATCAGCGCGCGATAGGTCATCGCGGTCGACGGGTCGACCTTCTCGCCGTCCACGATCAGCTCGATGCCACCGAACGGCGACAGCGTCAGGCCGGTCGCGGTGACGACCACGTCGGCGTGCAGGTGCCGGCCGTCGGCCAGCACGATCCCGTCGGAGTCGAAGCGCTCGATCGTCGAGGTCACGATCTCGGCGTCGCCGCGACGTACGGCGTCGAAGAGGTCCGCGTCGGGCACGAAGCACATGCGCTGGTCCCACGGGTCGTAGCGCGGTGTGAAGTGCGTGTCGACGTCGTACCCCTCGGGGAGCAGCGACACGTTCTGCTTGCGCACGAGCCGCCGCACGGTCTCCGGACGGCGGCGCGAGAGCCGGTAGAAGACCGTCTGGACCAGGATGCTCTTCCAGCGCACAGCGCGATGGGCCAGACCGGCCGGGAGCCACCGCCGGGCTCGCGCGGCGAAGGGGTCGCGCTGCGGGAGGCTCAGCACGTACGACGGTGACCGCTGCAGCATCGTCACGTGCGACGCGCGCCGCGCCATCTCCGGGACGAGAGTCACTGCTGTCGCGCCGCTGCCGATGACCACGACCTCCTTGCCCGCCCAGTCGAGCTCGGCGGGCCAGTGCTGCGGGTGGACGATCGTCCCCGTGAACTCGCCTTCGCCGGCGAACTCCGGCCGGTGTCCGTGCTCGTAGTCGTAGTAGCCGCGGCACGACCAGACCAGCCCGGCGGTGAAGGTCACCGTCCTGCCGCCGTGCTCGGCCTCGACGGTCCACCGGGCCTCGCCGGAGTCCCACGACGTCCGGACGACCCGGTGGGAGTAGCGGACGTGCCGCTCCACGTCGTACTCACGGGCGGTCTCGCGGAGGTACTCGAGGATCCGCTCGCCCGAGCCGAGTGCCTCCTCGTGCCGCCACGGGCGGAAGCGGTAGCCCATCGTGTACATGTCCGAGTCCGAGCGGACGCCCGGGTAACGGAACAGGTCCCACGTCCCGCCACTCACCTCGCGCGCCTCGAGCACGACGTACGACGTGCGTGGCAGCGCACGGGTCAGGTGCGCGGCGGCGCCGATGCCGGACAGCCCGGCGCCGATGATCAGGACGTCGACGTGGTCGCCCATCAGGCCTGCACCGCCGCTCCGGACTCGAGCAGGGCATCGACGTCGACGATCCCCCACGCGCGCAGGGCGTCGCGGGTGTCCTGCCCGGCCTTGGCCGGTGGCGGGCTCGTCAACGACGGCGCCGTCCGTGAGAAGCGCGGGGCCGGTGCCGGCTGGGTCATTCCGTCGCGCTCGACGAACGTGCCGCGCGCCACCAGGTGCGGATGGCCGAACGCCTCCGTCATCGGCAGCACCGGCGCGACGCAGGCATCCGTGCCGTCGAACACCTCGACCCACTCGGCCTGCGAACGCCCACGTACGGCGTCCGCGATGAGCCGGCGGAGCTCGGGGTGGTGCGCAGGGTCGTTCCGGCCGGGGGCCGTGTCCGCGATGCCGAGACCGGCGACCAGCTCGTCGTAGAACTGCGGCTCGAGCGCCCCGATGGCCAGGTGTCGTTCGTCGGCCGTCTCGTAGAGGTCGTAGAACGGCGCACCGCCGTCCAGCAGGTTGGCGGCCCGCTCCTCGCGCAGGACACCACCGGCCAGGAAGCCGGTCGCCATCGCGTTGAGGTGCGCGGTGCCGTCGACGATCGCGGCGTCGACCACCTGTCCCTCGCCGGAGAGGCGCGACTCGAGCAGCGCGGCGAGGATCCCGATCACGAGGTACGTCGAGCCGCCGCCGAAGTCTCCGACCAGGTTGGCCGGGAAGTGCGGGCGGCTCTTGTCCTGCCCGAGGCCGAACAGCGCTCCGGCGATCGCGATGTACCCGAGGTCGTGGCCCGCGGTTTGGGACAGCGGGCCGGTCTGGCCCCAGCCGGTCATCCGGCCGTAGACCAGCCGCGGATTGCGGGCGAGGCACTCGTCGGGACCGAGCCCGAGCCGCTCGGTCGTACCGGGCCGCAGGCCCTCGACGAGCACGTCGGCGCCCGCGACGAGGTCGAGCGCGGTGGCGACGCCGTCGGGGTGCTTGAGGTCGAGCGCGACGCTGGGGCGCCCGCGGTTGAGCAGGTCGTGCGGTCCGCCGGTCAGTGCCTGACCGCCGGGACGGTCGATGCGGATCACGTCGGCGCCGAGGTCGGCCAGGATCATGCACGCGTGCGGTCCCGGCCCGATCCCTGCCAGCTCCACGACCTTGACGCCTCGCAGCGGACCTGTCCCCTGGCCGAGTTCCATGACCTCGATCATGCCGGGCTCATGACGGGGGCAGCACCCGCGTCAAGAACCGCCTCGTGCGCTCCTCGCGTGGCTGGCTGAAGATCTCGGCGGGAGGACCATGCTCGAGGATGCGTCCCTCGTCGAGGAAGCAGACCGCGGTGGCGACGTCCCGGGCGAACGCCATCTCGTGGGTGGCCAGGATCAGCGTGGTCCCGGCGCCGGCCATGTCCCGGATGATGTCGAGGACCTCGCCGACCAGCTCCGGGTCGAGCGCGGAGGTCACCTCGTCGAGAAGCACCAGCGAGGGCTCGGTCGCCAGCGCTCGTACGACGGCCGCGCGCTGTTGCTGGCCGCCCGAGAGCCGGTCCGGGTG